>JAZULJ010000016.1:0-13199 GCA_045603045.1 Alistipes sp.
AGCCAATAAAAACAAAGTTCTTTTAGGTGCTTATAGCAGTGAGGTTCCACCTCTTCCCATTCCGAACAGAGAAGTTAAGCTCACTCACGCCGATGGTACTGCCTATTTAGGTGGGAGAGTAGGTAGGCGCCTCTTCAAGCCAAGTCTTAGGACTTGGCTTTTTTTTGTTCATACTCACCTTATTTGTTTAAGTCCGGGTGTGGATTTTTTTGGGGCTTATTGGCTTATTGGTCAAAATAGTAGATAAAAGTGAGGCAGTTTCTGTTTATTGGTCAGAATAGTAGATGGATTTTGGGATAAACGGCCTCTTGGTCAGAATAGTACATAAAAACGGAGCGGTAAAAGTTGATACACTTTCATCAATAAATATGTTTGCCGACGATTTTTTCTCGGCTGTACAAATTCATACAAAACATTTCTGATAGGCCCCAAATAATATCTTATAACGGCATAAAAAAAAGACCGGCAACGCCGGTCTTTTCATAAATAGTTGCTAAATCGTTAGTCGAAGGGATATGCTGCGACGAAACAGTCGGCCGTGCGAAGCTCCTCCTGATGGGCTTTGAGGTTGCTGATAGTAACGTCGCCCACGATGTAGTTATACTCTTCCGATGAGTACTGCTCGCGCACCTTCGAGAAGTTGAGAAGGTTGCGCTGCTCTGCCGTTTTATAGCGGAAATATACGCGAAAGGTATGCTCCGTAGTGTATGTAGGTAGCACCGAGTCATTACGTTTCTTATACTCGTAGCGGTAGTTATAGGCGCATGCCGTGATGTCGCTAAGCACAGCAGAGCCCGTGGGATGACCTCCGGCACCGCGGCCGAACATGAATTGTTTATCGTAAAACAATCCCTTGATAACTACGCCGTTGAACTCATCTTCGACGCTGTATATGTACTTATTGCGCGAGATAAGCTGAGGAATGACGCACATGATGAGTCTGTCGTCGAACTTCTCGACATGTGCCACAAGCTTGATGCGGCGATCCTTCTCCTGTGCGAAGCGTATGTCCGAGTCGTTCATGGTAGAAATACCGTAGGTGAATATCTCCTCGGGTGCCACATACACTCCGAAGGCGTGCATGGTGATAATGATAAGTTTGAATAGTGAGTCCCAACCATCGATATCGAGTGTGGGGTTACTCTCTGCAAAGCCAAGGTCCTGAGCGAGTTTCAACGCATCCCTATATGACATGTGCTCGTTGAATATCTTTGAGAGAATGAAGTTCGAAGACCCGTTAAGGATGCCCTTCACCGAGCAGAGCAGGTCGTTGTCGTAGTACTCCTCCAAGTTACGAATTACGGGGATGCTGCCACACGCTGAGGCGTCGTAGAGCAGTGCTGTGTTGTATTGCTCCTGCAAGTCGATAAGCTCTACGATGTGGTGGCCGAGCATCTTCTTGTTACCCGAGACCACAGGAATACGACTCTTCAATGCGCGTTTCACGATGTCGTAGGCGGCATCAGCATCGTCGATAACCTCGACGATAAGGTTTATATCCTTGTCGGTGAAGATGTCGTCAGGGCTATTTGTAAACTTGGCCTTAATGCCTCGCTCCTTGTTGATGTCGCGTACGCAGATACGCTTGATATGCACGTTCTCGGAGTTGATACGTTGTAGTACGTCGTAGAGGCCGCGACCTACGTTGCCGAAGCCGAATAGTCCGATGTTTAGATTTTTCATGGTATTGATTTTTAGTTTGTTATCGGTTTATAAAGTTCTGTATTATAGTGTTCAGTTTCTCATGCTCTACCAGGAAGCCATCGTGTCCAAACTCTGACTCTATGAGGTGGTACTCTACATCGGCAATGTGCTCCCTCAGAGGTGTGTGTGCCTCCACGGGGAAGAGTATGTCTGACGAGATTGCTACAACAAGAGTGCGAGCCTTTATTGCCCTGAGTGCCTCGGCTATGGAGCCTCTGCCTCGCGCAATGTTGTGCGAATCGACAGCCTCGCTCAGGCGGTAGTACGATAGGGCATTGAAGCGGCGGCGCAGCTTCTCGCCCTGGTACTGCTGGTAGCTATGTGCGCGACGCTCGAAGGATGCCTCCTCGGGATGCTCTCTCTCCTGCTGTGTGGCGTTGTAGGCTGCGCCTCCGCGGTAGCTGATTAGAGCGATACTTCGTGCTACGGCCATGCCGTCTATGCCCGCGTCATCGCGCTCCTCGCCCCACGTCTTATCGAGGCGTATGGCCATGCGCTGCGACTCATTGAAGGCTGCTGCCCATGGCTCTGAGCAGGTGGTCGTGGCGATGAGTGCGAGATGCTCCATAAACTCCGGTTCCATGATGGCCCACTCCATACACTGAAAGCCTCCGATGGAGCTGCCTATAAGCATCTTAACGCGCTCTATGCCAAGGTGCTTGGCTAAGAGCTGGTGGCACTTGACCATGTCGCGCACGCTGATACGCGGGAAGTCGTAGTACCACTTCTTGCCCGTCGTAGGGTTGACACTTAGAGGTGATGTTGTGCCATAGTGGGAGCCGAGGAAGTTGGCGCAGACGATGAAGTAGCGCGTAGGGTCCAGAAAGCGACCCTCTTCGACGGTATGTGGCCACCAGTCGGCAACATCGGAGTTTGCAGTGAGGGCGTGGCATACCCATATTATATTATCACGCGCGGGCGAGAGCGTGCCGAAGGTGTCGTATGCTATCTCTACCTCGGGGAGTATTGCGCCCGATTCCAACACTACGGGGGTGTTATGTCTGTATATCTTGCTCATTACTCAACGTGGCTTAGTGCCTGCTCATAGTCGGCAATGATATCCTCGACATTCTCTAAGCCGAGAGATATGCGTAGCAACGTGGGCGTGATGCCTGCTGCGAGCTTTGCCTCGTCGGATAGCTGCTTGTGTGTTGTAGATGCGGGGTGTGTAACCACAGATATAGAGTCGCCAATCATGGTCATATTGCCCGAGAGACGTAGTGCCTCGACAAACTTCACGGTGCTCTCCAACGTGCCTCGAAGCTCTATTGTGAGCACTGCCGAGGCACCATGCTTGAAGTACTTCTTTGCGAGTGCGTGGCTCGGGTGATTCTCGAACCCCACGAAACTTACGCGCGCCACCTTGGGGTGGTTGCGGCAGTACTCGGCAAGACGATATGCCGACTCAACCTCGTGCTTCACGCGCAGCGACAATGTCTCCAAGCCGAGCAACATGAGGTAGGCATCAAAGGCCGAGGGACAGCATCCGAAGTCGCGCATGCCATCTACGCGACACTTGACGATAAATGCTTGATTACCAAATGTTTCGTACAGGTTAAGCCCATGATAACCCTCCGAGGGACCATCTATCGCGGGGAACTTGCCACAGCCCCAATCGAATGTTCCGCCATCGACGATGATGCCGCCCATGGCTGTACCGTGTCCATTTATCCACTTTGTGGCTGAGTCGCAAATGATGTCTGCGCCCCACTCAAAGGGATTGCAGAGGTATCCGCCTGCACCAAAGGTGTTATCTACGATGAGAGGTATATTGTCCTTATGTGCGAGCTTTGCGAGTGCCTCGATGTCGGCAACACGACATGTAGGGTTGCCCATAGACTCGACAAATATAGCGCGTGTGTTCTCATCTATGCACTGCGCAATATCCTCTGGGGCATCGCTCTTAGCGAGGCGACACTCTATGCCCACGTTGCGCAACGATATTACAAATTGGTTGTGCGTGCCGCCATATAGGTAGGGCGATGCCACGATGTTCTGTCCTGCATTGGCTAATGCTGTAACTGTGAGCAATATGGCCGACATGCCTGATGCTGTGGCTAACGCTCCTACACCTCCGTAGAGAGCGGCTATGCGCTCCTCGTATGCCGCCGTTGTGGGGTTGTGCAGACGAGTGTATATGTAACCGGGTTCGCTGAGCGTGAAGAGGTTAGCAGCGTACTCGCAAGATGGAAAATGGTATGCAGCGGTGGGGTGTATGGCAATGCCACGAGCGTTGCTCTGGTCAACGTGATAGCCGCCATGTATTTGCAGTGTCTCAAAATGTAACTTGTTGTCAGCCATAATGTTATAATATATTATAAATCTAATTCAAAATAAACATTACCCCTACCATGTAAGGGTTGTATTATAAAATGTTAGGTTGGATTTTGCACATTGTGTGCGTGGTTGTACGTAACAACCAATGGGGAAGAGTGTGCCTAACGGCACATTCGCATAGTCATAGCCTTCCGTGTCGATATCACAGACATCGATATTGCGATATAAGTATGACTTAGCGTGTTCATTGTAGTTAATAGGTTATGCAAATATAGGAATAATTTTTTAATCCACCAAATTAATTTCTTGTGATAAGGGCGCATCTGCACCCTCTCAATCATCAGCCTGAATAGGACGTACGCCAAGTACTACCTATCCAGGCTGATTTCTTTATCGAGGGTACATCTGCAACCCTTCTGACAAGAAATTGTTTTTCTTGTGATAAGAGGTCATCTTCGGCCCCAAGCTCATTGCCCCGAATGGGGATGTACGCAAAGTACACCCCCATCCGTGTCAATTTCGACTTGGCACCAAATCTAACCCCTTCTGACAAGAAATTTCATGTGATAAGGGCGCATCTACTTCCGCTAACGAATTATGTCGCCAATGGGCTGTACATCCAAGTACAGCCCATCGACTCCAAATTCGCCGAGCGTTGTATCTGCAACCCTTCTGACAAGAAATTGAGCGCTGATTAATGGCGTGGGTCTGTGGGGAGAGTACAGAGTACAGAGTACAGAGTACAGAGTGCAGAGTACAGAGTGCAGAGTACAGAGTGCAGAGTACAGATGAAAGATAGTTGGTTGGGGGCGTGGTTGATAGTTTAATACGCCACATGTACCCATTATACCCAATCTACCCCCTCGTACCCCTTTTACCCCTTGCACCCCCTCGCGCAAAAGGCTGAGGTTTTTTGGGGTCTGCGAGGTCTGTGGGGATTTTCCACTTTCCACTTTCCACTTTGCTCTGTACTCTGTACTCTTTGCTCTTTGCTCTTTCTGCTTTCCACTCTCTGTTGTTGGGTCTGAGGGGAGCGCTTTCGCTATCAACAATTATCCCCTCGTACCCCTCCGACCCCGAAAAAGAAAACAGTGATGAGAGTTTAGAAAATTTAGAGATTAGGAGAGGTTGTTGCTTGTCTCTAAATCCTCCAACCCCTCTGCGCATCCTCTATCCTACCTCCCATGAGCCTTATTATCTCCCTTATAGAGCAAATTAATCGCTATTAGCATTATTGTTCCGCATTTTTTTTGTATATTTGTGCCGTACTATAATTATATATGTGAGACAATACCGTTTGGAGAACGA
The DNA here is from genome assembly GCA_045603045.1 of Alistipes sp. GTDB lineage: Bacteria > Bacteroidota > Bacteroidia > Bacteroidales > Rikenellaceae > Alistipes. The sequence goes on from JAZULJ010000016.1 coordinate 5,290, forward strand.
GACCTAAAAGATGGGATATCTTAAAATTATATTTTACGGCATACTTGCCTTTATTGAGCGTAATCCGATACTTTGCACCTTGTTGGTAATATGTGCCATTGTTGCACCATTTGTATTCAAGGTCTTCCTATATATCATCCTCGGCCTATTGCTTCTGGCAATTATAGGCATCATCGTCGCTGTGTATCGTATGCGCCGCATGCAGCGTGAGATGCAGGAGCAGTTTCGCAACATGTCGGGAGGTGCGCAGGGCTTCGATGCGAGCGGCTTTGGTGGCTTTGGTGGGCAGGGCTTCGGTGGCTTTACAAATAGAGGAGGTATGACCCTCGAAGAGTTACTCCGACAGATGCAGGCACAGGCCGATGCGCGTCAGCAACAGGCAAAGGGTACTTCGCAGAGTGGCGGTGCAAAGGCCGAAACATCGGGAAGTACACGTAAGCGTGTGAGCGACAATGTTGGTGATTATGTCGATTTCGAGGAGGTTGAATAATCGGAATTTTGATAAAACGATAAAGCTAATCAGTTATGATGAAACTTTTTGAACATATAGGACGCTACTTTTTGCTGCTCGGAAAGGTCTTTTCGCGCCCCGAGAAGAAGCGTATCTATCTGCGTCGCATATCGTTCGAGATAGAGGCCTTAGGCTTTAACTCTATCTCGCTCACGGCGATTATCTCGGCATTCATCGGCGCCGTAGTAGCTTTGCAGATGGCCATCACACTCGAGTCGCCCTTCATCCCGCAGTATATGATTGGCTACGCTACACGTGAGGTTATGATTTTGGAGTTCTCATCTACCGTTGTAGCGCTTATTCTCGCGGGTAAGGTTGGCTCGAACATCGCATCCGAGATTGGTACTATGCGTATTACGGAGCAGATTGATGCCCTCGAAATTATGGGCGTTAACTCGGCGTCATACCTCATACTGCCGAAGGTTGTGGCTACGGTGTTGTTCTTTCCCATACTCACGCTTTTCAGTATAGTGGTGGGTATTGTCGGTGGATATGCTATCGCCTACCTCACGGGTATAATGCTTACGGGGGACTATATCGAGGGTCTGTTCTACTGTTTCGAACCATTCTCCATAACCTATGCTTTGGTTAAGGGTGCCGTCTTTGCTTTCATCGTAACATCCATCTCGGCCTACTGCGGCTACTACGCTAAGGGTAACTCGCTTGAGGTGGGTCGTGCCTCGACACGTGCCGTGGTCGCAAGCTCGGTTACAATCATGATTTTTGACCTTATCCTCACTCAAATTATGCGCGTATGATTAAGGCTGACCACATATCAAAATCTTTCGAAGGACGCCAGGTGCTCAAAGATGTTACCGTGCAGTTCGATACAGGCAAGACAAACCTTATCATCGGCCGTAGTGGTTCGGGTAAGACCGTGCTTCTTAAATCGCTCGTGGGTCTCCACGACGTGGACCAGGGTAAGATATACTACGACGATACCTGCTACACGGATCTTAGCTTCCGTGAGCGCAAGGATATACGCAAGGATATAGGCATGATTTTCCAGGGCGGTGCGCTGCTCGACTCATCCACCGTGCGCGAGAATGTGCGCCTGCCTCTCGACCTCTTTACCGAGATGTCTGAGGGCGAGAAGCGCGACCGTGTGGACTTCTGCTTGGAGCGTGTGCGCCTCTCGGGGGCTGACCATCTATACCCCTCGGAGCTTAGTGGTGGTATGGTCAAGCGTGTGGCTATTGCACGCGCTATCGTGCTCAACCCCCGCTACCTATTCTGTGATGAGCCCAACTCGGGTCTTGACCCCCAAACTTCGGTGGTTATCGACAACCTCATCCACGACATCACCAAGGAGTTCAATATCACAACAATTATCAATACACACGATATGAACTCGGTGATGGAGATTGGCGAGAAGATTGTGTATATCCACGAAGGCAACAAGTGGTGGGAGGGTACCAAGGACGATATTCTCCTGGCCGATAATAAGGAGCTCAACGACTTTGTCTTCGCCTCGGCAATGGCAAAACGCGCCAAGAGCGTAGGTCGTTAGTCTCTTGAAAAAGAAATATTATAACCTTTTTGGAACGATATAGCATTATATTAAAAAAATTTATAAATTATATTTGTTAAATCGTTCAAAAGTGTATAATTTTGCAGTGCTCGAAAGATGTAAATAGAGATAAGTATTATATTAATATAAAAAGATTAGATTATGGCACAGATTAAGATTGGTATTAACGGTTTCGGTCGTATTGGCCGTATGGTATTCCGTGCTGCTTGCTCACAGGCAGAGAAGTTTCAGGTTGTAGGTATCAACGACCTTTGCCCCGTGGACTACTTGGCATACATGCTCAAGTACGATACCATGCACGGCAAGTTCGAGGGTACCGTAGATTACTGTATGGAGAACAGCACTCTTATCGTTAATGGCAACGTTATTCGCGTTACTGCCGAGAAGGATCCCGCAAACTTGAAGTGGGGTGAGGTAGAGGCTGAGTATGTTGTTGAGTCAACAGGTTTGTTCCTTACAGCCGAGAAGGCTCAGGCACACATCACCGCCGGTGCTAAGTATGTAGTTATGTCGGCTCCTTCGAAGGATGATACCCCCATGTTCGTATGTGGCGTTAACACCTCGGAGTATGCTGGTCAGAAGATTGTATCTAACGCTTCGTGTACTACCAACTGCTTGGCTCCCATCGCTAAGGTTCTTAACGACAACTTCGGTTTGGTAAATGGTCTTATGACTACCGTTCACTCAGTAACCGCTACACAGAAGACTGTTGATGGTCCTTCGTTGAAGGATTGGCGTGGTGGCCGCGCTGCATGTGGCAACATCATCCCCTCATCAACAGGTGCTGCTAAGGCCGTAGGTAAGGTTATTCCCGCCCTCAATGGCAAGCTTACAGGTATGTCAATGCGTGTTCCTACCCTCGACGTATCGGTTGTTGACCTCACCGTAAACTTGGCAAAGCCTGCTAAGTACGAGGAGATTTGCGCAGCCATGAAGAAGGCTTCGGAGAACGAGTTTAAGGGAATTCTCGGTTACACCGATGAGGCTGTTGTATCGTCTGACTTCCTCAGTGACCCTCGCACCTCAATCTTCGATGCTACCGCAGGTATCGCACTCACCGACACATTCGTAAAGGTTGTATCATGGTACGACAACGAGTGGGGTTACTCGAACAAGGTGTTGGATTTGATATCTGTCATGAAGGCCTACAACAAGTAATTTAACGAGATAAAGGAACATTCGTTTCCTCTCAATCATCAGTCTGAATGGGACGTACCGTTAAGTACTACCCGTTCAGGCTGATTTCTTTCTATTTAGGCCATTCACCAATCTCCATGTTCTTTATCTCGCTGCCCTCGATATCGAACCTTACTGCCGTGCGCACCTTATGTATGCCATATACACCCGCAGCTCCGGGGTTAATATGTAGTAAATCATAGACGGGGTCGTAGATGACTTTTAATATATGCGAGTGTCCCGCCACGAAAATCTTGGGTCGCGAGCCGTGGATATGTTGCAGTGCCTTGGGGTAGTAGTGGCGTGGGTAGCCGCCGATATGGGTCATTAGCACACTGACATCCTCGACCTTGAAGTAGTTGAACTCGTGGTACATACGTCGCATGACGCCACCGTCAATGTTGCCATACACCGCCCTCAGTGGCTTAAATGCCGCGATGCGGTCTGCGGTCTCCACGGTGCCGAAGTCGCCGGCATGCCATATCTCGTCGCAGGGGGCGAGGAACTCCTCCAACACCTTATCGAAGGTACCGTGTGTATCGGAAATAACACCTATCTTCATAAAAATAGACTCTTACTATGGCAAATGTACTGAAAAAAATTGTACTTTTGTCTTAATAGTACACAAAATCATAATACATAGTAACTATGAAGAGGGTAATTTATATCGTGGCGATGGCTCTTACGTCCATAAGTATAAACTTTGTATCGGCACAGCAAAATCTGTGGTTGATGCACGAGGTCGTTTCACCCGAGGTGCATGCCGATGGTAGCGTCACGCTACGTTACGTGGCTCCCGATGTCGAGCGTGTGGAGGTTGTGGGCGACTTCCTCGATGGTGCACACTCGATGGTGCGCAACGAGGCGGGGGTGTGGGAGTATAGGAGTGAACCCCTCGTGTCGGAGTTGTACACCTACTCATTTACGGTAGATGGCCGAGCAGGGCAGCACGACCCGCAGTCGTCGTACTTCATGCGCGACATAAATACGCAGATGAACTACTTCATAGTCCCCGGTGGTCGTGGCGATACATATATGGCTCAGGATGTTGCACATGGCACGCTCGCCAAGGTATGGTGTGAGGTTGATGGCGTCGCGCGTCGCATGAGCGTATATACCCCTGCGGGCTATGAGCAGGGTAGGCGTCGTTATCCCGTGCTCTACCTCCTGCACGGCATGGGTGGTGACGAGGAGGCGTGGTGCGCCACGGGGCGTGTCGTAGAGATTATGGATAACCTCATAGCCGAGGGTAAGGCCGAGCCTATGATTGTCGTTATGCCCAATGGCTGCATGCGCCATGTGTCGGCTCCCGGATACTCGCACGAGGGGATGTGGACACCCTACATGAGCGGCTCGATGGATGGCTCGTTCGAACAGATGTTTCCACAACTCGTAGAGTGGGTAGATGACCACTACCGCACTCTGGCGAGGCCTTCGTCGCGTGCTGTTGCGGGACTCTCGATGGGAGGCTTCCATGCGATGCACATATCCAAGGAGTATCGTGCGATGTTCGATTATGTAGGTCTCTTCTCGGCGGCGATATACCGCGGCGATGAGGCTGTGTCTCAGATATATGCCGATTTCGAGGCGAAGCTGCAAAAACAGTTTGCCGACACTCCCAAACTCTATTGGATGGCCATCGGCAAGGATGATTTCCTCTACGAGGAGAATGTGCGTTTTCGTGCTATGCTCGATGCGATGGGTTGCGCATACACCTATGTCGAGAGCGAGGGTGGCCACGTGTGGCGTAATTGGCGAACCTACCTCACGCAGTTTGCTCCGCTTCTATTTAGGTAGCGTCATAGCTCGGTAAAGACCTCATCAACCAGAATATCATGGTCGGCGTAGGGTAGCGAGTCGAATATCTGACACTCGAACGCTACGCCGCTCTTGTATGCGTGGAATCCACTGAGCGACATATACTTATCGTAGAAACCTCCGCCGCGACCAAGACGTATTCCCGAGCGCGTGAAGGCGCGTGCCGGGACGATAATCAGGTCTATGTCCTTCGGTGCGCACTCCTCGTTGCCCGTGGGCTCCGGGATGCCATAGCTGCCGCTCCGCATTTGCTCGGGGGCGTAGTCGTAGAAGCGCATTATCTCGCCCTCGACACGCGGTACGACGATGCGTCGCCCTGTTTGATGCCACCTGTTCAGGATATCGGTTGTGGGCACCTCATCCGACATGGCGGCATATAGGGCTATGCACTTCGCAGTGGCGAAGTGGTCGAGAGCCTCGATGCGCTCAAATATCCTATGTGCGGCGGACCTCTTATAGGTCTCGTCGAGGGCCTTTACTCGTTGGCGCACCTCGCGACGTATCTCCAATTTTTTATCCATACTAAGTGGTATTATATCTTATTTCAGTAAATATTACCAAAAGTCGCTCTTTTTGCTGCGTAAAAAGTGCTAATCGTTGTTGTATATATACAAAGATTTGTTATCTTTGCAGTAGCAAATGCCGTATTAGTGGCATCGGAATATCGACACTAACAGCGAAACGAACTAAACTATTTACAAATATAATTAATTTTTTTTACACTATGAGCTGTTTTTTAACTAATTCATCAGTGGGAAAGAAACTCGTTATGAGTATCACGGGATGTTTCCTCGTCCTCTTCATTCTTTTCCATATGTCAATGAACATCACGATGCTTTTCAGTCGTGAGGGTTACAACGCTATCTGCGAGTTCCTCGGTGCCAACTGGTACGCACTCGTAGCAACCGTTATTTTGGCTGCGGGCGTGCTCGTTCACTTCGTTTATGCCTTCATCCTCACTTTGGACAACTACCGTGCTCGCGGTAAGCAGCGTTATGCTGTAACCGTACAGGAGAAGGGTGTTTCGTGGGCATCTAAGAACATGTTGGTTTTGGGTATTATCGTGGTACTCGGCCTCATCTTGCACCTCGTACACTTCTGGTCGAAGATGCAGCTTGTTGAGATTATGGGTGAGCACTTTACGGTCGTTGACGGTCTCAATGCTCCTGTTGCTCCAACCAACGGTGCTGCGCTCATGGCCATCACATTCTCGAACCCCATCAACCTCATCCTCTACATCGTATGGTTTGCTGCGTTGTGGTTCCACCTCACTCATGGTGTATGGTCAATGTTCCAGACCGCAGGTTGGGCAAACGATACTTGGTATCCCCGTTTGAAGTGTGGTGCCCAGATTGTTGCAACACTCATCTTCCTCGGCTTCACTCTTGTAGCGGTTATGTGCTTCCTCAACCACGAGGCTTACCTCACCGAGTTGGGCTATACCTTAAAATAAGTAATCAATAAAAACTAAAATATCATGGCTTATAAATTAGAAGCAAAAATACCGGCAGGTGAGTTGTCTCAGAAGTGGAGCAACCATAAGGCAGCCATCAAGGTTGTCAGCCCGGCAAACAAGCGTAAGTTGGACATCATCGTTGTAGGTACCGGTCTTGGTGGTGCTTCTGCAGCTGCTTCACTCGGTGAGCTCGGCTACAACGTGAAGATTTTCTGCATCTCTGATTCACCTCGTCGTGCTCACTCTATCGCGGCGCAGGGTGGTATCAATGCAGCCAAGAACTACCAGAACGATAACGACTCTGTATATCGCCTCTTCTACGATACCATCAAGGGCGGTGATTATCGTGCACGCGAGGCTAACGTATATCGTTTGGCCGAGGTTTCTAACCTCATCATTGACCAGTGCGTAGCTCAGGGTGTACCTTTCGCTCGTGAGTACGGCGGTTTGCTCGCTAACCGTTCATTCGGTGGTGCTCAGGTATCGCGTACCTTCTATGCTCGTGGTCAGACCGGTCAGCAGCTCTTGCTTGGTGCCTACTCGGTGCTTAACAAGGAGATTGCCGCTGGCTCTGTTAAGTCATATCCTCGTCATGAGATGTTGGACGTGGTTATCGAGAACGGTGAGGCTTGCGGTATCATCGCACGTAACCTCGTAACCGGTGAGTTGGAGCGCCACGGTGCACACGCCGTAGTTATCGCTACGGGCGGTTACGGTAACGTATTCTTCCTCTCGACCAACGCTATGGCATCTAACGGCTCGGCCGCTTTCCAGTGCTATCGTAAGGGCGCAGGTTTTGCTAACCCCTGCTTCACACAGATTCACCCCACATGTATCCCCGTACACGGCACCCAGCAGTCTAAGCTTACGCTTATGTCAGAGTCGTTGCGTAACGATGGCCGTATCTGGGTTCCCAAGAAGATGGAGGATGTTGAGGCTACCCGCAAGGGCACAAAGAAGCCCTCTGAGATTGCAGAGGAGGATCGCGACTACTACTTGGAGCGTCGTTATCCCGCCTTCGGTAACCTCGTGCCTCGTGACGTGGCATCGCGTGCCGCTAAGGAGCGTTGCGACGCAGGCTTCGGTGTGAACGAGACAGGTTTGGCCGTATTCCTCGACTTCAAGACCGCTATCGAGCGCCTTGGCAAGGAGACTATCAAGCAGCGTTACGGCAACCTCTTCGATATGTACGAGGAGATCACCGACGTCAACCCCTACGAGCAGCCCATGCAGATCTTCCCCGCTGTTCACTACACAATGGGTGGTATCTGGGTTGACTACAACCTTATGACTACAATCCCTGGCTTGTACGCTATCGGTGAGGCTAACTTCTCTGATCACGGTGCTAATCGTCTGGGTGCTTCGGCTCTGATGCAGGGTCTGGCCGACGGTTACTTCGTACTTCCCTACACCATTGG
>JAZULJ010000017.1:0-40215 GCA_045603045.1 Alistipes sp.
CCATGCTTACGCGCAATGAAGTCGGGGATATAGTCCATCGGGCCGGGACGGTAGAGGGCGTTCATGGCGATGAGGTCCTCGAAGGTCGAGGGCTGCAGCTCGCGCAGGTATTTCTGCATACCGGGCGACTCGAACTGGAACGTACCGATGGTTTTACCTTCACAGTATAGCTGGTATGTCTTGGGGTCTTCGATGGATATGGTGTCGATGTCAATGTCAATGCCGAGGCTCTGCTTTACATTGGCCACTGCCTCCTTGATGATGGAGAGCGTCTTGAGGCCTAGGAAGTCCATCTTGATGAGTCCTGTGTCCTCAATCACGCTACCTTCATATTGGGTCACGAGGAGTTTCTCGCCCGTCTCCTTATCGTCGGCCGTGCTCACGGGCACCCAGTCGGTGATGTCGTCACGGCAGATGATGGTACCGCAGGCATGTACACCCGTGCCGCGCACGTTGCCTTCGAGCATGCGGGCATATTTGATGGTGTCGCGCATAACGGGGTCATCTGACTGCTCGGCAGCTTGCAACTCGGGAACGACCATGATGGCGTTTTTGAGGTTTATTTTGAGCTGCTTATCCTTGTCGTTGGGGTCCTGGATGCGGTCGGGTACCCACTTGCATAGCTGGTTGGCCTGTGCGAGGGGTAGCTTTTGTACGCGTGCAACATCTTTGAGGGCCATCTTTGTAGCCATCGTGCCATAGGTGATGATGTGCGCCACCTTCTCCTTGCCGTATTTCTGTGTAACCCAGTTGAGCACGCGACCACGACCATCGTCATCGAAGTCGATATCAATATCGGGTAGTGATATGCGGTCGGGGTTCAAGAAACGCTCGAACAGTAGGTCATAGGCGATAGGGTCAATCTGTGTGATGCCGAGGCAGTACGCAACCGCTGAGCCGGCAGCCGAACCACGACCGGGGCCTACGGATACATCCAACTCCTCGCGAGCAGCACGTATGAAGTCTTGCACGATGAGGAAGTAGCCCGGGAAACCCATGGTCTTCATGATGTGCAACTCGAACTTCAAGCGTGTGCGTATCTCTTCGCTCATATCCTCGCCGTAGCGCTTCACAGCGCCATCCATGGCGAGTTTTGCGAGGTAGTCGGCTTCGAGTTTTATACGGTAAAGTTTGTCGTAGCCTCCGAGCTTATCTATCTTCTTCTTGGCATCCTCCTCCGACATTACGACATTGCCATTCTCATCCTGGGTGAACTCGTCGAAGAGGTCCTTTTCGGTGTACTTCTGGCGGTAGCCCTCCTCGGTGCCAAACTCTTCGGGGATGGCGTAGGTGGGCATGATGGGTGCATGGTCGATAGAGTAAGTCTCAACCTTGTTGAGTATCTCGACGGTATTACGAAGAGCCTCGGGAACGTCGGCGAAGAGTTCGTTCATCTCGGCGGTTGTTTTCAACCACTCCTGCTTTGAGTAGAGCATACGCTTGGGGTCGTCGAGGTCTTTGCCGGTGCCTAAACAGATTAGGCGGTCGTGAGCCTCGGCATGCTCCTCATCGACGAAGTGTACATCGTTGGAACACATCAACTTTACACCAAACTTCTTGGAGTATTCGATGAGGTGCTTGTTAACCTTCAATTGCTCGGGATAGGCCTCGTGGTTGGCGCGTTCGACAGTGGGTTTATGTAACTGTAATTCGAGGTAGTAGTCGTCGCCAAAGATGCTCTTATGCCACTTTATTGACTCCTCGGCCTTCTCAAAGTTGTTGGCGCGTATGTGTCGAGGTATCTCGCCACCGATACATGCCGAACAACAGATGAGCCCCTCGTGATACTTCTCTAACTCCACGCGGTCGGTACGCGGTCGCATGTAGAAACCCTCGGTGTAGCCCTTCGATACAATCTTAATCAGATTCTTGTAACCCTTCATGTTTTTGGCTAAAAGGATGAGATGATAACCGCTCTGGTCCTCCTTGCCCTCCTTGTTGAAGAGACGGCGTCGTGCAACATAAACCTCGCAGCCGATGATACCCTTGAATTCGGCCTTGGGTAGTGCGTCGAGAGCCACGCGAGCCTTGGCTAATGTCTCGGCCTCATCCTCGCCCTTCTCGGCATCCGTGGCGGTGCCGTTTTCGAGACGCTCGATAAGTGCTTTTGCATCCTTAATCTTGTTCTTGCGCTCCGAGTTTTTCTTCGACACGTAGTTGAAGAACTCCTTGACACCAAACATGTTGCCATGGTCGGTGAGGGCTATGCCGGGCATGCCGTCGGCAATGGCCTTATCGACAAGCTTCTGAATACTTGCCTGACCATCCAACAGCGAATACTGGCTGTGAACATGTAGATGTACGAACTCCTGCATAGCGTCTTCAAACAAAGGATCTATTTCACCGTACAAATATATAAATTATTTCTTGTATAATTTTGTGTTGTGAGGTTGTAAAATTAAGAATTTTGTATTATCTTTACCAAAACTTCACGGCTATGGATAACAAAACTTTAACAGACGATGCTTTGGTGGTGCTTCGCATCTATGACAACCCCATTCAAGCCGAGATTGCTAAGTCGGTTTTGGATAGCGCATCAATCTTCTGCGCACTGCATGGCGAGTATATGTCATCTATCTACACTCCGGTAGCCTTTCCCATTAGGTTGATGGTGCGCGCTGAGGATTTCGAGAGTGCCGAACAGTTGCTCAGTATCGAGCATTAAAGAGATGCTGAAAGCCAGATTAACCCTATAAATTAGGGGCTGTCGCGTTTGCGATGGCCCCTTGTCCTATGGAGTGCTGTTACCCTCTGTTCCAAATCTTCCACGATGCCTCGGCTTGCACTTCGAGCATCAGCCCTCCGTCTAAAACCTTTGCTCCTTGCTCTGATGCTTGGCGCATGAGAAGTGTCGGAGATGGGTTATAAACGAGGTCGAATAGACGATGTTCTGCTCCAATTGCAGTGAGGTCTATGTCGGGCATTGTGTCAATCTGAGGAAACATGCCCAAGGGTGTGGTGTTGATAATCAGTTTGTATGACTCTATTATCTCGCGCGATAATGTAGCATATGTGTAGTCGCCACGCGAGGCGTCGCGCGAGACTAAGAGATGGTCGATACCTCGGCTGCGCAGTACATGTTTAACCGCCTTTGCTGCACCTCCTGTTCCCAATACGATGGCTCGGTATGAGGATGTTATATCGAGTTTGTCGAGGCTCGCATGTATGCCTATTATGTCGGTATTGTGGCCTATCAGTCTGTTATCATCTATTGTGATGCAGTTTACCGCACCTATGGTGCGCGCTTCATCCGAGAGGTCGTCGAGGTGGGGTATGACGCTCTCCTTGTAGGGGATAGTTATGTTTAACCCTCGAAGATTGGAGCTGTTGACAATTAAACTTTTAATTGATGCTATATCATCCACTTCGTAAAGTGAATAGCAGGCATCTATACCCTCGCTTCGAAACTTGTTGGTGAAGTATTGCTTCGAGAACGAATGACTAAGTCGGCGGCCTATAAGTCCGTATTGTCGCATGGTGCGTCTATCTCGGTAAATTGGAGTGTGTCGATAACAATCGATGGCTCACATATGCTAATCTGTTCGGTTGTGGCTGCCGGCTCGGTGGCGCTTGTCGCACCCTCGTCATCACTGCCGATAAGCCAGAATGCGAGTAGGGTAAATCCGATAAGCATCACACAAAGCAGTGTTGCGAGCAGGTTGAAATACTTGTCGATAAATGTCTTGATTGGTGCACCATACTTCCAAATGAGCCATCCGATGAGAAAGAAACGAAGGCCTCGCGATACGGCTGACGCAATGATAAACATCGGGATATTGATGTGGCACATGCCGCCTGCAATCGTGAATATCTTGAATGGTAGCGGCGTGAAACCCGCAGTGAAGACAATCATGAAGTTGTATTTGTCGTACAGCTCGCCAACGTTATTGAATGTCTCTATGCTGAAAATATGGTTGTAGAAGAACTGTGCGATTGACGTAGGGTCGCCAGCAGGCGTTGTCCATAGGAAATAACCTATGACATAGCCTAATATAGCACCCAGAATCGAGCCTACAAGACATATTGAGGCAAAACGAAATGAGCGTTTTGTAGCACCAAGACATAGTGCGATAAGTAAGATGTCGGGGGGTAGAGGGAACCAGCTCGCTTCAAAAAGTGCCATGAAGAAGAGTGCTAACCATCCCCACTTACTATCACTCCATGAAAGCACCCAGTTGTATAGTCTCTTAATCATATTCGTTGAAAGTTGTTAAAATCGCGCAAATGTAAACAATTTACTCGAAATCAACAACTATTCCCCCACCTAAAACTAAATTATTGCGATAAAAGACTAGGGGCTGTCCTTGTGCAGGTGCCCAAACTTTCTCGGGTGAGGTTATGAGGTAGCCGTTTTTGTGTTTTTGGATAGACACGGGGAGTGATGGATTACGTCCGATACCGCGTATCTTGATTGTGATGTTGTTGGCTGTGAGTAGCTCTTCTTCATTTACGATGACGCACTCATTTATATATAGCTTTGATTTATATAAATCATCGTTTTTGCCAACAATTAGTCTGTTAGCTGTCGAGTCTATGTTTGTTACGCACATCCCTTCGGGTATGCCTGTGCCACGCTTCTGTCCTATGGTGTATAGAGCGATGCCATCGTGTCGTCCGACCATCTTACCATCCCTATTTACGATGTCGCCTGCGTTGATTGATGATGTATGGTGGCGTAAAAACTCACCGTACGAGCAACCTTTAAGGAAGCAAATACCCATACTCTCTCGTTTGTCTGCAATATCAGCCTTGATGACACTTTTTATAGCGTTGCCCATAGGTGTAACTATGCGTTGAAGAGTCTGCTGAGGTAGTCCCCAGAGGTAGTACGATTGATCCTTGTCTGTGTCGGCGCCCTTGGCAACGTAGTAATGGCTGTCTTGCTGCACAACGTTGAAGTAGTGGCCTGTGGCAATGTGTTCGATGTGTAGGCTGTCGGCGACCTCCGTGAGTACTCGCCACTTGATATGTGTATTGCATCGTGTGCATGGGGCGGGGGTACGGCCCATCAGGTACTCCGATATGAAGTAGTCGATAATCTCGCGTTTGAACTCCTCGCGCGCGTCGTAACTGAGCCACTCGATGCCTAATGTCTCGGCTGCCTCGCGAGCTTGATGTAACATCTGCTCGTCGCCTATGGTATCTATTGTCAACGCCACAACCTCGTAACCCTCGGCTTGTAGGCGGCCGACGGCAGCGCGGCTGTCTATACCCCCGCTGAAACCGAGTAGTAGGCGTTGTTTGCTCATGTTGAGTCTATTAAAAAGAGGTTGCCAGTCGTTTGCAACCTCTTCTCTTCTCTTCTCTTCTCTTCTCTTCTCTTCTCTTTTTCTCTCTACAACTTCTCGAACTCTTCGTCTATTGAGCTGTTTTGTTGCTGCTCAAAGAATTCGGGCTTGTGCTCCTTGATGTAGTCAATCATCTCCGATATGCCATCCATAAACTTACCAAAGTCCTCCTTGTAGAGATATACCTGGTGGCGAGAGAACGATGCTGAACCATCGGGGTTTATCTTCTTGCGTGACTCGGTGATGGTTATAAAGTAGTCGTTGGCGCGTGTAGCCTTAACATCGAAGAAGTAGGTGCGTTTACCGGCGCGTACAGCCTTAGTGTAAATTTGTTCACCGAAGTCGTCATGGTCGCGACGTGGTGCGAAATCCGAAGTCATAAATTTGGGTAGTTTTAATGTTGTTTATTTGGCGTAACGAAGGTAGTGATTATTTCCTATCTATCCAAATATTTTTGTGAAAATCGATGTTACATCAGTGTAGAGCGCATATATTCTTCGTCGTGGGCTATGACCATGGCGCGTTGCAGTATGTGGTCGAAGCCTATACTATATATATAATGTCTCGCGTTTATGCCATATAGTTGCTCGGCAATTGTCGCTTTAAGCATTATGCGTATGAAGGCTTCGTCGAGAGGTGTGGGCTCAGAGCAACTGATATGGGTGCAAAAATCGTTATATAGAGCCTCGTCAATGGTGTATTCAAGGTTAAACCTTTCGTAAGTAGGGTATGCCTCTATTATATCGTTGTGCGAGACCCTATCCCATAGGTCTATAATGGTGTGCTCGAATTGCGCTTGGGCGTAGGCTCTTGTGACGCAATTGGAGAGTACTATGCTATCAGTATTAATGTATATGTCGGGTGTTATGCCGCCACCGCCATACACCTTGCGACCACTGTGTAGGGTTCTGAATAGCAATGCGTGGTCGTGGGGTATCGAGTCGGGGTGCATATAGCGGAGGCTGTCCTGCTTATATTCATCACTCTTTCCCCTTTCGTATGGACGCTGAATTACACGGCCCGAAGGGGTTTTGTATCGTGCTATGGTCAGCGTTATGCCGGTGCCATCTTTGAGGTCTATGATGCGCTGAACAAGTCCCTTGCCGTAACTCGTGTGCCCGATGATTATGCCTCGGTCATAATCTTGGATGGCACCTGCAAATATCTCACTTGCAGAGGCGCTGTTCTCGTTTATGATGACTACCAGCGGAATAGTCAATGAGATGCGAACTTTGCTCTTGCGATATGTCTCCTGTGTACTGCGACCTTCGGTGCTTACTATGATATCTCCCTTTTTTAGAAAAAGCGATGATAGGTCTATGGCCGAGGTGAGGGCTCCTCCATTATTGTCGCGAAGGTCTATTACAAGACTCTTTATGTCGCCAAGGGCCTTATATGCGCTGTAAACATCGGATGCTACGTGCTTCGAGAATGTTGATATGGCTATATATCCGATATCGTTAACTCGGTATGAGGCACTTACGGCGCTATTAACGATATGGTCGCGTTTTAATCTGATGTTGAGCGGATATGGTTCGTGGCGACGTGCCACTTGAAGAGATAACTTGCTGCCGGCATCTCCTTGTAATAGTGTGGCAATGCTATCTGTCGGAAGCCCAATCGCGCATTGATTATCAATCGCAATGATGCGGTCATTGGGACGTACGTCGGCGTTGTCGGCGGGGGAGTTGGCAATGATGCTGCGAACGACGATTGTGTCTTTGTGTATCATATAGCGAATGCCGACGCCGGCAAACTCTCCTCGGATACGCGTTCTTAGTTTTGCCATATCCTCACGGTCGAGATACTGCGAGTGGGGGTCTAACTCCTTTATTGTCGCAATGATGGCCTCCTCAACCAGAGGTTCAAGAGGCACATCATCGACATAGTTGTTGCGTATATGTTGATATACCAAGTTGAGCTTCTGTATCTGCTGTTGTTCGGTTAGTTGGGCCGATGCATTAAAACACATGGTGCCTAAACCAAATATTAAGATAAGAAGCTGTTTCATCTCTTCAATCAGCGATTTATAGGATTGATGCAAGCTCGCCAAAGGCTACTTCGCGCTGTTCGCCCGACTGCATGTTCTTCACCGTGGCAACACTACGCTGCAACTCGTCCGAGCCGATGATTACAACATAGGGAATGCCGCGACGGTTGGCGTACTCCATCTGCTTCTTCATCTTGCCGTTGTCGGGATATATCTCCGCGGCGATACCTGCATCACGCAACTGCGAAATGAGAGACATGGCTGCGGCCTGCTCCTCCTCGCCCAAGTTTGTAAACATAACCTTTGTAGAGCAACCTATCTCCTCGGGGAAGAGGTTGAGGCCGAGCATGACATCGTAGATGCGGTCAGCGCCAAACGAAATGCCTACACCCGACATTCCCGACATGCCAAAGATTCCGGTGAGGTCGTCGTAGCGACCACCGCCTGAGATTGAGCCTATGGCGTAGTCGTTTGCCTTAACCTCAAAGATAGCTCCCGTGTAGTAGTTCAAACCACGCGCCAATGAGAGGTCGAGTTCGGGGACAAGGCCGATGCCGAGACGCTCCACATGGTCAAATATGGTGCGCATCTCATCGATACCTTTCATGCCCGTCTCCGAGGTACCAATCACATTACTTAACTTACTAAGTTTCTCAGCATTTGTGCCACTTAGTTCAAGGATGGGTTGAAGTCTGTTGATAGCCTCGTCATCGATGCCGCGCTCACGCAACTCAGCCTTCACATTATCCAAGCCTATCTTGTCGAGTTTGTCGATAGCAACGGTGATGTCTATCATCTTGTCTGCATGACCGATACTCTCGGCAATGCCAAACAAAATCTTGCGGTTGTTCATTTTGAGTGTTACCGAGATGCCGAGCTTCTTGAATACGCGCGACACAATATCGACAAGCTCAACTTCGTTGAGTAGCGATTTCGAGCCGATAACATCGACATCGCACTGATAAAACTCACGGTAGCGACCCTTCTGTGGGCGGTCAGCACGCCACACAGGTTGTATTTGGTAGCGCTTGAAGGGGAAGACAATCTCGTTCTGGTGCTGCACGACGTAGCGGGCGAAGGGTACGGTGAGGTCGTAGCGCAGACCCTTCTCTGAAATTTTTGATGCCTGACGCAATTCCTCGTCCGTGAGTTTTGTCCCGTAGTCGCCTGAGTTGAGTATCTTGAAAAGTAGCTTGTCGCCCTCATCGCCATACTTGCCGAGTAGAGTCGAGAGATTCTCCATTGCGGGAGTCTCCAATGGCGCGTAGCCGAAGAGTCGGAATACGCTCTTGATGGTGTCGAAAATATAGGTGCGACGCATCATCTCCTCGGGTGAGAAGTCGCGCGTGCCCTTTGGTATGCTTGGTTTCTGAGCCATAATATATTACTGTTCTGCCAAAAGTTTCTTATACTTAACTCGCTTGGGTGTGGTATCCTCGCCCTGAGCCTTCTTCCATGCTTCATACTCCGAGTATGAACCCTCGTAGAATACAACCTTAGAGTCGCCCTCGAATGAGAGGATATGTGTTGCGATACGATCCAAGAACCAACGGTCGTGCGAGATAACCACGGCACAACCTGCGAAGTTTTCGAGACCCTCCTCCAAGGCGCGAAGTGTGTTTACATCGATATCGTTGGTGGGCTCGTCGAGGAGCAATACGTTGCCCTGCTCCTTCAATGCAAGGGCGAGGTGCAGACGGTTACGCTCACCACCCGACAATACGCCACACTTCTTCTCCTGGTCGGCACCGTTGAAGTTGAAGCGGCCTACATATGCACGTGCGGGCACTTGGCGGTTGCCGAGCTGAATAAGGTCTGAGTTTTGTGAGATAACCTCATATACGGTCTTCTCTGGGTCGATAGACTTATGCTGCTGGTCAACATATGCGAGCTTCACGGTAGGACCTACACGGAAGCTGCCGGACGTGGGCTCCTCCAATCCCATAATCATACGGAATAGGGTAGTCTTACCTGTACCATTGGCGCCGATAACGCCTACGATGCCGGCAGGGGGCAGCGAGAATTCGAGATTCTCGTAGAGCACTCTGTCGCCAAAGGCTTTGCTTACGCCTTGAGCCTCGATAACGACATCACCCAAACGGGGACCGTTGGGGATGTAAATTTCGAGTTTTTCTTCGCGCTCCTTGGTGTCGGCATTCATAAGTTTGTCGTATGCCGACAGACGAGCCTTCGACTTGGCGTGACGACCTGAGGGGGACATGCGCACCCACTCCAACTCGCGTTCGAGGGTCTTGCGGCGCTTGCTCTCCTGTTTCTCCTCCATGGCCATACGCTGTGTCTTCTGCTCCAACCATCCGGAGTAGTTGCCCTTCCAGGGGATACCCTCGCCACGGTCGAGCTCCAAAATCCAGCCTGCTACATTGTCAAGGAAGTAACGGTCGTGGGTAACGGCGATAACGGTACCCTTGTATTGCTGCAAGTGCTGCTCCAACCAATCGATACTCTCGGCGTCGAGGTGGTTGGTAGGCTCGTCGAGGAGTAATACATCGGGCTGCTGCAACAACAGGCGGCACAATGCCACACGACGGCGCTCACCGCCCGAGAGGACATTAACCTTCTGGTCGGGGTCGGGGCAACGCAGAGCATCCATGGCGCGCTCCAAAACGCTGTCAAGCTCCCAACCATTTACCTGGTCAATCTTTTCGTAGAGTTCGCCCTGACGCTCGATAAGACGTGCCATCTCGTCGTCATCCATAGGCTCGCAGAGCTTCATGTTTATATCCTCGTACTCCTTGAGAAGAGCTACGGTAGAGGCTGCACCCTCCTCGACAATCTCCTTTACGGTTTTGTCGGGGTCGAGCTGAGGCTCCTGCTCCAAGTAACCTACCGTGTAGCCGGGGGAGAACACTACCTCGCCCTGGAAGCTCTTGTCGATACCTGCGATAATCTTCATAAGGGTCGATTTACCCGAGCCATTGAGACCGATGATACCAATCTTTGCTCCGTAGAAGAACGATAGGTAGATGTTGTTAAGAATTTTCTTGTTGTTGTTGAGTACCTTGCTCACACCAACCATCGAAAATATTATTTTCTCGTCTGCCATAATGTGTATATATTATTTTTTGATTTTGCTCTTACGGTTTCAAATTTTACAAATGGAAAGATGTCTATAAGAGCCTCAAAGACTCCGAGACGCTTTCTCGTAGCAGTGAACTAACTCGTTTAATGCAATTCAAAAAGTTTATTATTATTCGGACAAATATAGTGCTTTTTTTCGAGAATTAAAAATTCTCGCGCTTTTGGCTCTGAATTTGTGTCTTGTGCGATGCGCAATTAAAATTTAATATTATGAGAAATTCACTTAAAGGAACTCTTACCGAAGAGAATCTATTAAAGGCTTTTGCAGCCGAGAGTCAGGCACGTAACCGCTATAACTTCTTCGCATCACAAGCCTCAAAGGAGGGTTACGAGCAGATTGCTGCCGTCTTTAATACCACGGCAGAGCAGGAGCGCGAACACGCCAAGCGCTTCTTTAAGTATTTGGAGGGAGGTATGGCGGTCATTCACAACGCTGCCTATCCTGCAGGTATTATCGGTACTACGGAGCAGAACTTGTTGGCCGCAGCTGAGGGTGAGCACGAGGAATGGGATGTGTTATATGCCGAGTTTGCCGAGACAGCACGAGCCGAAGGCTTTGCCAAGGTTGCTGCGACATTTAAGTATGTTGCAGAGGCTGAGAAGGAGCATGAGCGTCGCTACTTGAAGCTTCTGAGTCGTATTACGGATGGTGATTTCTTTCGTCGCGATAGGGAGATATGGTGGCAGTGTCGTAATTGCGGATATATTGTTAAAGCGAGTGCTGCGCCTAAGATGTGTCCCTCGTGCGAACACGAACAGAGATATTTTGAGCCTATGTGCGATAATTACTAAATATCGCTATTATGACTTCCAAAAGACTGCTTCTGCGGTCTTTTGTTATTTCTGGAAATGTGGCAACTATTTGGTGTAGCTAATGTTTGCGACATATAGCGGTACGACTATTACGAGAATAGTATGCAAGTAGCTCTTCACACTCTGTGAGATGGTGTCAAGCATAGTGTTTTATTGGCTGATTGGCAAATTTATTGCGATGTGAAGAGGCATGAAAGAGTATGTTAGAAATGTAAAAGGTGTGATTTATGCGGTGGTCTCGTCGGCTACCTTTGGGCTTATTCCGCTCTTCTCTATTTCGCTGTTATCGGCAGGGTATAGTTCACAGACGATATTGTGCTTTCGTTTCTTAGTTGCCTCGATTATAATGGCTGTGATTATGTTGCTTACCGGGCGTAGCTTTAAGTTACAGTTAAATCAACTATTTATAGTGTTCATCTTATCAGCACTCTATGCTATAACAGCTATACTACTTTTAGCAAGTTATGGAGATATCCCGAGTGGTGTCTCAACGACCATACATTTTCTATATCCGCTGGCTGTTACAGTTGTAATGTCTATGCTTTTTGGCGAGAAGACGACGCTGGTTACATACATTGCCGTAGCGGTGTCGTTGCTTGGTGTCGGCCTGTTGGCTTGGGGAGATCATGATGTTGGAGATTTCAGGCGAGGAGTGGTGTTGGCTCTAACGACGGTTTTTACATATGCCGCATATATTGTAGCGTTGATGAAGAGTAGGGCTTCTCGTATTGATACCCTGGTGCTTACGTTTTATGTTCTGCTCTTCGGTGCTGCTCTATTTTTCGTATATGCGCTCTCAACGACGGGTGTAGAGTCGGTGCATGGTTGGAGTCATTGGCGAGATGTGGTCATGTTGGCGGCCTTGTGCACTGCACTTTCGGATTTAACACTCATTCGTGCGGTTAAACTTATAGGCTCCACAATGACCTCAATACTTGGCTCGATGGAGCCTCTGACAGCGGTTATAGTAGGTGTGCTATATTTTAATGAACGATTTGATTTGTCGAGCATTATAGGACTTATATTAATTATTTTATCGGTAGTTCTTGTAATTGTCCGTGCTCCAAAAACAGAGACTGAATAAAGAGTCTGTTTTGTTGTTATGCTCGCCCTCAAATGCTCATTTGTATCCGAGTGAAGCTTCGCTTTTTCGGACCTCGCAAGCCTGGAACTATACCATTTTACCTCATCATATAACGAAAATGGGATGGCTAATTTATTTTAGTCATCCCAATAACCAATGCCTACGCGCTTTTTTTTACATAGAGACATTTACATAGTCATTAACTTTATCCTCGGGTATTGTGCCGGAGGTTAGAACGATAACGCTACGGCTATCTTTATGCACTATGACAACAATATCGGTAATAATCTTATCTTCGTTGATTGTGTAAATCTCTACCTGCTCGTTGTTTTCGTTGATTTTAACCATCGGAGTCGCCTCGGTTGCTGTCATAATGTCGCTTGCGGCGTCGAAGATGCTCTTTGAGAGTTTGGCGTTTTCGCATACAAGAACACTCATTTCGTCCACATTCTCACTAATTTCGCCGCTGTACGCTTTGAGCATATCACCATTGACGATAGTAACGATAACGTCGTCAGTGTTGTTGTACTTCTCAATAAGTGCTGTCATCTCCGGAATTGCTGCTATTGCGCTAAATGGTAATAAGCAGATAAATAATGCAATAAATCGTTTCATATTAATCGTTTTATAGGTTTATATTTGCTAACGCATTGGCTTCGCTAAGTTGTAAGTTTTGACCTTGTAGTCTCACAACGATTGCGTTTGGTGTATTTATCGTGTATATCATCAAATCCGATATGCCACTACGTCTTGTGATGGTGTAAATGCGTACACGGTTGTTATTTTGATTTACTGATAGCATTAGCTTGTAGTCGGCACCAGATATCACCCTATCTACGTCATCTTGAAGAGGGAGGAGTAGTGTGCTATCCTCGATGCGAATTGCCTGCATTAAATCTATACTGCTGCTTACGCCCATTGATTGAAGCATCTCCTTTGAGAGCTCAATGGTTGTTACCCCCTGCACAGCAGA
The DNA here is from genome assembly GCA_045603045.1 of Alistipes sp. Taxonomy (GTDB): domain Bacteria; phylum Bacteroidota; class Bacteroidia; order Bacteroidales; family Rikenellaceae; genus Alistipes. The sequence goes on from JAZULJ010000017.1 coordinate 13,248, forward strand.
GTATTTATTTACGAGCTCCGAAAAACTGTCCTTGTTTTGCGCTGATGCAATAAATGGCAAGCAGCACAATATTAATAATATAAATCGTCTCATATTAATCGTTTTTTAGAACCAAAAACCGGCACCTGATGATAGTCTGTACGACTTGACATTAGAGCTTTTTTGGTAAAGATTCATGGGAGAATAGTTGACGAAAGCGTATAATCGTTTCCAGCCAATGCGCCCGGAGATGCCCACTTGTACTGGATTATATGGCAAATTGTTATCCATCTTTACTTTTGGATGCTTGTATTTGAGTGTTGAGTCGATGAGGATGTCAATGTTAGCTCCTACCGATATGAAGAAGTTCTTGTCGATATTCCAGTCGAATAAAATAGGTATGTGTAGATATGTAAGTCGCATCTTGGACTTTTTGATATCGGAACTGAGGGGGACTGCTTCAAATTGCTGGTTGATGTAATCCACCGTAACATCGTTCCGAAATACGTAATTCTCGTTAGTGAAACCAAGTGCTGTGGTGAATGCGAGGCTGTTGTTACGCGTAAGTGGCGCATTGAGTGTAAATATATTGGCAGTACATATTACTGATTTATGTGCGCTCAATGATAGTTGTTCCTGCTGCTCGGCAGTATAACCATTAAACTGATTGTCTATCAGCATGTTGCGCCCGAGTTCTATTAATGCTACATGATTGAAACGTGGCGCGCCGATGCCGGCAATGCTGAAGTAGGCTCGCTTGCGTTTTGCGATGCTCGTATCTTTGGTTATTGTGTACTTGTTTTTGCCGCTCTTTGCTACCGTTTGTGAGCCTACCGTGAATCTATATCCGTTGAGCATGAGTGCCAATGCGCCATTATCGGACGATATGGTGTTGTTGCCGCCAAGTTGAATTGAGGCGTTTGCCTCGCCGTCGCTATTCTGGGCCATTGTACTTGTGGCGAAGATAATTGCTGTGAATATAAGTATTAAGCGTCTCATATGTGGTTTGTGTTATTTGTTGGTATTGGTTAGTTGTAGTATGTTGCTATCTTCGATGCACTTCATCGCTATTGCGAGGTCGTTTGATACATCGTTAAATATGTTTTTTACTTCGGTGCGTGCAAGCATTTGATTATCGATGCGTTGTCCATCCTTATAACATATTATTATAGGCTTTTGTGGGTGTATCGGTTCGCCGTTTCCTAATGTCCAAAAGAGTACTATGCCGATGATGAGCGATGCGGCAATTGCTCCACTTATGAAGCCTCCTAACCATATCGGCTGCTTGCTCTTAGCCTGTTTAATGGGTGTTGCCACCGGAGAGCGTGTTTCGCGAATATCCTCTACGGCACACATCATTATTTTTAATGCTTGCCACTGCTCGGGAAGGTTATCCTGGTGGCTGAGATAATCGGCTATCTGCTGCTCCTCGGCTAATGACGTGGCACCATCAAAGTACTTATCTATGAGTATTTTAATATTGCTCTGTTCCATGTTGTATAGCTTTTATAACTTGTTCGCGCACACATCGTCTTGCTCTTGAAAGGTTCATGCGTACACTTGTCGGGTCGCTTTCCAATATCTCGGCTATCTCCTCAACTTCGAAGCCTTCGACGTCGCGCATGTGGATAGTTAGTCGCTGCTTCTCGGGTAGATGGCTGATTATCCGCTTTGTTAGGGCTGTTATATCGAGTAGTTCGATAGTTGAGTTGCCGTCGTTTGACATAGTTTGATATCCGTCGTTACACTCTCTAAGGCGATGCCTGCTACGAAGATAGTCTATTGCAAGGTTGCGAGTTATACGGCAAACATAAGCCCTTGGATAGTCGTGGGCAAGTATGGCGTCGCGAGCCCTCCACACTCTTTCGTATGTATCCTGCACTATATCTTCGGCTTCGGCTGCATTACCTGCAAGGCTTAGGGCGAGGCGATATACCGTGTCTTTGACCTCCGATATGAGTGCGGTGTATTTTAGTTCTATGTTTTCCAAAATACTATTTTATTTTTGTGTCGTTTGTCTATATAACGAGTGAGCGTCGCTATATGTAACATAAAGATAGTGATTTTTTGAAAATATATCATCTCCCGCGGATAAAAGGGGTTATTTTTTTACGTATAGAGATTCGTGCACGCGTGCAGTCGTCCGCGTGCAATCATGTTTATAATCCGCCCAACCTCCTTGTATAGGGGAGGGTTATAAGAGGTCGTGAGTTCGATATGCTACAACAAAAAAAGAGACACCGTGGCGTCTCTTTTTAAGTTGTGGAGGATATGAGATTCGAACTCACGACCTCTTGCATGCCATGCAAGCGCTCTAACCAACTGAGCTAAACCCCCATTGTAGCTGCAAATATATAGCTTATTTTCGAAATTACAAAATTATTCCGCTACTTTGAACTATTTTTGATATTTCTATGTTGTAAATGGCTGTTATTATAAATAATTTTATACTTTTGCATTGCTGATATTTATATGGTATAAGTATTCACTATCGGTATAAGCCAATGAGGTTGAGTAATAGTGGCTGATGTGTGGAGTGTTTTTGGGTGTATGTCAAAGAGCGCCAGATGATTATCCGACGCTCTGTATGTAGCCCCGAAAGGATTCGAACCTTCATCGTAAGAACCGGAATCTTAAATTCTATCCATTGAACTACGGGGCCATATTATATCGCAAAGATAATGATTTTTTTTGAAACATGCGTGCCGATAGTGAAATTGTAGTCATGTGTGGTTTTAAGTTGTGTAATTTATGACAAATAAATTTGGTAACTGGAGTAGGCTCTCGGCTGTTATTGAGTGGTCGGGACGTAAGACTATTGGCCTGTTTGCTCGATTTATTGGCATAGATAGGGGTGAAAGTCTCTATCATATACGACGCGGAAACTACGGAATATCGCCCGATTTGGCTGATCGCATAACGCAACGTTTCGAGGAGGTGGACCGCACGTGGCTGTTGTCGGGGGTGGGCGAGATGTTAAAATCATCTCCCGATAAACCGTCGAAATTGCCCTATTACAAGGGTGATATCAAGGGTGTAATTCTGCATATCGGGACTAAAAAGCCTGATGCAATGATGACGTATCCCTATTATATTGACTGCGACCTCGTTATTCGTTGCGAGTCGCGTGAGATGTCCGATTCGCTATGTGCTGCTACCGAGCTATTCTTAAAGCGCGAGGATGTGTCCGATATAGTGCAGGGCAATGAGTACGTGGTGGTTACGGATGCAGATGAGGTGTTCTGGCGTAAGATGCGTTACGCACAAAATAAGAGGAATACTTGGCGACTTGTATCGCGTAATCGTGAAGATTTTCCCGATATATTGTTGCCTCATCGTAATATTAAAGCGTCTTGGCGCGTTATAGCTAAGACTACAATCATGACAAAATAACGAATATGAAACTGCTAAGTATCGTGTGGGAGTGGAATCCCACGTTTATAACAATCGGCAACCTCGATATACGTTGGTATGGTCTGATGTGGGCTGTGGGTATCCTCCTCGCGGAGCGCATAATAGCTCATGTGTGCCGTCGTGAGGGACTGCCCAAGTTTGTTGTGGAGTCTGCGTTTGTATGGATTGTCCTCGGCACATTCATCGGTGCGCGTGTTGGCCATTGCCTCTTCTACGAGCCTGAGACATATCTGCCTGAGCCATGGCGTATTATAACCGATATTCGCGATGGTGGCATGGCGAGCCATGGTGCCACTATCGGTATTATGCTCGGTATATGGTTCTTCGTGCGTCGCAACCACCTTCCCTTTGTTTGGGGTATTGACCGCATTGCTATTGTTGCACCTCTGGCCGGAGCGATTATTCGCTTTGGCAACCTCTTCAATTCGGAGATTGTAGGTCGAGTTACTGATGTGCCATGGGGTTTTCAGTTTGTGCGCCACGATGCGCCTTGGGCTTTTAGAGAGTTTAATGGCGATGTGCCCGAGGTTATGCTCGCGGATATTCCGGTGCGTCATCCGGCACAGCTGTACGAGGCGATGTGCTATTTGCTGACCTTTGCTTTGCTTATGTGGTTATATTATCGTAAGGATATGGGACGTCGTCGTCCTGGTTTGCTCTTTGGTGTGGCGATGATAGGTATCTTCCTTACTCGATTCTTTATTGAGTTTATCAAGGAGCGTCAGGTGGATTTCGAGAGTGGTATGGCTCTCGATATGGGTCAGTTGCTAAGTATCCCCTTTATACTATTTGGTGTTTATATGATTATTCGAGCCATGCGCCGTCCAGAGGTGTCGGACTTGGACACTGTTGTTGAGTATGCCAACAATCAGTTTGCAGCCAAGCGTAAGGCCGAGGAGAGTAAAAGAAGACAAAATGCAAAACGCCGTAAATAATCTTATATACAATACGCTAATCGCCAATGGTAGCGTAGCGCTGCCATCGATTGGTTGTCTGATAATTGTTAGACGACCTGCTTCTGTATCAGGCGGTAAGGCATTTCCACCTAAACAAGTGGTAGAGTTTTCGAGTAGGGTGGAGGCGAACACTATTATCGATTATATTGTCGAGGTCGCTTCGGTTGATATGGCTCAGGCTGAGGATATATATCGCCGTTGGCTCGATAAGGTGCGCACCGAGGATGGAGTTGTAATTGAGGGTGTCGGTGAGCTGCGTGGTAAGACCTTCGTTGTTGCCACCGAGCTTTTGAGAGTGCTTAATCCTGCGGGGGATGCCCCCATGCGTATCACGCGCCGTCATTGTGGGGTAAAGAGACTTCTTATCATCGTTGCATTACTATCTGTTGCTGTTACTGCATACTTTGTTATAGGCCATGCAGTTAAGCCCGAGGTTGATACGCCGACAGTGGAGCATACTGTTGCCGAGAGAGAGGTGGTAGAGCCTGCGGATATGGTAGATATGCCTAAGGTCGAGTCAATTGTTGAGTCGGTTGAAGAGGTTGCGAGTGAGCCTGTTCAGAAGGTCGTAAAACCGTGGAACGAGAGCGATGATATTCGCCACTGGGTTGTCGTTGGCACCTACTCAACGGCCGATAATGCCGAGCGCGCAAAGCGAGATGCTGAGCGTAAGGTTGCAAGTTGTGTTTTAGATATCTTCCGCCTCGGTTCTATGTATGCCGTGGTAGCCTTTGGAGATGTTGAGCGAGAGGCTTGCGAGGAGTTTAAGCGCGCCCACCGTGCCGAGTTTCCGCAGGCGTGGATACATACCCCCAAGCGTAGAAAATAGTAGGTCATGACCCTTGCACAGCGTCTAATAACGGTTGTCGATGCGCTTTATGTTGCGCCATTTCGCAAGATTGTATCTCGTGAAATATTTGGTTATGGCCTGTGCGGAGGTGTGAATATGGCTCTCGACACGTTATGGTATTTCGTTATATATCACTACATTGTCGCGGAACGTTTTATTGACTTGGGTGTTGTTGTCATGTCGCCACATATCGCCTCGCTTGTCATTGTATTCCCGATAACGTTCTTTACGGGTTTTTGGCTTAATCGCAATGTGGCATTCCGTGCAACGGCCTACAAGAGCCGTCGTCAGCTTATGCGCTATGCGCTGACTGTTGCAGGCTCCATTGTGCTTAATTATGTATGTATGAAGCTTTTTGTTGAGTATTTGTCGATTTGGCCTACGCCCTCGAAGATGCTCACCACCATTGTCTCTGTCATATATAGTTTCCTTGCTGCTAAGTTCTATACGTTTCGTATAGGGCGACAGTGAGGCAAGATTTTTCGACTTTTGTTTTGCTAATTGGACATTTTATGCTACCTTTGTCTGCGTTATAGGGGGTGCTAACCCTGTGTATGTAGCTCTCGTTATGTTGTTATATGCGCGGTTGTTGGCTGAGATTATACCCATTGTACCGGATACGGGTAATGCCGAGACCGGGATTGGACATATCTTATAAACCCCTTTTCAACTTAAAAATTTAAAAAATTCAAAGTATGAAAAGGTTTTTTTGTTTTTTATCACTTCTTGTCGCGCTTCCGCTGACATCGAATGCCGAGGAGCCCCGACACAAGCTCGATACCACAGCCATCTATGAGATGGAGGTTGTCGAGGTGCTCACCACAAAGGCAACAGGCTCAACACCCGTAGCACATGACAATCTATCGCGTGCCGATATAGTGCGCAGTAGCTATGGCAACGACCTGCCCTCGGCACTTGCTCTCACGCCCTCGATGATTGCCACCAACGAAACAGGTATCGGTATTGGTGCTACGTCGATACGTCTGCGCGGTACAGATGCTACACGTATCAATGTAACCATCAACGGTGTTGCTCTCAATAACCCCGATTCGCACTCGGTCTATTGGTACGACACGCCCGACCTTATCTCGTCGGTGGGTAGTATTCAAGTGCAGCGTGGTGCTGGTGTCTCAACAAATGGCGCGGGAGCTTTCGGTGGCGCCGTGTCGATGACTACGGATGCGCTGAACACGGAGTTTGGTGGCTCGGCGTCGCTGTCATACGGCTCGTACAATAGTAATAAGCAGGCGTTGCAGCTATCCTCTGGCATCATGGGTGGTCATTGGGTTGTCGATGCACGTCTCACGCATATCGGCTCGGATGGTTATATCGAGCGCGGCTCTACCGACCTGAAATCTTATATGGCGCAGGTGGGCTACTACGCATCGAGCACGAAGATTAAGCTGCTCTCGTTTGGTGGTGTGGCAACCACCTATCTCACCTATAACGGCGTGTCGCGCGAGGATATGGCTTTGTATGGTCGCCGCTACCACACTTCGGGGCAGTATGTTACCTCGTCGGGACCCTACATCCTGGCCGATGGTACTCATGTGGCTTACCATGATGACGAAACAGATAACTACTTACAGGTAAATAACCAACTCGTTATCAACCACCGCTTTAATCGCGAGTGGCAGTTTAATGCTACGCTCTTCTATACCTACGGGTACGGCTATTACAACCAATATAAGGATGATGCATGGTTAGCGGGATATACGAACCTCGATACCACTACCGAGCAAGCAGACCTCATTCGTAATAAGATTATGCGCAACCACCTCGGAGGTCTTAATGCTGCTGCGACCTATAACACCTCAAATCTAGACCTTACGTTTGGAGGCTCGTGGAGCTACTATACTTGTCCTCACTGGGGCGAGATTTCGTGGGTCGATGGCTTCGATGGTCTCGATGTCGCCGGTCGCTGGTATGACAACGATGTTCGCAAGCAGGATGCCAACATCTTTGCACGTGCCAATTGGACTATTGCGCGAGGTAATGATGATAACTCATTGAATATATTTGCAGATGTGCAGTATCGATATGTTCACTATGAGGCATGGGGAACAAACGATAACTCTATCTGGGCTGATGATGGCACGGTGTCGATGCAGCCTATCAATGTTGATGAGGTCTATAACTTCTTAAACCCTCGCCTCGGTGTCAACTATGAGCACGGTCGCCACAACGTCTATGCTTCGGCAGCTATTGCTCACCGTGAGCCCACGCGCTCGGACTTTACCGATCGCTATATGTTTTCGGCCGATGACTCATATCCCAAGCCCGAGTGCCTCTATGATGTAGAGGTGGGCTACACCTACACGGCGCCGCGTCTCCGCGTAGGCATAAACCTCTATTACATGATTTATCGAAATCAGCTTGTGGCTACGGGTATGGTCAATGATGGCGATGATGCCCTGAATGTGAATGTCGATAATAGTTTTCGTCGCGGTGTAGAGCTTATGGCATCGTGGGATGCTACGCAGTGGCTCACGCTGTCGGCAAATGCCACGCTCTCGGAGAATAAGATTCGCGACTATGTCGATATGCTCAAGGATAGCCCTACCTTTGGTCAAAACCTCGGCGATATGACTATTTCGTACTCTCCTTCGGTTATCGGCTCGCTCTTTGCCGACTTCCATGTAGGCGGCTTCAATGCTGTGTGGCATACACAGTATGTAGGCAAGCAGTACTTTACCAATAACGAGATTGAGGCCTTGTCGCTTGATGACTACTGCGTAACAAACCTTGACTTGGGCTATACGCTTACGCCCAAGCGTATGATGGGACGACGCGACGGCTCGGTGCGCTTCGGTATTACTATCAATAACCTCTTCTCGACGCTCTACGAGTCTAATGGTTATGGCTACTCCTATATGTGGGACGGAGTTCGCTACAACGACGCCTTCTTCTTTCCGCAGGCACCCATCAACTGTCTGGCAAACATTACGTTGAATTTCTAATACACAGAACTATGGATTGGACACTCGCCCTGCAAATTATCGGTGTAACGCTTGGACTCATATACCTCTGGTTGGAGTATCATGCCAATATATGGCTATGGATTGTGGGTGCCATTATGCCGTTGGTGCATGGTGTGCTGTACCTTACTAAGGGAATATATGCCGATGCTGCCATGCAGTTGTACTATGTTCTTGCGGGTGTCTATGGCCTCGTGATATGGAAACGACAGCCTCGACATGATGATAATGGTCAAATAAAGCATACGCCTCACAGCTGGATTATCCCCCTTGTGATAGCGTATGTAGTGTTGCATGTGGCGTTCTACTTTCTACTTACGGAGTTTACCGATAGCCGTGTCCCGCTCTTTGACTCCATGTCAACGGCACTGAGCATTGTCGCTATGTGGATGCTCTCGCGTAAGTTGGTGGAGCAGTGGCTTGTGTGGCTTGTTGTTGATATGATAAGCGTCGGCCTCTATCTCTATAAGGATATACCCTTCACCGCCGGTCTCTATACGCTCTACTGCGTTTTGGCAATTGTAGGATACCGTCGTTGGCTTAAATCAATCGTCTGAGCCGAGGATGCGGCTGCGTCGGTATGTGAGCAGTGTAAGTAGTGCAAGAGATAACGCAGCCAAACCATTAAATATAAAGCCAAATGACGAACTCGACGTGTCGAAAATCTTGTCGATAAACTCGATTAGAAAAGGTGCAACGAGGATGGCTAAATAGTTTACGGCCATGGTGAGTGATAGTGCGAGTGTCGCAAGGTGTGGGGGCGAGTTTGTAGCTGCTTTATCGTAGATTATGGGCTGCATCACGCCGTAGCCGAGACCTGTCATTGAGGCCCCCATGACAAGTGTGAGAACATTGTGGCGGTCGAGCGACATTACCACCAGTCCGCAACCCATGATGATTAGCGCCCAAAGATTTACCTGACGTCCAAAGAGGCGAACAATGGTGTTGAGCACGAATCCGGGCGCCATAATTGCGAGGAAGAAAAGCGAGATGATGATGCCCGACACCGAGCTGTCCATGCCGTCGCGCTCAACAAGGAACGAGGTGTTGAATGTAACGATTAGTGAGAGGTAGGTGATGGTAAAGTAGAAGAGCATAAGCTTTGCTATGACGCCACGATTTATCCTCGTCTGCCTATTCTGTGCGCCCTCCTGAGGTTCGGGCGTCGGAGGTGTGCGACGCAATACGGGGAGTAGCAGGAGTGTCGCAAGCGGGAATAGATAGACCACAAAGGCTAAGTGCCACTCGCGATCTGCCAACCAGCCAGTTAGGGCTGTGGCGATGACGAGTGTGAGGTTATTGATGGCCGAGCTTATGCCGAGCTGTTTTACGCGGTAGTCCCCCGTGAAGTAATCGACAATAAGGCCTGTCGATAGGGGTATTATGATGCCCGCACCAATGCCCATGATGCCGCCTATTATGACAAGCCCCACAATGTCGCGTGTGAGCATGCAGCCCACGCCACTTAGGAAGAATATGGTTGTGCCTAATGCAAGCAGTCGCTGCTTGTTGCCACGCACGCTCCACCGTCCCGAGAGTAGCATGAATGGTATAATCATCAACGAAGGTAGTGATTCGAGCATCTCTATTTCAAGCTCTCCGGCATGCGGAAAGATTGTGTCGAGCTCACCCATGATGGGTGACACGGCCAAGCCTGGTAGCGATACGATGGCCGATACTGACCATATAGCTACGACACAAAGTAGTGATATATAGCCCTTTCCTGTATTTATAGTCATTTGCGTAACGGTTTTAGTTCGGTGGCATAATCTCTGCACACCGCTCTTTGTTGGTGCAACCTCCGTACCATTTTCTAATAAATTATATATGGTAATTTTTATTATCGATGATTAATCGCCGTTAAATGTTGTATGCTGTGAAATATGCGGAATATCAAGCATCTGTTTATTTGACCAATAAGCCACCTCGTGGAGAGTGTGGCATGTGTCGTGCACATGACCAACATGGTAGCGACAAAAAAAAAGAGAAGTTCGCTTGAACTTCTCTGTGTACCCAGAGCCGGGGTCGAACCGGCACAGGGGTGAACCTACTGGTGTTTGAGACCAGCGCGTCTACCGATTCCGCCATCTGGGCATCCATTTCTTTGAAACGGTGTGCAAATATACGCACTTTTTTCGTATCTCCAAAATTTATGACTAAAAAATGCGAAAAATTATTGTGGCTCGAAATATTTTTTGATTGTATCGGCCTTGCTATCTCCTACAATCTCCGCAAGTTCAGCATGAGATGCTTTCCGTACTGCGCTAACAGTCTTAAACTTGCGCAGTAGTGCAGTGAGACTTTTGGGACCTATACCCTTAATGTGGCTCAGCTCGCTGTCGATAAAGGCCTTGCTGCGCTTCTGCCGATGAAAAGTGATGCCGAAGCGGTGTGCTTCGTCGCGAATATGGCAGACAACTTTCGGGGGCTCGCCTGTGCGACTGAGGTAGTAGGGGGTGGGGTCGTTGGGGTAAAATACCTCTTCGATGCGTTTTGCGAGGCCCACAATGGGAATGCGATTCTCGATACCCAACTCGCAGAGTATGGCGTAGGCGCTTGAAAGCTGTCCCTTGCCACCATCGACGATGATGAGGTCGGGTAGTTCTGCTCCCTCCTCCAAGAGGCGCGAGTAACGGCGATATACAATTTCGCGCATTGATGCAAAGTCATCCGGGCCCTCGACACTCTTAACGTTGAAGTGGCGGTACTCCTTGCGCGAAGGCTTGCCGTCGCGAAAGACGACGCACGAGGCTACGGGGTTGGTGCCTTGCAGGTTAGAGTTATCGAAGCACTCAATATGTCGGGGCTGGTGTGCGAGGTGTAACTCCTTTTGCATGGCATTCATCAGACGCTCAGTATGTCGCTCGGGGTTCTTTATTTCGAGGTTTTTGAGAATCTCGGCGCGGTAGATGCGTGCGCTCTTCAACGAAAACTCCAAGAGGTCGGCCTTCTCGCCACGTTTTGGGATGGTGAATGTAACGCCGTCGAAGAGTAGGGCGGCCGAGGGCATGATGGGGATTATAACCTCGCGCGACAGCTCGCCGCTGATGTTATCAACAATATGTTGTATGGCGGCTGAGAGTAACTCCTCGTCGCTATTATCGACGCCTGTTGTCAATCGCACGGTCTGTACCGCAACAATAGAGCCGTGGCGTATGCGTAGAAAGTTACAATAGGCAACATCGTCATCGGGGAGCAGCGTGAATACGTCGCAATCGACAATCTTCGAGCTTACTATGACCGAACGAGATTGATACTCATCCAGCGAACGTAGGCGTCGCTTAAACTGCTCGGCGGCCTCGAAGCGTAGCTCTTCGGCGGCATGCATCATCTCCTCTTCGAGCCAGCGGCGTACGGGGCGTAGGTCGCCTTTGAGTATGGACTGCACGAGGGATATGCTTTCGGCATACTCCGAATCGCTCTGTGCTCCGATACAGGGACCTTTACAGTTGCCTAAGTGGTATTGTAGGCATACGCTGTGCTTACCCGACTTTATGGCTACGGGCGAGAGATCGAGGCGGCATGTGCGTAGGGGTATTACCTCGCGGATGAACTCCAAAAGAGAGCGTTGTGTGGCTATCGAGCCATAGGGCCCGAAGTACTGTGAGCCGTCGCGTAGTAGTTGTCGTGTGGACTGCACGCGCGGGAATGGCTCACGGCGGATGACTATCCATGGATAGGTCTTATCATCTTTGAGAAGAATGTTATAGCGTGGTTGGAGAGTCTTGATAAGCGAGTTTTCGAGCAGCAGGGCATCCTGCTCGCTATCGACAACGATGTGGCGTATATCCACAATCTGGCGTGTCATGACGATAACCTTTGCTGAGTGCTCCTTGCTCTCGACGAAGTAGGATGCGACGCGACGTTTAAGCGACTTGGCCTTGCCTACATATATAACATCGCCGTTGCGATTTACAAACTGATAGACGCCCGGCGAGTGGGGCAATGCTGCCACCTGCTCCTTGATATGTTCGCGTATAAGGTTACTCACAACCACAAAGGTACTAAAAAATCGGCAATCTACAAACAGCAGACTGCCGACGCTTTCTAAATGGCACGTAGAGGTATTGGTTGTCGTGTCATTAGAAGCTGTATTGTACCATGAGGCTTACGCGGTTGGCTGTATTCTTCGTGCCATTCATATTCTCGCGTGAGCCGCGCAGATACTCCAACGCCAAGGTGAAGTTGGGAGTTACGTTGCAGAAAATGTTGCCGAAGATGTACTCGCCTCGACGATATTGGCTGTCGGCGAGGTATCCGTTCTTCTTTTCGAGGTTTACCTGTGAGTAACCGCCTGCTGCCCACAGCATACCGGGTATGAAGTTGATTTGTGCAGCTGCCTGCCATCCCCACATGGGTATTGTCTGCATCTGCTGGGGGTTCTCAGGGTTATATGCTATGTCGTATGGTGAGCCTGTAAGGTCTTGGATGTAAGGGGTTATGCCCTCGCCATATACACCATTCATGTAGATATCGGCCCAACGTGTTACGCTGATATGTCCGCTAAGCTGTGCTCCCCAACCTACGCGTGTTGTGTTATCGCCTGATATATTGTTATGCAGGTACATGTCGCGCACAACACCCGATGCGCGGAGGTGGCTGTTGCGATTAGCTCCCCAGGCATATTGCAGGTAGATAACGCCATCGGGTACGCGTTGCATGATAGGTGAGAAGTATTCGCCGTATGTAGCATTGACCTTGGGCATCTCGGCTGCAATACCAAAGGTTAGGTGGTCGCGAGCAAAGTCAACCTCGTAGCGTATCATCTCATTAAAGCGGAAGTTATAGGCGTTGGGGCCTTGGAAATCAACGGTTCGCGGTGCTGCCTGCAAGTCGCAGAAGGTTGTTACATCGCGTCCGACGGTAAAGCCGCCTACGTTGACATATGCCGAACGCAAGCGGGGTAGATAACTAAACTCCTCGCCACCACGGAAGTCCATGTCGGTATATACCGTTACGCGACCGAGTATGCGGCTGTTGATAATGGCCTTCATAAATACGCGTGATGTCGAGGCGTCCATCATAACACGCTGTCTGTTAGCGTAATTCGTGCTCATCGGTATATCATATGGCACGAAGTCTATGTTGTTTACGGCGCCCATAAAATCGTAGCTCGTGCGTAGGTTTACGAAGCCGCCGAGGGCTAACGAGAAGCGATTATTCTTCGTTGCGAAGATAAATTGAGGATTGTGTGCCTGTTGGAAGCCGGGGCGCGCTGTCTCGATGTAATCTTCGATGATGTCTATACGCACCGCTTCGGGGTCGTACTCTTCAAGCACGTCGCCCGCAGCAATCATGTAGATTGTCGGCGTGTACTCCTCCACCTCGCAATAGGTGGTTTGTGCTGATGTGGACGCGATACCGCACATGAACATCGCCACTAATAGAGAAAAAAGTCGGTCTGTTTTCATAGTCATTTGTTTTTTGAAGTTATACCTCTTTTGTATTAATTTTTTTGGTGGCTAACGCAAGATATATGCCAAATGACGATGTTGGAAAAATAGTGCGAATTTTACAGATGTAAAGTGTGTTATTCAGACTCTGATATCAATAAATATAAGTGTTATGTGCCGAAATAAACTACATAAAATAACATCTGCCAAACTATTGTTTAGCAGATTATTATTTAATAATATATAAAGTTGTTTTTACTCGTTTAATTCTAACCAACGCAACTCCTTTTCGTCGATTAGGGCGATGACCTCTTCGATACGCTTCGAGCACTCCGTAAGGTGGTCAAAAGCGAGATTTCCTGATGATAACTTCTCCTCTAACGATGCTCGCTCCGAGTTTAATGATGTTAAATCTTGTTCAATCTGTTCGAGCTCGCGCTGCTCCTTGAACGAGAGCTTGCGTTTCGAGGTATCGTGTGAGCGTTGTACTTGTTGTTTTGGTTGTGTTGTTGCACGCTGTTTTGCACGCTCTTCCTCCTCCTTATCGCGCAGATACTCACGATATTCACTATATTGACCCACAAAATCCTTTATGCGACCATCGCCCTCGAATATGAAGAGGTGGTCGGCGGTCTTATCTAAGAAGTAACGGTCATGCGAGACAATCAGTAGGCAGCCCTTGAACTCTTGTATATACTCCTCTAAGACATTAAGAGTCATGATATCGAGGTCGTTGGTCGGCTCATCCAATATAAGCATATTGGGGTTGCGCATAAGCACCGTGAGAAGGTACAGGCGGCGTTGCTCGCCACCACTCAGTATCTCGATGCGCTTATTAAAGGTCTCATGCGGAAAAAGGAAGCGGTTGAGATATGTTGTGGCTGATACTATGTGTCCGTCGGATGCTTTAACTATGTCGGCTATATCCTGCACGCACTCCAAAACTGTCTGTCCTGGTTTGAATGTTATGCCGCGTTGCGAGTAGTAGCCTATACGTAGTGTTTCGCCATGTTCAATAGTGCCGCTATTAGGCTCCAAACTACCTGACATGAGATTTAGGAACGTAGTCTTACCCACACCGTTACGTCCTACTACACCTACGCGCTCTCCACGTGTAAACTTGTATGAAAAGCGGTCGAGCATGATGCGCTCATCGAAACGCAGTGTAACATCTGTGCAGTCGATAATCTTCCGTCCGAGACGCGATGTGGCCACATCTATCTCTATATTGCTTGTTGCGAGACTTACAGATGCGCGCTCTTTGAGGTCGTAGAAGGCGTTGATGCGATATCGAGCTTTGCCTGTGCGGGCTTGCGGAGTGCTGCGTATCCACTCCAACTCGCGACGCAAAAGGTTGCGCGACTTATCAATTTCGGCCTGCATGTTGGCATAACGCTCCTCTCTTTTTTCGAGATACTGCGTATAGTTGCCGCGATAGGTGTATAGGTTGCCGCGGTCAATCTCCATGATGGTATTGCACACACGGTCGAGAAAATAGCGGTCATGCGTAACCATGAGTAGTGTGCATCGTGAGTGTTGCAGATAGCTCTCCAAGTACTCGATGATGTCGATATCGAGATGGTTAGTAGGCTCATCCATGATTAGGAACTCTGCCTTTTGGAGCATCATGCAGGCTATGGCTACGCGCTTGGCCTCGCCGCCTGATAACTCACGCATAGGTTGATTTAATCGCTCTATCTTCAACTGAGACAGCGTTTGTCGTATATTCTGCTCTAATGACCAACCATCTGTTGCATCCATGCGGGCTATGGCCTGTTCGAGGCGTTGTCCATCGCCACTCTCCACTGCTAACTCATACTCTTTTATTTCGGGGGATAGGTTACCCATGCGCTCATACACCTCCTCAAAGACGGTATTATCGGGATTGAAAGATGTGGTCTGGTCGAGGAAGGCTACGCGTATATCCTTCATAAACTTAACCTCGCCACCACGGTCCGAATATTCGACACCCGCCAATATCTTTAATAGTGAAGATTTACCGGTGCCATTGGGCGCAACAAGGGCTATTTTGTCGCCTTCGTTTATGTTAAAGCTGATGCCCTCGAAGAGCATACGGTCGCCATATGATTTCGATATGTTTTCTACTTGTAGGTAGCTTGCCATATTTATAGTTTATCAGTTATATTGAGGTCGTAGGCAATGCGTAGTCCGCTATCGTAACGTATTGTGCCTGTCGGCTTAAAGCCTAATTTGTTGACCATTTGGAGCATGCGCACGTTACCTTTGTGGGTGTCTATGCGAAAGGCTGTGATACCGTTTAAGAGCGCATGGTGCATGGCGTATTCCATGAGTTGCAGTGCTACGCCCTGGCGACGTACTGCGATATCGACACATAGGCGATGCAGAACAACATATTTATTTGGAGTATTCCATCTGTTGTCGCTAATTTGGTTATATGCAGGCTCTCCGCCAAGAAGTATGGCTGCATATCCGATAGGGTGGTCTTTGTCATCCACCGCTACATAGCCTTCACCATGTTTGATATCATTGGCAATAATGTCGCGTGTAGGGTAGCCATCTTGCCATTGGTCAATACCCAAATCAGCAAGAGCTTGCTGCGCGCTACGTACGATGTGCATTATTGCGTCAAGGTCGTTATGGTGAGCCAATCGTATCATCGTTTACGTGATATCTGAGCTACTTTATGCTTAATGATGAAGATGTTAAAGAGAATAATCGCTATGGTTAGCACTATGCCTGCAACGATGGCTGCCGTGAGTGATGTGTGTAGCGAGAGTCCCATGCTCTGGTTCAGTGCGTTACAGTATGCACTCTGCACAAATGATACCGCTATGATGCCGATAAGATATATCGAGATATTGAGTGCGAAAGTGAGCATGAAATATGGCATAGCGACGCGCGTGGGTGTGTAACCTACGAGTACCAAGTTCTCCAATTTGTTGATGTTCTTCTGTAAGAGGAGGTAGATGCTGAGGGTGAGTATTATGATAGATAACATGCTGAATAATACTCCAATGCCAATGATTATAGCAACACATACTTTAAGTAGAAATAGTGCTTTGTTGCTCTCTGCGGGCTTATCCTCCGACACCAATTTATTCTCCGCCATGTACGCTATAACCTCGGGAGCGGCCGGGTTCTCGACCTCCACGATAAGGCGTGTCGTCTCCGATTGGGCGTGGGGTGCAAAATAGCTGTTTGCCCATACCATGAAGTCCTCGGGAACGAGAATGGTATTTAGTCTATCCGAAAAACCGACGATGTATCCTTTAAGATGGCGTGTGTAACCGCCGCCTGATAGCTCGATGTCAAGCTCCACACCCTTAATGAGGTTCTCGGTAATCTGTGGCAGGTCTTGTGTCTGGCTAAATCCAAAGTTGTAAAGGCTCAGATAGTTACGCGGAATGATGATGGGGATGATATCATCGCCTGTCTCGAAGTGCCAGGCTTCGCTATCAACATCCACAAACTTGTCTGGTACCGACTCGAAGAACATCATTGTCGATAGCTTGCGTCCCTGAAATGTGAGGCTGCCATATACCTCATATTGTGATGAGCTGAACTCGCCAATATCCAAGACAAAGGGCTGCTCGCGAAGACGGTTAATCTCCTCTTGTGGTATGCTGGTTGAATTAATGCCGACGCGCTCTACGGGCTTACTGAGAATCATGTGCTGGTTGCCTATGAGCGACTTCTCGCCCGTTAGCAGAGGCTTGATATCGGCATAAATCTGTATGCCCGATAGTATTACGACAATGCCTATCAGGTTGGCAATGAAGAAAACACCAAGTTCAAAGATGCTTATGTGCTTGCGCAGAAGTTTCCATATAAGTATCATAGTCTCAAATGTTTGTCGTAGTCAATGTTCATGTGTTTGCCGATGGATGTAGCTATGATGGCTGCCCCCTGTTGCTTTATCTCCTCTAAGATGATGTCGCGCATGATGTCGCTATTATTGTCGTCGAGGTGTGATATGGGCTCATCCAAAAGAAGAAAGTCGATAGGTTGACAGAGTGCGCGTATAAGTGCTACGCGCTGCTGCTGCCCGTAGGACATGTGGTCTATGCGTGAGTGCAGCTTATCAGCGATGCCGAGCTGCTCAAACCAGCGCTCAATGGTCTTTATATTCTGGTGGTGAGTGATACGGTTTTTTATCTCAACATTCTCGATGGCTGTGAGTTCGCCAAATAGTCGCAGGTCCTGAAATAGAATGCTTAGCGACGTTTGGCGTATGACGCTCCATCTGTTTGTTGAGAAGTGGGCGATATCCTCATCGTTAAAGAGGATGGTACCGCAATAGTCGCCGCGTTGACCATATAGGTAGCTGCAAAATGAAGACTTGCCTGTGCCCGAAGCCGCTTCGATGAGATAGCTCTTGCCGCGCTCAAATGTTATCTCGTTATTCCACAAGTCAGAACGGAGATCCTTGCGCTGAGCAAAGATCTCCGGTACTACGTTGTTTAGTGTTATGTTGTTCATAACGCCTAATTAAAGTGTGAGTTATTACCAAACATCGGCCTCGGTGTTAGTTGCGCCAGTGGCCTCTATGTCATCCTCATAATACTCATCCTCATAGTAATATTCGTCATCGTAGTCGGCGTTCATATTTACTATTTTGGGAGCAATCTCCATGGCTTTGTTGCTTATGATGCTGAGGCTGTTGTTGTTTTTATCTTTGAGTACAATTGCAAATTCGGCGTTGCCCACAGAGCGGGTAGCGAAGTATGCGTAGTCTATCATGTTGATAATGTCCATGATACTATTGTATATCTCGCAACTCATCATCCTCTTAATGCTGCTCAATGCTGCTTTTACGTAGCTCTGCTCCATGAGGTTGTTGACATCGAGAAGAAGGTAGTTGTAAGTGTCTTTAACGGACTCTGCCCAGCGTGCATCGAGTGCCGACATGTGGTGCTCTTTGAACTCGGTATTAATGCTTGCGTAAATAGTGTTACCCTGCTGACCAAAGTAGAGGTCGTTGCCGTCGAGAGAGGCCTCGTACGCATCTGCGCCGGTCTCTACTGCAAAGCCATGTGCAAACATGCCTACGTTTGAGATGATATAGCGATCGATAACGCCTACTGCGGCACATGCCTCAAAATAGGGCTCGTCATCTATTGAGTATCCCTGCATCTTATTTGCAGCAATAGTCAAATCACCGTTCATAGAGTTCAGAACACTGCTTACAATCTCCTTTGTTGCGGCATACTCTGTTGTGTTCATGCCATACTGTGCAGCAATGTCCTCGGTCAGAATATTGTTTAGTGTCTTTGCTAACTTGGCGCCATCAATGCCGAGGTTGGCAACTGCAAATGTGTCGTAGGGAATATATGCAAGATGCTTGTTGTCAACCATCTTAATAGGATTATCTGCTGTTGTAGCAATGCCATCAACATTGCAATCGAACTTTATGCGGCCCTCCTCAAATGTTAGACCCATGGTCAATGATGCGTTTGCGTTGAGCGTCTTGCGGCTCTCGTTGAGCTGTGCGAGCTGTGCCTTATTGGTCTCTATCATCTGCTCAGCCCACTCGTTGTAATATGCATCCTCTTCGAGCTCCTCAATATTGCTACGATAGTATTGCTCTATTAAGTCAAGGAAGGCGTTGATGTCTGCCCATATTACGAAATCGCGGTTGCCGAAGAACCCAAAGTCGGGATCTGCTGTTTCGAAGGCGTTGTTAAGCATCTCTTCGCTTGTTGATATTATAAAGCGCTCACTATTGTAACCTATGGCAACCTCATCGTCGAAGTCGTCGCAATTAATCAAACGCATGTCTCCGTTGTGTGTAATATCTAAATCAGCGCCATTGTTTTTGAGAACCTCAAATAGACAATCTACATTATTGGCATCATCAACATCGATGACGATGGCACCTTGGGCAGTCTCACTATCTATTTCGCGTAAGTATGCGTATGCGGGCTTATTGATAGAGAATCCTGTTTTTGTGAAATCCATGATAGCTGATTTCACGTAGTCGGCATCCTTGTCGTCAACATTTGCGGCGAGCAGGGTGGCGTATAATTGACGCTGCTCGGGCTCGATGAGCTTCAATAGTTCGCCCTTCTCTACGAGTTGCTTAATGTTGATGAGAACTACGAAGTCCTCAGAAAAAGCCTTGCTTGGGGCGCTCTTCTGTTCTTCGGTTTTGTCGCCTTTGCTCGATATCACAAAGAAGACTCCTGCTCCAATGGCGGCAGTAGCCACAACCACCAAAAGTGAGATGATAATTTTTTTCATAGTGTTATCTATTTTGTTTATGTATCTATTACAAGTCTATAATCACACAAAGGTAATATTTTTTTTGCAATGAGTACCCTGAAAAAGATTTTTTTTGGTAATAAGTGCTATATGTATTCCATTATGCAAAAAAAAATCGTATATTTGCGCGATAAATATTAAGGAAAGGTAAAACAAACTTAGATATGGAAAGCTTCAAACCTACATGCTATACGCTGCGATGTGTTGCAACATCGCGAGAGTTCTCGGATGAGGGCTGGATGATGGATGACCAGGAGTGCAAGTGTCCCTCGTTGGTACGCGCCGAGTATGCTGCCAAGCAGATAGAGGTGCGCTCAGACGAGTGTGGTCTATATAAGTTCGGTGATTGGCTCCCCGTGAAGCGTATGTTGAAGGGCTCGTCGGCACCTGTTACCTATCGTAGCGAGGCATTGGCTAAACATCTTGGTTTGAATAATCTTTGGATTACACTCAATGGCTACTGCCCCGAGAAGGGTGTTAAGATGACTACATGCTCTTTCAAGGAGACCGAGGCTTACAGTGTGTGTGCCCGCATCGATGAGAGCGAGGAGCGTGTTTTGGTTGTGGCCTCGGCCGGCAATACGGCGCGTGCTTTTGCTCGCGTATGCTCGGATAACAATATTAAGCTATTGCTTGTAGTTCCCTCAGATAACCTCTCGGCATTATGGTTTACGGAGCCTCTAAATGATTGTGTGAAGCTCATAGCCACGGAGAAGGGTAGCGACTACTTCGATGCTATCAACCTCTCGAATATAGCGCTCAAATCGCATAAGTTCTACGCCGAGGGTGGAGCTAAGAATATTGCACGACGCGACGGCATGGGTACCACGGTACTATCCGCTGTAACGACAATCGGTCGTATCCCCGATTACTATTTCCAGGCCGTGGGTAGTGGTACAGGTGCTATTGCGGCATGGGAGGCGAATATGCGTTTGGTGGAGGATGGTCGTTTCGGTAGTAACCTCATGCGCCTTATTGTCTCGCAGAATGCCCCCTTTGTGCCTATATTCGATGCTTGGCGTGCCGATTCGCGCGATATGTTGCCTTACGATGCTAAGAAGGCGCGTCGCGATGCAGAGCTTATCGATGCCAAGGTGCTCTCGAACCGTAAGCCGCCCTATGGTATCGCCGGTGGCCTCTACGACGCATTGAAGGCGACAAATGGCGATGTTATGGTTGCTACTAATGCACAGGCGCGTCGCGCATGCAGGCTCTTCAAGGAGTTGGAGGGTGTGGATATATACCCGGCACCGGGCGTGGCTCTCGCAACGCTTATCAAGATGGTCGAGGCGGGCGCAATCGATAAGGATGCCTGTATCATGCTGAACATCACTGGTTCTGGTGAGGAGGCTGCGACCAGGGGTAAGGAGATTCACTATTTGCGTCCTTCGAAGGTATTCTCTATAATGCCCGACGTGGATGAGGTAGTTACCTATGTAGAGACGCTGTTTTAGAAGATAACGTAAAACAAGATATAATGCTGTATCCAATAAAGTTCAGACCACGTATCAAGGAGCGTATATGGGGTGGTAGTGCCATTCTTCGCAAGAAGGGTAGTGCCGCATCGCGCCTTGCCAAAGATCGTCTATATGGCGAGAGTTGGGATTTGTCGTCCATGAAGGGCGATATATCGGTTGTAGCTAATGGACTGCTCAAAGGTAATAACCTCGAAGAGATTATTGAGGTCTATATGGGCGATTTGGTCGGTGAGCGCAACTTCGAACGTTATGGTCTCGAATTTCCACTTCTGGTAAAGTATCTCGACTGCAACGATTGTCTCTCCGTGCAGGTGCATCCCGATGATGCTCTTGCCGAGGAGCGCCACGGTAGCTTCGGAAAGACGGAGGCGTGGTATGTTGTGGACTGCAAGCCGGGCGCAGCACTCTATCTGGGCTTCAAGAATCGCCAGATTACACGTGAGGAGTATATCGCTGCTGTGGCCGAGTCGCGCTTAGAGCAGGAGCTAAATCGTATCGAAGTGAAACCCGGCGATGTTTTCTTCATCCCTGCAGGCACGGTACATGCGCTTGGTGCAGGTATCGAGGTCGTCGAGGTGCAGCAGACATCGGATGTTACTTATCGCATCTATGATTGGGATCGTGTTGATGCCTCGGGTAAGGGTCGTGAGCTGCATACAGCGCTGGCAGTGGATGCCATAGACTTCGAAGCAGATGCCGAAGAGTTGCATCGTCGTTATACGTTGCGTGCTTCGGAGGAGTGTAAGGTGGTTGAGTCGTCATACTTTAATATGGTTATTCACGATATTGCTGAGCGCAAGGAGTTGGATCGCTCTGCGTATGACACATTTATTATATATATATGCCTCGCAGGAGAACTTCGTATCACGGCAGATGGCCATCAGGAGAGTCTTGCTGATGGTGAGTTGGTGTTGGTGCCTGCTATCCTTAACGACATCGTTGTCGAGGGCCAGGGGCGTATGATGGAGGTATATATCGACCAGAAGTAATGGAACTTGGCACGGCACATCGCCCGGAAGTGGCAATAATATCGGAGAACACCCTTAGTTCGATGGCTCTGCGCAGCCTTATCTCGGATGTAGTCCCCGGTATTGATGTTGTCTGCTATCGCTCTATGGATGAGTATCGTGAGACGCAGCACATTGTTGCACATCACTTTGTTTCGGCGGCTGTGGCCTTTCATAACCCCGAAATATTTCAACCCCTGATGCGGCGTACCATTGTCATTACCGAGGGGTCGGCGACGCCCTTTACGCTTACGGGCTATCGCACCATCGATGCTACGGCTTCGGAATCGGATATAGCGAGAGCCATACTCGAAATACGTCACGCCGGACACCCTGCGCGTGGTGTAGAGGAGCAGAAGGTTGGCGGGGAACGTGAGCAGCTGCTCTCGGCGCGTGAAAGAGATGTGTTGTCGCTGGTGGTGCGTGGCTATATAAATAAGGAGATTGCCGATGAGCTGAACATTTCGCTGGCAACGGTGGTATTTCATCGTAATAATATATGCGAGAAGTTGAATACGCGCTCCATAGGTAGATTGACCATATATGCGGTGTTGAACAACATCGTGGCACTTAGTGAGATATAAAAGAAATAATTATAAAGCACAAATGAATTCAAACAAGCAGAACAACTATTTGTCCCCGGAACTTCTCGTGGAGGAGGTATTGGTGGAGTATGGCTTTGCCGCAACTAACGATTATGGTCAGTCGGGTGAGGCAGGCGGTGATATTGGTGAAAACGATTATGGAGGTTTTTAAGGCTATGAGACGACTATTTTATACTATTATGCTTGCTGTAACAGCTACAGCATGCTCTGAGATGGGTGCCGAGGGCGAGCAGCCTATCGTTACGAATAACAATCACGAGATGGTCATCGTGGCTGAGGAGGATACCCGCACAACGCTTGCAGATGATGAGTCATACGCCGTCTGGAATAGCACCGGCGAGTACATCATGGCCTACCAGAGTGTTGGTACGCAGACTACGGCTAAGGTGTCATCACAGGGTACGGTTGCGGGTGGTAAGGCCTCTTTCCGCGTGTCGTTCACTAAGAATGCAACTGCTTCGGAGTTTCGCTACGACGCTATCTATCCCTCGTCGGCAGTAACTTCGACAACATCGCCCAACATGAACGCTGTGCCCCTTCGACTCGATAACGAGCAGCAGCCTACGGCAAAGTCATACGATGATGATGCCGATATCATGGTTGCCCTAACTGCGACACACTCTTCGCAACCCTCGTCGCTTGATATGCGTTTCAAGCGTGTCGTAGCCCTCGGAAAGATGACTCTCACGGGTCTTCCCACGTCGGCAAAGATTAGCGAGGTTGTATTTGAGGCTCCAAGTAAACGCCTCACCGGTACATTTAAGCTCAATACCACAATAGGCGATATTGCAAGTTATACATCTACGGCAAGCGACGTTAAACTCACGTACTCGACTCCCGTATCGACATCTACGCCTATCTACTTTGCGGTGTTGCCCACGGAGCTTTCGGCGGGAGATAAGTTTACTGTTACGGTTGTTGCAGATGATAAGACATATATCCGTGAGGTAACCATCCCTAACAATCGTTCGCTCAACTTTATGCGCGGAGACCTTGCTAAATTTACTGTTGACTTCTCGTCTGTTACGCCAGAGACTCCCGAGACCGGGATGTCGCAAATCGCCGGCTACTGGCAGCTTACATCATGGCGTGGCTCTACAAACTTTGACATGAGCATCTATCTCTCTATCGATGCATCGGGTAGCATGGTGCTCTATCAGAAGCTTGGTAATGTGGGCTGGGAGAGCTATAATTCTACGTCAACCTTCGAGAATGGCATCATCAGCGGCCGCTATACAACGGGCAATATCGGTTGGTCGGCTTCATATTATGTTGCCCTCAATGGCGATGCAATGACGTGGACAGACACTCTCGATAGTAGCGATGTGTCGATATATACGCGCATATCGAAGCTTTCCGACCACCTCTTAAACGCTACTCCTAAGAGCTGTGAGCTTACAGCGAAGGATGTAGTGCGCTTCTTGTAGTATAGGGTTCATTGATTGGTGATAAGATTGGGATTATGAGATTGTTAGGTTGTGCTATAATGACATCCTTTATGCTTCTCGGAGCGTATAATGTCGAGGCACAGACCGCGTCAGTCGATTACGATAAAAAGATGGTGGAGTACGGACTTGTGGATATTCGCGAGTTGGACTCCAGCATTCTTGTAGAGCTGAAATATTCTACCGTTGATAACTTCGTAGGTAAGGATATGTATGGCTCATTGGAGCGTGCATACCTCGTCGAGACATTTGCTCGCAAGGTGTTACGCGCGCAGCAGATACTTCAAGAGAGACATCCTCAATATACACTCCTGATATACGATGCTGCGCGTCCTATAAGCGTGCAACGTACTATGCGGCGCATGGTCGAGGGTACTCCGTTGCAGAGTTTTGTTGCCGATGGCACACGTGGTGGCCGCCATAACTTTGGCGTGGGCGTGGATTTAACCATAGCGACACTTGATGGTGTGCCCTTGGATATGGGAGCAGGGTTTGATGAGTTCTCTGATGCTTCTGCGGTTAAAGCGACATCTGACACAAGCGATGCTGGTACTCGCACAATCTCAATATATCGCTCATTTGTTAACAGCCTTGTTAAGCGAGGTTTGATAGACGAGGTGCAAGCCGCAAATCGCATATTACTTTTGGAGGTTATGTGTGAGGCCGGCTTGGTGCCATATCGTCGCGAGTGGTGGCACTATGAGGAGTTGACACCTATGAGCAAGGTGCGCGAGAAGTATAGGCTGCTCGACTTTTAGTTATCGTCTGTTAAACGAATAAGAGGCTGAATAAAAAGTGTATTTTGTCGTTACGCTTGCCCTCAAAATGCTCATTTAAGCCAAGTAAACTTCGCTTTTTCGGGCTTTGCAAGCCTAAAACTACATCTTTTTATTCAACCTCCGAACAAAATGTGGGTAACTATTTTACTTTTTAGTTACCCACTTATTTTGTGTAGTTTAAGAAGTGCCTCACCTCACCTATTCGCCTCATTCTCTCCTCCTCGTATCATTCCCGAGTTTATTCTCTCCCTCACCTCACATCTTCCCCCTCACTTGTCCTCTCCTTCTTCTCGCCTCTTTATCGGCACACTTTACATCATTGCGCGGATGTTCTGTATGAGCATCTGTACTGCCACGGAGTTGAAACCACCCTCGGGGATGATAACATCGGCATATTTCTTCGAGGGCTCAACAAACTCTTCGTGCATAGGTTTTACCGTTGTCGTATATTGCTCAATTACACTCTGCATGGTGCGACCACGTTCGCATACATCCCTGAGTATGCGACGTGCGAGACGTATGTCAGCATCAGTGTCCACATATACCTTGATATCCATCAGTTCGCGCAACTCCTTATGTTCGAAGATGAGGATGCCGTCAACGATAATAACCCTCGATGGCTTAACCAAAACCTTCTCATTTGTACGGTTATGCTCAACAAACGAATATACGGGATGTTCTACGGGCACGTTGTTTTTTAATGCGCGAATATGCTCAACAAGCATGTCGGTATCGAAGGCTGCAGGGTGGTCGTAGTTAAGCTTTGTGCGCTCCTCGTATGTAAGTTCGGGGTGTGCCTTGTAGTAGTAGTCATGACATAGCGTTGCCACGTCATCGTCCTTAAAGGCCTCCTGCAAGCGTTTTACGAGTGTCGATTTTCCTGAGCCCGTACCTCCTGCTACGCCTATGATGGTTACGTCCATAGTCGTCTGTGGTTAATGGGTTATATGTTTATGATAGATGACGAAGGGATTTTTCCCCTCGTCATCTATCTATTATGCGTCAATGTTTGCGTAGTGAGCATTCTTCTCGATAAACTCGCGACGTGGGGGTACCTCGTCACCCATGAGCATTGAGAATATGCGGTCCGCTTCTGCGGCATTCTCTACCGTTACCTGGCGCAAGATGCGTGTTTCGGGGTTCATGGTAGTATCCCACAGCTGCTGTGCATTCATCTCACCGAGACCTTTATATCGCTGAATATGCGTACCCTTTGCACCAAGCTCTGCGGTAATCTCGTCGCGCTCCTTATCTGTCCAGCAGTAACGCTCCTGCTTACCCTTTTTTACAAGGTATAGGGGAGGTGTAGCGATGTAAATATGGCCATTCTCAATGAGGGCCTTCATCTTGCGGAAGAAGAAGGTGAGCATCAGCGTTGCGATGTGCGAACCATCTACATCGGCATCGGTCATAATTATAATCTTGTCGTAGCGGAGTTTTTCGAGGTTTAGTGCTTTGCTATCCTCGGGAGTTCCGATGGTTACACCCAATGCGGTGAACATATTCTTAATTTCCTCGTTCTCCCACATGCGGTGCTCCTGAGCCTTCTCGACATTGAGAATCTTACCACGCAGTGGCATAATAGCTTGGAAGTTACGGTCGCGACCCTGCTTTGCTGTTCCACCTGCCGAATCACCCTCGACGAAGAATATCTCGGCAATTGAGCGGTCGCGGCTCGAACAGTCGGCAAGCTTGCCGGGAAGACCTGCGCCCGATAGTACAGTCTTGCGCTGCACCGCTTCGCGAGCATTGCGTGCAGCGTGGCGAGCCTGAGCTGCAAGGATAACCTTCTGCACGATGGCCTTGGCATCCTTAGGGTTCTCTTCGAGGTAGTGGCTGAG
>JAZULJ010000018.1:0-66444 GCA_045603045.1 Alistipes sp.
ATTAATCAGCGCTCAATTTCTTGTCAGAAGGGGTTAGGCTTGGTCTCGACATGAAATTGGGCTGGATGGATAGTACTTGACGTACATTCCATTCAGCCCAATGATTGAGAGGCCGAGAATGACCCCTTATCACATGAAAAACAATTTCTTGTCAGAAGCCGTGAGATGTGGTGCGAAATGAAAGTACCCTGGATGGATAGTACTTGGCGTACATTCCATTCAGGGTATCTTTCGGTTTCGTGCCGCAGATTGCGGCTTATCACAAGAAATTTATTTTTCGGTATCGCCCCACATAGAATACGGATAAGCTCGGAGATGCGAGTTATAGAAACGTTTCTGCCCCGTAACCTCGTCGCCAAGCCATGCCGGACGCACAAACTCCTCGTCCACGGAGGCCAGCTCCACCTCGGCAATGATAAGCCCCTCGTTATCGCCAAAGAACTCATCAACCTCGAAGGTATAACCCTCGTAATCAACGTAGTAGCGTTGCTTATCAATGAGTGCGCCCTCGGCCAGGGTTAGCAGTTCCATGGCCTCTTGCAGTTCGATAGGCTTCTCCCACTCAAAGCGCGAGAGACCTCCATCGCGCGACGGACCTTTGATGGTAAGCCATGCGCTGTGGTCGCTGATGCGCACACGCACCGTACGACGTCCCGAGGCTATATACCCCTGCACTAAATGCGTCGAGCTGTGTGCAAGATGCTTGAACTCACCCACAACACGAAACTTACGCTCTATCTCCTGCGCCATAGCCATCTCGTCATTTACTCCTCGGGAGCGAACATAGGATCCCACGACGGAAGCATGATAGGCTTCTGTTCCAGGAGTTTAAGTGTCTCGGCGGGGATATACTTGCGGTTGACAACAACGCGGAACATATACTCCTCAAACCACTCGTCGGTCATAATGAGATTACCCTTATAACCCTTTGTGGGACCCCAGCTATTTTCCACCATCCACTTCTTGGCATTACCCTCCTCATCGAGGTCAACAGCGATGAGTGTCATGGCGTGCGACGAGCCACTTGCGAAGGTGCGCACACGCTCCTCCTTGTTCATCGGGAACTCGGTCCCCATCAACGACTCGTAGTCGAAGCGGTTTATATCCAAAACGCCCGCCTTGCGATCAAGGAATTTACCCACATCACACGAGAAGTACATCGCCGCATTATCCTTTATTGAGGCGATGGCCAAGGCTTTAACCTCGTCGATGGGAAGATTGAGGTAGAGCCAGTTATCACCATCATAGACGTGGCGGTCGTACTCAATCTCATAGACCTTGTGGTACTCGCGTGAGGGGTCGTTCATGACCATTACGAAGTCTTTTTCGAGGTCAAGGTCTCCGAAGTACTCCTTGTAGAATGACTTGGGCGTATAACGCTTGGTCTCGACGATGTTACCATCCTTATCCTGGCGCGACCACTCGAACTCGGTGGGAGGCACACCAAAGCTACGGACAAGCATCGAGTATATCTCGGTAAGCATCTCCTCTTTGAGGGCTGCGGGAGCGCGACGATCCCTCTGATTGCGCAGCTTCAAGCCATACTCACGAAGTTTGAGTTTCAGGAGGTTAGATATCGCCGACGTGTTATTTGTCTGATAGTTCTCGGGCATGACCTCAGCGGGCACCACACCATACTTCATTACGAGATTCGAGACACCCGTAAACTGGCCGCCATCGTTGAGCGGATTCTTGAACAACCACTCTACCTGACGGTCGTCCATGGGCAGATGGCGCGTGTCTATTACGCCCTGCAAGAAGAGGTTACACTTCTCCAACTGGTCGTAGAAGAAGAGGTAGTTCTGCGAAAACTCCATAGCGGGAAGTCCCTGTTCCTCAATCATCTGTGCACGCAGCACATTGAGACCTGTAAAGAGCCAGCAACGTCCCGACTGCTGCTGATCGGTAATGCCCCATGTCTTCACACGGTGCGAGAAGTGAGTATCAATCATTGCGAGGTTATCGGCATTTACGGCCAACTCCGCAATAGGGTTCACAGCCAAGGCATTGCGTGCTGCCTTCTCAGCCTGTGTGATGCTATAACCCGTGCGCATCTTCTGCATCATCTCATCGGTGATGCCACCCTTATCCTGCTGTGCCGAGACGCCAGAAACAACGGCGAGGGCAAGCATGAGACTAAATAGTTTTTTCATTTTGCAGTATGTTTAATCGTTAGTAATATATCGCTCTATCAGAACCACTTATCGGCATAGAAGTAGAGTACCGCCCACATCACAAAGCGACCACCCTTACCCACGAGCATCCATAGTGCCGAGGGCAGAAAGCGCGCCTTGAAGAAGCCGAGGACGATAGCAAAAACATCGCCTACAACAGGCAGCCACGTGAGCAGCGCAAGCCATGCGCCCCACCGCCCAACAGCGTTCTTATACTTATCGATAGTCTCGCGCTTGACCTTGAACCACCTTTCGAGCCACTCGGTCTTGCCGAGCCACCCTATCCAATAGGATGTGAGGCCTCCGAGCCAGTTGCCAAGGGTTGCAACTATTATTGTGGTGGTTGCATTACCCCCAAGAGCCAACATACCTACAACAAGGACATCGGAGCTGAACGGCACCACCGTAGCCGCGAGAAACGACCCTATGAAGAGGCCTATATATCCATAGTCGAGGAGTGTTTCCATATCTCTTACATTCGTGTGCAAAGATAATACATTTTATCGTCATTAACAGCCACAACAAAGAAAATGACATCATCGCAATATTTTTTTCGTCTTCGAGTGATAAAATTCCCAAATTTTAACTATTTTTGTTGATGATTACGTGCGCTAAGCATCGTGGTTGCCATGCAAACAGGAGAATTATAACCTAAAAATATAACTAACGTAAAGTAAATCAATGAAGCGCATTTTGGTTTTGGGTGCCGGCGGTCAGATTGGATCTGAGTTGGTACCGTATCTGCGATCAATCTACGGTGCATCGAATGTCGTTGCTACCGATGTTAAACACAATGCTGTATTGGCCGAGGCAGGTCCGTTCGAGTCCTTGGATGCTCTCGATGCCAAGAGCTATGCCGAGCTTGTCGAGAAGTATAAAATCGACTCTATCTTCAACCTTGTAGCCCTTCTCTCGGCTACGGGCGAGAAGAACCCACAGCTTGCCATGCGTATCAACATGGGTGCGTTGGAGAACTCGTTGGAGATTGCACGCGAGAAGAACTGCGCTGTATTTACACCCAGCTCTATCGGCGCCTTCGGCGGCGACTTCCCCCGCGACAAGACCCCCCAGGATACCGTGATGCAGCCCAACACCATCTATGGTGTATGTAAGGTTACCGGCGAGTTGCTCTCGAACTACTACCACACACGCTTTGGCGTTGATACACGTTCGGTACGCTTCCCCGGCATCATCTCTAACGTAACACTCCCCGGTGGCGGTACTACCGACTACGCAGTGGAGATTTACTATGAGGCTGTCAAGGGTAATAAGTTTATCTGCAACATTGCGCCCGACGTATATATGGATATGATGTATATGCCCGATGCACTGCGTGCCACAGTAGAGCTTATGGAGGCTGACCCCTCGAAGCTCAAGCACCGCAACTCGTTCAACATCGCCGCCATGAGCTTCACACCCGAGATTATCCGCGAGGTTGTAGAGCGCCACGTGCCCGGCTTCCAGATGGAGTACAATGTTGACCCCGTAAAAGATCAGATTTCGCGCAGCTGGCCCAACTCGCTGGACGACACATGCGCACGCGAGGAGTGGGGTTGGAAGCCTCAGTGGGACCTCGAGTCAATGACTGTGGATATGTTGGAGGCTGTACGTCGTAAATTATAGGAAGATACTATAAATTAGGCTTAGCATTAGCCTTGCATCAATCAAAGCCCTGAATGAGAGGTACGACAAGTACTGTCCATTCAGGGCTTTTTCTCATTTCTCATTTCTCATTCTCCACATACGCGTCATAGTCTCATCGCTCCACCATCCGGCGCGTACTATATATTAATACTACATATTACGCGATGTCCCCCCATTTTTTTGACCAATTAGGAACAACGACACGAAAAATTTCATAACTTTGTAGGTATATTCACTTAGGTTGAACACCCAAACACCGAAGATTATGAGCGAGAAGTATGCAGCTCAGATTAACAGTAGCGTCGATGATTTATTCGCATACATGACCGAACGCTACACCGAGAGCGAGATGTCGCGCGTGAAGGAGGCCTACGCATTAGCTCATGAGGCACACAGCAAGCAGCGTCGCAAGAGCGGCGAGCCCTATATCATCCACCCTATTGCCGTAGCCACGATTGTTGCCGAGGAGCTCGAACTTGGCGACAACCCCGTAATTTCGGCATTTCTGCACGACGTAGTCGAAGACACCGACTACACCATAGAGGATATACGCGACCGCTTTGGCGACGACGTAGCCTTCCTTGTTGGTAGCGTAACGAAGCAGAAGAAGGAGAAGTATCAACACTCCAAGCAGGTGGACAACTACCGCCAGATACTCGAATCGGTACACTACGACATCCGCGCACTGCTCATCAAGCTCGCCGACCGTCTGCACAACATGCGCACGCTCGACAGCATGCGTGCCGACAAGCAGATGAAGATTGCCGGCGAAACCGACTACTTCTACGCACCTCTGGCCAACCGCCTCGGCCTCTACCACATCAAGACCGAACTCGAAAACCTATCATTCCGCTACCGCTGTCCTCGCGAATACGCCCTAATGGAGAGCATGCTCGAAGAGGAGCGTCGCCTCGACCGTCCCCGCTTGGAGCGCTTCACATCGAAGATTGCCGAGCTCCTCGAAGCCGCAGGCGTAGAGGCTCGCACCGAGATACGCTACCGCATGCCTTACAGCGTATGGCGCAAGATGCAGTCCAAAGGCAGCGACCTACGCCACGTGGATAGCAAGCACTACATACGTATCATTTACCCCAACAACCCCAAGTGGTCGGAAAAGAGTATGAGCCTACATATATACTCCATCCTCACCGACACCTTCAAGGAGAGCCCCGGTAGCGTATCGAACTACATCGACGCACCCAAGGAGAATGGCTATCAGAGTTTCCATGTCAAACTCCTAAGTGAGCAGGGTCTTTGGGAGGAGATACACATTTCGTCGGAGCGCATGGTACGCAACTCGCGCCTCGGGTGTGCTGCCGAGCGCACGGAGGACAACGTAACATCGTGGCTCAATAAGTTTAAGTCTATATTGCAGGATGTCGCCAAGGACAACCACGAGATGGAGTTCATGGATGGCGTAACCTCAACCTTCTACAATGACGACATCATGGTCTTCACGCCCAAGGGTCGCGGCGTCATACTACCCAAGGGAGCCTCAGCTCTCGACTTCGCCTTCGAGATACATAGCGAGGTAGGCGAGAAGGCGGTATATGCACGCATCAACGGCAAGCTGATGTCGGTGCGCACCGTGCTCAAACGCGGCGACTGCGTAGAGATAGGCACCGCCGAGGATGCTCGTCCCGAGCCTGAGTGGATAGACCATGTATCGACATATCGTGCCAAGCGATACCTACGCACCTACTTTGCCAACAGACCCCGCTTGGAGTATGAGCGTTGCGAGCACTGCCACCCACTACCGGGAGATGAGGTTGTAGGCTTCGAGGGCGATGACGGCAAGATTACGCTACACAAGCGCGACTGCACAACAGCCATACGTCTCGCCTCGCAGCATGGCGACTCCATCACGCATGTTAACTTCGAGGAGAACCCTCAGTTCCTATACCCCGTGCGCATACGCATACAAGGCATCGACCGCTACCACCTCATGAGCGACCTCATAGACTGCATAACCGACCGCCTGCACCTCTCGATGTTGAGCCTATCGACAGAGAATATCGACCGCATAGCCATCTGCATCATCGACTTCGAAGTGCACTCTGCTGCCGAGTTGCAGACAGCCATGGAGAGCATAGCCGCCATTGACGGCATCGACGAGGTTACGCGCCTCAACCTGGCAAAATAGCAATGACTGCGACCAACAACACATCTGCCCATGTACGCCTACTGCTGCCCAAGATATTACGCCACGAGTAGTATTTTTGGACATCACACGCTATGGTAAGAGAATATTTTAGTATCTTTGCAACGATAATTTAACATTAAGTTGTTTCTTTCAAGAATTAAACACTTTAAGACATGAGAAAGTATCTACTTTTGACAATATGTGCTATCATGGGCATCTGCCTTATGACAGCGTGCGAAGAGCCCCAAAATCAGCCGACTCCTAAGCCCGACCCCGAAGAGATAGCGGGTATCGATACGGACTTCAAGTTCGACGACGTGCGTGTCATGGATACAGGCTTTGTGCTCAACATCCTCCCCGAAGATAAGGATATGGAGTACATTGTATTTGTAAGCGAAAAGAGCTACTTCGAGAATAATAACATCGCCGACAAGGAGGCTCTTTTGGCAGACGACTACACCTATTTTCAAAATCAAGCCTCGCAGTTTGGCATGAACATTCGCGACTTCCTCTCCAAGGCAGGTTGGCTCAACGCGGGGGACTACATGAATTTGAAGGGTAGCAGCCTCACTCCCAACACCGAGTATATAGTATATTGCTATGGCGTGCGTTTCGAGGGCGACTTCTACGAGGCAACGACCAACGTAAACTACATCGTCATCAAGACTACGGCACCTGCGATGTTCGATATCGAGTTCGACGTGCAGTGTAAGACTACGGGCAACCTCGTGGAGTTCAGCATCGACCCGGGCAGCTACGATGGCTACTACTACGCCTACTGCTTCACCAACTTGCAAGAGGGCTACATCGAGCAAGGCAAGACGATGACCGACGAACAGATTACCGCACTGCGCAACAAAGCATACAGAGACTTTCTATACTACATCGAGAATGAGGAGATGTCTATCGACGAGTTCTGCATGAAGGGCAATACATCATTTGCGGAGCGCCTCTCTCCGATGGAGTACTATATGATTGCTGTCTTTGCCGTAAACGAGGATAGCATCCCGCTGCTATGTTCTACGCCCACACTCGCCTACTTCGACACCGATGACATCTATCTCGCGGAGACAAAGATAGAGCTCGATGTCAGCAATATCACAACCTACTCTGCCGACCTGATCATCACCCCCGAGGACCTCGATATGTCCTATGTCGCTACGCTCATCCTCGCCGAGGACTTCGACGAGATGCCCGAAGAGGAGATTGCACGCATGCAACTTATTATCGACATGTGGGACTACTCAATCTTCACAGGCGTATGGAGCGAGCGCATGACCCCTCTTATTGCCGGCAATGAGTATGTTATCGTAGCCTTCGGCATCGAAAATGACATGCCCACAACACACCTCTTCTACGAGCGTTACCGCGCCAAGGAGAATGTCGATATCGAACTCGAAATTACCGACATCGTTATACGCAAAGTCTTCGATGCCGAGGAAATTGTAGCTCTCGACGCCTCATACGCCCACATCCTCAATGAGTGCGAGTGCATGATACTTACCGAGGCTATCACCAACATCCCTTGCGATAACTTCTACTACTGGTGGTACTGGGAGGATACGCGCTACGCATTTAGCAACGAAGCCTACCTCGAAGACTTTCTGCTCTATGAGCCCACCGGAGCTTTCCAATTGTTGGGCCTATGGTATGGCGAAGAGTACTTCTTCGCAGGTATTGTCGAGGATGACAACAAGAACCTCAGTGAGATATACTTTGGTGAGGCATTCACCGTCTCGCGCGAGGATTGTAGCCCCGCCGAGGAGTTCTTCGACTATGTGGCACGTAGCAGCAAGTTAGAGCCCTCGCGCACATCACGCCACACGAGCCTCCTAATACGATAGCTACATGATACGCTTCGACTCAGACTATATGGCAGGTGCGCACCCCGAGGTTTTAGACTCATTGGTGCGCACTAACCTTGAACTCACACCCGGCTACGGCAATGACAGCTATACCGCTGAGGCCCGCGACCTCATACGCAAGGCTGTGGGCTGCCCCGATGCCGAGGTGCGTTTTCTCGTGGGCGGAACGCAGACAAATGCAACTATTATAGACGGCATCCTATCGCGCCACGAGGGGGTATTAGCAGCCGAAAGTGGCCATATCGCCGTACATGAGTCGGGCGCTATCGAAGCTTCGGGCCACAAGGTCCTCACCCTACCCCACTACGACGGCAAGGTATGCGCCAAGGATGTCGAGGAGTATATCACCTCGTTCTATGCAGACCAGACCTACGAACACATGGTCGCCCCGGGCATGCTCTATATATCTCACCCCACGGAGTATGGCACCATATACACACGCGACGAGTTGCAGGCTCTGAGCGACACCTGCCACCGCCACAACATACCGCTCTATATCGATGGTGCACGCTTAGGCTACGGTCTCGCCGCCGAGGGCACGGATGTTACGCTACGCGATATTGCACGCCTCGCAGATGCCTTCTATATCGGTGGAACGAAGGTTGGCACACTCTTTGGCGAGGCTGTCGTAATACCCAATAAGGGGCTTATACGCCATATCTTTCCACTCATCAAGCAACATGGAGCACTCCTGGCCAAGGGTCGTTTGCTGGGCGTACAGTTCGGCACGCTCTTCCGCGACGGTCTCTATGAGCGCATGGGACACCATGCCGTGCGACTTGCCCTGCGTATCCGCGAGGCATTTACCACGGCAGGATATGAGTGTGTCGTAACATCACCTACAAACCAACAGTTCTTCCGTCTGCCCAACACCGTTATCGACCGTCTGCGCGAAGAGGTGTCGTTCGACTATTGGGGCGCTCGTGGCAAAGATGAGAGTGTCGTGCGTTTAGTTACAAGCTGGGCTACAACGGACGAGGATGTAGATAGGCTCTGCACACTTATCGCGGTAATAAGACCAAACAAATGAGACAATAGAGCAACAAAACGACACAATAACCGGACAATGAGATAAATTAAGACGGTGGAACACAAATTGAGTTCCACCGTCTTAATTTTTATATGATATGTATCTTACTGCGTTTTAAGCAGTTTTACCAATTCTGCGACAGCACGTCCACGGTGCGAGATAGTATTTTTGGCATCTGCCGACATCTCGGCAAAGGTAACCTCCGAGCCCTCGGGAATGAAGAGTGGGTCGTAACCAAAACCCTCACAGCCCGACTCCTCGGCACCAATTACGCCACGCACAACACCCTCTACCTGCTGCTCCACACCTCCGCGAATAAGCGAGATTACCGTGCGAAAGCGGGCACGACGATTCTCCTTGCCCTCCATCTCCGCGATGAGCTTGCGGTTGTTGGCCTTGAAGTCGTGGCCCTCGCCTGCATAACGTGCCGAGCGGACACCGGGGCGACCATCCAATGCTTCGACCTCCAAGCCCGTATCGTCGGCAAAGCAGTCGAGACCCGTGCGGTCATATACGTAGTGTGCCTTCTGCGAGGCATTCTCCTCCAACGTGGTTCCCGTCTCGGGGATATCCTCGAAGATACCCACCTCGCGGAGCGTTACAAGCTCACACTCCTCGCCCAAAACGGCCCTTACCTCCGAGAGCTTGTGAGCATTATTTGTAGCAAAAACAATCTTCATCGTATTATATTTATATTCGCGCAACTTCCAACTCCGATAGTCGCTGATCCATAACAATTTTATCGATTATGGTCTTTACAACGATATCAATCTCCGAGTCCTCGGAGTAGTCGGCGGGACATACATGGTTCACGCGGTTATCGCGGATAAGGTCGTTGAGCACGGTACGCTGACCCTCCTCCTCGGGGTTATATACGGCGATAGAGTGTCCCCCGAAATTCTTGACAAGCTTCATACATGGTATATCCGTCGTACCGTCGCCAAAATATATCATGCGCGAGAAGGGTACAGGGCGCTTATTCTCCTCCATAAAACGGTTTACATCGCGTGTATCAAAGACCGACTCAACCCCCTTATTTATCTTGAATATGAACTGTGTCTTGTTGGTATAGTTTACCGCCACGGCAGGCCAATAGGCTATGCCATCAACATTATAGAGAAACGAGCATGCGTAGATATTCTTGAACTCGTGCGCAATGGCCGTACCCTCGATAATCTCCTTCAACCCCGATGAATTTACGTAGTGCAGCACGTTGATACCACGCTCAGCACCATACTCGTTGATACGCTTGAACCACGCCTCAACACCCTTATAGAACTGCACATTACGTCCCGACTCACGGAAGGCCTCACGTCTGAGCGACAAGCCCTTAGACTGCGCTGCCTGTATCATTCGTGCCATGTAGGTAAGCACCTGGTCGGCATCCTGCTCCTCGGCCAGCGTATTGGCCTCGTTCCAAAATTCGCGATTGCTCTTACCTACGGCAGGGATGAAGTCATACTCCTGCATATTACCCGGGGCGAGTGTACCATCGAAGTCGTAGATGAGTGCTACGGTAATATTCTCTTTCATTATTAAGGTTATTTCGCTATAAAACAGTTCAAATATACGAAATTTTCACTATTTTTGCAATTAGTTACACGAAAATTATAACACAACCAAATTATGGAGTTCAAAGATGTCGTATTTAAGCGCCGCTCTACACGTCGCTACACGGGACAGAAGGTTGAGCGCGAGAAGCTCGAAGCAGCCATGAAACTCGCCCTAACAGCCCCCTCATCAAAAAATACACGTTCAACACGCCTCATGGCCGTTACCGACCTCAACAAGGTACACGCCCTTGCGAAGCTTCGCGACTGGGGCTCTGACCTCTTGGATGGCGCAGGTGCCGCTATCGTCATCCTTGGCGACGAGGAGGCGAGCCCCATGTGGCAGACAAACGCCTCAATTATGGCTACGGTGCTGCAACTTGCACTCGTTAACGAGGGTCTCGCCTCATGCTGGGTGCATGTTGGCGACTACCTCACGCTCAAAGATGAACCTACAAGCCAGCGCAGCGAAGATTACGTAAAGGGGCTGCTACCCATACCCGAGGGCTACCGCGTATGGTGCGTTGTGGCCATAGGTTACGCCGACTACACCCCTAAGCCACTGCCCGAGTACACAGGCCCCGAGCGCATACTCTTCGTCGAGTAGGCACCACGGCAGCGAATATCACCTTATAGGCGCAGCGAATTTTCATAATTCGTTGCGCTTTTCTCATTTTTTCCGTATATTTGTGAGGTATTAGAACAATAGGCGAAAATAGAATAACACAAAGATATGTACGACGTAATAGTTATCGGCGCAGGCGCCGCAGGACTTATGGCCGCAGGCACAGCCGCAATGAGTGGTCGTCAGGTGCTCCTCATAGAGAAGATGGAGAAGGCTGGACGCAAGATACGCATCACGGGCAAGGGTCGTTGCAACCTCACCAATGCCCGTCCTGCCGAAGAGTTCCTCGATAAGGTTCGTACGAACCAAGAGTTCTTCTCGGTAGCATTTGCCGAGTTCAACAACCGCGCCACGATACGCTTCTTCGAGCGCTTGGGCGTGAAGCTCGACATCGAGCGTGGCGAACGCGTCTTCCCGCATAGCGGCAAGGCGTGGGATATAGCTAATGCACTTGTCGAGTTCTGCGAGGATAAGGGTGTAAAGATTGCCTACAAGACACGCGTAACAGAGATTATGACCTTCGACGGCAAGATTACAGGCGTGAAGTACGTAAATGCCCGCGGCTTCGAGCGTCGCGAGGAGGCTCCCTATGTCATCGTCGCCACGGGTGGTGTTAGCTACCCCACAACAGGCTCTACGGGCGACGGCTACGACTTCGCAGCGTCGGTAGGACATAGCATTGAGCCGGTGCGTCCCTCGCTGACCCCCCTAAAAACGTCGCACCCACAACGCGAATACCTCAACGGTCTGCTACTCAAAAACGTAGGCGCTAAGCTATATATCGACAACGAGCTACGCCAGGAGGAGTTTGGCGAGCTTGGCTTCTCGGAGCGAGGCATCGAGGGTGCCGTGGCACTACGCCTCAGCCGCGATGTAGTGGACGCCATTATCGACGAGCGCAAGGTGAAGATTGTCATTGACCTCAAACCGGCCCTCGACGAGGAGACGCTCCTCGCGCGCATAGACCGCGAGATTGCCGAGATGCAGTCGTCGGAGTTCTTCGCCGAGTTGCTACGCAAGCTCGTACCTAAGCAGCTGGTAGTGCCCTTAGCCAAAGAGGTTGATTTTCACTCTAAGACCTACGTAGGCAAGCTCACCGCGGCCGAGAAGATGCGCTTGGTAAAGATTTTGAAGGGGATGGTATTCCCCATCGTCGATTACGCACCCTTCGAGAATGCCATCGTCACGGCGGGTGGCGTGGCATGCGACGAGGTAAACAGCTACACTATGGAGTCAACACTCGTCAAGGGACTATACTTTGCAGGCGAGGTACTCGACATCGACGCCAACACCGGAGGCTACAACATGCAGATAGCCTTCTCTACCGGACGACTTGCAGGACAACTTAAAAAATAGTGAGATATGAAACGCTCGGGACGAACACTCAAACAGCGACTCTACGGCCTCAAACATCTACCTTCGAGGCTACGCCGCGCACGCTACTTCCGCGGTCATGGCGTACACTCGCCATACGTATATAACATTGTGCGTCAGGCGTTCATGTCCTCGAAGTTTATCGGCAACGACCACGCATTGTACGATGCCCTCATCGCACGTGGTGTAGCACCGCGTCGCGCCATGCAGCTGCAAAACCTCGCGATACACTGCGACTATGCGACATGGAGTATCGATACGGAGGGTGGCGCTATGGTCATCCTCACACTCGACTGCGAGGCCGAGACTTTGGCACAACATGCCGAGGCCGCACAAGCAACGAAGTCAACACTCTGCATCCTCAGCCCCTACCATACGGCCGAGCGTTGGCAGATGTGCTGCTCGCTTATCGACGCCCACCCCTCAACGTCGGTGGATAACCGTGGCTACCTGCTACTCTTCAACAACCACCTGCCCAAACAACGATACAGACTTTAACAACATCCATAACATGAAGATATACACACGCACAGGAGACGACGGCACAACATCACTTATCGGTGGTGAGCGCGTCAAGAAACAGGACCTCCGCGTTGAGGCATACGGCACCGTGGATGAACTTACAGCATTCATCGCTCTCTTAGCCGACCGCATCGCCACGGAGGATGTATGCTTGGAACTTGTGTCCGAGTTGCATAAGGTGGAGTGCCGCCTGATGAGCGTCGCGGCGCTACTTGCCGTAGGTCGCGGTGGCGAGGGTAAGGTTACACCCCTCGAAGCTCGCCATATAAAGGCGTTGGAGCAGGCCATAGACCGCATGCAGGGCGAGTTGGAGCCTATTACGAAATTTACCATTCCGGGGGGCCACCGCGCATGCTCGTTGTGTCATGTATGCCGCACAATATGTCGTCGCGCGGAGCGTGCTGCACTACGCGCCGCAGAGGAGCATCCCATAGATGCCACGGCGACAAAGTACCTCAACCGTCTCTCGGACTACCTATACACGCTGGGACGCGTGCTCGCGGTACGCTTCAAGGTCGAGGAGACGTTGTGGATACCGTAGGCAGAAGCTACCGAATTATTTGAGCATCAAAACATTTATCACTGTTTTTATTGCATATATAAAATTATTTTATACCTTTGCGCACCAAATGCGCCGAATAGCCCGTTTATGGTAGGCGACCACAGCGTTACCATCATCGGTAGCGAGACAAAAGAGTATAGAGTAAAACTAACAATAAAAACACTGAATACTATGTATTGGACATTGGAACTTGCATCGAAGTTGGAGGATGCACCATGGCCCGCAACCAAGGAGGAGCTGATTGACTACGCAGTACGTTCGGGCGCACCTCTCGAGGTTTTGGAGAACTTACAGGAGATTGAGGACGAGGGCGACATCTACGAGTCTATCGAGGATATATGGCCCGACTACCCCTCGAAGGACGATTTTTTGTTCAACGAGGACGAGTATTAGACCACGGTCTAATGCCTGATATGAGGTAAGCAATGGGGGGGGTCTGACACTACGTAAGACACCCCTTTATAATATATAACAACACACTATGGAGAACATTATCTTTGGTATTCGCCCCGTTGCCGAAGCTATCGAGGCGCGCAAGCAGATTGAGCGCGTATATATCCGCAAGGGCGCCGAGGGACAGCTCATGATGGACCTCAAAGACCTCATGATGCGCCACCATATACGCTGGCAAGATGTGCCCGTTGAGAAGCTCAACCGCCTCACACGTGGCAACCACCAGGGCGTCGTAGCACAGATTGCCGCTATCGAGTATGTCGAGCTCACGGACATCTTGGAGCGCGTACCCGAGGATGAGACTCCCCTCGTTGTGGTCTTCGATGGCGTTACGGATGTTCGTAACTTCGGAGGCATAGCACGCTCAGCCGAGTGCGCAGGTGCGCATGGTCTTATCACACCGTTGAAGAACTCGGCTCCCGTAAACGCCGACGCCATACGCTCATCGGCAGGCGCGCTAAACAACATCCCTGTATGTCGCGTAGGCTCTATACGCAACACGCTTAAAACGTTGCAGGCCGAGGGCTTCCAGATTGTTGCCGCCACCGAGAAGAGCCGTAAGCTACTCTACGATGCCGACTTCAAGCGACCTACGGCTATTGTCATGGGCGCCGAGGATAAGGGTATATCGAAGGAGGTGCTCAAACTATGCGACGAGCAGCTCGCCATTCCGCTTATCGGCCACACCGAGTCACTAAACGTGGCTGCTGCCGCGGCCATAATGCTCTTCGAGGTTGTACGTCAGCGCATTGGCGACTAACCGATGACTACGATTGAGCATCCCGTGTTTGGTAAGGTGGAGTGCGTTCGTTCTATGCGTGCGCGCTCTATTCGTCTTATGGTGCGTGCCGACGGCTCGATACGCATCACCTACCCTATCATTGCCTCGCGCACTCGTGCCTTGGAGTTCTTAGAGCGCAAGCGCGACTGGGTAGAGGCCACACGCGCACGCCTCGCCACGAAGCTTAGCTCGCTGCCAACCATAGCACACTCCGAGGTAGAGCAATTGCGCCGCGAGGCACACGCCACGCTCCCCGCTCTGCTACACACGCTGGCCACACGCCACGGCTTCGACTACTCGTC
Organism: Alistipes sp.; assembly: GCA_045603045.1. Classification (GTDB taxonomy): domain Bacteria; phylum Bacteroidota; class Bacteroidia; order Bacteroidales; family Rikenellaceae; genus Alistipes. Next base: position 15,026 of record JAZULJ010000018.1, read on the forward strand.
GTTGCGCATATCGTCGGCACACACTCGCTGGGGCTCATGCAGTGCCCGCAACGGCATATCGCTCTCGCTCTTCGTCATGCTGCTACCCCACCACTTACGCGAATTTATCATCTTGCACGAGCTCTGCCACACCCGCCATCACAACCACTCGGCAGCCTTTCACGCGCTACTCAATCGCTGCGTCGAGGGCAAAGAGAAGGCCCTCAACCGTGAGTTGAAGGCCTACCACATTCCGCGCGTGGAATCAACACACCAAAAGGTATCACAACGACCAAACGTCGCCCAGATAGATAAACATAGATTCTGAAGGTAGATGGATATCACACAGAGAGGTGCGTAAATTCTCACACCTCTATAACTCCATGCGGTATAAAACGGCTATGCGTTACAGTTGCTCGATGTGCACAAAGATATCATCATCGAACTTCACCTCGGGATACTCCCCGAATAGTCCAAAGAGTGCCGAGCCCGAGCCCGACATCGAGGCGTAGAGTGCACCTTGTGCCAAGAGGCTCTCTTTGAGAGCGGCGATACGCGGATGCGCCGCAAAGATATGGGGCTCAAAGTCGTTGACAACTCTACCCTGCCACTCCTCGATGGGACCTCTCAACAGTTCACATAGATCGTCAACAGGCATCTGCGGCTTCACACCCGAGTAGGCCTCGGCGGTAGAGACACTCTCATTGGGCTTCACAACGACGAGCCACAAACCACTCAAATCGACATTCACCGGCGACATAATCTCACCACGTCCCGTGCAGTACTGCGGCGCGTTATATACAAAGAAGGGGGTATCACTACCTAACTCCGCAGCAAGTGCCGCGAGCGTGGCGACGGATAGGTCCAAGGCGAAGATATCGTTCATGGCAACAATGACGGCCGTAGCATCCGACGAGCCACCACCGAGACCTGCACCAAAAGGAACGCGCTTATCGAGCGTGATACGCACGCCACAGAGCGCATAGCGCTGCTGCATGAGGCGCGCAGCGCGGACAACGAGGTTCTTATCCGCAGGGCAATCGACCACAATACCCGACTGTCGGAACTCTACATCCGTGCCATCTGTTCGCTCGACACTCAACGTGTCGTACAACTCCCTGACAGGCAGCATGACAGTTTGCAGCTCGTGATAACCATCCTCCCTTTTGCGCACAACCCTCAGGCCGAGGTTTATCTTACAATTAGCACGTAGAATCATAGTTCGCCGACGAATATTTAGTAGATTTATTAGCAAAGATACTCTTTTTTTTCGGTTTTCGGAAATATCGAGGTATAGTTCTTGTTTTATCGCCTCACAAACCAAAAATAATTTTACTATGAGAGCGAAACAACTATTTATGATTTTGTGTGCCGCCGTCGCCACACTTACCATCGACAGCGCCACAGCACAGCAGAACAACCGCACACTCGTCAAGGAGTGGCGCGAAGGCGACTATATAGTACGCCGCTACATGGTTGCCGACGACGAGCCCCACAAAGCAGAGTACGAGATATTCTATGCCATAAACAAGTCGGAGCCCTCGGCAACATTCGAGCATAACGACGAGGTTATGCATCGTATCGACGGCTTCTTCTCGGAGCTTCAAAACGACTCGCTGCGCCATGTGAAGAGCATAACAATCACGGGCTACGCCTCGCCCGATGGCACCACCGCCTTCAATACCTCGCTCGCGCGCAAGCGCGCACAGCAACTCGGCGACCTGCTTCGTGAGCGCTACGCCCTCGACGACAAGTACAACGTAACGATAACCTCGCACGTGGAACCATGGAGCGCAACAGCACCCGCCATCGAGCACTCATCGCTCGCAAACCGCACTGACCTTGTGCGCCTGGTAAGCACCAACGAGCCTGCTATGACCATAGACAACCGCCTCAAAAAGCAACACGCAGCATGGGACTACCTTACGGCAGACGTGCTGCCCGAGATGCGACGTGCAACGGTTGAGATAACATACACCGAGGATGAACTTGCCGACAGCCGCGAGTACTGCCCCGAGCGCGAGGTGATAGTGGTCGAGGAGGTAATCATGGAGGAGCCCCGACACAAGCACCGCAAGCACCATGTGGAGGTCGTAGATGAGTGGGAAGGTGTAATAATCGACCTCGGCGCAGCAAGCGAGGGCTACGGCAATTAAGCCTTTGACATCTTCGCGCTCCACATAAAGCGAAAAAGCGAAAAAGCTGTCAATAATTTGCATATAATAAATCGTTTTGTTATCTTTGCGTTTAGCAAAAACTATAAACCGATATAATTATGGCAAATTTAAGAGTATTAAAGAAGGAGATTGACTACCGTTTGGAGGAGTTCGTATTCGATTGCGAGATGGCAGCATTCATGCAGCCCAACAAGGAGGAGCAGATTGTGAACCTCATGCAGAAGAGCGTGGAGCTTCGCAACGCCCTCTACCACAAGGCTAACAATCCTGCCGAGCCTAAGAATCGCTCACTCACAAAGAAGCACTACGCAGCATTGCGTCGTGATATGGTAGCAAGCTACGAAGCTCTCTTTGCTGACCTCAGTGAGGCGTGCAAATAACGAGGACATAATCATAACAGAAGGGGATGACTAAACGTAAATTAGTCATCCCCTTCTGCTTTTATGGTAGCAGGCACTACTCGGCAGACTGTTGCTCGGCAGACTGCTTCTTTGCCGGAGCACCCTTCACGGGGAGAATAGGCTGCTTAGCACCCTTATCGGGGTTGAGCTCATTGATATCTATCTTCTGAATACGAGCGTTGCCGGCCTGAGGAAGGTACGATGGGTCGTAGGGCTTAACATCGAGAACCTTAATGGTCATAACGATAGCCTCATTAGGCTGCGTATTGCGATTACCACGCTCGCCATAGGCCAACTCCGAGGGAAGCCACATAGTAATTTCGCCACCCTTACCTACCAACTTCAAAGCCTCGATAGCACCACGAACGCCCAACTGTTGAAGCGTGATAGTGGGTGTATAGGTCTTAGCGTACGACTCCTCCATCTTGGCAACAGCCTCGTCGATACGCTCCTGTGCTACTGTGCTATCGGCACGCATGGTCGCAATGCGATTCTCGGCATCCTTGCGGAGCATATCGGCACGATATGATGTTGACTCCACCAACGAGCCACGGCGTGTAAAGACCTCAAACTGAACGCTTACGGTATCACGGCGATCCGAAGCCTTAACATCGCTACCGCTATTTAGCACCTTGTAGTACATGGTATCGGCATCCACAGCCAACGCCGTAACATCCGAACGCTTTGCGATAGAGGCAATCCACTGCTGCGATAGCTCCTTGTTCTGTGCGGGAAGCTCATTCTTGACGTACTCGCGTAAGATACCACGCATCTGATCGGCGGTGATACGCATTACAGAGTCCATCTGATCGATAGTCTCAGCACCCTCGCTATCACGCATACCAGCAAGCATCCACTTCACGTTGATAGGTACCTGTATGGTGTGAACATAGTTTGCCATGTCAATACCAAACCACTGAGACACCTCCTCACGACTATACTTCTCGTTGTAGAGCTCTGGCTGAGGCAACGTATCGGGACGGTCGGTGTTAACCATGCGCTGCACTTGCTTCTGCATCATGAAGGGGCGAATACGCTCACCTGCAAACTGGTCGAGCTTAGCTCGTGTATCGGCACCAAACTGATAGTCATGAGCCTTGGCGAGCGTCTTTTCGATATTAGCGATGACGATGTCGTTATCGAGGTCGAAATCGGCCTGCTGGAAGTTAAGGCTCACACCGAGGTTCATACCCATAGCATAAGACAGCGTATCGAACGGTGCGTCAGGGTCATTGTAGGCCTTATTGACGGCGCCAACACATTCGTAGTCGGGGTTAGGTGTCATATCACCAAACACATCCTTAGGCTCCTCAGAGCCACATGCCGCACATATCGCAATGGCGGCAGCAAAAAATAGTACTCTCTTCATTTCTTAGATTTTAATTATCTTTTTCTTCGATTAACTTGTTCCACTTCGATTAGCGTCATCTCGTAGTACAATAGTGTATTAGGCTTGATGTTGAGTGAGTCGCAGCCATCTGCACCATAGGCCATCTGCGAGGGCACCCATGCCTCAATGCGGCCACCCTGACCAATGAGACGTACTGCCTCCTGAACACCTCGCGGCATATCGCCCACAGCAATACGCAACGTATCACCTCGATAGTAGGTCGTATCGACAATTTGGCCAGCGCTGTTCAGAATACGACACTGCATCTTCACGGTGTCGCGCGTGCTGCGTATTGCAGTCTTCAACTCGCCAATATCGCCAATCTTATACGTGAGACCCGTGCCCGTAGCCACAAACTTACGGTCCTGCTTGCGCAAATCCTCCAAGAATTGGCTCTCTAACCTCTTGACACGCTCATAGTTGTCGTAGTTCATATACTTCAAAAATGCCGTGCGCGCCTCCTCATCGGTGAGTTGTGCGTCTTGGGCATAGGCATCTTTGATACCTTCGCACACCATATCGATATTGAGTGTCGAGTCAATATCCCTGAGGTTGAGACCCACATTCATACCCACGACATAGGACATCGTATCGAGACCACTCTGCATCGTTGCAGGTGCCGCCTTATCGCCACCACCACACGCCGTAATAAAGACCACGGCAGCGACTATCACTATGCTTAAAACATGCTTCATAAGCTACTTATTACCCTTTTTGTGTCGCTCAACCATAGCCTGCTGAATAATTAGCAACGAGCCAAGCACGGCGGCCGTGATCGAACCTATAAGAATTGCTATCTTACCCTTATTGATAAACTCCATGTTGGCTGCCGCCTCCTCCACCGAGATTATATCGGTATTGGTACAGAAGGCGAGATTATCGACAAATATAGACATCGTAAAGCCTATACCTCCGAGGCACGCCACGGCAATAAGCATAGGCCACGACGCACCCGACGGGCGCTCGGCCAAGCCGAACTTCACGGCAAGGTAGCTGAATAGCGAGATGCCGAGAGGCTTACCTACAACCAGACCGCAGAAGATACCCATACCTATTGAGCCCACCTCAGGGCTATACTCGAAGATATTAAAGTACTCAACCGACTCGATATGCACACCTGCATTGGCAAGCGCAAAGATGGGCATGATGAGAAAGTTGACATAGGGCATAAGGGCATGTTCAAGGCGTGTGCTCATGCTAAGCGAGCCATTCGACACCTGCAACATACGGTTGATGCTGTAATGCAAAATATCATGCGCCTCCGCATTATCCATCTGCGCAACCTTTTGGATGTTACGCTCAATCATATCGGCCTTATGCATGAAGTAGGAACGGCTATATCGCGGTTTTGTGGGTATGAGCATCGCCATAGCCACACCCGAGATTGTGGCGTGAACACCCGAGTAGTAGAACAGTATCCACACTACGGCCGCGGGAATGAGGTAGGCCATCATGCGGAACTCGCCCATGCGACGCATGAGGTAGATACCTATCATGATAAGGATGGCTATGCCGAGAAGCAGTAAATTGGGGGTCTCGCCATAGAAGAGTGCGATGACCAATATTGCACCAAGGTCATCGGCTACGGCCAACGCCGTAAGAAAGACCTTCAACGATATGGGCACACGGCGACCGAGTAGCGACATGATACCAATGGCAAAGGCTATATCCGTCGCTGTGGGGATACCCCAGCCGTTGGCAACTGCTGTACCGCCATTGAATGCTATGAAAATGGTTGCCGGCACGAGCATACCACCCATGGCAGCGATGATGGGCAAGGCCGCCTTCTTGGGTGAGGAGAGCTGTCCGTGCGATATCTCGCGACGTATTTCAAGACCTACCGTGAAGAAGAAGATGACCATCAGACCGTCGTTGATGAACTTCTCGATATTCATACCCTTGGGGAAGAAGTACGAATTGCCGTCCATATTGAGGTATATGCTGAGGTCGGTAAGCAATATATCGTGATAGATATCGGCCGTAGCAGGCATGTTTGCCAGCAACATGGCCACGACCACACACACCACAAGAACAATACCGCCCGCCCAGGGAGCTTGCAGGAAGTTTTTGCCGCGCAACGAGAGGATATGGTTGCGCTTTATCATTGCAAATCGGTTAAACATCGACATCGTATATCGGTTTGAATAATAGTCTTAAAATATGTTATTTATCTTAGAGTACGTCGGGCGCAGGATGCTCTTTGAGTGCCATGCTACACATCTTGAAGAGGAGGCGCGCGGCAATAGCAGCATCTGTACGGTCATCCATATCGGGCACCACCTCCGTAAGGTCGAAGCCCACGATACGACGCCCCGAGGTCACAAGTTTACCAACGAGATAAACAACCTCCGGGAAGCGCAAGCCACCCGATACAAGCGTACCCGTATGGGGTGAGCACTCGATGGTCAGACCGTCGATATCGAGCGATACATATACCTTCTCAGGGAGTGTCTCAATAATCTCATCGCACAACGCAGCCCACGTCACGCCCTCGAACTTCTGCGACCACAGATACTGTCCCGTGAAGAGGTGTATGCGCTCATCGCTCTGGGCACGCTCCCACTCGCGGGGGCTGAACTCACGCACACCAACCGACACAAGACGCTTCACCTGAGGCACGTCGCGCATGATGTTGTGCATCACCGAGGCATGCGAGAAGTCGAAGTTATAGTGTTGCTCGCGCAGGTCGCACTTCGAGTCTATATGCAAAATACCGACCTCGTTGTGCTTCTCGCCCACGGCCTTGACCAGACCATAGGCCACCGACTGTTCGCCACCGACCAGGCCCACAATCTTATCCCTGTCGAGCCAGCGCTTTGCCTGCTCATATATATTGTTATTAACCTCAGCCGAGCCCTCGTTGACCTTACGCAGACGGCGCGAGTGTAGCATATTCTCTATCGACGATAGTCCCAGCTCATCGTGCATCTTCATAACGCGCTCAGCATCGGAGCGCAGACGGTGCGACAAATCCTGTATGCGATAATCGATAGGCGCCGTGGCGATACCCTTACGCCAGCTATATGGCGCCGAAGGCTCATAAAAGTCTATGAAGCGCGACGCCTCAATGATGGCGTCGGGGGCATACGAGCTGCCGGCACGTATCTGCACCGTAGCATCCCATGGAGCCGATATGAGCACCAGGGCTGCATCCTCGGCACTGAGTGGCATACCGAAATAATTGCCGTTATCGGGCACTACACCATTGGGGTCAAACTCTGTTGTATGCATATTCTACCGATTAGTTGGTTAATCACACTTTTTGCACAGCAAAATAACATGCAAATATAGTAACTTTTTTGCATTTTTTACTATCTTTGTCCTAAAATTTATTAACGGAGGCCCCGTAAATCAGGTCGAGTAGATTTTGAAATTTATTGCGAGAATATTTCTCGGCTCTCGGGAGCGCACAATGTAAGCATTGTAACCGGGCAATGGTGAGAAAAACTACAATAAGTTCAAAGGCGACCGAAACACAACCTCCCGAAGTAACGAATAATCTTTTACCAATTTATAGAACATCTCTAAATTCACACTCACCATACCTCATGAAGATAATCATCGACAGCGCCATACCCTTCATCAAGGGTGTCTTAGAACCCTATGCCGAGGTCATATACTGCGCCGGCAGAGAGTTCAACGCAGAGAACGTAAGCGACTGCGATGCGATGATTGTGCGCACACGCACACGTTGCGACGAGGCACTGCTCGCCAACTCTCGCGTTAGATTCATCGCCACCGCAACCATCGGCACCGACCATATAGACCTCAACTGGTGCAAGGCCAACGGCATAAGCGTTGCGAGTGCTGCGGGATGCAACGCACGAGGCGTCTTGCAGTGGGTGGCAGCAGCCCTCAAAGAGATATGCTCCACCGACAACAAGCACCCCGAGCACTACACTTTGGGCGTCGTTGGCGTTGGCAACGTAGGCTCACTTGTGGCGGAGTATGCCGAGCGTTGGGGTTTCAGCGTATTGAAGTGCGACCCGCCACGCCAGGAGCGCGAAGGTGGCGACTACGTCGATATCGACACCATCGTTCGCGAGTGCAACATCATAACACTCCACACCCCATTAGACACCACAACAAAACACCTTATAAACGAGCGAAACATAGCCCTCATGCCCGCCGATGCGACCATTATCAACGCCTCACGAGGGGGCGTTGCCGATAATCGCGCGGTGCTGCATAGCGGCCATCGCTACATATTCGACGTATGGGAACAAGAGCCGAACCTCGATATCGACATTCTGGCTGCCGCAACCCTCGCCACACCCCACATTGCGGGCTACTCGCGACAGGGCAAGGCAAATGCTACTTCAATGGTCATAAGAGCCCTCGCCCACCACTTCTCACTACCGCTGACAGAGTGGTATCCCGAGGATATGAGCGAGTGTGAACCACGCGACATTTCGTGGTCGGAGATGTGCCACACAATAGACCAATACTTTCCGATAAAAGAACAGAGCAGAGAGCTCAAATCGGCACCCGAAAAGTTCGAGACACTGCGCAATGAATACCACTACCGCGAGGAGTATTTCTAAACATCTCGCAGAGAATAGCCCCGAGAACTATATTTTAGCGTTTGTCGGGGCTTTTTATTTGGATAAAAAATTGCTCATTGCGGAATTATTTATATATTTGTATAATATTTACAATGCGCAAAAATCGAATGAAACGCTCGATACTACAATCGCTACTGAACATCTTACCCGCCGAGATGTCGCATAGGGTGCGCCTTAGGCTACTTGGCGGCGTATGCCACATACCCACGGCCAAGTGGTTTCTCGGCCGCACATTTGCACCACGCGATAAAACCCTCTCTCGCGAGGTCTTCGGCGTACACTTCGACAACCCGATAGGTGTCGCCGCAGGCTTCGACGCCAACGGCGACTACATCGACGAGTTCTCGGCAATGGGCTTCGGCTTCGTGGAGATAGGCTCCATCATCGCCCACGCACAGCCTGGCACACCGCGCCCACGCCTCAGACGTCTGCGCTCAATGAATTCCCTGCTCGACAATTCAGGATACCCGAGCAAAGGGTTGGAGTATGCGCTAAATAACGTGCGACACCGCAACTCAAAGACTCAACGTATAACGATAGGTTGCAACATCGGCAAGTGCACAGCCACGCCCGCCGAACAGATTACGAAGGAGTATCTGCGCGTATTCCGCAACATGTACCAATATGTCGATTTCTTCGTCATCAACATATCGTGCAACACCTCCGTCAAGCCCTTTACGCTAAAAACGCGCGAGGAGATTTTGGAGATCATAGAGCCGCTCTTTGAGTTCCGCCGCGGACAGCTCGATTACCGCCCCATTCTTCTCAAAATATCGCCCGACCTCTCTCAGGAGCAACTCGACGAGATTATCAACATCCTCATAGAGACCCCGCTGGATGGCATCGAGGCTGTTGCCGGCTCGTCCGATATAGCGCCCAACAGCGGAGGTATCATCAGCGGACAACTGCTCACCGAGCGCGCAATTGACATGGTGCGCTACATAACACAAAAGACAGAGGGCAACTACCCCATTATCGGCAGTGGCGGCATGATACAGCCCGAGGATGTGAGACGCATGTTTGAGGCGGGAGCATCGCTCGTGGCACTCAATACAGGACTGCGCCTCAATGGTTTTAAGTTGCTGAGAGAGTCGGCACAAGCTCTTGTCGCGAAGCCCGAGGAGGAGACTCCCGAAGCCGAGAGCATAGCACCCACGGCACCACAAGAGCCACAAGAGCCGCAGCAACCACAAGAGTACCAACAAGAGTAAATAGGCCAAACAATGAAGGCGACGGTAATAACCATAGGCGACGAGATACTCATCGGCCAGATAGTCGATACCAACAGCGTTTCGATAGCACGCCACCTCAACACCATAGGCATCGCCATTGCAGAGAAGCTATCCATCGGCGACGATGCTGAGCAGATAACCTCGACGCTGCGTCGTGCGATGGCAGGCAGCGAGGTTGTCATCATCACGGGAGGACTCGGTCCCACTAAAGATGACATCACGAAGCACACCTTGGCGCACCTCTTCAACTCGGAGTTGGAGTATAACGCCTCGGAGGGCGAACATGTGCGCACACTCTTGGCACGCCGCGGAATACCCTTCACCGAGCTCAACCGCGCACAGGCCATGCTCCCGAAGTGCTGTACCGTGCTACACAACGCCCACGGCACCGCTCCGGGCATGTGGTTCGAGGACGAGAAGGGATGTATCGTAGTCTCGCTGCCGGGCGTACCCTTCGAGATGGAGCACCTCATGGAGGATGAGGTTATACCTCGCCTTAAAAAACGCTTTGCGCTACACGCCATCGTCCACCGCACTATTATCACCCGCGGCATTCCCGAGTCGCTACTCGCCGAGCGCATAGCAGCGTGGGAGGAGGCCCTACCCAACTACATACACCTCGCCTACCTACCCGCACCTAACATCGTGCGCCTGCGTCTCTCGGCATACGACGTCGAGAAGGGGGCTGCAAATAGGGTCATAACGGAACAAATAGAGCAACTACACACAATCATAGGCGACAACATCGTCGGCATGGAGGATGCCTCTGTCGAGCAACTCGTGCACAACATCCTCACGCAGCGCGGCCTACGCCTTGCCGTAGCGGAGAGCTGCACGGGAGGTACCATAGCCTCGAAGTTCACAGCACAGGCGGGAGCCTCGGCCTACTTTATGGCGGGCATCGTGGCATATAGCAATGAGGCCAAGCGCGACATCCTCGGCGTGAACATGGACCACATCATGCGCCACGGCGCCGTGAGCGAGGAAGTGGCTATACAGATGGCCGAGGGAGCACGCCGCATATCGGGTGCCGACTACGCCATCGCCACAACGGGCATTGCCGGCCCCACAGGAGGAAGCACCGAGAAGCCCGTGGGCACAGTTTGGATGGCCATAGCCACGCCACACGGTTGCCGCGCTGTGATGCGCAACTCGGGCACCGACCGCTCACAGATAATATCACGCGCCTCAGCATACGCTATCGAAATGTTGTACGAGGAGTTAAAAAAGAGAGCTTAGTCCCCACAGTATAAAAATTCAAACTAAATAAAACTATGATTCGCTCAATCTTAGACACCGACCTCTATAAGTTTACCACGTCGTACGCCTACTTCAAGCTCTACCCGCAAGCCATTGGCACCTTCACATTCAATGACCGCGCTAAGACGGTATTCGACGACGACTTCTTGGAGGACCTCAAAGCAGAATTCAAGGCGTTGGAGCGCATATCGCTCTCGCAGGACGAGTTTTGCTACATGAACAATCACTGCAAGTATATCCCTCAGAACTACTTCGAGTGGCTCTTAGGCTTCCGTTTCGACGCCTCGAAGATTAACGTATGGCTCGATGAGGAGAACCACTTGCAGATAAATGTTACGGACTTCATGTATAAGGTTACACTCTACGAGATACCTATTCTGGCCACCGTATCGGAGTTGTTCCACCTGCGCAATAGCTACGACGCCGAGGCTATGATTGCACGCCTCGAAGAGAAGGAGCAGATAGCGCGCGATAATGGACTCCTATTCTCGGACTTCGGCACACGCCGCCGCTTCTCGTACGATGTGCAGCGCATGGTCGTCAAGCACCTCAAAAATAACCCGTGTGGCTGTACCGGAACATCAAACTGCCACCTCGCCATGGAGCTCGATATGAAGATGATAGGAACCTACCCCCACGAGCTTCCGATGTTTATCGCCGCAGTGAATGGTGGTCCACGTAATGCCAACTACCTCACCATGGAGGACTGGGTAAAGGTCTATGATGGCTACCTCGGCACGGCACTCACTGATAGCTTCGGCTCGGAGGTCTTCTTCAACAACTTCTCGAAGAAGCACGCCTGTCTCTTCGATGGTGTGCGCCAGGACTCGGGCGACCCCATCGCCTTTATTGACATGGCCATCAATCGCTATAAGGAGTTAGGTATCGACCCCATGACCAAGAGCATCGTGTTCAGCGATGCACTGAACTTCGAGAAGGCCGTGCAGATTAAGAAGGCTTGCGAGGGACGCATCAAATGTATGTTCGGCATCGGTACCAACCTTACGTGCGACACGGGCCATGCGTCGTGCAATATCGTCATGAAGCTATCGAGCTGCCAGATAAACTCACGTAAGCCCAGGGAGTTGTGCGTCAAACTCTCGGATGTCGAGGGCAAGGAGATGGGCGACCCCGAAGAGATAAAGCTCTATCGCGCCCTACTTCGCAACCACACCCAGAAGAGCGAATAAGTGGCAAAACAAAGAGCCTGTCTAACCATATGTTAGACAGGCTCTTTACTATGTGGACCCAGAGGGGCATGATCCCACGACCTTCGGATTATGAGTCCGCTGCTCTAACCAACTGAGCTATGGGTCCGACGTTTTCACGCTTTCGTGGGTGCAAAGATAGTAAAAAAAATGAAATGTGAAACCCTAAACCGTAAAATTTTTCGCGGAGGCCTCATATTGCTACAAAAAACACAATCTTTGTGCCTTTGAAACAATACAAAGCCTCCGCGAAAGTATCATCTAAAACGACTACTCGTTATACTCGATAGCCTTTGTCGAGTTGATGGGGCAGAGGATGGTGTTCACAACCTCGTACTTATTATCGAACTGCGAGTTAGGCGCTGCAATAATCACGAGCACGCTAAGCTCCGACTTTTTGTAGTTTGCAGCGATGGGGATCGATACCTTGAAGTCAGCAGTCTTGCCCTCCTCGATGGTGCCGAGGTCGTCACCTGTGATATCCATAATCTGCTCATCGACGCCTGTCATTTCTCGCAAGCAGTGGTTGTGATAGTTATGCCAATCCTCCCATGCACCCAGCTGTGCACCGTAGATATTGCTTTCGAGAAGCCAGCAAGAGATGCGATAGGACTGTGTAACACCTGACTTTACGATAGCCTCGACATCTACCGACGAGCCATTTATCTTGGTCGTAACACCGGCACTTGCCTGCGCAGTCTTCTTCCATGTGTAGGCGATATGTGTTTTGAGGTTATCGACACTTGCACCAGCAATCTTGGCGTACTGATAGTTAAATGTTGCCCCAGGGAAGCCGCGCACGCTGCGCACGAAGCCGAAGATGGCGGCAGCATCCGACTTTGCGGGGTCGCCATTTGCCAAACCACTATAATGAGCCTCAACAAGGTTGTAGCGATCGGCATAGTTGGTTGCAGCCAACTCCTTGAGGGCGTTCATCATCGAGGGACAGTTTCCACATAGTGTACCTGTATGCTCCACTAAGAGCACGCGGTTTTTGAAGTTGGTATTCTCGGGGTCGGGGTCGAGGGTGCTATCATCATTACCACCTGTGTTACCACCGCCATTCTCCACAACTGTAACAGAAATCTGCTCCGACGCGGTGTTATAGTACTTGACATAGAAGGTCATCTCGCCTGCTACCTCGGGAGTGTAGGGGTTCTCGATGCTCTGGTCGTCTGCGTAGATGGTGTATCCCTCAGTGAGGGTCTCAGCGCCAGCCTTAACCTCAAAGGTAATGGCACTTCCGAGCGTTATCTCCTCGGCTGCTGTGAGCGTAATGGGGAGCTTCGCAGCCTCCACTTCGATAGCCTTCGATACACATACCGTCTCGCCATCGATGGCCGTGAGTACAACCTTGGCGTTCAGCGTGTCGCTATACACATCCTCGATAAGTGCCTCGGCCGATGCCGTAAGGGTTATGGCACCCGCATTGGCTGTGCACGATGCTATTGCGAGGTCGCTGCTCTGACTGCCGTTGAGCAGCTGTAACGACAACATCGTCTCGCAGGCGGCAGCTACCCGGGGTGCAACGTCTGCGGGGGTGATGTCAAATGTGAGGGCGATACTCGCCGTAGAGAGCATTTCGTCGGTGTAGCCGATAGCCACCTTATCGCTATCGGCAGCGTAGTCGATAGCTACCAAACCAATAGTCTCCTCAGGATTAGGGTCGCCGCTGGGCTGCTGGCCGGGTGTAGGCTCCTCGTTACAGCCGACAGCCAAAAGCATGACTGCGGCAAAGAGATAAGAGATAAAATTTTTCATAGTATTAGGTTATAAATTAATTGCTCATGCACTGCGGCCATAGCCACTTACGACCACAAAGATAGCGATAAGTTGCTAACAACGTATCACTCTGCCTCATTTTTTTTCGGATACTCCATAAAATGGACATAAATAAATTAGCCACTCACCTTTTCGTGATGAGACATATAGTTCGTTGTGATTAGCCCTAACTAACGGAGCCTGCCTAACAAAACTTGTTATACAGGCTCCTTATTATAATCGCTGGTGTACCGAAAGCTATACAATACCCTCAACGGTACCATCCTCCGCGAGGTGTATATTACCCGCCTGCGGGGTTTTGCTAAGACCCGGCATACGCATAATATCGCCTGCCAAAGCCACGATAAAACCACTACCGGCGTTGAGCTCGATATCTTTGATATTTATCTCGAAGCCCTCAACCGAGCCATAGCGCTTGGCATCGGCACTAAACGAGAACTGCGTCTTGGCGATACACACGGGGAGATTGCCCATATTCCACCTCTCCAAGAGCTCAATCTGCTTCTTGGCCTTGGGCCCGAAGACTACCGAGCCGGCACCATATATATTCTTTGCCACCTTCGTAATCTTCTCCTTGATGCTATCTTCAAGGTTGTAGGCATACTTGATAGGCCCCGAAGGCTGCGTCTCGATAAGCTCCACTGCGGCACGCGCAAGGTCAGCTGCACCTGCGCCACCCTCCGAATAGGCGTTGTTTATCACGCAGCGCACACCCAGCTCCTCGCAGTGTTTCATGACCATATCAATCTCCTCGTCGGTATCGCTTGCAAAGCGATTGAAACATATCAGGATGGTCTGACCGAACTTTTTAAGGTTGGCCACATGGCGGTCGAGGTTTGCAAAACCATGCTGCAAGCCCTCGGCATTGGGCAACTTAATCTCCGTCTCGGGCACGCCGCCGTGCATCTTCAATGCGAGGGTTGAGGCTACAAGGACCGTAAGGTCGGGTTTTATATCGGCCTGACGACACTTGATATCGAGGAACTTCTCGGCGCCAAGGTCGGCACCGAAGCCCGCCTCGGTAACGGTATATTCTGCGTGCGTCATGGCCATCTTGGTCGCGATAACCGAGTTACAGCCGTGCGCAATATTTGCGAAGGGACCACCATGGATGATGACGGGGTTATGCTCCGTGGTCTGCACAAGGTTGGGGTTGATGGCATCCTTCAACAGCGCCACAACAGCACCCGTAACGCCGAGGTCATTGACAGTGAGCGGAGTATCGTCGTAGCGTACGCCAAGCACGATGCGACCGATGCGCACATACAAATCCTCGACGTTGCGCGCAAGGCACAATATAGCCATAATCTCCGATGCAGGGGTAATATCGAAGCCTGTCTCGGTAGGTATGCCGTTTGCCGAGCCACCCAAGCCCGAGACAATATTACGTAGTGAGCGGTCGTTCATGTCGAGCACACGACGCCACATGACGCGCTTCAAACCCACTTGCGTTGAGCGGTTGTGGTATAGGTAGTTATCCAATAGTGCGGCGATGAGATTGTTTGCCGAGGTAACGGCGTGGAAGTCGCCCGTAAAGTGAAGGTTGATATCCTCCGAGGGTAACACCTGAGCATAGCCACCACCCGTAGCGCCACCCTTCATACCGAAGCAGGGACCAAGCGAGGGCTCACGAAGGGCAATGATAGCCTTCTTGCCGATATGGTTGAGACCCATGCCGAGGCCTATGCTCACAGTTGTCTTGCCGACACCCGCCTTTGTAGCAGTGATGGCCGTAACAAGAATAAGATGGTTCTTGGCGACCTGCTTCTCGTCAATTAGCTTATATGGCACCTTGGCAATGTACTTGCCGTAGTTAAATATCTCATCTTCGGGAAAACCGGCCTGGGCTGCAATATCACGAATATTTTTCAATTTCGTCTCGCGAGCAATCTCTATATCTGTCTTCATATCTTTATATTTATTTTAATTATTATCGTTTTAGCATATACCATAATCATACAATGACGAGAGCAAAATTACATAAAATTTCATAAGTTTTGCTATTATTTATCAATATTTTGTATTCTTTTTACTGATGCACATATAAGCTAAACAAATAGCTGCATTTTTTTACCTATCTTAGCAACATATTTTGTATCTTTGTCGTATAATCAGTTTCCTCTATGAACCTCACTTCACGTGCACTTATCGGGCTGGCTATCGGCGGCATCGTCGCTGTGTTGTTTACTGCTTCCGGGAGCGCACAATGCAGGCCCGACAATGACGACATAGGCCGCTACCCCATATACGATTACGAGGAGCCACGTGTGGGCACCATACCCGATGCTGCGGAGTGGGCAAAGGTTGATGATGGCTTGAACCTCACATGGGCATCTCGCGATGTTCACTACTCGCTGCACAGCGTACCCAAAGTGCTGCATCAGACGCACGCAACAATATCGGCATGGCGCGGCGAACGTGCCAACATCGTAGCCCTCATTTACAGCAAACGCGACGAGGGCACGCTGCGTGTTCAGATGAGCGAGTGGCGCAGAGACGGCGAGCCTACGGGCATAAGGTCGTCTATGGCACGCTTCGTAAACTACGTAATAACGGATGACTACAAGGCGTGCGGCGACCACCCCACATCGCTCGAAGGGTGGCTGGTGCCGGATGTCATCGACCTCGATAAGCCACGCCACATATCAGCAATGCAGACGCGCCCCGTGTGGTGCAGCATTGAGGTACCTCGCGATATTGCGCCGGGCGAGTATGAGTGTGAGCTACAAGCCATCGATGAGGAGGGCTTGGTGGTGGCGAGTATTCAGTTGACAATCGCCGTAAACAGACACACACTACCCGAAGTCTCGCAGCAGAGATTTCACCTCGACCTATGGCAGCAACCCTACGCCATAAGCCGATATCATGGCGTCGAGCGTTGGAGCGACGACCATATCGAAGCACTACGTCCCTATCTACAAGCCTTGGGGCGCGCCGGACAATCTGTCATATCGGCAATACTCTTTTACGAGCCATGGGGCATGCAGACACACGAGCCCGACCGCTTCGAGCCCATGGTACAGACCATAAAGAGCAAGGAGGGTACATGGCGTTACGACTACACGATATTCGACCGCTACGTAACACTATGCGCCGAGTGCGGAATAAGCCGTCAGATAAGTTGTTTCAGCATGGTGCCCTGGGATATGAGTTTCAGGTACTACGACGAGGCAACCGCCGACTACAAATACTTGATTACCAAGACATCAGACGCCGAGTACCGCGAGCTTTGGAATAGTTTTCTCGCCTCGTTCAAGGCACACCTAACAGCAAAGGGGTGGTTCGAGAAGACCTATATCGCCATGGATGAACGCTCCGAGGAGGATATGCACAACGCCTACAATATCGCTGTGTCATATGGCTTTAAGGTGGCCTTAGCGGGCAACTATCACGCCTCGCTCATCGACAAACTCAACGATTTTAGCATTGCCTACGGGCAGCTCGACTATCTTCGTGCGTCGGAGTTGCGCCACCGCCAGGAGGCGGGATACACCACAACCTTCTACACATGTTGCGCCGATGTAGAGCCCAACATCTACTCCAACTCTCTACCCGCCGAGGCAGCCTTTATTCCAATATATGCCGCAGCCCTGAACCTCGATGGCTACCTCCATTGGTCGTGGGTAAATTGGGACGAGGCACCCCTCATGGATAGCCGTTACCGACTCTTCGGCGCGGGCGACACCTACTTCTACTACCCCGGCAACCGTTCGAGCGTTCGCTTTGAGCGTCTTATCGAGGGCATACAGCAGTACGAGAAGATATTTACGTTGCGCGAGGAGTTTAAGGAGAACCCCGAGAACCTCGCTCTGCTCGATGCGATGTTGCAGGATGTTGCCCTCAGCACGGGTACGGGCACGGAGTGCGCAACCATAGTCAACGATATAGAGCATTTCCTAAATGGCGGATACGTCGAATAACATACCTCTATGAACTCATTTAAGATTATCGCCGTTATAGCTGCCCTCATGACACTGAGCGTGTCGTGCGCAGAAAACGAAACATCCAATAATCCACCTATCGACGAGGAGTACTATGCCCCACCCGTCAAGCAGGAGCTCTTCAACACGAGCCGTGGAGATGGTGTCATGCCGCCCTATCGCATTCCGGGTATCACTGTAACACAAAACGGCACCCTTATAGCTACGGCAGCACGCTTAGTCTGCGGCACAGACCCGGGCTATGGCCGCAACGATATCGTATGTCGCCGAAGCTACGACAACGGAGCATCATGGAGCGACATTGAAGACGTTGCCGTAGGCACGGGCATAACATCGGCCACGGAGAACTTCTTCGACACCGCTTTCGGAGACCCCGCCATCGTCGCCGACCGCACCAGCGACGAGGTGCTCGTGATGGCTGTCGCCGGCTGTACGGTATATGGCAACAGCAACACCACACGTCAAAATCCCCAGCTCATAGCAGCCATACGCAGTATGGACGGAGGTTATACATGGCTGCCGCCGACCGATGTTACCGAGAACATATACACCCTCTTCGATGGCAAGAAACCCCTTGCCGCAGCCTTTGTAAGCGGTGGTAACATCTTCCAGAGCCGCGTAATTAAGAGTGGCGACTACTTCCGTATCTATATTGCGCTGTGCGCTCGTCCCAATGGCAACCGCGTTCTCTACTCCGACGACTTCGGCCGCACATGGTCAGTGCTGGGTGGCGCCATGTGCTACCCTATCCCCGATGGAGATGAGGCGAAGTGCGAGGAGTTGCCCAATGGCGATGTGGTATTATCGAGCCGAATGAGTGGCGGCCGCCTGTACAACATATTCACATATAGCGATACGACCACGGCACAGGGTTCATGGGATAAGCCCAAAGTTACGACATTCGTTGGCTCGGGTCATGCCATGGGTCGCAATGCTACGAATGGCGATATTTTGATTATTCCCGTCATCCGCAATAGCGATGGCTGTCGTTCACACCTACTATTGCAGTCAATACCCACGGGTGATAACCGCTCACAATTGGGCATATACTACAAAGAGTTTGTCGATAGTGGCGAGCTACGTACGGCACAGGACTTTGTTATCGGCTGGGATGGTTTTTTCCTCGTCAGCGAGACCGACTCGGCATATAGCTCCATGATTTTGCAAGCCAATAAGCGCATAGCTCTCATCTATGAGGAGACACTCACAGGCTTCGGCAAACGTCCTAATCCAATATCAACCTGCTTCCCCAATGGAGAGGGTACGCATAATTTCGACGGCTTCGACAATATCTATGTATCCTACACTATCGACCATATCACCGACGGAGCATATAGCATAGCGAGATAGTGGGTGCTCGCATATGGGCGCACTGCGCAGCGGGGCTCGCGCCCGTATAGCGACACTGACGAGCGACATAACCACAAACAAAAAAAGAAGCTACTTTCGTAACTTCTTCTCGGTTGTGGGAGTTGACGGATTCGAACCGCCGACCCTCTGCTTGTAAGGCAGATGCTCTGAACCAGCTGAGCTAAACTCCCCTTTTGTTAAGGCTCGGGATTGCAAAGGTAGTGATTATTTTTTTATCTGCAAACTTTTCGATAAGTTTTTTAAGAGTCTTGTCATCTTCGATGCTCGACCGCGTCGTCCGCTTACCTATTGCAGAGTTATCGTTTGCTACCTCTTAGTGCATCCCTCGCACTTATGCGCCTGAACAAGGACTTGAACCTAGGACCCCATGATTAACAGTCATGTGCTCTAACCAACTGAGCTATTCAGGCATTGTAAAGAACGTCTTTGCGTTGTTTTGCGGTGCAAATATAGAGCATATTTTTCAAACTCCAAACTTTTTACAACATTTTTTTTGATTTTTTTTATCTCTTTTTTAGCGCCCACATCAAAACATATTGATAACGTGCATATTACGACTTACGTTCGTTTTGCGATTTCTTTTATTTGGATATCCGGCCGATAACCACTATATTTGTAGTGTGAAACACTTATATAAATATATAGTCGCTCTTATGCTGGTACTCTCCGCTCACGTCGTCATGGCGCAAGGCACCGAGAGTGCGCTTCGTTTCGAGGCCACGACATACAACTACGGCCATATAAACGAGGAGGGAGGTGCAGCTGTTAGCACATTTAGCGCCATAAATACCGGAAGAGAGGATATCGTCATCGTGCAGGTACTCACATCGTGTGGCTGCACCTCGGCGAAGTACGACAAGGGGGTCATCGCCCCGGGCGAGGAGTTCTCGATGCAGGTAGAGTTCGACCCCTATAACCGCCCGGGACGCATAGATAAGAGCCTATATGTTTATACCTCGGATAGCGAAGAGGTAATTCGCCTAAAAATTATCGGCTACGTGATACCTCGCGAACGCTCCATCGACGAACTCTTTCCCTTCTACATGGGTGGAGGCCTACGCCTACAAAGTAATTTCCACTCCTTCTCGTACATCGAGCATGGCGCCACTATCGAGGAGCGCATAGGCTACGTCAACGACTCCGACAAAGAGATAGAGATTGTGTTGCTCCCCACTCTATCGTCGGGAGCCCTTAATATAGAGTATGCCCGCACCATAGCTCCCCATGCCATGGGCGACATCGTGCTACGCTACTCACTCCCCTTCCGAAGCACGCGCTACGGAACACTGAACGACCACCTGAGGGTAGTTGTAGATGGCGTAGCCTCCGAGATGCTACTCACCACACATGCCGTAGCGGTGGATAATTTCAACTTTATGGATGATATTTCGGCACCAAGAGCCGAAATTCCAAAAAAAATTATTAAATTTGGGGTTGTAAAGTGCGAGGATGCAACCTTGGAGGATAGCTTCACCGTGCGCAACGATGGGGCATCACCGCTCTATATACGTTGCGTGGAGTGTAGCAGCGAGGCAATTGTGTGCAACATCGTCCCCGATACGGTCATTGCTACGGGCGAAGAGCAGACATTTGTCGTAAGTTTTAATCCGAAGAGTATCAACCCCGACATCCCCTTTACGGGACGCATAACACTCATCTTAAATGATATGGTGCGTCCCATGCAGCAGATAAAGGTGAGCGCTCTACCCGAATAGGACGACCCGAGAGAGTAAACAGAAACGTAACGCAAACTATTAAAATAACACAGAATGTTTAAGATTGTCGAAAAACGCAAACTTGCCGAGAACATCTACGAGATGAAGATTGCGGCAGAGCGTGTAGCACGAGCTGCCCTACCCGGACAGTTTGTTATTGTACGTGCCGACGAGGGTGGCGAGCGTATTCCGCTCACCATTGCCGACTACGACACCGAGGCCGGCACGGTAACCATCGTAACGCAGACCATAGGTCTCTCAACCAAAAAGATATGCGCCTTAGAGGTTGGAGACTCGTTAGCCGACTTCGCAGGCCCGTTGGGTCGCCCCTCGGAGTTCGTACATATGCCCGAGGAGGAACTGCGCAAGCGCAAGTATCTCTTCGTTGCGGGTGGTGTGGGTACCGCCCCCGTATATCCACAGGTTAAGTGGGTGCACCAGCACGGCGTAGAGTGCGACGTCATCATCGGCGCCAAAACCAAAGGTATGCTCATCTATACCGACATGATGCGCGAAGTGGGCAACGTACACATCGCCACCGACGATGGCACCGAGGGCTACAAGGGCATGGTTACAGGCCTCATGAAGGAACTCGTGGAGGTTGAGCAACGCAAGTACGACGAGTGCGTATGTATCGGCCCGATGATTATGATGAAGTTTGTATGTCTCACGACCAAGCCCTGGGCATTGCAGACCACCGTATCGCTCAACGCCCTCATGGTCGATGGTACAGGCATGTGTGGTGCCTGCCGCGTGTCGGTAGGTGGCAAGACACTCTTTACGTGTGTCGATGGCCCCGAGTTCGACGGTCATCAGGTAGATTTCGACGAGGCTATGCGCCGCCAGTCGATGTATCGCAAACAGGAGAAGAGCGCAACAGAGAACCACAAACATCACTGCAACTGTTATGGCAAATAAAATACCGCGTGTCCCCGTCCGCGAACAGAATCCGGTAGTGCGCGCTACCAACTTCGACGAGGTATGTTACGGCTACAACTGGGAGGAGGCATCGTTGGAGGCCACCCGCTGTCTGAATTGCAAGAATCCGCGTTGCGTGGCTGCCTGCCCCGTGAACATCCGCATCCCCGACTTCATTCACCATATCACCGAGGGTAATCTGCGAGGTGCTGCCGACACCATCCACCTCGACAGCTCGTTGCCCTCAATCTGTGGACGTGTATGTCCCCAGGAGTCGCAGTGCGAGGGCTCGTGTGTCCTCGGCATCAAGGGTGAGCCTGTGGCTATCGGCAAACTCGAGCGCTTTGTAGGCGACTGGGCCTTGGATAACTCTGCCGAAACCTCAGATGTAGTAATTACACCCAATGGCAAGCGCGTAGCCGTAGTAGGTAGTGGTCCCGCAGGTCTGGCATGTGCCAGCGACCTTGCGAAGATGGGCTACGAGGTGCATGTTTTTGAGGCGCTCCACAAACTCGGCGGCGTACTTGTTTATGGTATTCCCGAATTCCGTCTGCCCAAAGAGCGTGTTGTTGCTCGCGAGATTAACGAGGTCAAGAAGCTTGGTGTTAAGTTCGAGACCGACGTTATCATAGGTCGCACGATGACCATCGACTCACTCCTCGACAAGGAGGGCTACGACGCCGTCTTCGTAGGCTCGGGTGCCGGCCTTCCCCGCTTCATGGGCATCGAGGGTGAGAATCTCAATGGTGTGCTCTCGGCAAACGAGTTCCTCACACGCGTAAACCTCATGGGTGCCTGGAATGCCGAGACGTCGGATACCCCCGTATATGTTGGCCGTAAGGTTGTCGTTGTTGGTGGCGGTAACGTTGCCATGGATGCTGTGCGTACCGCAAAGCGTCTTGGAGCTGAGGCCGTAATCGTATATCGTCGCGGCGAGGCGGAGCTCCCTGCACGTAAGGAGGAGGTACATCACGCCAAGGAGGAGGGCATCGAGTTCCGCATGCTCACCAACCCCACACGTATCCTCGGCACGGAGGATGGTTGGGTTAAGGGCATCAACTGCGTGGAGATGGAACTTGGCGAGCCCGATGCAAGTGGTCGTCGCTCACCTCAGGAGAGGGCTGGCTCGGACTTCACCATCGACTGCGATGTTGTCATCATGGCACTCGGAACATCACCCAACCCGCTTATTGCCTCAACAACAGGCGGCCTGAACATCAACCGTCGTGGCTGCATCGAGGCCGACGAGATGGGCACAACCTCTCGCGAGGGAGTATTTGCCGGCGGCGATGCCGTTACGGGCGCAGCTACGGTAATCTTGGCTATGGGCGCCGGCCGTAAGGGTGCCAAGGCCATAGACGAGTATATCAAGTCGAAGAGATAACAAACAACTTTAAGGGAGATACTATAAATTAGGTCGAGCGATTTTTGAAGGACGTTTCGAGCATATTGCCAAACTCTTTGGGAGCGCACAATGCTAAGCATTGTAACCGAGATAAGATGAGAAGGCTACCCCAAAAAATCAAAAGCGACCGAAATATAATCTCCCGAAGAGACGAATAATTGTTTACTCATTTATAGAACATCTCTTAACAACTTAATATTATGGAACAGATTTTTCAGAAGAAGTATTTCGCCGAGATGCTGGGTACCTTGGTACTTGTTTTCCTCGGTTGCGGCACAGCGCTGTTTACACACGTGAATATCGTTGCTACGGCTTTCGCCTTCGGTCTTTCGGTTGTTGCCATGGCATATACCATCGGTAACTTCTCGGGTTGCCATATCAACCCCGCCATCACCTTTGCGGCATGGCTTTCAAAGCGTATCTCAGGTTTCGACGCGTGCTTGTACGTTATCTTCCAGTTCATCGGCGGTATCCTCGGAACACTCCTTTTGTTCATGATTGTCCCCGAGACCAAGGATTGTGCATTTGGCGCTAACTTAGCCCCCGTTGAGGAGATAAACCTCTCGGGCAACGTCGAATATTACCTCGGCACAGCCTTTGGCGCAGAGGTGCTCTTTACCTTCATCTTCGTATTGGTAGTATTGGCTACTACCGATGAGAAGCATGGTGCAGGTAACAAGGCAGGTCTCTACATCGGCTTAACCCTCGCGCTGGTACACCTCGCCTGCATCGGTATCACCGGCACATCGGTTAACCCCGCACGTTCATTTGGCCCGGCACTCTTTGCTGGCGACGACTACCTTAGCCAGATATGGATTTTCTTGTTAGCACCCACCATTGGTGCTGCTATTGCAGCAGGCGTTTGGGCGCTGTTTACCGACAAGGTTAAGTTCAATGTAACCAAGTAATATGTTGGATAGCATGATGGAGGCTGACTAAAAAGTCTATTTGTCGCGACGCTCGCAAAATGTTCATTTACACATAGTAAATTCCATATTTGGGGCTTCGCAGGTCAAAGCGACATCTTTTCATTCAACCTCATAACAAAACGGGGATGGCTAAAAAGTAATTTAGCCATCCCCTTATTAAAGCTATATGTATGCTCCCACACTACAAGTAGTAGGGAAGATAGTCATAGTCCTCGACATCGACAGCCGAGCGTAGCAGCGAGCCATCCTCCGCGTAGTCGAGGTAGATGTCTGCCAAGTAGCCATTCACAACCACAGTAGCCTCGATAAAGTAGATTGTATCGGCATTGTTACGCTCCACGCGCTTGACATCATCGACAGGCGTCTGCTTGCCGTAGCTACTCTCGAAGGCCTCGCGCACAGCCGTAGGCAGGTCATTGTAGTTGATGTCGAACTCCGTGAGCACCCACTCGCCATCGAGTGTGTACCATGCCTCGCAGCCGCCAGGGTTGCTCGGAATACGGAAATCTACGACGGCATAGCCACGCTCCTTCTCCCACTCCACATCCACGGCACCGGGGTACTGCTCGTTGAAGGTATTGCGTAGCGACTGGGGGGCGTCGTAGTGGTCGTTGCAACCTATGGACACAAGGGCCACAAGAGCGACAATTACTGTTAAAATACTCTTTTTCATAACTAACTCATTTTTATTAACTAACCATCTGGAAATTATCCCTTTCGGGTATATGTATTCTCACACTATCTGATAGTTACCGTGCTAATTCTCGATGGACACACCTTCATCGATTAGTCATCAATATCGACCAACTTACCGGCCTTATTGAACGTCAGTTCGAGGCCGCCCGTAAGCTTCACCTCGCAGCCGCCATGCTCGCGTCGAAGCTCCATGATGCTTCTCTCAGGGTAGTTTATCTTGACATAGTCGGCAACAGCCTTGGGCACGAGCTGCGCGGGTACTGCGGCATAGCGGCAGTCAACCTCGGTCCATGCTCCGGAGTTGTCGAACTCAACCTTCGTGCCACTCACGAAGACAACCTTATACTCATTGCCCATAAACTCCTTATCCTCAATGACGTGCGATATCTTCTCGTCGGTAAAGTGCTCCTTAACGAAACTCTGCGCCTGAGTAGGCAGCTCATCGAACTTAATGGGACGCTCGTCGTGGCAGATGCATGCTGCGGTAGCCATGGCTGCTACAACCGTAAGAAAAAGTGCCGATAAAACAAAAATCTTTCTCATAACATTATAATTTTATAGTTTAACTTACCTCGTTTTCGGATAGGTACGCATACGTTTACGACCTATCACCACTGCAAAGGTCGTACACAAATTTGAAATGAATTTGAAATTTTACGCTTCAGCGCGATTTTTTTTGATTTTTATAGAGAAGCGAATTACGCGCCAACCCCGATATGGCACCACCTACCTTTTGAGAAAGGTTACCGAAAAGCGATGCTCGCCCTCGCGATAGTCATATACCACATCGTAGCCATAGTGGGTGCAAATAGACTTAACGATGGAGAGTCCAAGACCCGTGGAGCCGGCACGCGTAGTGCGTGTATAGAAGCGGTCAAAGACCGAGGCAGCATCTAACGGTTCAGTGCCTTTATTGGCGATAACCATAGTGTTGTTGCCGAGTGTAAGACGTATGACACTGTTCTCGGGGGCGTGGATATATCCGTTTTTGAGCAGGTTGGAGAGCAACATGCGCAACATAGACTCGTTGATATCGAGCGACAGCGACCTCACACCCTCGACCTCGGCATGTACCCTACGCTCGCCATAAATATCATTGAGGTTGTCTATGACCTCGCCGATGATGGGTACTATGTCGAGATGTTCGCTCTCACCCACCTGACCGCTATCTATGCGTGCGAGGGTTAAAAGCGTGCGGTTGAGACGCACGCTGTGGCGCAGCGTCTGCTTAATCATCATGAGTTCAGCGAGTTGCTCCTCCGTGGGCGAGGTGTGGTCTATAAGGTAATCTATACGATTACCAACCACCGCCAAGGGTGTCTGCAACTCGTGCGAGGCGTTACCCAAGAACTCCTTCTGCTGTGCAAGAAGCGCCTCGGAGCGGCTAACGGCGCTCTCTGCAGCCTCCGAGAGGGCTCTGAACTCAACAATGCGACCACCGCAGGGCACGGATGCACCTCTCTGTCCGGGGGTATAGCCATCGAGCCACTTTAATAGGGCGTAGAGGGGTTGTAGGGCACGACGTACCGTGAACATCGAGACGACGACGATGACAAGCAGCAAAGCCCCAAAGAGGAAGATAGACCAATAGAGAATCGTTTCGCGCAAATCTTCCTTCTCGAAGGTGGGCGTGGCAACCTCCAAGCGTAGGTGGCGACCCTCGCTATCAACAAAGAGTTTGCTCAATACGCGTGCCGGCTCCGTCTCGCCCTTCTCCGGGATATATACCTCGCGGTCGAAGTATTGAGGACCATGATATGCCATAGCCTCTTGCTCATCTATGGGGGTGATGGTGTAGCTATTATTTGAGCCGTTATTAAGCAACGGCAGGGGGCGACCCTCTCTGCAACGACGTATGATAAGCTCGGCGTAGTCGTCGAGTGAGTCATCTGCCTCGTCGTTAATCTCACCCACCATGGCATAGTAGAAGAGCGTACCCCAGAGCATTATGATGGGGAGCAGTGCGGCAGCGAGCCAGAGGGCTATGCGGTAGATGAGTTTCATGGTTACGATAGTGTGAGTTTATATCCGAAACCATATACCGAACGTATCTCGATGGTGGCATTTGCCTCTTCGAGACGTCGGCGCAGGTTCTTAATCTGTGCATAGACGAAGTGGAAGTTATCGGCTTCGTCTGCGAAGTCGCCCCACACAGCCTCAGCGAGTGTTACCTTGTCGATGATATGGTCGGGGCGTTGCATAAAATATAGAAGGATGTCAAACTCCTTTTTCAGCAGTTCGATGCCCTCGCCACCAATTGCTACGCGGCGCGAGGAGGGGTCAAGGGTTACGTTGCCCAGCTCTATGCTGAGGCTGCCACCACTGCGGCCGCGGCGTAATACGCTACGCACACGTGCCACAAGCTCGGTCATGTGAAAGGGCTTGGAGAGGTAGTCATCGGCACCGAGCTCTAAGCCTGCAACGCGGTCGTCAACAGCATCACGTGCCGAGATGATGATGACATTCTCGCGGCGTCCCTCGCGGCGCAAGCGCTCTAAGAGGTCGAGTCCCGAGCCTCCGGGGAGCATGATATCAAGGAGTATGCAGTCGTAGTTGTAGCCCACAATCTTCGTCTCCGCAGAGAGAAAGTCCGAGGCACTCTCGACAACATACCCTTCGCCACGCATCTCACGCTCTATGAGCTCCCGCAACGAGGGCTCATCCTCAACAATCAGTATCTTCATACCCCAAAGATACAAAAGGATTTTGAAACAGAATTAAAATCTGCTGCAAAATCCTTCTGAAAATCAAAATATCGCACCGTATGCTATGTTATTGCAGTTCAATGGCTACTGCCTCAGCCTCCTCCTCAACGGCAGGTGGGGTCTCTACTTCGTTGATGAGTTGTAGTTCGACCTCGGCAACTTCGCCACCGCCATTCTCTATCACTTCGTCCGTCGCGCTATCGGCGCTATTAGCGCTATTAGCGCCACAGATTATCGAACGATAGTTGCCCCAATTCATTATGGCAAAGACTACAATGGCGAGGGTGGCGAGGGTGAAAAGTGTGCCTATAATTCTCTTTATCATATTGTCGTTCTGTTATTTAAGCAATTCTCGTTTTAACTCCTCCACGGCACGCTGCATGGTCTTATCCGCAGGGTAAATATTGTAGTAGAAACCCGACTCATCGTTCAGCGCATTGCGGCCTATATAAGCGCGTATCTGCGCGAGGATGATATCGCGCGACTCACCCAACTCGCGGTAGTTAGTCTTAATGCCATGTCTCTCGGCATATTTTCTAAACTCGCTCATCAGGTCGTGCGCAGAGAGCAGGCTATCGAGTTCGCGGAGACTCGTGATGGCATCCATGGTACTGCGGTTACGGTCGGTGAAGTCGAGCGTGAAGCGGTATAATACATTTGTTTCCCAAACCTTTGTATAGTAGTCGGTTATACCTGTGGTATCTGCCGGTACGAAGATATCGGGCATGATGCCGCCACCACCATATACTGTGCGTCCCGCGGGTGTAGTGTAACGCAACGAGTCGGCAAAGTGTATGGAGTCGGCCGAGAAATACTCGTTATTCATGTAACGGTCAATAAGCTCCATGTGATATGCCATGCCGTCCCCTCGCGTATAGGGCTTCTGTATCGAACGTCCTGTGGGCGTGTAGTAGCGTGCTACGGTGAGACGTATTGCCGAGCCATCAGCAAAGGGTAACTGCGTCTGCACCAAGCCCTTACCGAAAGTGCGACGACCAATCACCAAGCCTCGGTCGTTATCCTGCACCGCGCCTGCCAAAATCTCACTCGACGAAGCGCTTCCTTCATCGACAAGTATAGCGATAGCGATATCCGTAGAGTGTCCGCGTCCCGAGCTGAACTGCTGTTGGCGGTTGCCATCGCGGTCCTCGGTATATACAATGAGTCGGTTTGCGGGCAGCAACTCGTCAGCGATGAGTATCGCCTGGTCGAGGAAACCTCCTGTATTGCCACGCAAATCGATGATGAGCGCCTTGGCACCCTCAGCACGCAGCCTATCGATAGCCTCGCGCATCTCGGCATGTGATGTGCGCGAGAACTGCGAGAGACGTACGAAGCCTATCTTGGCCTCGTCATCGAGCATGAAGCTGGTCTCGATACTATGCAGTTCAATGGGGGCGCGAGTAACATCGATATCGACGAGCTCAGCGATACCATGACGCTGCACCGAGAGCTTCACTTGTGAGCCGCGGGGACCACGCATGAGTTTCATCATCGAGTCTTGCGGTATCTTCTGTCCCGCCACGGGGCTATTGTCGATGCGTATGATGCGGTCGCCGGCGCGCACTCCCGCCCTGTCGCTCGGACCCTGCGGGATGACGTTAAGGACGGTAATGGTGTCGGTGAGGGCATTAAAGACGATACCTATGCCGTCGAACTCGCCCTCCAACGACTCATTTACCCGATTAAAATATTTCGCGGGTATATACTCCGAGTGGGGGTCCAACTCCGCGAGGAGCTTCGGGATGACAATCTCATATATCGAGTCGATATCTATCTTATCGACATACATCGTGCGAATGCTTGCCACGGTCTGCATCAGCTTGTCGCTATTTGCGAGGTAGTGCTCCAAGGCCATGAGTTCGGCAGCAAACTGCTCGGTGGTAATCTCCGTGGTCGAGATACTATCGTTACGGTGCGCCTTGATGTACTCGCGCATGATACGTTGATCGTTGAGACGACCAAGGAACATGCCGACGCACATCATCAACAATATCAACGATATTGTGCCGAATATATATGTTTGCTTCTTACTCATACCCAAGCGACAACAGTTTTTCTATGGGCCTTCGCTTACGAGAATTGTTACTTATTCTTAAAGGTATAGGTGAGACCTACCGACAACATAGACTGCAATTGGAGCTTGTTAACCTCGGCCTTATTGTAGTATAGCTGCACATATATCTGTGTCGAGATATACTTCGTAGCCTTGATATCGATGGTATTCTCCCAACGCACCGTGGGCACAATATGCTCGTATGCAGCCTTATCCTCGGCCTTAGCAAGCTTCGCGATGTCGGTAATCCAACCGTAGAACGAGTATGCCGTAGTGCGGTAGCGCAACCAACCGTTCTTGCCCCACGACTTGTCAAAGTCGAGCTGAACAGAGAGACCACCCTCATACTTCTGCTTCTGACCGAAGGGTACACCGTAAGCGGTATCGGCGATAACGACGTTGCCATCTGCACCGATACTCTTATAAACTGCCAAGTCGGTAACGTATGTCGCGCTCATGGCGATAGGCGCGAGGTTAACCTTCAACGGGAAACGCTCCGAGGGGAGGATGTAGGTAAAACCGACCGAAGCATCCAGGTAGCCGGGCGTCATAAAGTTCGACATGCGGTAAGCACCCTTCTGCTGGTCGCCACGAGCGTTGTAACCGGGAGCAAACTGTGTACGGAACTTGACGTTGGCACCATACGACCAATTCTTAACCAAAGCCCACTGCGGCGATGTCGATATTGCTATCTCATCGACGTTCTTAAACCAAACGCCCCGCTGTGCGCCATCCAGCTCCATGCGCATATTGTTGTAGCCGAACTTCGCCGATGCGGTGTTTGTCAACGTGAAGCGTCCCTTTTTATAGGTGTGCAGGAAGTTGACGCTGGCAAGCACGGTGATTGTGTTATCGCCGGCAGCCTGCCAATGTTTGTTGAAGGCGGTAAGTGAGCCGTGGAGGTTGGCCGAGAAATCAACCACATTGCGCTCTTTGCGTATCGCCATACGCTCGGCGCGACGCTTTGCCTCCGATACATAGTCGGCCTCGACAGCCTCGGCCTTGACCTCATTATCGAATGTTGCCTCGCCCTTGGGTGTAACCTCATCGATAGAGACCTGAGCAGTAGCATCTGTCATGAAAACGAGCATGACAAGTGCCAAAATAGCGTAAAATTTCTTCATACGTTATAGATTAGTTTATGTTGATTACTATTTACAGCACAAAGATAAATCTTTTTCTTAAAAATTACTATCTTTGTAACCATTAATAGGAATAAGTTTGGTATATGAAATATTTTGGAGCACACGTTAGCGCATCGGGCGGCTTGGAAAATGCCGTGCGCAATGCGCAAGCCATAGGCGCCACAGCCTTAGCACTCTTCACGAAGAATCAGCGTCAATGGTCGGCACCACCTCTTACCGCACAGCAGATAGCAACCTTCAAGGCGGCCATGCAGGATGCCAACTTCACAGCCTCGCAGATACTACCCCACGACAGCTATCTCATCAACCTCGGGCACCCCGACAAGGAGGGGCTCGACAAGTCGCGCGACGCCTTCTTTGAGGAGATGGAGCGTTGCGAGCAGTTGGGTCTCGACCGCCTTAACTTCCACCCGGGCAGCCACTTGAAACGCATCTCAGAGGAGGAGTCATTGGAGCGCATTGCCGAGTCTATAAACATGGCTTTGCAGCGCACATCGACCGTAACAGCCGTCTTGGAGAATACCGCAGGTCAGGGTTCAAACCTCGGCTATCGCTTCGAGCAGTTGGCATACATCATCGAGCGCGTCGAGGATAAGAGCCGCGTGGGTGTCTGCATCGACACATGCCACGCCTTTGCTGCGGGCTACGACCTGCGCACTACGGAGGCGTGCGAGAGGACATTTGCCGAGTTCGAGCGCGTCATAGGTTTTAGGTATCTGCGCGGCATGCACCTAAACGACGCCATGCGCCCATTGGAGAGCCGCATCGACCGACACTCGTCGCTCGGTAGCGGCGAGATAGGCGTTGACTGCTTCCGATATATTGCCACAGATGCGCGCTTCGATAATATACCCCTCATCCTCGAAACGCCAGACGAGGCTCTGTGGAGCGAGGAGGTAGCTAAGTTAAAGACCTTCGCCGGCATGTAAAATATCGAAACATGACACTTCTTGAACTTATGCTTATAGGCGTTGTCCTGGCAATGGATGCCTTTACCGTATCCGTTGGCAAGGGTTTGTCGCTGCATCATCCTCGCCCCCGACACGCTCTTCTTGCCGGGCTATGGTTTGGTGGGTTTCAGGCACTTATGCCCCTCATTGGCTACTTCGCCGGCCACACCTTTGTAGAGACGGCACGTGGCGTTGACCACTGGATTGCCATGACACTCTTGGTACTCATCGGAGTTAACATGATACGTGCGGCTATCAAGGGCGATGATGAGGCACAAAACAGCGACCTCGGAGTACGCACGATGTTCATTCTGGCCATAGCCACAAGCATCGACGCATTGGCCGTTGGTCTATCATTAGCCTTCATCGACGTAAACATTTGGCATGCAGTAGCCGTAATCGGCGTTGTTACGCTCCTGCTCTCGGCAGCAGGTATATATCTCGGCCACGGCATTGGCACACGTCTTGGCAACAAGGCGAGTATCGTAGGCGGTTTGGTGCTGATTATCATAGGCATAAAAATCGTTATTGAGCACCTTACGGAGGGTATTTAACATATATCACCGTAAAAATTAGTGGTGGACTATCGTAAGAAGTCCACCACTTTTTTAACTATGCAACCGATGCGATAAGATAGCGCCTCGAAGGTTGCGCTCACCTCGTAGATGGTATTTAGCCTCCGTCGCCACTGTCGCACGATGCCGTGTAACGATATGGAGTAGATAATTGCGGCTATAAGTATATATGCAGCTCCCATAATCAGTAGCGAGAGCATCACATTGCCACTTATCGTTGTGAGCCATAGTACCCCTGCTAACGAGAGAAGCATAAGCCCTACGATGAGGCACAACACGAAGAGAATCAGTATCATCGCTCGGCCACAAGGTTAATCTTCGCAATCGCAACAACACGTGTCGTTGTGGTGATGCATCTTCTCAGCCGCGTTGTTCACGGCATCACGAATCTTACCGCGCAGTTCCTTACCCGACTGAGGTGTTACGAGTGCAGTAATCATAGCTCCGACCATGGCGCCACCAAGAGCCGAGAGCAGACAGATAGTTGAATTTTTCATAATCGTAAATTTTTAGAAGTTGTACATCTCCGTCATGGACAAAACCCACGCCAAAGTGGTGCGATAAGTAATTTTTTTGTATATTTGTACTATGACTACCTCTTATTATACAGCCTCCTTCACGGGACATCGCAGCTACGCTCATTCGGCCGATGAACTGCTTGCTAACACCGTCGCCACACTCTACGCAGAGGGTGTGCGCACCTTTCGTGTGGGCATGGCCGAGGGCTTCGACATGGCTGCTGCCGAGGCTGTCATATTGCTTATGGAGCAGCATGCAGACATCTCTCTGGAAGCCGTTGTGCCATGGCCGCGCTTCTGGGAACACATGGGTTTGTGTGATAGACGTCGCTATGAGACAATTCTGAGTGTCGCTACGAGGGTAACATACGCCGCCGAGAGATACTCCGAAGGGGTTTTTCGTCTGCGCAACTGTCTCCTCGTCGAGGGTACGGATGTCGTTGTAGCGTGGTGGAATGGGCAGTGTAGCGGCACGGAATATACCATACGACAAGCCCGCAAGCATCATGCTAAGATAATAAATCTATACCTTTCAAAACAGCTCAATTTTGACTTCTAAGCGTGAGTCGAAGCGTTTTTAGGTATTTATACTAACCAGAAAATTTTAATAAACAACTAATTTTGCGCTATAAAAAATTTTAGAAAGTATGAAAGTAAAACATCTTGTTTTGGTCATCGCAGCTATGGCCTTTACTACAACTATTTACGCTCAGAGCGAGGGTATCTCAACACAGGATGAGGTGAAGGCCCTTCAAGAGCGTGTTGCAGAACTCGAAAAGCAAAAGACGGGAGATAAGATTAAATCTTTTGCCAAGGAGCACTTATCGCTATCCGGCTATTTGCAGACCGGATTTGAGTGGAATGAGGCATCGGACCCGACAACCTCATTTTATATCAGGCGCGCCCGCGTGAGCCTCACAGGTAACTTCCTTCAAGAGAAGCTGGACTTCCGCCTCCAAGTCGATATGGCCGGTCAGCCTAAGATTTGCGACCTCTACATCCGCTACAAGCCTTTTAACGCGCTTAATGCGCAGCTCGGACAATTCAAGCTTCCGTTTGCCATGGAGAATGAGTTGTGCGGTCCCACATCGTTTGAGTTTATCGAGTACTCGTACCTCACGGTATATCTCACCCGTAACAATAGTAAGTACGACGGCGTTCCAAGCGCAACAGGTCGTGGCATGGGCGCACAGCTCTATGGCGGTTTCATCAAGCGTGACGGATACAGCATCCTCAACTACAACATTGGCATCTACAATGGCTCAGGCATTAACACCAAGGACAATAACTCGTCGAAGGATGCCATCGCACGCCTCATTGTCAAGCCTATCAAGGAGCTATCGTTGTCGGCATCGTACATGTATAGCGAGAGTAACAACAATGCTACGGAGTATATGAGTTCGCATCGCTGGTCGGTGGGTGCTTGGTACAACTCGCGCCACTGGGTTGCCCGCTCGGAGTTTGCACAGGCCGACTTTGGCGGCAACCTCACAAACGCATTTTACGTTTTGGGTGGCTACCATTTCGATAAACCATGGTCGATAGCGGCACGCTATGAGTTTATCAATGATGAGCTTAACATCCTCGACGAAGATCGCATCACGCTCGGCGGCATTTACAAGCCCTATCACTTCTTGCGTTTGCAACTTAATGCCTCATATACGTTGAACCATAAGATGCAGCGCAACACTCCCGGAGTAAATCTCATGGTATCTGCGATATTCTAACAAAACTTAATATAGCGCATGAAAAAGTTTCTTACAGAGGATTGGGTTGTTACAATACTCAGCCTTCCTCTACTGATTATTGCAGCATTAGCATCGCTGCTACCGAATAATGGCTTTAAGGTTGCTGCCGACCTCTCTACGCTTGGCGCATGGTGCGACATCGCAGTCTTCTTTGTCATTGCATTGTCGTTGTTATGTATCGGCAATAAGCTGCTCGGTCGCCCGATGAAGGGCATCTTACGCTCGTTTATCGTCATCTTCGCCATCGCCATCTTAGCGCAGTGGATAGCTAAGATTGACGCGGTTAAATACTACGGCTTTGAGGCGGTATTCTTCTCGGTTATCTTCGGCCTTATCGTCCGCAACGTCTTTCATATACCCGAGTGGCTCAAACCCGCTATCCAGGGAGAGTTCTTCATCAAGATTGGTGTTGTATGCCTCGGTGCCACGGTGCTATTCAGCGACGTAATGAAGTCGGGTGCTGCGGGTCTGTTGCAGGCATGCCTGGTGGTGGCCATCGTATGGTTCTTCGCCTACTTCGTTGCTCGTAAATTGCGTGTGGAGCGCGCTACGGCGATGACCTTGGCAAGCGGATGCTCTATCTGTGGCGTATCGGCTTGTATTACAGCTGCGGGTGTTGCGGGTACCGACCGCAAGCAGCTATCCTATATTATCTCAATGGTGCTCATCATCGTTGTTCCGATGATTTATTTTATGCCATGGCTCGCCGAGACGATTGTGCCTCTAATTACGGATAATGCCGCGGTGCAAAATGATATTACCGGTGCATGGATAGGTGGTACTATCGACACAACCTCGGGTGTTGGCGCTTCGTCGGCCATCGCGGGCGATGCTGCGCAGAAGACGGCTATCATCGTTAAGGCCACGCAGAATGTGCTTATTGGTGTTGTAGCATTCTTCATAGCTCTCTACCTCTCGGCACGTGGCGAGGGTAAGACAGGTGCTCCTTCGCTCGGCATCGTGTGGGATAAGTTCCCGAAGTTTATCCTCGGCTTTGTCGTAGCCTCGGCAATATTCAGCATCTTGCAGTCGCAGGAGTTGCTCACGGCAGATAGCAAGGGTAAGATTGTGGAGACGGCAATGGCCAAGAACTTCTCGACGTTCTTCTTCTCGTTGTCGTTCGTATGTATCGGTATGGATACACGCTTGAAGGATATTATCTCGCGCGAGAATCGTCGTGTACTATGGTCATTTCTCTGTGCGCAGACCTTCAATATCATCGTTACGTTCTTCGTGGCATGGCTCATGTTTGGCGTAGTGAAGCCCGCATTGGAGGGTGATGCAAAGGTTGAAAACGTTGCACAGACAACGAGCATGGAGGCTGTCGAAACGGAGGCCATTGAGCCTGAGGGCATGGTTATACCCACGGAGCCCGTATCGGGCGAATCGAACATCGAGATTACGGAGTTCAAGACCCTCGCAGGTGACGAGGAGCCAACCATCGAATAGTAGGCTTCGGTACACAAACACCATATATCAACAAAATAGGCTGCCCCGTTGGTGCAGCCTATTTTGTTGATATAGCAATTTGACGTTACTCGGCGATGCCATCTAAGCAGATGACACATGATACCCAACCATTCTCGGTATTGGCCGTACCAACGATGGTCTTGCCATCCTCCGAAGCACCTACGATGATAACACCATAGGGAATCTGTTCTGTAAGGTCGAGGTCATGCTCCTCCAAGAGCCAGTCGGCAATGGGTGTAAGAGTTTCAAGGTCTTCTGACATAACATCTATGATGTACGATGTCTCGCCCATGTAGTAGGGAGCGTCGTTTATGAAGGCAATACCATCATCTGTCATAGCTGTAATCTGAGCGCCTGCGCACTTTATAAACTCGTCGGTTTTGAGGTTGTAGGCTGCTGCAAACTCGTTAGCATACCCTGTCGAGAAGTCCTTTCCCTTACCATAAGCATAGGTTCCGTTCTGCGACATACGGTTCTGACTATCACCGAGGCTCTCCAAAGGCATACTATTATCCTTCTTTTCGAGATGTACATACTCGAAGGGTTCATTCCATGCAGACCACACGATGCTGAACATATCTACAGAGTAGTCATAGCCAAGAATTTTGCCATCGGGAGCAATACACTTGGCAACGATGCCAATCTGTACGTCCTCAGACGCGTCGTAGGGGTTAATCTCATATGCGAGTTCACCGATAGCGGGCATCGACAGCTCGTTGGTCTCTAAGTTATAGACGATAGGTACCATCATACCACACTGACTCGTGTACTCCGTAGTACCATACTCAAAGAACCAACCCACCGCCAGCTTACCGTCAGGAGTGATAGCATCCAACGATGCCGAGTCGAGGTTTTCGGGCGCCGAGAGGTACTTCGAGATGTCGATGTCGTGAATCTGGCCATCAATATAGTATGCTGCCTGGCCAATGCCCGATTCGTAGTTGGTACCCACTGCCAAACCGTCATCCGATACATCCGAGAACTCCATGTTAGACACGGTGGTAAGGATATCCGTGTTAAGGTCGAGGATGAAACCCTGTCTGTCAAAAGCACCTACTACATAGCGACCGTTGTTCGAGATTGCAACTGCCGCAGCGCCATTCTGGGCATACCACTCGCGGTATGCGGGAACGATACGGCCACCGAGTGTTACCTCAACTACGGCAGCCTCCGAGCTGAGCAACGCACTCTCATTGGGCGATACAGCCTTAACATAGAACTTGTGCGTAGTAGCCCAAGCGAGGCCACGCACCACGTAGCTGGTGCCCTCAACGATTGTGGGCTCCTCCTCATTTACTGATACGGTGTAGTAGAGAGCATTCTCTACGGCCGACCATGTGAGCGTAACATTGTTGTTATCGACGAGATGTCCTACAACGGGAGTTTCGAGCTGAGGAATACCGGGCGTGGGCTCCTCGTTACATCCTGCTAAGGCAAGGAGTACAATGCCTGAGAGCAGAAGATTGAATAATTGTTTCATGTTCTTAGGGTTTTATATGTATAAAATTAGTAAGCTATTTAGTTGTAAGGCGTTGCCATAATGCTGGACAAAGGTAGTAAATTAATTGAATTTGCAAAAATACGGATGCAAAAAACGTAATTTTGGTTAGTAGGAAGTGAAAATTGTGGAGTATTAGATAACGAGAGTTATGATAGGTGCGAAATGAAAGTACCCTGGATGGATAGTACTTGACGTACATTCCATTCAGCCCAATGATTGAGAGGGTGCAGATGCGCCCTTATCACAGGAAATTTCTTGTCAGAAGCCGTGAGATGTGGTGCGAAATGAAAGTACCCTGGATGGATAGTACTTGGCGTACATTCCATTCAGGGTATCTTTTGGTTTCGTGCCGCAGATTGCGGCTTATCACAAGAAATTATTTGAAGTAGCGATTATAAAGCCCCTCAAACCCCTTACCGTGGCGAGCCTCATCCTTGGCCATCTCGTGCACAGTATCGTGAATAGCGTCGTAGTTGTGCTGCTTGGCAAGTGCTGCGATGCGCATCTTGTCGGCACAAGCACCACTCTCAGCATTCATGCGCTTCTCGAGGTTGGTCTTAGTATCCCATACGCAGTCGCCAAGCAACTCAGCGAACTTCGAAGCATGCTCAGCCTCCTCGAAAGCGTAGCGCTTGAAGGCCTCGGCAATCTCAGGATAACCCTCACGGTCAGCCTGACGGCTCATTGCGAGATACATACCTACCTCGGTGCACTCGCCCATGAAGTGGTTGTTGAGACCCTCGATAATCTCGGCATTGTCAACCTTACCGTCGCCAATCTTATGCTCTGTTACAAATTCGAGAGCTGCGTCCTCCTCCTTCATCTCCTCAAAACGGTCGCTACCAACCTTGCACAAGGGGCACTGCTCGGGTGCCTCGGGACCTTCGTGAATATATCCGCATACTGAGCAAATCCATTTCTTAGCCATAATCTTAATAGTTTTTTAGGTGTTAATGATTATTCTGTTTTTATCGGTTTATCGCTGTTTTCTACGGCAAAGATAAGGGCATTTTTCTCATTCGCAATAGTTTTTCCTTAACGTTTTCTTATGGCGCTATAAGCTGCCGTTATACCCGTTGATTATCAATCTATTTCTTGCGGGCGCCAATTGCGAGTATCACGCCAAGTGCCACGCCGAGGAGTGCTGCAAAGAGCACGCGGTACTCGCCCGGGAGCATGAAGGTAATGGTGTGCGCGGGGTACCAGAAGAGAGGTATCGTCTTCTTGAATATGAAGTTCCACTGACGGTCCCAGTTGAGTTGTACCATGTGGCGGCGCATGGCGATAGGCTTCAATAGAGCCGTTATCGAGCCTCCATTCTCGGCGATGTGGGTATCGGTAATCTTGTGGAATGTCATGAATACGGGCGCGAAGAAGGTGTTCATCATCACCGATATCGAGAGTGCCACAACGAACTTACCGAACGATATGCCCTCTGCGCCGAAGTCGGCAACGAGGTCGGCACCGCCCATGCTCACGATAAATGCGGGAATACCTACCGAGAATACGCTCATCGCCATAGATATCGCCATACCGAGCAGACCCCATATAATCATGCGGGGCAGCACACCAAATGTAGGTGTTGTGTAGTTACCTGTCGATATGCGGCATCCGAGCATCTCGCCGAGGGTTGCAAGAATACCGAATTTAAGGAATGCCATGACCATAGCGTGGTCGGCATTGAAGTCCTTGTACCACTGGTACAGGTCGGCAGAGATGAAGAAGGGGAGGAATATCGCTAACATGACGATAGCGAAGTAGATGTCTTGGCGCTTCATAAATTTTTAGTTTGGCTTATGAATATTAATTATTTCACAAAGGTATATAAAAAATTGTGAAAGATGCCACAGGCGGCTCCGAATGTTTCACGATTTTGGGGTGCATCTTATATTTTTTTTGATGAAATGTTTGCAGATTCAAAAATCTTGTGTACTTTTGCACCACTCTTAGTGATTAAGAGGTGATAACAATGCTGTTGTAGCTCAGTGGTAGAGCACTTCCTTGGTAAGGAAGAGGTCGTCAGTTCAAGCCTGATCAACAGCTCAAAAGGGATAGCCGAAAGGTTATCCCTTGTTGTTTATAATAAGGCTTGTCTGACAACCTCGACAAAAAGTACTCCTTTGCCAAAGATTGCATCGAGAGCATATATATGCCTTTAAAAAGAATATATTTCATATACGCGCAACATTAATTATGATAATACCACTATTCCCTATTTACCTCACAATAATACCAATAAGCACAAAAATATCGCATAAACATTGCATATATGCGCAATTATTACCACGTAGAACTTTTTACTTTGCAAAATATTATTACCTTTGTAATTGTGTGGAGTGTGCACATATAAAATTGCTACAACACTAAAAACCAAATAATTATTATTTATGAAAAACTTTAAGTACTTTTTGTTAGCAACAATCGCCCTCATCGGAGGTTTTGCTCTCGCTTCATGCGAACCCGACCCCATGGACGAAGGAACCCGCTTGCAGGACGCTGTTGTTGTAAACATTGAGGTTGGCTACATCGACCAAACCACCGCCAACTTCACAATTAAGACCACAGGTTTGAAGGACTTTGCATGGCTGCGCACCGATAAGACAGACATCGAGGCTACGGCTATCCTCGGTGGCGGCGAGATGGTAGAGATTGAGGATGCCTCGATAGAGACCACCACCGACATCAAATTCGAGAATCTCGACCCCTCGTCAACCTACACCTTCTATATCGCAGGTCATGTAGTTGATGGCAATCTCTACGAGAAGGTTATCAAAACCGACTTCAGCACCACAGGCTTTGGTCAAGCTATAACCGTCATGGAGGAGATGTATGACGGCTTCAAGGTGCACCTCACCATTCCCGAGGAGGTTAAGGAGCGCGGCAACGGCGTCCGTTATAGCACCGCTTCACTGGCCATGTACAACTATCAGGTGATGCGTGGTTTTTACTGTTTCGACCAACTTTTGACCAACGCCGGACAGTGTACAACCAAGGATAAGACCATCATCTACGACGACTACCACTCTGTCGAGCGCGATGAGAATGGTAATGAGATATACGACGAATACGGCAACTATGCATCTGCGGTATTCGCAGACCCCAAAACTCCCGGTGAGCCCGGCATCTTCATCGCAGGTGAGTTCTCATGGTACACATTGCAGGAGTATGACCCCGAACTTGGTCCCGGAAATGACGATACAGGTCCCTTTGGTTGGGGCGAGGGCTACTTTGTACCTATGTATGATTATGATGCATTTTACAGCATATGGAATAACGACGACTTCGAAAGTGCCGACTCCGAGAAGTTCTGGACAGGCTACTACGAGCGTATTGCTATTAACTGCTTACCACCCTCGAAATTGGAGGGCAACGTAGATATCAAGGTTAGCGGCAAGACGCCTATCAATGCCGTTATCAGCTTCGAGCCTACGGATGATGTTATTATGTATGTGGTGATGATTGTGGAGGAGAATGAGATGGAGGCGAACATCATGCCTCTGCTCAACAACAACCCCGACTACTTGCAGTGGTTCACAGCATCGGCCTTCGGCCTTTACACCTTCGGTTCGCAGACCATCATCGATGGCGCTACGGACATATACCTCTCGGATTGGTTCGTAAACACACGTAACTTCGCAGGTCAGACCTTCCGCGTGATGGTTACCGGCTTGGGCGACAACTATGGTCGTACGCAGTGTTTCAACCAGACTTCATTTACCCTTCCCGAGATTACGCTGGATGCTCCCGAGATTACCGTTACGGCCATCAAGAGCACCGATCCTTACAGCGCTACGTTCAACATCCGCAACACCAGTCCCGATGGTCAGAAGCTTACCGAGGCACGCTTCAACTGCAACTATATTCGTGAGTTCAATAACATCTTGAACCCGAATAATCAGACTAAGTACACCTATGCGTCGCTTATCGAGTCTCTCGGTTACAAGTTTAATGCCCAGGAGTTGCAGGAGATAAACAGCACCGAGGGTTACACCATGACCTTCTCGAGCCGCGAGAACGCCACCACACGTATCGCCGTTATGGGCTGGAACTGGGAGGGTACACCCAACGATATCAACGCCACCGGCTCACCCGCCGTTTGCGAGTACACCACACCTCGTGCACCCTACCGTCGTCGCGTAAACTCACCCTTGTTCGATGAGTTGGTAGGCGAGTGGGAGGCTACTGCACCTATGATTAAATATGTCGCCTCGGAGGATGGCACCGGCGGCAAGTACGAGGAGGCAGGCTCTATGAGCAGCCCCGTAACCATCAGCGGTGGTGTTGAGTATCCCGAGACATTGCCCGAGGAGGTATATGATATTTACGCTGCTGCCGGCCTCTCAGAGTCGCAGACAAACGCTCTCTACACCGAGTTCAAGGAGCTCGCAAAGGACTATAACAAGCGTACCCGTGGCTTCAACCGCCTCCTGTGCGTAGGCTATAACTTCGCACCCGAGGATTATATGCTCAATGAGGTTGCTACACCCTACGACCTATTCATCGATGATGAGTATGGCGCTGCCGAGCTCAGCTCACTCTTCTATGACTTCGGTCCCAAGTGGAACCTCGAAATAGACGAGGATGGTTCGGTATGGTTGCCTTTGGATATCGAGCGCGAATTCCCGTTGGAGACATGGAACTTCGGCATGGAATACACGTTCTACATGCTTGGTGTAGGTATGCAGTCGTATATCGGCGCTCCCGTCTATAACACCAACGGCGAGGTGGTTACCGATGCACGTTTCCCCGTGGAGATTTCTGATGACCGCAACACTATCACCATCAAGCCTATCGTCTATACCGACTCTAAGGGCACTACGGAGACTTACTATCCATGTATCGCACAGCTCAATACGATTGGCCAGGCCGAGCCTATCAACCCCCGCATTGGTGGCAACGTCGTTTTGAAGCGCAAGAGTGGCGCCAAGACCTCATCTGCCACACTCGACATGCGCGGTGTAAGCGGCGAGGCTAAGGCCGTAAGCTCAATGGGTAAGACTCCTGTACCTATGGCTCGCTGCTACATGATGACACCGATGGACATCAACAGCATCAAGGTACGCAAACGTCATGTTATCGAGAATCCTATCGAGGCAGGTACCGAGGCGTTCTACAAGCGTGGCGATAAATACCTCAAAGATTTGTACGGCATCGATGTTAATAAATAATCGCATGCGCTAAATAGTCAAAGGGCTCTCGTTGTGAGAGCCCTTTTTTGTTGGAGGTCGGCGGGGTCGGCGGGGCTGGTCAGGGCTGGTGGGGGTTGGTGAGGTTGGTGAGGTTGGTGAGGTTGGTGGGGTTGGTGGGGGGTTGGAGGGGTCAGACATGGCACGAAATGAAAGTACCCCGGATGGATAGTACTTGGTGTACATTCCATTCAGGGTATCTCTCGTTTTCGCGCCGCAGAGCGCGGCTTATCACGCTAAATTTTGAAGAGGTCGGTAAGGTATGTATCCAAAAATAACAATTCGTGGTCATCCTTAATTACATCGTTCATAAGCATATCCTCTTCACTATACAACTGTAAAATACGACTGTCGATATCTCCCATAGGCACTATGTTTTATGTGTTTGTTTGCTTTTCACACATATAACGTGCCCCAAAGAGTATTATTGCACAAAGACTAACTTAATACGATATTTTTCTCCTGAATCATGCGGCGCAGGTTGATAAGGGCGTAGCGCATACGACCAAGCGCGGTATTTATGCTCACCTGCGTCTCGTCGGCAATCTCCTGGAAGGAGAGCTTCGAGTAGTAGCGTAGGCGCACTACCTCCTGCTGCTCCTCGGGCAGAAGGTCGATAAGCGAACGTATGGTCTGCTCCATCTCGCCCTGCACGAGCCTATCCTCGGCCGTGGGCTCAGCAATGCGCAACGTACCAAGCACATCGTATCCAGCCTCGGCCTCGTTGAGCTGACGGCTACTCTTCTCGCGACGGAAGTAGTCGAGGACACGGTTGTGGGCTATGCGGAGCACCCACGAGAGGAACTTGCCGCTATCCGTATAGCGACCCTCGTCGATAACCCTTACTGCTTTGATAAATGTCTCCTGGAAGATGTCGTCTGCGACGTCATCGTCTTTGACCATCATACCGATATAGTTGCGCACGCGCTGCGAGTGGCGCTCGATAAGTTCAGATATGGCACTCCTATCCCCCGAAAGGTAGTTATTAAGCAGCACGCGGTCGCTTAATACATTCACGTTCATACTCTTTAATTTTAAGTTAGTTTAAGAGCAGAATTTCGTCGATAGGCAATGTTGTTTTATCGGTTAATAATCATTGTTTTCAGTTGCAAGATAGTAATAATTTCGCTAACTGCAAAATTTTATTTATCCATCAGCGTTTAGCCCGTCTGCACAAAATTCCGCCACAAAGACATCAAACGTCGTGCCAATCAGTGATTTACGGCAAATATCGTGCAAAATTGAGCCAAACACATTATCGGCGAAGCGACAATTATCGGGGGCGAAACGACGAGTCAAAATATAATAAAAACCGCTTTTTTTACTTTCAGCAATAATCGTAGAACGACATAAAAAGTACGAGGGGCTCACTGCAATTAAAACGTGAACCCCTCGCACTATTCGAGGTTATAGCTCTATAAAAACTGTGATTATAACGTAGAGACAGACTCGGCTTTAACATCGCGCGACACTTTGCCCACCAAGCCCTGCAACACCGTGCCAGGGCCTACCTCCGTGAACTCGGTAACGCCATCCTCTACCATCTTCTCGACAATCTGAGTCCAACGCACGGGCGCAGTGAGCTGCGCAATAAGGTTCTTTTTGATAGACTCAGCGTCGGTATAGGGCTGAGCATCGACATTCTGATATACGGGGCATGTGGGGGTCATGAAGTGAGCCTCGGCGATAGCCGCCTCCAACTCCTGACGTGCGGGCTCCATGAGGGGCGAGTGGAAAGCACCACCCACGGGCAGACGTAGAGCACGGCGAGCGCCCGCCTCTTTGAGCTTCACGCAAGCAGCATCGACAGCCTCGTCAGCACCCGAGATAACAAGCTGACCGGGGCAGTTGTAGTTGGCACCCACAACTACGCCGTCTATCGAGGCACACACCTCCTCAACGCTCTTATCATCGAGACCCAACACCGCAGCCATACCACCAGGCT
Source organism: Alistipes sp. (assembly GCA_045603045.1). Lineage (GTDB taxonomy): Bacteria > Bacteroidota > Bacteroidia > Bacteroidales > Rikenellaceae > Alistipes. The sequence goes on from JAZULJ010000018.1 coordinate 59,794, forward strand.
GCTGCTCACAACATCTTTGCATGGCCATAGCGCGCTTCGAGACGAGCTTCAAGCCATCCTCGAAAGACAAGGCACCGGCAACAACCAATGCCGAGAACTCACCGAGCGAGTGTCCCGCAACAGCATCGGGCTTAACACCAAGAGCCTTAGCCAAGATTACCGAGTGGAGAAAGACGGCAGGCTGCGTAACCTTCGTCTCTTTAAGTTCCTCAGGCGTACCTGCAAACATGATATCGGTTATACGGAAGCCGAGAATCTCGTTAGCCTGCTCAAAGAGGGCACGAGCCTCAGCATTGTTCTCATAGACGTCCTTGCCCATGCCTACGGCCTGCGAGCCCTGGCCGGGGAATACGTATGCGTGTTTCATAGTTATCCTGTTTTATAATCTCCGAAGAGTACAAAATATTAATAATCAAATAAAATCGGCGCTAATATAGTGATAATTCCCGAAATGGCAAAACGTGTCTAATCAAAGAGACACTGGTACTCGACCTCATCACAAAAGCCCTCGGGGGTATGTATCCATGCGCGGCGCACACCACAACGCTCAAAGCCACACGCTTCGAACAGAGCGATGCTCTGCACATTATCCACCGCCATCGTCGCCCACACCTGCCTAAGTCCGAGCACCTCACGGGCATAGCGCTTCACAGCCTCCACAGCAGCACGCGCATAGCCCTGGCGACGCACCTCGGGGCTATAAATGAGGATACCGAGCCCCAAACGGCGGTGTCGCGGCTCAAAATCGAAGAGGTCGATAGCACCCACGGCCACACCCTCGACATCGATGATAAGGCGCATCTGTCGCGTGGCGTAGATATCGTACTGCTGTTCCTCGACGAAGCGCATCAGCTGTGCGCGCGACATCGGAGCACATGTGCCACTCACCCGCCACACCTCGGGGTCATTCTCCCAGAGATACATGACCTCGACATCCGACGGCTCAACGGCACGCAGACAACACTTAACGGCGTCGATACAGACCATTTTACAGACCTATTATGCGATTACGGATAAGCATCGCCACACCCCATGCATTCGCGCTGTCGGTCATCTTCGACACGCGGAATTTGGTATCCTTATAGACGAGGTTGAGCGAATATTTGTTTGTTGAAGACTTCAACGGCAACATGAGGTACTCACCCGCTTGCGCGAGGTTACCACCCACGATAACGGTCTCGGGATTGAAGGTGTTGATGAGAAAGGCGACAGCTTTACCCACCTTTTCGCCCGCCTCCTCGATAAGTTCGATAGAGAGGTTATCGTCGTTACGTGCAGCGGCGATGATATCGTTGATATGTATCGACTCGCCACGGTCGTACATCTCCCTCAGACGTGTATTCACGCCGTTGCGTATGAGGTTTACAATCTTATTCTCGATGGCAATACCCGACACCTCGGTCTCCAAGCAGCCCTTCTTGCCGCAAGCACATATTATCTCGTTATCGAAGAAGGGGATATGTCCGAATTCGCCTGCAAAGCCATTCTTGCCGTAGTATAGCTTGCCGTCGATGACGATGCCTATGGCCACGCCACGACCCATGTGCAAGTAGAGGACGTTGCTCTCGTTCTTCGACTTGCCGGTGGTGTACTCTGCATAGCAGCGTGCTCGCGTGTCGTTCTCCAAGAGTACGCGTATGCCTATGCGCGACGAGATGATATCGCGCAATGACTCCTCGCTCGAAGTGAAGTACTTGTACGAACGTCCTGTCTCGGGATTTACACGGCCTACGATAGAGACACCCACGCCCAAAATCTTCTCCCGCTCAACACCGCAGTCGGCCACAAATTTCTCGATATTCTGACATATATGTTCCAAGCACTGTGGTCGATCGACAAGCTCAAAGGTGGTGTCCGTACGCTCGCTTATGACGTTATTTTGGAGGTCGGTAACGACATAGGTCATGTGGTCACGACCCACGTTGATACCCGCGAAATATATTGCCGAGTTTGCCAAGCCAAAGACATTGGGACGGCGACCACCGGGAGTCTCAACCTTGCCCAAGTCGTTCACGATGCTGTCATCGACAAGCTCCTGCACGAGCTTGGTCATCGTCGGAACGCTTATATGTAACTCACGCGTGAGCTCCGAGAGGGTGCTCTCGCCATTAAGCGCCATATATGCGATTATGTTTCGTTTGATTATATTGTTTTTGTGCGTGATGCCCTTCAACCCATCTGCCGCCTCAATATTAAAAAACCTTGCGAGCGATGTCATCTTTCTAAAAACATTTAATTTATTATGCAAATATAATAAAAATTTTTGAAAATATTTTACATCATAACGTAAATTTAACTAAAAATAACAACATTTACCTACATATTAGCCGCCTACAACACTATCGAGCGTTTGCTCATTCGGCTTTTTTGAGTATCTTTGTATGATTTTGAATGGCAGACAAATGTTACTACACGACAAACTACAAAGCTACGATATAATTCTCGCCTCCGCCTCACCGCGCCGTCGCGAGTTATTACGCGCTGCGGGCATCGATTATCGCCTTGCTGCAAAGTTCGAATGTGAGGAGCACTACCCCGCCACTATCCTCAAAGAGGATGTCGCGGCCTACCTCTCGCAGTTGAAGAGCCACGCCTACCCTGCCACGCTCCAACCACGCGAGATACTCATCACGGCCGATACCACGGTACTACTCGGCGATGAAGTTCTCGGCAAGCCCGCCGACAGCGTCGAAGCATGTAGCATGCTACGCCGCCTTGCAGGTCGAGACCACGCGGTAATTACGGGTGTAACGCTACGCTCACACGAGCGCGAGCGCACCTTCGCCGTATGTAGCAAGGTACGCTTCGCTGCACTCAGCGACGAGCAGATAACCTACTACGTCGCGCGCTACAAGCCCATGGACAAGGCCGGCGCCTACGGCATACAGGAGTGGATAGGCTACATCGGAATTGAACGCATCGAAGGGTCGTTCTACAATGTCATGGGACTCCCCGTGCAGCGCCTATGCAGCGAGTTGGAGGCCTTCATCGAGGCATGGCCCGAGTGCCACCTCGGATAGTCGGATGCGATAACTACGAAAATAATTTATAAACACAGCTTAAATATGAAACGTTCACTACTTATTATCGCGTTGCTCTTTGCAACCACCTTCTCGGCAGTTGCCGACAAGGGTATGTGGCTACCTTCGCTCATCTCATCACGCGTGAAGGATATGAAGTCTAAGGGCTTCAAGCTATCGGCCGAGGACATCTACTCTATCAACAAGGCATCGTTGAAGGATGCCGTTGTTCTGTTCGATGGCGGCTGCACCGGCGAAATTGTATCGGAGAAGGGTCTTCTGTTTACCAACCACCACTGCGGCTACGACGCTATTCAAGCACTCTCTACCGTCGAACACGACTACCTCACCAATGGCTTCTGGGCAAAGTCTCACGCCGAGGAGCTGCCCTGCGCAGGCCTAAAAGTGCATATCCTGGTGCGCATGGAGGAGGTAACGGCTCGCTTGGCGAAGGGCGAGAGCCGCGAGGAAATTGTTGCGAAGGCTGAGGCCGAGGGCGTAGGCTACATGGCCAAGGTGGAGTCTATGTACTACGGCAACGAGGCCTACCTCTTCATCTACCGTGAGTTCTCGGATGTGCGTCTGGTGGGCGCACCTCCAACGACCATCGGCAAATTCGGCGCCGACAACGACAACTGGATATGGCCACGTCATACGGGCGACTTCTCGGTATTCCGCATCTACGCAAACGCGAATAATGAGCCTGCGGCATATAGTCCCGACAACCGTCCCTACACCCCTGCACGCCACTTCGAGATTTCAACAAAGGGTATCAAGGAGGGCGACTTCACCATGATATACGGTTTCCCGGGTAATACCCAGGAGTATATCACCTCGGATGCTGTGAAATATATTGCCGAGATCTCTGACCCCACGAAGATTGCACTTCGCGACCAGCGCCTCGACATAATCGGCACAGCACAGGCAACATCGCCCGAGATACGTATTCAGTATGCTGCTAAGCAGGCCACCATCGCCAACGCCTGGAAGAAGTGGCAGGGCGAGGTTCTCGGCATCAACCGCCTCGGCACCTACGCCAAGAAGGTAGCCTACGAGGAGCGCTTCCGCCGCGAAAACCCCTCGAAGAGCTATGTTCTCGACTCATTGGTTGCCGCCTATGCGCGCAACATTGAGGGTTACTACAACTTCGAGCTCTACAACGAGACGATACGCGGCATCGAGTTGCAGCAGGTTGTGGCTATCGCCCAGAATACAAAACTTAGCGACGCCGAGAAAGAGGCCGCTGCCGACCTCTTCTACAAGGATTTTGTGTTGAATGTAGATAGAGCCCTGGCCGTTGCCATGCTCACGGAATATGAGGCCAAGGGCACATATATCTCCGAGGAGCTCAAATCACTCTTTGCGCGTCATGGTGGCGCAAAGCAGTATGCCGAGTGGCTCTACGACAATACCAAACTTGGCACACGTGCGGGCTACACCAAGGAGAATATCGCCTCAGACCCCATGACCGAGTTTGTCCTCGCCACAAAGCCCATACAGCAGCGCATCAAACCCTTCGCCTACCGCAACCTGAGCAATATCCCCGATATCGAGCAGTGGTATCGCCCCTATGTTAAGGCACTCATGGAGTGGGACAAGAAGCGTGCATTCTTCCCCGACGCCAACCTCACACTGCGCGTAGCCTATGGTAAGGTTGCCGGCTACCAATATGCCGATGGCGAGTATCACCTGCCACAGACCACGTTGGAGGGTATCATGGAGAAGGATAACCCTGAGATTTACGACTATAACATTCCGCAGGCACTGCGCGACGTCTTTGCTACGAAGGATTATGGTCGCTGGGGCACCACCATCAACGGTCGCTATACCGTTCCCGTATGTTTCATCGCCACCAACCACACCACAGGCGGTAACTCGGGCTCTCCCGTGCTTAACGACCGTGGCGAACTTATAGGTATCAACTTCGACCGCACATGGCTCTCTACGATGAGCGACATAGAGTTCGACGAAACCCTCTGCCGCAATATCATCTGCGATATCCGCTACGTACTCTTCGTCATCGATAAGGTGGGCGGTGCAGGCTGGCTCATCGACGAGATTGGCATTAAATAGTATCTCTCATGGCGAAAATGCCATGAAAAACGGCCAGGCGAAAATTCATTTTTCACCTGGCCTTATTTTATTTATTATCAATATATTGCAAAAACGATTGAACGCACTATATCGGCATCACGCTCTCGGTGTTCACAAACACTCTTCCAGATACGGGGGATAGGCAAATATGCTCCCATGCTACCGCTCTATCCTCGGCATCCTTTGACTGAGAGTGTCGATAAGTGGTTTTAGACTACTCCGTATCCTTGCCCTTCACTCTACTCTTCTGACGATTATACTCCTCAACAAGGCTACGCCCCATGTTCTTCGCCGAATCCTCTATTGACTTATAGGACTCAACCGTGGCACTCTCAACTGCCTTATAGCCCGTAACAACGCCCTTCTCGATAGCCTTGTAGCCACCAACAACAACATTCTCAATGCCCACGTAGGTCTTTACAACACCACTCTTGATACTCTTCTTTTTTGTGTTCTGCTCCATAGTATAGATTTTTAATGTTTTTACGACTGCAAAATTAACTACTATACACCTATCTCGAAAGGTGTATTATTCCGAAAAGTTGGAATATTATTCCGAAATAAACAAGTATTTAGACTAAAATTACTATATTTGTGGAGTATTAGACATATTTCGATACAACACCGCTTATGAGTACCGCAATATTGAGTGCCGTAAATAGTTACCTCCAATACGGCCACTACGCCAAGATATACACCATTGGAGATGCGTTCAGCATTGTCGAGAGTGCGACCTTCATGGTTATACCCAACCACCCATATCGTTGTCCTTTGGTGGTGGCATTGTATTGTCGTGCCGGCCACGGCACAGGCTGCATAAATACCCGCACGTTTGAGGTAACGGCAAATAGTTTCTTCATCATACTACCCAATCAGATAACCGAACTAATAGACCTTAGCGACGACTTCGACGCCGTATATATACTTATGGAGGAAGAGTTTACGCAAAGTATCGGCTTAGGCAACACCTTCAACATGCGCACCATAGTATCGGAACGTCCCCACGCCATACTATCGCAGCGCGCACGACAATCGTTGGAGGGCTACCTCGACATGTGCAAAAATCTTATCCCCATAGAGAGCAACCCCCATCGATTAGAGATATTACAGCTGCTCACGCACGCCTTCTTTCTCGGCTTGGGATACTTTCTTCATGAGTGCGACAGCCCTCTACCACAGAGCCGCAAGACCGAAATTGCCGATGAGTTTATGCGCCTCGTCGAGGCAAACTATCGCGAACATCGCGACATAGGCTTCTACGCCGAGCGCATGAGGCTAACATCCAAGCACCTCTCGACGGTGGTCAAGCAGGCAAGTGGCCACAGCGCCGTAGAGTGGATAGAGCGATACGTCATCTTGGATGCCCAAACGCAATTATGCACCACCAAGCGCACGGTGAAGCAGATAGCCTACGACCTCAACTTCCCGTCGCAGTCCTTCTTCGGCAAATATTTCAGCCGCATCGCAGGGCTCTCGCCCGCAGCCTATCGACGTCGGCACAAGCGATAGCAAATTGATAAATTACGGATGTCGTGTA
>JAZULJ010000019.1:0-18851 GCA_045603045.1 Alistipes sp.
CAGTTTCTTAAAAACCAGAAAGAATGTGGAACGGGAGCGGAAGCCGCAATCCGTATAGATGCTGTCTATATTGTAATCTTTGACGTCAAGTTGTAATAACAGGCGCTTTGCCTCTTCGACACGCATCCGGTTGATGAATTCGAAGAAGTTACAGCCCAGACACCCGTTGATGGAACGCGAGAGGGTGCGTTGCGGAATATTTATCTCCTTGGCGAATATTGCCAACGAAATATCGGGACGCAAGTAGGCTTTCGACTCCTCCAGATATCGGGAAGCACGTTCACAGACTTCGTTCATCTGCCTGTCGTCCATAGCAGGAGTGGCAGAGATTTCCGGTTCATAGGGTTCAGTAGGCTCCGGAATATTCTCGGGAACTTGCTTGATTGGCACCACCGGGTGGGCAATGGAGTTATAGACCAGGTAAAACATCGCAACGACATTCAGGATTTGGATGAGCCACGCATCCGTTCTGGGCCAAATGACATAGCACACCATCACAATGACGAACAGTGCGGCGAAGAGATACTCAAAGATAGGAATCCACTCTTTCTGTACCCACTCTGCATCGGATGCGGTATCCCTGATGACCCGTTTCTTCCGATGAAGGAAGCGGAAGATGGCTGTGAAGTAAGCCACCATCTGTACGAAAATAATGATCGTATTGATGTCGCCTATCCAAGTGTCATCGCCTGTCATCTCGTGCTGAATGGATGCGATACGCTCCTGAGTAGGAATAGCAAGGCTAAGTCCGAGGCAAAGAAGACCGGGCAGGAGATGCAGCAGATGAATAGGTTTGAGGCGGAAGTTCAGGTCAAAATTCTTCTTGGCAAAGAGCCATAGCAATGGCATCAGCAGCGTATTGACCGAGTAACTGATGGGAAACATGAAAAGAGTCAAATTGTGCCATTCCAACATTCGGCTCATATTGTATATATAGACGGGGACATTGGGTAGCACAATAATAGCAGCCGCATATCCGCTCTCCCCACGAAAACGGGTAGCAGCAAGCAATACAGCGGCCATCCCTAATAATATGATGATGCTGGACGAATTGACTGTCAATATAAAATCATTGTATCCCATCTGAATATTACCATTACATTTCGGCACAAAATTACGTAAAAATCTGCAAACAGAACTAAATAGCAGCCTGAAAAATCATAAATATAACTATCTAAATGTGTTATTTTGTTTAGCAAAAGGGTGGAAAATTATATTGATTATCAGTCATAAGGGTTAAATAGTTTTTCTTACAATGTCGCAAATCACTGAATACTAAAACCTTACTAATAAAAAGCATCCTGACTGTCCGGTAACGATATGGGAACTCAACTTGTGCTTAGCTTTGCCAAAAGATTGTTTTTCAACCTCTGCAATGCACTGAATTCCAAACCTAACTCGCAGACAATCAGGATACTTTCTCCTTATCGCAATATTTCGCTTTTTTCTTTGGTGTTTATTTTATGACCTCAACCACCATATACTGCTGTCCTGAGGCATCGTTGCGATATAGTTCCTTGATGAAGATAATCTCATATACCGACTCTACGCCCGAGAGCTCGATGCGCGCAACATCACCACTCTTGGGGCTCAACTCCATATATGATGAGCGGATGTCAAACTCCTCGACAACACGGCCATCAACGGTCATCAGGCGACACTTACCAGCATCACTCTTACCCAAGAGCATGATATAGCGCGATGCGCCCTGAGGCACGGCAATCGTAGCTGCGTCATCAACGACCAATGCCGTGAAGGGGTTCTGGTCCGTGGCGTACTGCTCCTTAGTAACAGGATTTATTTCGAATGAGCGTATAGCCAGCCAATTACGCTTCTCCGAGGGGAGCTTGCGCAGACGCACATAGCGCGCCTCGAAGGGCTCGCCGCTCCACTCTATATCATAGACTTCCTCCATAGGTTCGGTCAGTGCCGTCCATGTCTGACCATCTACCGAGTACTCGACGATGGCATGGTCGAAGTAGTCAACATCATCCACCGAGTTACGACCCTGAATGATGCGCAGTGCCGACACCTCGCGCACGATGCCCATATCGGCACCCACATAGTGGTCGGTACGCTGACCCTCGCCCGAGTGGTAGTAGGTCTCGGGGTCGTTGTCGAACATATACTTTGCCTGGGGCGCAAGCAACGAGTTGTAGCAGCCATAGGGCCTGAGTGTCGATGACTTCTGCTTGGTGAGGTACTCATAATAGCGTGCCACAAGGCCATCCATGACGCGCTCGTAGAAGGGTTGCAGCTTCATGGTACCCACGCGGTGAGCATCATAAGCCTCAATCTGCTCCTCGCTCATGAGGTTTGCGACATATATCTCCCAGAAGCCCTCGAAGGGATTTAAGGGGTTGCTATGGTAGAGGTTGAGCATCTCCAAAGCCTTCCGGCAGCGCGTGCCGAGCTTGCCGAACTCCTCAACCCAGGGACGTATCTCCGCGAGGAGTGCCTTATTCTCCATCTTCTCAATCTCGGCGGGCACAGCCTCTATGTCGCGCAACTCCGCCATGAGTGCCTTTGACAAAGCGGGGGTATATTCGTCAATCTCGAAGGTCTCGGTCTCCCACGACTCATAGCGGCGGTAGCCTGTCTCCGTATCGCACGAGTGGATGGCGAAGGTGCGGTAGGCATCCTTAACCTCGGGTGCCAATACCTCCAAGCCACGCTCCCAGCTATCTACGGGGTTGTAGGCTTCGGTGTTCCATGCGTAGTCGGCAACGCTGTATAGAGCCAGCTTCGAAGCCTCACCATGCTCCATGGGGTTGCTCACGATACCGCGCACCTTATCGGCAGTCATTGTGGGTGCAAGACCATATACAGGGCCCTGCATGAGGATATGGCGGGCATAGTCCGTAACGGGATAGTTCCACCAGAAGAGTGCAGGACGCTGAATACGCATATTCACCCACTCCATGGTGCGCTCCGTGAGGTCGCTACATACGGCATCACCCGTCCAAAAGACATCTACCGAGGGGTCAAGGGTCTCACCATAGCACACGAGGCTACCACGCTCCGTGGGGTTAGCCCAGAGACGCGTGTAGTCGGTGGGACACACTATGAGAGGCTCAACATCGCCCTTGCGCTTGACAAACTCCTTGTTCAGACGGTTCATCAACGCCGTCTGCATAAAGGGGTTAGTACCCTCGCCCGAGATATCGTCGAAGTGAATGGCGAAGGCACGCACACCGAGCTTATACATCGCCTCAAACTTGTTGAGCAAATTGCGGTAGTCTTCCTCATTCCACTTGATATCCTGACCGGGGTGAATAGCCCACACGAAGTGTACGCGGTTGCGGTTGCATGCCTCCACCAACTCGTGAATGTCGCGCGCTTCGTCCGCAGGATAGGGCTCACGCCAATTGGGTGAGCTGTGGTAGGGGTCATCCTTGGGACCATAGATGTAGTAGTTCATCTTGTAGAGGCCGTATGTGTCGATAAGCGACATGCGCACCTCATGAGACCATGGTGTGCCGTAGAATCCCTCCACGACACCTCGATATTTGAGGTCGGGCCAGTCGTTAATGGCAAGCGCAGGAAGAGCGCCCTCCGACGATATGGGACTCATGGCTATCTGACGCAGTGTCTGTATGGCGTAGAAGGCACCAAGCTCATCACGTGCCACGACGCTTATACCCGCAGGCGCGATGTTAAGGGCATAGGCACCCTCCACCTCCGGAAGACGAAGGTCGGCAATGGCGCGCTTGCCATAGCTTATGGTCAGGGGCACACCCGTCTTGTTGATTGTGAGGAAGTCCAACTCCTCGGCAAACCTCTTTGCCTTGCCTTTTAGAGCCACACCACCCTTGATATCGAGTGGCATCGAGCGCATCTGCTGCACGCTCTGCGGTGTAGGGTTGATGATAAGACCATGATGGTCGAGCTTCTCGCCGAGCATTGTTCCGAGGCTCTGCGACTCACCACGCTGCGACGACAAGTCCTGCGCCATGAGAGCAGATGCGGTCGTCAACACCATGGCAATCAACATAATAGAACGAAGTGTTTTGGTCATAGTTTTAGTATTTGATTATTATGTATATTCACACCATGGCAAAGATACGAAAATAAATCAGAATATCAAACAGCGATAATAGAACTTAGGTGCGAGACGGTGGGGGGTACATGAGGTACATGGGGATATTTGTTGATAGTGAAAACGCTCCCCTCAGACCCCTCCACAGTTAAAAGTAAAAATTGGCACAAATAAGACATACACTCGGCATATCCCATTTGCGCCAATGATTGAGAGCAGAGCAGATGCACCCTATTCTATTACATAAAATTTATATATTGAAGGCAATTTCCATCATATTAGTAAACGACGTCTGACGCTCCTCGGCCGAGCAAGCAGTACCGTGCACCAAAGAGTCAGATATAGTACAGATACACAACGCCTTCTTACCTGCGCGCGCAGCATTCATATAGAGGGCTGTGGCCTCCATCTCCACGGCCAGCACACCCATCTTCTGCCACTTCTTCCACTCCTCGGCATTGTCGCCATAGAAGACATCGCTGGCGAGGATGTTACCCACACGGTAGTCGATACCGAGTTCCTCGGCCTTAGCTGCCGCACGACGCAGAAGGTCGAAGTCGGCGATAGGTGCAAAGGTGCCGGGGAGGTCGAACTGACGTGCATAGTTAGAGTCGGTGCATGAGCCCATGCCGAGTACTACATCGCCGAGTTTGAGCGAGGGGTCGTAGGCACCCGCCGAGCCACAACGTATGATAGTCTCCACATCGTAGAAGTTGAACAACTCGTAGCTGTATATGCCAATAGAGGGGATACCCATGCCATGACCCTGCACCGAGACACGCTTACCCTTGTACGTACCCGTATATCCGAGCATGCCACGCACGCTGTTATACTGCACGGGGTTTTCGAGAAAGCGTTCTGCCATAAACTTCGCGCGCAACGGATCACCCGCCATGATTACCTTTTCGGCGATTTCGCCATACTGAGCCCCAATATGGGGCGTGGGAGTCTTACCTGCCATAATCTTAATATTTTGGTTATTATCTTATAATCATTAATTTACACGCTACAAACACATCTCATATATACGCTCCACGTCGTCGGGAGTGAGGGTCTTGAAGCCACGAATATCACCATAGCGGCACGCCTTACGCGCCATCAATGCGAAGTCCTCGCGCTTGATACCGAGCTCCGAGAGGGTGCTTTGCAAGCCGAGAGTCTCAAAGAAGAGGGCCGAGAGGCGCTTTATGCTCTCGCGGGCAATGGTCATAGGCTCCAACGAGGCATCAATACCAAAGACATTTACACCAAACGACACGTATCGTTCAACATTCGTCTCGTCCAAGCAGTACTCCATCCAACGGGGAGTGAGGATGGCGAGGCCGAGGCCGTGTGTGATGTCATATAGCGCCGATAGCTCATGCTCCATAGGGTGGCAACTCCACGCCTTGCGACGGCCGCCATTGATGAAGCCATTGATAGCCCACGACGACGTCCACATAAGGTTGGCACGCGCCTCATAATTGTCGGGCTCATTGACAGCAATAGGTGCGAACTTAACCACGGTTTTAAGCATCGCCTCCATGCAGCTGTCGAGCATGAAGAGGTCCTTATTGTTGTTGAAATATACCTCCATTATGTGCGACATGATATCCACAGCGCCACATGCCGTCTGATACCTGCTCACCGAGTAGGTCAGCGTAGGGTCAAGGAACGACACCTTGGGCAACATGGGCTGCGCTATGCGTCCGAGCTTATCGCCCGTGGCAAGGTTGCTGATGACACCTCCGGCATCCATCTCAGAACCTGTGGCCGCGAGTGTGAGGATGGTAACGATAGGCAGAGCGCGCTCGATAGGCTTGGCGTCTGCACCGAAGAACTCCCAGGGGTCATGCTCGACACAAGCGCCCGCAGCCATAAACTTTGTTGCGTCGATAGTAGAGCCGCCTCCCACAGCCAGAAGCACGTCTATATCCTCCCTCTTGCATATCTCCACACCGGCTCTCACCGACTCTATACGGGGGTTGGGCTCGATGCCCGAGAGCTCAAAGAGTTCAAGACCCGCAGCACGTATCTCCTCCACTACCCTATCGTAGAGACCTATACGCTTGATGGAGCCACCGCCATAGGTCAGAAGCACACGACGTCCAAACTTTTTAAGCTCCTCGCCAAGATGCGAGAGCTGGTTTTCTCCGAAATATACTTTTACCGGAATATCGTAAATAAAGTTATTCATAATCGAAATATTTTGTTTCAAAAAAGTACTCTTCATATCATGCGAAGGTACGAATAAACCGCCACAATTCAAAGTGCCATAACCATTTTTTTACCACACTCAAAAAAAAACATCGCTTTGCTTTGCTATTTTATATAAAATGTGTATCTTCGTATGATTAATTTCACACGATAACACATTACTAAACCGAAACATAATATGAACTGTCAGTTTACCGCCGAGGAGCGTCGCGAGATTATCGCTCTGATGAACCGTGAGATTATCCCCGCCATAGGTTGTACGGAGCCTATCGCCGTGGCACTATGCGTGGCCAAGGCCACCGAGACATTGGGTTGCCGCCCCGAGCGCATCGAGGCACGTCTGAGCGCCAACGTATTGAAGAACGCTATGGGCGTGGGCATACCAGGTACAGGCATGACCGGACTGCCAATAGCCATGGCTCTTGGCGCCATCGTAGGACGCTCGGAGTATGGCTTGGAGGTGCTCAAAGATGCAGACACGGCAGCCGTAGAGGAGGGCAAGATGCTAATTGCCGAGAAGCGCATTGCGGTACACTTGAAAGAGAACATCAGCGAGAAGCTCTATATCGAGATTGAGGTAACGGCAGGTGCTGAGCATGCCGTGGCCATCATCGCCGGCGGACACACACGCTTCACACACATATCACGCTCGGGCGAGGTACTCTTTACCGCCGAGGCCGAGAGCGAGGGTAAGACCACCGAGAGCAACGATAGCAAGGAGCCGAAGCTCACACTGCGCAAGGTGTGGGACTTCGCACTCACGGCACCCCTCGACGAACTACGCTTCATACTCGAAGCACGACGTCTCAACATGAACGCTGCCGAGGAGTCGCTCAAAGGCGACTATGGACACTCCATAGGCAAGCTCTTCCGTGCCGAATCGGAGCGTAACATCATGGGCGATACGCTGCACTGCCGCATCGTGGGCATGACAACAGCGGCGTGCGACGCTCGTATGGCAGGCGCGATGATTCCCGTGATGAGTAACTCGGGTAGCGGTAACCAGGGTCTCACCTCGACGGTACCCGTAGTGGTTTATGGCGAGCAGACGGGTGCCAGCGAGGAGCAACTCATACGCGCCCTCATCCTCAGCCATCTTACCGTGATATATATCAAGCAGAGTCTCGGTCGTCTCTCGGCACTCTGCGGCTGCGTGGTGGCTGCAACAGGCTCATGCTGCGGCATCACATACCTCATGAATGGCACATACGACGAGTGCGCAGCAGCCGTGAAGAATATGATTGCCAACCTTACAGGTATGATATGCGACGGCGCAAAGCCATCATGCGCATTGAAGTGCGCATCGGGTGTCTCGATGGCTGTGATGTCGGCACTCATGGCGAAGAATGGTCGCTGCGTAAAGTCGGTAGAGGGCATCATCGATGACGATGTTGACCGCTCGATACGCAACCTCACAGATATAGGTCGCGATGCCATGACACACACGGATGCGATGATACTCCAAATTATGACCAGCAAATAAGTTTAGCATCAGGCGGGTGCAGGCTTGGCCTCGACATGAAATAGTGCTGAATGGATAGTACTTCACGTACATTCCATTCAGCACTATGATTGATAGGGGGGGGCAGATACGCCCTTATCACGCTAAATTACTCGTATTGACCCGTTTTAAGTCGCATAACCTCATCCTTTGTGAGGAAACGCCAAGCACCACGCTTCAAGTTCTTCTTCGTGAGACCTGCATAATATACGCGGTCGAGCTTCTGCACGTTGTAGCCAAGATGCTCGAACATACGGCGCACGATACGGTTACGTCCCGAGTGAATCTCGATACCTACCTCGGTCTTATCCTCGCTTGCGTAGGCCACCTCGTCGGCAAAGATATCGCCATCTTCAAGGGTGATACCCTCGGTGAGAGTATCCATATCGGCACGTGTAAGGGGCTTATCAAGTGTTACCTGATATATCTTCTTTTTGAGGTATGAGGGGTGTGTGAGCTGACGTGTGATATCGCCATCGTTGGTGATAAGAAGCAGACCAAGCGAGTTCTTATCGAGGCGACCCACGGGATATACGCGCTCGGTGCAGGCATCCTTGACGAGGTCCATAACGGTCTTGTCGGCATGGGGGTCGTCGAGGGTTGTAACATAGCCCTTGGGTTTGTTGAGCACGAGATATACGTGCTTCTCGCCCTGCAAACGTTCATCGTTGAAGCGCACCTCATCAGTGGGCAAAATCTTGGTACCCAACTCGGTTACCACCTGACCATTTACCTTAACAACACCTGCGAGGATGAAGTCATCGGCCTCACGGCGCGAGCACACGCCCGACTGCGAGATAAAGCGATTGAGGCGAATCTCGCCTGTCTGACGAGCGGGGTTATACTTGGGATAGCTGCGGGGCTTATCATCGCGACGAGGCTTGAAGCTTCTCTTTTCGCCACCCTTGAAGTTCGAGCGCCTATCGTAACCCTCGCCTGCGCGATGCTCATCACGGCCGCCCTCAGCGCGACGTGTACGGGGGAAGTTCTCCTTAGCATTGTAATCACTCTTTTTGCGTAAGTCGCCATCCTTGCGGAAGTCATTCGCGCGACGCTCATCGCGACCACCCTCACGACGGGGACGCTCCTCGCCACGGCTATACTCGGGACGCAGACGGTTGTCGTCGGTAAAGTGGGGGTTGAACGAACGCTTTGCGGGCTGTTGAGTACGTGGACGGAACTCTCTTTGTCCCTCGTTGTCGGCCTCGCGGCGAGGACGGGGACTACGCTCAACGCGCTCCGCAGAGCTGATACGCTGACGCTTGTCGCGAGCAAAACGCGAAAGGTTAGCCGTTGAGTCTGTGTTGAAATTTTTCATCTTCTTAATACTATATTAAAATAAGGTGCGACAAAGGTAACTCTTTTTTTGTGAACACAAAACTTTCACAAGATGTATGCCAATTTTTTAGGCACTTTTCGGAATTATTATATACCTTTGCGACATAATAACAGATAAAATGAATAGAGACATTGTACGTTTAGCCGTACCTAACATCATATCGAATATCACCGTACCTCTTATGGGTATCGCCTCGACAGCTATCGCCGGACGTATCGGCGATACAGGAGATGCCACAGCCATAGGAGCACTATCGATAGGTGTTGCCATCTTCAACTTCATATACTGGAACTGCTCATTTATACGCATGGGCACAAGCGGCCTCACGGCACAAGCCTATGGCTCCGGAGACCAGCGAGAGATGACACTGATGTTGTGGCGCTCAATAACGGTATCGCTCGGCGTGGGCATCATAGCCTTCGCGCTGCAATGGCCTATCGGCGAGTTTGCGCTATGGTTCATGGATACAGGCTCCGCAGATAGCCACAACATGATATCGAACTACTTCTACACCCGCATCTGGGCTGTGCCTGCGGGCATCCTGCTCTTCGGCTTTAACGGCTGGCTCACAGGCATTCAGAATGCTGTAATTCCGATGATTGTGGCCATCATGGTCAACTGCATACACATAGGCTTCAGCTACCTCTTCTCGATTGTTGGCACCTGGGGTTTGCAGGGCATCGCCCTGGCGTCGGTCGTGGCACAATGGACAGGTGTCGCGGTGATGATTATCATCATCGTTACGCGCTACCGTAGCCACCTGGTGAAGGTGTCAATTGGCGAGGTGATGAACATCGCGGCAATGCGTCGTTTCTTCTCGATTAACGGCGACATCATCGTCCGCACCTTCTGCCTCGTGGCGGTATATACCTTCTTCACAAAGGCATCGGCAGATACGGGCGACAAGGAGATCCTCGCCGTAAACGCCATATTGTTGCAGTTGTTTACCCTCTTCTCGTATATGAACGACGGCTTCGCCTTTGCTGCCGAGGCCCTCACAGGGCGCTTCATCGGTGCGCGCGACAGTGTGTCGCTACGCCGCTGCATAAAGCTCTGCATAGTGTGGAGCGTAGCCATAGCTGTTATCTTCATCGGCGTATATGTAGGCTGGTGGCGCGATATATTCACATTTATCGCCACAAGCAAGGATGGCGATATCGGCTCGCTTCTCGACGTTGCATCGGAGTATATAGGTTGGATAATAGCCATTCCGTTGGCCTCGGCAATGCCCTTTGTCATGGATGGTATCATGGTGGGCGCCACACGCAGCCGTATCATGCGCAACTCGATGATATACTCGTCGCTATGCTACTTCGCTATACTCTACGGCCTCGGCTGGCTCATAGGCAACAACGCACTATGGATGGCCTTTACGAGTTTTATGTTCGTGCGCGGCGTGCTACAATACTACATGTCCGACAGGCTACGTGATATTTTCCGCGAGGCTGACTCGAAATAGACTCTCTTAATATGAGCATGCGCGGGGCTCAGGCTCTATTGAGTGCCATGTCGCCACGTTTTACCCAGCCGAGACGCAGCATGATGTAGTGGAACAGAAGACTCAATACCGCGGGAGCGACAACGTAAAGGCCTATGATTTCTGCGAGGAGCAAGGCATGATTCGTGGTTGCCGACATCTCTGCCCAGCAGCCTATGGGACCCACTAAGCCCGAGGTACCCATGCCCGCAGCCGCGGCGCTATTGGTCATCTGCAACCAGCAGGTTGATATGGGGCCAAGAATTGCCGACGTGAGCGTAGGAGCAAGCCAAATGATTGGCTTACGCGCTATATTTCCAATTTGGAGCATCGAGGTACCCACGCCCTGCGATATGAGGCCACTTACGCCATTATCACGGAAACTGATGACAGCAAAGCCCACCATCTGAGCACAGCACCCCGCCGTAGCAGCGCCCGCAGCAAGACCACCGATGCCGATAGTTACACACAGCGCCACGGAGCTGATAGGCAGCGTCAGGGCACAGCCCACCAACACGGCAACAACAACACCCATAATGAAGGGGTTGAACGTAGTTGCATTGTTGATAACATCGCCGAGCGACATTATCCACTCGTTAATAGGTACACAGCAGAACTTCGCAAAGAGTCCCGACGGAATAATAGACACCATGGGTGTAACGATGATATCCACAGGCGTACGCTTCGACACGAGCGAGCCACACTCTATGCCTACGACAGCCGCAAGATAGGCTCCAACGGGGCCTCCCCAGATGTAGCCCAAGGCACCCACGGCAACAGCTGAGATGGTAACAAGCGGGGCGCGCTTAAAGCCATAGGCAATAGCCAAGCCGATAGAGCCACCCACGACGGCCGGCTGTTTTAGAATATCGGCAATATCGTTCAACATCTCCAAGTGAGGGATGGTAGCTATCTGTGCGATGATTGTACCGACAATAAGCGAGCAGAAGAGACCCATAGCCATATAGGTCAAGGCATCAATGATATATCTCTTGAAGAGACGACCGGCAAGCGACTTAATCTTTGACATGTGTTGCACTTTTTTATATAATACAAAGTTATAAATAATTTTATAGGATAGCTGCATTTCGGGGATAAATATCCGATAATTTCGTATATTTGTAGTTGAATATGATAAAATATACACAAACAACTCTACCCAACGGCCTCACGGTACTAGTAAACCGCGATAGAGCCTCGAAGCTTGCGGCCGTAAACATTCTGTATCGTGTAGGTGCGCGCAACGAGGCACCCGACAAGACGGGATTTGCACACCTCTTTGAACATCTCATGTTCCGAGGTACTACGCTTGTTCCCGACTTCGATATACCGGTGCAGATGGCCTGCGGCGAGAATAACGCCTTCACGAACAACGACTACACCGACTTCTACATCACCCTACCCAAGGAGAACATACGCACAGCCCTATGGTTGGAGAGCGACCGCATGCGCAACATCAACATCAGCCAAGAGGCGTGCAACATAGAGAAGCAGGTGGTAATCGAGGAGTTCAAGCAGCGATACCTCAACCAACCATACGGCGACGAGCAGCTACTCCTGCGCGACCTCTGCTACAAGGTGCACCCCTACCGTTGGTCAACCATAGGCATATCGCCCGAGCATATCGAGCGCGCCACGCTGGACGATGTACGCGCGTTCTACGACCTCCACTACCGCCCATCGCGCGCCATACTCGCCATATCCGCAGACATCGACGAGCAGGAACTCATAGCCCTCGCCGAGGAGTACTTCGGCGACATAGAGGATAGAGGTGGGATTATCGCCGAACCGCCCCAGGAGCCCGTGCAACGCGAACCCCGTCGCTTGGAGGTGGAGCGCGAGGTGCCCGCAACAAACATAACCATAGCCTTTCACATGGGCGACCGTCTATCCAAAGACTTCTTCCTCGGCGACCTCACATCCGACCTCCTGGCCGGTGGCGAATCGTCGCGTTTAGTAAACCGTTTAGTCAAGGAGCAAGGCCTGTTTTCGAGCGTCAACGCATACATCACAGGAAGCCTCGACGCGGGTCTCTTCGTAATCAAGGGGCGACTGATGCCCTCAACGACGGTGGCCGAGGCCGAAGAGGTACTTTGGGGTGAGCTACACGACATCGCCCGAGGCAACATCTCGGATTACGAGATGGAAAAGGTCAAGAATAAGTTTGAGGCCAATATGCTCATGGGCGAGATAAACATTATGAACAAGGCCCTCAACCTCTCGTTCTACGCCATGACGGGCGACATATCGCTCATCAACCGCGAGGCGGAGATTTACCGCGCCCTCACACGCGACGAGGTACGCGACTTTGCACACCGATGCTTCATCGCAGAAAATTCATCAACGCTCGTGTATCGAGCCAAAGAGCAGTAGTAATGACACAACAGCCCTCTATCGTAATACCGACAAGTGTCGAGATGCCCAAGGCACAGACCGTCATCACGGCAAATGGCGTCAAAATATACACGCTCCCCACCGATGACTTCGAGGTGGTGCGCTTCACATTTGTCTTTCGCGCAGGAACAGCCATGCAGCACAAGCCCTTCACAGCATCGGCAACAGCCAACATGCTCGGCGAGGGCAGTGCACTATTCAGCGCACAGCAAATTGCCGAGCAGTTGGACTTCTACGGCTCGTACTTCGACGTAAACATCGACCGCGACTACTCCTACATATCGTTCTGCTCGTTAAGCAAGTTCTTCGAGCCCACGTACAACGTAGCGCGCGAGATTATACTTCGTCCCTCGTTTCCCGAGAAGGAGCTCTCGGTATATTGCTCGAAGCGCAAGCAGAACCTCGCCATAGAGCGTCGCAAGGTGGAGACACAGTCGCGCGAACTCTTCGCCCAAGCCCTCTTCGGCAAGGAGCACCCCTACGGCATATCAGCCGACGAAGCACTATACGACAACGTACGTCGCGAGGACCTCATTGCGCTATACAACGAGCTATACACCGCCAACAACTGCTTCGTGGTGTGTAGCGGACGTATCGACGAGCAGGTGATTGAGGCTCTCGGCAAACTCATAGAAGAGCTTCCCGCATCAGAGAGCCGCACCGTAGAGTTTGGCGCACCCGTGAGCACACCCACACTACATCGCGACATAGCCTCAGCGTTGCAATCATCCATACGCATAGGCCGACTCCTCTTCCCGCGCACACACCCCGACTTTGTGGGCATGCAGGTAGTGGCAGCAGCACTGGGAGGATACTTCGGCTCACGCCTGATGTATAACCTGCGTGAGCAGCATGGCTACACCTACGGCGTCATGGCCGCCATGGTGAACTTCGAGCGCGAAGGCTACCTTGCCATAGCTACACAGGTAGCACGTGAACACCGCAACGATGCCCTGCGCGAGATATACCACGAGATAGAGCGTCTGCGCGAAGAGCCGCTACCCGACGACGAGTTACAGATGGTCAAGAATGTGATGACGGGCGAGATACTGCGCATACTCGATGGTCCCTTCGGCATCGCTGATGTAACCATAGAGAACATCATGTGCGGCATGGACAACAGCGCAACAGAGCGTAACGTGGAGCTCATAGCCGCAATAACACCCGCCGAGATACAACGCCTCGCCAAGAAATATCTCGCACGCGAGAAACTCATAGAGGTTGTGGTGGGATAAAAGCGTAAACCATTATACGATGATAAATCAGCAACTTAAAGAGTATATCGAGCGAGAGATTATCCCGCGCTATGACGGCTTCGATGGTGCCCACCGCCGCGACCACGTGGCCACAGTCATCGAGCAGAGCCTCGTCCTTGCCGAGCACTACGATGTAAACCTAGACATGGTTTACGCCATCG
This sequence comes from Alistipes sp., assembly GCA_045603045.1. Lineage (GTDB taxonomy): Bacteria > Bacteroidota > Bacteroidia > Bacteroidales > Rikenellaceae > Alistipes. The sequence continues at coordinate 14,364 of JAZULJ010000019.1, forward strand.
CCGCATACCATGATACCGGGCTGCAATACGGGCGCGAAAACCATCACCAAAGCTCGAAGCATATAATACTCTCTGACGATAAGTTGCGGCGTTGGTTCAGCGACGAGCAGATTGCTACCATGGCCGACGCCGCAGAGGACCACCGCGCCTCGTCGAAGAGTGCGCCACGCACCATCTATGGGCGTATCGTGGCCGAGGCAGATAGGATTATAGAGCCACACTCCATACTGCGCCGCACGATACAGTTTACCCTCGCCAACTACCCCACGTTGAGTCGCGAGGAGGGTTACGAACGCATGCTCGACCACCTGCACGAGAAGTACGACTACGGCGGCTATCTACGACTATGGATTGAGGAGTCCGATAACGCGCAACGTCTCGAAGAGTTGCGCCAAATCATCGCCGACAAGACGACACTCTCACGCCTTTACGACCAGATATACGACGAGCTCACAAACTCAAAATAAGCATCCGAAATGGCTAAAGGCAGGGGGAACAGACCCAATATTGAGATGTGCACCATTGGCATAAACCACAAATTTTCAATAACTAACAAACGTGCTTGAAAAATATTTCAAAAAAGTGCGCTAAGTTCAGAAAATTATTATTAAATTTGTTAGGTAAAAGTGTTATTACAGAACAAACCGATTTATTAACAATCAATAAAACTACTGTCGTATGGCAAAAATCAAAGGAACAGTTGTCGTCGATACAGAGCATTGCAAGGGTTGTGGTGTTTGCGTAGCATCATGTCCTACCAAGACGCTCGGTATGTCGGCCGAAGTAAACGGCAAAGGCTACCCCTTTGCTATGATGGTTGAGCCGGATTCATGTACTGGTTGCGCATCATGCGCTATCATCTGTCCGGATAGTTGTCTAACGGTGTATCGCCAAAAATTCGAGTAAGCTATGGCAGAGAAAGAGGTAAAACTTATGAAGGGCAACGAGGTGATTGCTCATGCAGCAATTCGCTACGGTTGCGATGGCTATTTTGGCTACCCTATCACTCCCCAGTCGGAGGTTATGGAGACCCTCATGGAGCTCAAGCCTTGGGAGACTACCGGTATGGTTGTTTTGCAGGCCGAGAGTGAGGTATCTTCAATCAACATGGTTTATGGTGGCGCATCTACGGGTAAGCGCGTTATGACCTCGTCATCAAGCCCCGGCGTCAGCCTTATGTCTGAGGGTTTGAGCTACTTGGCAGGAGCCGAGCTTCCTTGCGTTATTGTAAACTGCCAGCGTGGTGGTCCGGGTCTCGGTACTATCCAGCCCTCACAGTCTGACTACTTCCAGGCATGTAAGGGTGGTGCCCACGGCGACTTCCACCTTATCGTACTTGCTCCTAACTCGGTTCAGGAGATGCACGACTTCGTAGCTGACGCTTTCGACCTCGCGTTCAAGTATCGTAACCCCGCTATGATTTTGGCTGATGGTTGTATCGGCCAGATGATGGAGAAGGTTGTATTGGCACCCCAGCGTCCCCGCAAGACCAAGGAGGAGATTGCCGCAGAGTGCAAGAGTTGGGCATTGCTCGGCAAGACCGACGACCGCGAGCGCAACGTGATTACATCACTCGAGCTCAAATCAGAGGTTATGGAGGTTAACAACCAGCGTTTGCAGGCTAAGTATGCTGCTATTCGTGAGAACGAGGTACGCTACGAGGCTATCGAGTGCGACGATGCAGAGTATATCATCGTAGCGTTCGGTTCATCAGCACGTATCTGCTCGGCTACTGTTGAGTTGGCACGTGCCGAGGGCATCAAGCTTGGTCTGTTGCGTCCTATCACATTGTATCCCTTCCCCTCAAAGGTTCTCGCAGAGCTGGCCGAGCGCGGTATTAAGGGCTTCCTCTCAGCAGAGTTGAACGCCGGCCAGATGGTTGAGGATGTACGTCTTGCAGTTAACGGCAAGGCTCCCGTAGAGCACTTCGGTCGCATGGGTGGTATGTTGTTCTCACCCGACGAGGTACTCAAAGCAGTTAAAGAGAAACTTATAAATCGATAAGACTATGGCAGAAGTTGAAATCAAAAAGGAGAATTTGGTATTTGGCAAGTCTAAGCTTATCTTGCCTAACGTAATGCACTACTGCCCCGGCTGTAGCCACGGTACAGTGCACAAGCTCGTTGCCGAGGTTATCGAGGAGATGGGTTTGGAGCATGACACTATCGGCGTATCGCCCGTGGGTTGCTCAGTATTCGCATACAACTATATCGACATCGACTGGGCACAGGCTGCTCACGGTCGTGCTTGCGCGGTAGCAACGGCTATCAAGCGCGTAAACCCCGAGAAGATGGTATTCACATACCAGGGTGATGGTGATATGTCGGCTATCGGTACCGGCGAGACTATTCACGCTGCTGCACGTGGCGAGAACATCGTTGCCATCTACATCAATAACGCTATCTACGGTATGACGGGTGGTCAGATGGCTCCTACTACCCTTTTGGGTATGAAGACCGCTACTACTCCCTACGGTCGTGATCCTAAGCTCAACGGCTATCCCTACAAGATTGCTCAGATGTTGGCTCACCTCGATGGCGTATGCTACGTAACACGTCAGACTGTTCACACTCCCGCAAACGTACGTAAGGCAAAGAAGGCTATACGTCATGCATTCGAGAATGCTATGGCAGGCAAGGGCTTCAGCCTTGTAGAGATTGTTGCTACATGTAACTCAGGCTGGAAGCTCTCACCGGTAGCTTCAAACGAGTGGCTTGAGCAGAACATGTTGCCATTCTACGAGCCCGGAGATTTGAAGGACACAACTAAAGAGTAAGCATTTATGAAAGAGACAGTAATCATTGCAGGTTTCGGAGGACAGGGAGTCCTCACTATGGGTAAGATTTTGGCTTACTCTGGTATTATGCAGGATATGGAGGTTACATGGATGCCTTCATACGGTCCTGAGATGCGTGGTGGTACCGCAAACGTAACAGTAAACCTCTCGGATAAGCCTATTTCATCGCCTATCGCTCACGAGTTTGATTGCGTAGTTGTTCTCAACCAGCAGTCTATGGATATGTTCGAGAGCAAGGTTAAGGCCGGTGGCGTTCTTATCTACGACACCAACGGTATCACACACCACCCCACACGTACCGACATCAGCATCTATCAGATTGATGCTACTGCCGAGTGCGCACGCTTGGGTCAGGCCAAGTTGTTCAACACCATGATTTTGGGAGCCTACCTTAAAGTACGCCCCGTGGTTAAGATGGAGAACGTCATGGCCGGCTTGAAGAAGACTCTGCCTGAGCGCGCATGGAAGATGCTTCCCCAGAACGAGGAAGCTATCAAGCATGGTGGCGAGATTATCAGACAAGTTCGCTAATTTGCATTAGCAAGCCGCTTAACAAGGGGATGACTAAAAATAATTAGTCATCCCCTTGTTCTTATTGTAAGATAGGGAGTTTAAGTAATTTAAGGAGATTAGGAATAACGGAGTATGTTCACTAAATTTGCTAAATTCTCTAATCTCAGCAGTCTCACTAATCTCATATACCGCACGTTGGGCAGAGTTATTGTTAACGCAATATATACTAAAAATATGCGGGTACGCGTTAATATTAAAAACAAAATATGAGGTTTCATGGGAGGATATTGGCAACCGCGAGCATAATGCTCCTTACGGCATCACCTTGTGTCGCACAAGAGCCCGAGGTGGATGCAAAAATAGAGGCCGTAGATGACAACGCCATTACCATATTGGAGCGTTACGCCGAACTACGTCCCGACCTCTACCAGAGCCTGCAAATACGCTCGTGGAGGCCACACGCGACGCTGTTTCTGCTGAAACCGATAGGCGTAGAGCACCATCTATGGGAGCAAGCGGCCATAGCGCCGAGCATACGCGTCAGCGCACCCACATTTACCGACCGCAACTCCATAACGCTACGCATAGGCGACCAGAGCCACGCAACAATAACATTCAGCAACGGCTCGGCATTTAACCACATGGCATGGCCCAACGACCCCGGAGCATACCGCGACGCACGCACGCTATCATTCCCAATACCGAGATAGAGTAAAAGCAGAAAACGGAAAACGGAAAACGGAAAACGGAAAACGGAAAGCGGAAAACGGAAAGCAGAAAGCGGAAAGTGGAAAGCGGAAAGCGGAAAGCAGAAAGCGGAAAAGCCCCACAGACCTCGCAGCCTGTTTTGCGCGAAGGGGGATACGAGTGGTACATAGGGTATAAGGGGTACATGGGGCTTATTAAACTATCAACCACGCTCCCAACCAACTATCTTTAATCTGTACTCTGCACTCTGTACTCTTTGCTCTGTACTCTGTACTCTGCACTCTCCCCACAGACCCACGCCATTAATCAGTGCGTTTTTTCTTGTCAGAAGGGGTTAGATTTGGTGCCAAGTCGAAATTGACACGGATGGGGGTGTACTTGGTGTACATCCCCATTCGGGGCAATGAGCTTGGTGCCGAAGATGACCCCTTATCACAAGAAATTTCTGAAATGTGGTGCGAAATGAAAGT
>JAZULJ010000020.1:0-53175 GCA_045603045.1 Alistipes sp.
CACTTATCACAAGAAAAACAATTTCTTGTCAGAAGGGTTGCAGATGTGCCCTCGATAAAGAAATCAGCCTGGATAGGTAGTACTTGGCGTACGTCCTATTCAGGCTGATGATTGAGAGGGTGCAGATGCGCCCTTATCACATGAAATTAAGTCTATTTTGGCGTAACCAACGACAAGAACAACTCATCGAGCTGTGCCTGTGCCACGGGCGACGGGCCATCAAGCATAACATCACGGCCGGCATTGTTCTTCGGGAAGGCGATATAGTCGCGGATAGAGTCCGAGCCTCCGAAGAGCGAGCAGAGACGGTCGAAGCCGAAGGCCAAGCCACCGTGAGGAGGTGCACCATACTTAAAGGCGTTCATCAGGAAGCCGAACTGCTCCTCAGCAGCCTCAGCGGTGAAGCCCAAAGCATCAAAGACCTTAGCCTGCAACTCGGCATCATGGATACGGATAGAGCCACCTCCAATCTCCGTACCGTTACATACGAAGTCGTAGGCGTTGGCACGCATCTTACCGAGCTCGCCTGTATCGAAATACTTGGCATCCTCGGGCTTAGGCGAGGTGAAGGGGTGGTGCATAGCATAGAAACGCTGTGTCTCCTCGTCCCACTCGAACATAGGAAAGTCCACAACCCACAGTGGCGCAAACTTCTTGGGGTCGCGAAGGCCGAGGCGCTCGGCAACCTCCAAACGCAGCGTGCATAGCTGTGTGAGTGTCTTGAACTTCTCGCCGCAGAGCACAAGAATCATATCACCTGCTTTGGCACCTGTGCGCTCGGCCATCTTCTGCAAGTCATCGGCAGCGAAGAACTTATCGATAGACGACTTGATAGTGCCATTCTCATCAAGCTTAATCCACACAAGACCCTTGGCACCCACCTGGGGGCGCTTAACGAACTCGGTGAGCTCGTCAATCTGCTTACGGGTATATGATGCGCAGCCCGTTGCGGCGAAGCCTACGACATACTCTGCCGAGTCGAAGACCACAAAGTCGTGGCCATGTGCAAGGTCGGTGATGTCGGCGAAGGTCATGCCGAAGCGTAGGTCGGGCTTATCCGAGCCATACTTCTCCATAGCCTCAATCCAGGGCATACGCTGGAAGGGCTCCGAGAATTCGATGTCCATAACCTCCTTGAACATGTAACGTGCCCAACGCTCAAATATTTCGAGTACGTCCTCCTGCTCCACAAACGACATCTCGCAGTCTATCTGCGTGAACTCGGGCTGGCGGTCGGCGCGTAAATCCTCATCGCGGAAGCAACGCACAATCTGGAAGTAGCGGTCGTAACCTGCAACCATGAGGAGCTGCTTCAAGGTCTGGGGCGACTGTGGCAGTGCATAGAACTGGTTGGGGTTCATACGCGAGGGGACGATAAAGTCGCGCGCACCCTCGGGTGTTGACTTGATAAGGTAGGGGGTCTCAATTTCGAGGAAGCCCTCCTTATCGAGGAATTGACGTACGGCCTGTGCCATGCGGTGGCGCAAAATCATCGCGCGCTGCAAGGGGGGACGGCGCAAGTCGAGGTAACGATACTTCATGCGCAGGTCGTCGCCACCATCCGACTCCTCCTCGATGGTGAAGGGGGGCGTTACGGCGCGGTTGAGAATCTTAATCTCGGTTGCCGAAATCTCGATATCGCCGGTAGCAATCTTGCTATTCTTCGACGAACGCTCGATAACCTTTCCTGTAACCTGCAATACATACTCGCGACCCACCTCCGCAGCGGCAGCCTTCACGCTCTCCGACGAGTGCTCCTCGACGGTAATCTGCGTGATGCCATAGCGGTCGCGCAGGTCGATGAATGCCATAGCACCGAGGTTACGCACCTTCTGCACCCAGCCGGCAAGTGTAACCGTCTGACCCACATGCTCTATGCGGAGTTCTCCGCAGTTGTGTGTTCTGTACATTTTAGTATATTTTTTAGTTTTCGTTTATTTTTGTACCTTTGTAACTCACAAAGGTAATATTTTTCGATTAAACTTACACTCGCAATGGCCGATTTTTTTATAACAGAGCAGGATATAGACAAAAAATATATGCGTATGGCACTAAACGAGGCACTCTGTGCGTTAGATAAGCACGAGGTACCCATAGGCGCTGTTGTCGTTGCGGGCGACAGGGTCATAGGCCGCGGCCACAACCTTGTGGAGACTCTGGCCGACGCTACGGCACATGCCGAGATGCAGGCTATCACGGCGGCGATGTCCACACTCGGCGGCAAGTACCTAAATGACTGCACTATATATGTTACCGTGGAGCCATGTGTGATGTGTGGTGGCGCGTTGGCGTGGAGCCAGATAGGTCGCGTGGTTTATGGCGCAGAAGACCCCAAGCGCGGATACTCGACCTTCTCGGAGCGCATAATGCACCCTCGAACGAAGATTACCAAGGGGGTGCTTCGTGAGGAGTGCGAAGCTTTGATGAGCGATTTTTTTGCGTCGCTCAGAAAATAATGGAGCTTAAAGTTATTGTATATCAGAAAAAAGTAGTATTTTTGCGTTCGGCTTCATCGGTTTGTATGCCGCAGAATAGGATGAAAGGATAACATAAACTAACTAAAATAACAACAACAAAACTATGAAAAAACTCTTTTTGACCGTTGTGGCACTCATGGGCGCAACAACCCTTTTCGCACAGAGCGAGTTGGTAGTTAATTTCCAGCAGGGTTTGGCAAATGCCAAGGCCGGAAATTATAACGAGGCCATCTCACAGTTCCAGGCTGTCGTAGATGCGAGCTTCGATATTGACACAGAGGACCCCAACGACTTGAAGGCTATCGCCGGCTCTAAGAAGTTCATCGTAACATGCTACAACAAGATGGGTGTCGCTGCCGTCAACGCCAAGCGATACGAGGAGGCTATCGCCAACTTCACCGAGGCCGCTAACATAGCAGAGCTCTACGAGGATGTTGCAGCCATGAACAAGAACCGCACATCGATTGGTCAGGTATATGAGGTGCAGGGTGCTGACGCCTTCAACAGCGGCGACTACGCAACAGCTATCGCTGTATTCTCGAAGGGTTACGAGGCCGACCACCGCAATACAGGCATGGCCCTGAACTTAGCAGAGAGCTACTTCCGCAGCGACCTCTACCAGGAGGGTATGCAAATATGTGCAAACATCTGCGCTATGAACGCCGACAAGTATGCTGAGGCTCAGACCGAAGCACGCGCCAAGATGGACATGTACACCAACAACCAGGTAGCTAAGTTCCAGATGGCTAACGACTACGACGGCATCATCGCTCTTGCCGAGCAGCTTGCAGACGCTGCCATGGCACAGAAGATTACCTTACAGGCATACCTCGCGAAGAAGGACTACAACAAGGTTATTGAGCTCTCGCAGGCTGCCATCGATGCTCAGACCACAGACGAGGGTCGTAGCGATATCTACTACCTCGTTGGTGTTGCCTACAACGAGAAGAGTATGTTCGACCAGGCTATCGCAGCATGGAAGAAGGTAACTGCGGGTAACAACGTTGAGAATGCCGCTACATATATCAAGGCTCTCACTCCCGCCGAGTAATTTAGCGTGATAAGGGTACGTCCGTACCCTCTCAATCATTGGCGCAAATGGGAAATACGCGATATATCCCATCTGCGCCAATTTCATGTCGAGACCACCCCACCCCTATCTTACGCTCACAAGCCAAGGTAAACGAGTTCCAAGTGCCCTACATCATCGACCTTTTTGACACAGAACAAGGGGTAGGGAATATCTCGTTAAAGGCATTTTTTTTCGATAATTTCCATCTTTGAAACACCCTCCATAAAACAGAAAAAGTTGAGATAGCTCCCAACTTTTTCCACCAGAATTAAATATTACTACCTTTTTTTGAAGGGGTTGAACGCTCTGTCGAATGACTTTTCAATATTCGACTTCACCTGATTTCCTACACTTGAAAATATTGGAGCATATAAATCCTTGAAGAACTTGATAATCGGATTAGTGCTATCTCCCGAAGATGACTTTCTAACATTGCCATTACCCCTATCCGAATCATCGTATCCACCGTATCTTGCCTCACGCACCTTCTCTCTACTCACATCTTCATCATAAGATGATGAGCGGCGCGATGAGCTACTTGAACTTCTGCTGCTTGAAGACTCCTTATCACTCCTTGTTACCTTAGCCTCGCGAGCTTCCCTGGCGGCCTCCGCCTTAGCCTCACGAGCTTCCCTGGCGGCCTCTGCCTTAGCCTCGCGAGCTTCCTTGGCTGATTTTGCCTTCTCTGCGCGTGCCTTTGCCTTTGCATCAGACAAACGCTTTCTCTTCTCGGCAAGATTCTCCTGGGCCTGCCATACAGCGTAGTCATAATTATTACCTTTCTTGCCTTTGTAGCTGATATTCTTGGCTGAGCGTTTGTAATTACCATTATTCTTTGCTGTTGCAAGATTCGCTCTTGCATCTTCTAACCTGCGCTGCGCGCTATCCACAGCACTCTGTGCCATATCAACATTGCTGTCCGCGTCAAAAAATCCCATAATAGTTTAACGTTTTAAGAAAGGTTTTATAAATTTATTTTAATAGCAACGAGTAGTCAAAACCTCATTAGAGACTTCAGCCAATGTGTTTTTGCTTACACAAAAGTAGCAAAACTTTTTAGAATATTCAAATAGTTGCATTGTTATCATTTTTTTTGGGGGGGGAGTTGTATATCAATACAAATATTGTAAGTACGTAGAAATCAGAGAGGTTGCCAGCTCATTGTCTTATCCTCACATGTATCGCATAAACTTTTTATTTTGAATGGGTTATGTGATTCTTCCAAAATAATTTATAACTTTGTAACAAAGAACTTATCCAAACTATGAAATACGATATATTTATAAGTTATAGACGGGAGGGGGGTTATGATACCGCAAAACATATTAATGATTTGCTCGTCCGCGATGGTTATAAAGTGAGTTTTGATATAGACACTCTCCGTAACGGGGATTTTGACACACAACTTTTAGTCAGAATTGAAGAGTGTAGAGATTTTATCCTAATAGTTGATAAGCATGCATTTGATAGAACGTTGGATAAAAACTTCGACTCGGCGAAAGATTGGATGCGCTGTGAACTCGCACATGCACTAAAACATAATAAAAATATCATCCCCATATTTTTATCAGGTGTTACGGGCTTTCCGGAAGGCCTTCCTTATGACATAGCCAATGTTACGAAAAAGAATGGCCCTGAATATAACAGATACTACTTCAACGACTTCTATGAAACATTAAAAAATAGATTTTTGAAGTCCAAGAAAAAATCGAAAAGTAGGCATGCCCTGTTTCTTCCATTGGCCATACTTATTGTTGGCGCACTGTTTTACATAGGAACACAAATAATGGATAATAACGAAAGTACGCAAACGATAGAAGTTGAAGTAAGCCGAGAGGAGGCCCTGAAAAAATTCTGTGGCTCGTTCTCAATAGTTACGCCCGGACTATCTGAACACTCTTATACGTATGTATATTCAATGGAATTAGATCCTATTAACGCCTCGTGCGAATGGATAGATGATATTGTTCATATCACCGATAGTAAAGGATGGTGCGGAACAATGATACAGACGTATGAAGCATGGGATATTATCAATTTCAGCCTTCACAACAGCCTTAAATATGCCATTGTGGATATGAGATGTGTGGCGAATATGTTTAGTGATGGTATGACTAAAACATGTAAGCTAAAATTGGAGTTGGATGACTACGATAATATTGTGATGACATATATGGAGGGTAATGATGCTCCCGCCCCCTTAATTCAGGAGGATGGTAGTTATGGAAGTGCAATTTTCGTAAGAGATTAACGTGCTCTCTTGGGGCATAAGTTACAGGCCCACAAAAAGAAAGGTGATGACGCCAAAAGAAAAGACCGCAATGGAGTTCCATTGTGGTCTTTATCTTTTGAAATGGCGACAATGCCACCTACACCAAGAGCTCAATAACGGTATCAAAATCTTTTATTGAATCACCCTCCTTGATTTGTCCAACCTTATTTCCGCTGCCTGTACTCTCGCAGAATACATAGCGACGACCATTATGCTCCAAGATATTGGCATCCGTGTTAGCGATAATATCAAACCACTCAGCCTTACACTCAATGGCGATAGCTGCATGCTTCAATTTCGATGACAACAAATAGACGACATTGTATCCCAGACGATTCAAAATTGAGGCCGTAAGGAATGACTTGCAGTCGCAGTCTCCCTCCTTATCGAAAAGCGTCTCATCGGGATAGCGCATATACTCGGTCTTAAAATCGATGCTGGCACACTCCTCATCGATGCAGTATGATATGTTAGGCACCTGAACGAAGTTGAGAGCGAACTGCACAAGGTCCAGCTCCGGAAGATTGGCCGCAGAGACCTCATGCTTGATATAGTGCGCCACAACATCTACATTTTGCATAAGTTCAACATCACTCTTCATGCGCTGGAACATTGACTCTATATTACCCGCATACGTACTCGAATCGTAGCCGTAGCTTCTAAACGGATTTATCTCGCGAAGATGCTCAATATAGTCATCACTAAACTTCAAGACCAGATTACCATGAAGGGTGTTACCCAAAACCGAGTCGAGATTCCAATTGTAGATAATGCTGCGCTCCTTGGTAACCGTTACAGGCACAACAGACTCCACCTCGAGGAGTACCTTCTCCTCAAAGTCGCGAATTTCCATGCCGCTGATAGACTTACCTATACTGAAACGGTCGCCCGTAGTCTCACAATAAATATAGGTCTTACCATCCTCCGTAACAATCATCTCCTCAGCATTGGCACCATACAGACCATTTGCAAGGTCGCGAGGATCTATCTCGATACCGATAGCCGAATGGTTGTGCTTGCGCGAGGCGAGATACATCACATTATGCCCCATGGTATAGAATAATACGGCAGCCAACAGCGATTTGCTATTCGAGTCTCCCTCCTTATCGAAAAGTGTCTCATCGGGATAACGAATGTAGTGCTCGTAATTATTAATTGCGCGGCTCTCTCTATTATCGACGTAGCGGATATTAGGTTCTTGCACGAAGTCCAACGTAAACTGAACCTTATCAATAGGTGTGAGGTTATTCTTCTTTATAAGGTCGTTGATATATCGCGTGATGTACTTCGTACGAGCAAGGAACGTGCGATGCACGTTGAGGAACTGGAACATATCGAGTATATACAACTTATCGCTCTTATCCTTGCGCTGCGCAAAGAAGGGATTACACTGACGCATGTCTGCAATCTCGCGCGCAGTGAAGTAGAGCGTGAGCGAACCGTAAAGGTCCTGTGAGCAGTTGTATGTCTTGTCCAACTCCCACTCGTAAGTACGGGCTATATCACCGGTAGGGTTGGCGACCTCCTCAACGTCATCCTCAACGTCATCCTTCTCATTAAACGACGTAGATATAACCCATTTGGAACTAGCACCCTTCAATGACATGTTTACAAATACACCAAACGTCATTGCAAAGACCAGAGGCACAAAGTCATATTCCATGCTCGACATATCGATAGTGAGCACAAGGATACCCAGGATGACGATGACAAAGTTGGAACCTTTAAGGCCCAAATTCTTATTGAAAAGGTCAAGCCTCTTTTGGAACGAATTGGAGCTCTCTATGCAGTCAATTTTTATTAAGCGCACCAATGTCCACAACGGGAAATACATGGCTACAAGTATAACAAGATCCACGTAGTGGCTGCTAAAAATTGGCCTTTTCAGCACTATTTCAAAGGCAATATACAACGCGAAAAATATTACACTGTATAGTAGCGATGTGAGTAGAGCGGTATCTTTCCACCCGTAGGGCTGTGCCTTGAAATACTCGGTATAACGTCCTCTATTTAGGTCGCCGGCTAATGCTGCAAAGGCACAAGCACGTGCCTCAGCGGGAAGATAGTCCTGGCTTGATACGTGGAAACCAAGATATGACACAGATGCCCACGCCTCCTTTACGCACTTTTTGCTGCGTTTGCGCTTATCCTTACTCTTCTTGCCCTTCTTGCCCTTCTTGCCTTCTGCCTGCTCTTCTTGCTGCTCTTCTTGCTGCTCTGACGACTTGTCCTGCGCCTGCTCCTGAGGCTCAGGAGTAGCCTCCTTGCTCCGTGCATCGTCGGAAGTCTCTGTTTTAGCGGGCTCCTCCTTCTCGGAGGTCTCATTATCGATAATCGATGCAGCATCCTCCACTTCCGTAGGGTTAGCCGTGGCGACATCCTTTTGAGGTATCTGCTCAGCAATAGGTGCTGTGGCCTCGATGGGCGTATTATCGGTATCGGGCGCTATTGCGTCGGCAGGGCCATCTAAAACATCTGCGACATCATGAGCTTCGAGAGCGACACCCGCTTCGCGAGCCTCATTGTTTGCTGCAATATATAGACGCTCGGCCTTGGCTGGTTCAGCTTGTTGGAGGGGCGCTGAGCCTTGTGGCGCATCGGGGCGTCCCGCATAGAGGTTGAGCGTACATCGGAGCCATAGGCTACGCCATGTGCGCTCGCCACAAAGCGTAGGCGTGTTGGGGGCCGACGGACGCGCACAGTAGCCCACAAGAACCTTTTTACGTTTGCCTCGCTCCTGACGATAGATGTAGCCATACCTATCAACAACATCTGTCTGATTAAAAGCGATGAAACCCTCCTGTTTGTACTTAGGTGTTGCAGTCTCATCACTGATATCGGTAGTAGCAACCTCTACAAAACCGAGTGTTCTGCCAGCCTGCTTATCAACAATAACACGACCTACCGATGGTAGCGAACCCGACCCGGGGATATGCACCTCACCAGCCGAACCATCGCCATCCATCTCCAAATAGCCCAACGAAGTGAGTTTAGTACCCGGAGCAGGTCTTCTATAAATCCATACCTGCACATGGGCAAGGCGCTTGATATAGTATAGTAGGACTATAATAATTGATCCTATCAGTATGTATAACCAAATTAAAGTACTCATATCGTAGTTAATCGTTTTGGTTCATTACTTCACGGAAACAGCTACGCTGCTCATAGGCTACATTAAAGTTATCGACGTCGAACATCTTCAACCACTCGTTAGAGTTATCGTCAGGACATACTGACCACAAGAGTATAGACGAGAGCATCTGTATCTTGGGCACCTCAACATCATCAGCTGCGGGGTGCGATACGCTCTTATACTCCTTGTTCTTGCGAGCCCCGGGCTTCTCAGACTCCTTACGCTGCTTGGCTTTAACCTCATACTCATAGAGACGCTCCTCGCGGGCTCCGATATCGAAATCCTCCTCGGGAAGCAGACGGTTGAGCGCTATCTTGTCGAATATCTTCCAACGTGTGATAAACAGATAGCGTTTGAAAATCTCATCATACTTCTCAACCTGTCCTGGCTTCGAGTATGCCAAATAGGGCTTTATTAGATATTCGAGGTCTCGGTTCATCTTGACATCCACATACTCAGTATCGCTCTGCGAGGTAAACTCACCGTTAGTAGCCGAGTATGCAATCATATACTCCAATATACTTGAACCATGCTTATCCTTCTGACTATACTGAATAAGTTTATCTCCGATAGTAGGGAAAGCTCGGGGCAACATACCATCCTTGATGCACTTGAAGAGCGCAGTGTTAAATGTCTGTTTTATCTGCGTCCACCTCTCCTCCTTCTGTTTGAGAATCTCATCACGACCTATAAAGACATAGTCTCCGATGGTCTCGTCGAAGCGGCGTGCACGACTATCGGTGAGCGAGATGCCGTCAAAGAGAGTTCCAAAGAGAGCATTATGCGAGTTAATCATAATGAAGTACTGCTCGCGCGTTATGTTGTTTACTGCTGTACGTGTCGAATTTATCACCATGACAGATGCCTCGATATCATCCTGCGAAATAAGAGGTTCATCGTCGAAGACTCCGCCATTGAGAGGCTGGTTAAACTTACTCTTCGGACATAGCATCTTCAAATCTGAATCATGAGTGATTATGCTCACCTCTTTTCTGATACGCTTGCAACGCTCTAAATAGGCTTCCAACAGTTCGAGGACCTTGTTGTAGAACGACATGGCCTCAGACTCGATACGGTTTGCCAATCGAGCATACGCATCGTGAGTGTAGTATAGTTTCAGTCTCTTCACCAAGTTGCGCTTCTTGCGCATGTAAACGAAATGGCATACTAACTGTATCAATGCGGGAAGCATAAAGAGGAAGATGCCCCAGAGGGGTTCATACTTCTCAACATCGCCAAAGTTGATGTATTCAGGTGAGAGAAATTTGAGTACGGGCAGGCCAAACATCATGGCAATAATACCCAAGAAGAAGGAGCGCACGATGGTAGCAAGTAGCGTCTGCTCATTGCTCAACAGCTCTTTGAGGCGACCCAACACCTCCCGCTTCATAGCATTGCATCCTGCACCACTATTCTTCTGCTTAATGTCGGCAATATAAGTATCGTGATAGTCTTCGAAGGCTGAGGCTTTGGCGTAGTTATCGAGAATCTTGCTCCAATAACCATGATTTATAGCCTTTTGCAGATTATCGCCTTTATCCTTCGAGATAATCTCCTGAGCCTCGCGAATCTTCTCCTCAACGAAGGCTAAGGCGCCTACATCCTTATTTGCCTTGGCGAGAAGCTTGGTTATAGACTCGGGTAATGCCTTCTCCACAACCTTAAAAACCGTAGTACACTTCACCGATATCTTCTCCAACTCCTTGCTTGTAGTCTCCTCCATACGCTGCAAAGTGTCGTGCAGTAGCTGTGCAGGGTAGAAACGTAGTTGGTATTCGTAGTATAAACGTTTTAGGTTATGATTGAAGAAATCATATATGGGGTGAGGCTGCGGAGGTTTGGTATCCTCCTCATCCATAATATCAAAGTCGATATTTGCAGCGTTTATAATAAACTGGTCCACAGCATATACCTCCTTATCAAGGAGCTGTGCCTCGATTGGAGTATCGAGCATATCGCCTGCCTCCTTAAAGGTATTTACGATGTTCGTAGCTACCAAATTGGCATCGTTCTTATCCTCGACACTTGTATCGAAGTATATCGATGTTGCGCCCATCGAGAAGTAGAAGATATCGTCAGAGCCGGTACCACTGAGCAACGGATGGTTAATATCGCACGCCAAATACATGTTTACAAGACACTGCACAAGATACTCCGCCTGCTCACTCTCGGTTAATCTTCGATATGAACACTCCGTACGATTCTGAACATCCTGATACAACATTATGTTGTCGTATCCACGCATGGTGGGGATATTGTGCTGCACCTCTATCTCTTTGAATAGTCGCAAAACCTTCTCACGCTCCAATACATCCATTGCATTCACATTGCAAGGCACATACAACATACCTATAATTCGCATACCCTGATGCACATGCCCCGAGAGAAAACGACCCTTCTCCTTTTGAAGGATTGCAGCAATAGAGGCGTACACCAGACGAGACAACTTCTCAGTTACATCCCCAAGAACTACAATATTGATAGGTTGATATGGTTTTACGTTTGACTCACGCAGAGTCATCACAAACTTCTTGGCATCCCTGATAAGGCTCTCCTGGAATTTATATAACTCCTGGGCTTTACGGCGAATATAGGCCTTTTCACTTTTATCTGTCAAGAATACTTTATCGTCAGGATTAAAATAATCGTCGCACTCGTAACTGCTGTAATACCAGTAGTTACCCACAATCCTTGCGTTGCGGGCTGCCTTCCTCTCTTCTTCGCCATTAGTACTATCATTCGAAAAGATTCGTGGCGCCTTAACATCACACTCCACCTCAGAGTTTGGATTCTCTTTCTGAGTGGCGCTCACAGAGGCGATACCTCCATCTTCTATATTGTTATACTCAGCGAAACCTCGATTGTTGAAATCTTTGCCATAATTTTTAGGCATCGATATCAATACATGCTCAATCTGTTGGACGAGACGCAAAAATGCGTCTCGTCTTTCAGACTGATTGGTTATATCTATGATCCAAAGAGGAAGCATATTATAATCAATTTAAGTTAGTTATTTGATAAACTTATGGTAAGTAGCGAACTCCTCGCGAACGATAGAGAAGAGAACATTATACAAGCGCTTCTCGCTGATGCTCTTAGCAAGATTTCGCTTCTCACTGAGCTCCTTCAACAGCTCCGTATGTTTAGCCTCGTAGTTCTGCTTAAATATCTGCTCACCACTAATTTGCTTATCACCATCATTAAGGCTCATGCGAAGGATAGCTTGAAGGATAGCCTCCGTGGTTTCCCCAAAACGATAGTTGTAATAGAGGTCTCGATATGATGCAAACTGTGCCGTGAAGTCATCACCCTCAACCTCCTTGTAAAGGTTACGACCGTTATCGTTCTTCTTAAGAACTATTGCGCTTGCGGCGTGGTTAAATGAGAACGCCTCAGATGTAGCAATCATGAACGATGTCGGACAATCGCTGTAGAACATAGTGTCGGTATATGACTCAGGATCGTACTCATCTTTGAAGAAGAACGGCAATGTATACTCGCGGAACTTTTCGAGCATCAACATCTTAGCATAGGTGCGGTGCTGCGGCAACACCTCCTCGGGAAGGTCATTAATAGTGAGTTTGTCGAGGAACTGTGCGAAGTCGTGATGGAAGTGATACTTCTCACGGAAAGTCGCCTTGTCATACACCATCTTGATAGAGTCGTAAATACGGTAGTCGGCAAGCGAGAGGCCATACTTCGATTTGAGCACAAGAGCGGTATTCTCGCTATCGCTAACCTCGAAGCGGTGCTTGGGGTTACCCTTCTGGAAGCCCAACATCTCAACTGCAAGGTCCTCGTTGCCTGCAACGAATACTACGTGCTCCTCCTTCTTGACAACCTCTATACGGTTAGCATTGTAGCTAAAGAAGAGTGCCGGATTGAGGCTGCGACGTACGCTATCCTTCTCCTCGTTGGTGAGGTCGCCGAAGAATGCCGAAATCTTCTTGTTATCCCACTTCTCCATAATCTCCTTCTCGGAGTGTACCTTTTTATCGAATACGCTACCAGCCAATGAAAGGAAGTCCTCAATAACGGTCTCGCATGAACGATCAAGGTTGCGAGGATTACAGAAGAAGCGAGTCTCCTCGAGAGTTATAGTCTTCTTGGTCTTGGGGTCCTCAACCTTCGTGAATACCTGATATTCGCGGGCTTTGATAGCCTGAACAACCTCCTCATTGACAGCATTGTAGATATGCTCATCGAGGAAGGACATAAGACTACCACGCTCGGCCGTCTCAGCCTCATCCTGCTGTGCAGAGATGATGGTACGATAAAGACGGCTGAAAATATTATCGGCAATCCATCCATTGCCATCGGCGATGGTCGTAAGCTGAGGCAGATATACCGTAGTTACGTCCATTGAGGCTGTTCCCATATCAGACGATAGCTTCTTGTAGAGAGCTACGGCATTGCGATTCATCTCCGTAACCTTATCCTTGAATGTCGAGACATGTTTCTTCAACTGCGCAAGTTCGTCGTTCTTCTCGTCGGTGCAAAAGTCCTTTTTAAGGTCGTGAGCCCACTTTATCATACCCAACTTTATGCTCTCGTCGATGTACTCGCTGAGTGCCGAGGTGTATGCCTGGATATCCTCCTTGTTTGACTTGCGAATCTTCTCCATTGTTGTAATCTCCTGAGCTTCGGCACACAATTTCTGCAACTTCTCCTCCTTCTCACGGAGATCATCCTCGCGACGACCAAATGTATTCTCCTCCTTCTGGAAGTCCTCGAACATCTGCTTACGCACATTATCTATAGCCTCGTATGCGAAGGTGAAACCATTCGAGCGAATCCACTTCTCGGTCTGAGACCAGATGCCATCGATGATAACATCCTTGTACTGCTTGCGCTTCTCGGGAAGCTTAATCTCATTCTCGATATTGCGCTTAACATCGGCAAGGATGCCCTGTATATTGCCAAAGTCGAGATCCGAGCTAAGTTTTTCAACATTGGGATCCTGCTCTTCGAGTGTACACCTCAAAGTATTTACAGCGTTGCTGTTGGCAATGCGATTCGCAATAGTATCGGGGATTGTACAATCCAACTCGCGGAAGAGAGCTGTCGTCAATGCCGGAATCTGAGAGTCCTCAACACGTGCACCCTTACCCTCGCGTGCAAGCATCCATGTTGTCAGAAGGTCTCTCCTAAAACGGAAACGCATATACTTGTTAAACATCTCATTAGGCTTCTGCAACGACACGTAGCCCATGGGCACAAGGAAGTCCTTGTGGTTACGCTCCATGATGTCATTCATGTAGTTGTCAATATCGCTGCGGAACGTAGCACCTGCCTTGCCATTATGCAAGTGATAGAGCATCTCCGCGGTATTGCGATACATCGTACGTGTTGTACCTAAACTTGTACCCTTATCGGTCTGGATATCGATAGGAATGAGGTAGTAGAACGGACAGTAGCGCTTATTTGAGTTGATGAGCGAGTAGTCGTTCTGGAATGCGAGACGATGCATTACGGTATTCTGCTTTGCATCGAAACTCATGGCCTTGAATGCTTCGAGCTCGGTAAATACTCCAAAGGCATTAAGCGCATACTTCTCTTCGGTTGCATTGCTATCTATATATACCTTAGGCATGAACATCGTGAGCACAAGCTGCGGATCACCATTACCTACCACCTGATGGTGAATCTGATTCAAATGGTACAATACATCGTTGAAAATACCAGAACCTGTACCGCCAAGCGTACTACCCACTACCCAGTAGTAGATGATACAATCCTCACCACCTACTGTCTTAACATCGTTAAGCGACGAAATTGCAGCAGATACCTTTCCTTGGAAATCTGCAAGTGAGTGTGCAAATGCGATACGGCTCTTCATGCGGAACGCACCTGCGCCGAAAGCCAGAGGACTATCGGGAATCTTGGTTGCCAACTCAGGAGAGCAGGCCTCCAAGATACGCTTATTCATCAGCGTAGTAGGAGTCTGCTTTGCCTCATAGTAGATAGCATGAGGATTTGCTCTACCCAAGTTTACAAGATCGGTCTGCGGGCTGATAAAGGGAACTTTACCCTGCTCGAAAGTGGCACGGTTGCGTTTGTTAGCCTCATCGATATCACGCTGATCGGTATCAAGGAAAATGAAACGATAAGAGTCGTTCATTGCCTGCAAACGCGACTTTGTCGCCGTGGCTTCGGGGAATCTCTTTTCGTAAACCTTCTCCTTGATTTGCGAAACTGTCTGACAACCAGAACCGCCGATGCCAATGAAAATGTGCTTTTCGTTAGCCATAGTTGTTTGTGTTTTAAGTATTTAGGTTATTTATATTAGTTTGTCAATTTAATACGCACGCCATGTGTAATATCCTGTGCTGACGTTCCGCACTTCACGCGAACCGAGTCGGTAAGTTTTCCCGATCGACTCTTACCCGAAGCGACATACTTCGATGTACAAGACCACACAAAGCAGGGTTTCTGGAATACGAGTAAAGGGTTACCCTTCTTTTTCTTCACAACAAACTGCCAATCTGCACCATCAACTTTGCAGCGGGGTGAACCACCCTTACCAAAGGTCATCACTGTCGAAGGGCTCTGCTTGGGGATACGCACCATATCATCTATCTGGTTGCCGTTGGCATCGTAGAACGTAACATTGGCCTTGAAGCATAGCTTGCGGTTGCGCGCTATGGCTTTCAGAACACCTATTATATATAATATAAGGAGGATAAGAATAATAATTGTCGTACGCAGTGTCAGGAAAAAGGTAAATACCCAACCCGGAGACTCTATGCTGGTCTCGGGGATAGGCTTTACTGTTTCGAGCGCCGTAAGCTCATCATCGTAGGGCGTGGGCAGCGACAATCCGAGGTTAAGCGTCTCTCCCTCGTCGTAATAGTGGAAGCCGTAGTTATCATGAACGAGGCGACCCAACTCAACCTCTATATTCTTTTCGGTTGTCTGCTTAAAGCTCTCCTCATTATTCTCAAATGTGAAACCCTCGGCACTCGCAGTAGTTGAATCAATCTTGATTGTGGGGTACAGCTTGGTAGGCTCCCATGTAATGTTTGCCTTCACATTACCGTCGATATCGCGCTCCACCTCCATCTTCACAGGATTGCTCTTATTTGCGTCGTGAACAATGGCTTTAAGTTTGGTTACCATAATCTCGCGTTTGAGCTGATTAAACCACTGCTGAATAACCTTCTCGTCATTATCCGCAGATGCTATTTCGAGCTTATATCCATCAAACGAGAATACACTCTCCGAGAGCTGATTGAGGCAGTATCCGGGTTTGTTGATATCGACAGGCAATTGAAGTGCTATGAAACGGGTATAAACATCGCCCGTAGCAGCCTTAATCGCCGAGTTCATCTTTTGCAAATCCTCTGATGTTATCTTACGCTCGCCAAAACCCTTTTGGTCATTACGGAAGTCAGTTATGATTACTACCACATTGACCTTATACTCGCGGTTGGTCTGCATAACCTTGGCAATACCATCGACACCCGCAGGTACATCGGTGTAAGCCTTGAACTCGCGCGTGTACGAAGGGTTCGTATAGAGAGTCTTGATGTTGTTGCATAGAGTGTTTTTCACGTTATCATCGATAACGCCAGAGAGACCGAGGACGCTGGTCATTGCCTCTGTACCAAAGGGTATAACATCAACGCGGTCCTTGTCGGGCAGGGCTCTGAAAAATGGAGTCAACGCAGAATCAACCATAAGCTGATACTTATTCATAGAGCCCGATACATCCACAGCAAATATATAGTGAGCGGGATATTCGCTCAATTCACTTTTGAATAGCTCTGTAAGCTTAGGAAAGTTATCTTCAAGATACTTTAAGGGGGTTTCGGATTGCGCTTGCACGTTGACTACAATCGACAACGAAGCAGCTCCGATGAGCAACATTTTAATTAAATTCTTCATTACTAAGTTGGATTGATGGGATAAATAGTTACGCAAATTTATAAAAAGATAATGAAACATGCAATATAATTCTCTAAAATATTATTTGGCATAATGAGTTAATATCACATCATCGTCGTACGAGAATTACAAACCTATTACACCTCTTGACCACTCTATTGTAGATATAAAATTTTGATATTCCCCAAAATATGATTATATTTGTATGCAGATACAGCGTCGCACATATATCTAACTCAAAATTTATGACTTATGAGACGGTCAATACCCCTTATCGCAACAATCGCCATTCTCTGCTCATCGTGCAGCCTTTTGGCCTCACTTGCAACACCTTCATACGGTAGTGCCGGCACACCGGCAGACTCACAACATCCCATAGAGAGCATGACAGGCGTGAGATTCATGCCCCTGATGCAGACGCTCATAGCCACCGAAGACCCCGGAACAGGGCTCTATGGCTACCTCAACGAGCGCGGCATGTGGGCGATAAAGCCGCAATTCCGCTATGCCAAGGATTTCAAAACAGATTTAGGCGTAGCCGTAGTTCAGTTACACAACTACCGTTGGGGCGCGATAAACGCCCTCGGACAGACCGTGATAAACTTTAATTTCGACAGTCAATATGAGGTGGATGAGGCCATACGCAGTATTGAGAAGGGGCGCTACTGCGGCATAGACCTCTGGGAGATGGAGGACCCCACAACGGGAAAATGGGGATACCTCAACTACTACGGCAACTGGCATATAGCACCACAATTCGAGTATGCCAAGAGCATGAACAGCGACGGCTTTGCCGTAGTGCAGTTTGCCGACAGGCGTTGGGGTGCGATAGACCGCACCGGAAAGATAGTCATACAGCCCAACTTCACATCGCAGTACGATGCCGGGAGTGCTCTAAATGCCTTTATCCGCAGATAGCGAGGGGTTACGCTATACGGACTGCTCAAAACGACAACACAACGGATAGCTGTTTATCGTACTCGAACAACCATTTATCGACTAACAAAAACGGGTGGTCCAAGTTTGGACCACCCGTTACTATTTTGCGCATTAGAATAGCTGCCGATTATTTCAGAGCCATGTTAGGAATATCCTTATCGAACTCACCACGTCCGAGGCGCTCCTTGATATCCTTGAAGGCCGCCAAGGTTCTCTCAACATCCTCCATGCTGTGAGCAGCAGTAGGAATGATACGGAAGATAACCATACCCGCAGGGATGACAGGATAAACAACCACCGAGCAGAAGATATGGTACTCCTCGCGAAGAGCCACGGCGATATTTGTTGCCTGATTGACACCTGCCTCAACATGAACAGGCGTTACACATGCCTCGGCAGGACCAATATCGAAGCCGAGTTCGCGGAAACCCTCCTGCAAGCGACGTGTAACTCTCCACAACTGGGCACGACGCTCGTCGCCCTCGGGACTATCAATAATTTCGAGACGTTTGAGACAGCCCTCGACGATAGGCATCGGGAGCGACTTTGCGTATATCTGCGAACGCATGTTATACTTCAAGAAGTCAATAATATCCTTATCGGCAGCAACAAAGCCTCCGATGATAGCCATAGACTTGGCGTAAGCACCGATGTAGATATCAACCTCGTCCATCACACCAAAGTGCTCCGAGGTACCGCGACCATGCTCACCCATAACGCCGAAGCCATGGGCATCGTCAATCATGATGCGGAATTTATATCTCTTTTTGAGGGCCGCTATCTGGTCAAGGATACCGAGCGCACCGGTCATACCAAAGACACCCTCGGTGATAAGCAAGACACCACCACCGCGCACCTCAGCCTCCTCGCAAGCCTTAGCCAAGACTCTCTCGCAGTCAACAATATCGTTGTGGCGGAACTTATAGCTGCTACCTCTGTGCAGACGAATACCATCGAGCAGACAGGCGTGGTCCTCGGCATCATATACTATCACATCGTGACGGCATACGAGCGAGTCGATAGTAGAGACGATACCCTGGTATCCGAAGTTGAACTCAAAGGCCGCCTCCTTCTTCTCGAATGCCGCAAGACGACGTTCAAGCTCCTCGTGGAGGTGTGTCTGACCTGTCATCATTCTACTACCCATAGGGTATGCAAGGCCCCACTTAGCGGCTGCCTCGGCGTCGGTCTTTCGAATCTCGGGGTGGTTAGCGAGGCCAAGATAGTTGTTGAGACTCCAACACAAAACATCCTGACCATTGAAACGCATATATGGGCCTAACTCGCCTTCCAAACGTGGAAATGCAAAATATCCCTCGGCCTTCTCGCGATACTGACCAATAGGACCACCTGTTGATTTTCTGATTCTGTCAAAAATATCGGTAAACATACTCCTTATTTTAGATATTGAACAACTGTTAAATTTTCATGTTCATATTTCGAGGAGTAAAGATATTGATTTTTTCTCTTCAAACCATGAAAAATTGCTGACATTTTACAAAATCTCAGCAATTATAAGTATAAATACTATTTCGATGAGATGCCATTTACGTCGAATTTCGCCGCGCAGCACTACATTCGTGCCATAGATATCTACTCACATATAGCGAGCAACTCCGCAAAGTCATCGATAAGATGGTCGGCACCCGCAGCGAGAAGCTCCTCGCGCGTAGCGTTGCCATACGACACGCCTACGGCACGAACATCTGCATTACGTGCCATGAGCATATCGACAGGCATATCACCCACCACAATAGCCTCCGCAGGCTTGAAACCGAGTTCTCGGAGTGTATTGAGCACAGGCTCAGGGTCGGGCTTATGCCTCGCAACGTTATCAGCGCCAAGGATATAACTCAAATACTCTGCAATACCTGCCCTCTCGATGAAGAGGCGCAGCGACGGCGACGAGCGCGATGAGGCGATAGCGAGCGTGTAACCCTGATTATAGAGCGTGTGCAGCGTCTCGGCCACATGCGGAAACAACGCGGGAATATTGGCCTCTACATCCTCAAAGTATATCTCGCGGTACTTGGCCACGCACCTATCGGCGGCCTCACCATCCATATCGGGATACATCGCCAAGAAGCCATCTCGCAGTGTGAGACCTATGGTGCGGGCGCACGTCGCTTCATCACGCATTTCGAGACCCAGATAACGCATCGTGCTCTGAAAAGTGCGGATGATATTTTGGCGTGTATCGCCTATCGTACCGTCATAGTCGAGGATTACAAGAGGTGTATTCATGGCTTTATAAATCACATTTTCCGTATATTCTTGATGCCAAGCTCCTCGACCTGTTTCAGAAGCTCGTCGTTGTTATCCGACACGACGAGTAGCTTATCGCCCGACTTCAACTGAGTAAAGCCCTTGGGCACAAAGTAGTTACCATCGCGGAATACCATCACAACAAGGGTATTTCCCGGCAGCTGAATATCGCGTAGCTTATCGCCACGATGGAGCATCGATGCCGTAACGCCAATCTCCGAGAACTCGCTGCGTATATGGTCGGGCACCGTAAGCTTAAAGGTACTCTCCGCCTCCGCGTACGAGAGGCCGAGCCAGTTAGCCATGGAACTCACCGTTGTTCCCTGTACCACGAGCGAGACGATGGTAATGACAAAGACCACATTGAAGATATATGTAGCATTGGGCAGCCCATAGGTAATAGGATAGAGGGCAAAGATTATAGGCACGGCACCACGCAGACCCACCCACGAGACATAGGTGCGCGCCTTGCCCGTGAACTTATGGAAGGGCATAAGGCAGGTGAACGTAGCAACGGGACGAGCAACGAATATCATAAATGCACCTACAATAAGACCTACGAAGAGCACCTCGGGCTGCAATAGTTCATCGATATTGACCAACAGGCCAAGAGCTAAGAAGAGGACTATTTGCAGCAGCCATGTGAAACTATCGAAGAAGGTGGTGAGCATATTGCGATAGACGATGCGGTAGTTACCTACAACAAGACCGGCGATATATACTGCAAGGTAGCCATTGCCATAGACCATCGAGGTAAAGGAGTAGGTAAAGAAGGCACAAGCGAGCAACAACACCGAATAGAGCGAAGGGTTGCTGCGGATATTGATATGGTTGAGCACCCACACCGTAGTACGTCCGAGGCCGAAGCCCATCAGCGCACCCACAATCATCTGCACAAGGAATGTAGTGGCAGCACTTCCCAAATCGAGATTTGCGCCATCGGCAACGATACCCACGAGCATAACGGTAAGTATGTAGGCCATAGGGTCGTTACTACCGCTCTCCAACTCCAACAGAGGGCGCAGATTTTGACTCAGCCCCTGCTTCTTACTACGCAGTATGGAGAATACCGATGCCGAGTCGGTAGATGATACCGTGGCAGCAAGCAGCAGCGCCATGGGGAAGGTGATTATAACGTCAAAGAGCCCTGCTACGTAATAGATGAACGTACCAACTATAAGCGCCGTGAGAACGACACCCAGCGTCGCCAAGACGATGCCGGGTGCCATCACCGGGCGTATCTCCGAGAACTTGGTATCCATACCTCCCGAGAAGAGGATGATACACATGGCAACCATACCTATAAATTGTGCGAAGTCGTACGACGCGAAGTCAACATGGAATACAAAATGCTCGTAACCGAAGAGCATACCGACACCGAGGAAGAGCAACAGCGCAGGTGTCCCCACACGGTATGCGGCCTTACCTGCAAGCACGGCGACAAAGAGCAGTAGGGCTCCGATAAATAGGAAGTTCTCGTTCAACATAAGGTGTATAGTTAATTCGTTGTCATAACCCCGAGCGTACTACCTACGGTGCACCACGGGACCAAATATAAGTCGGTTCTCAAATTCGGCATACTCGTACAGCGCATACGCCGTCATGCGACGCGAGGGCGTACGATACTCCACGAGCACCACTGCCGACACGTTTGTTGTAGGCATCTGCTCGATAGCCTTGGCATCGCCACGCTCAATGGCGCGGCGCAGAGGTTCGAGTAGGGCGCGGTCGTAGTAACGCTCACGGTAACGCATGTAACAGTTGTCCACGCTATCGTAGGGCACGCGCTCGCTACCGACAAGGCGCAATACAACTGCTACGGCACCATAAACCAGGGATACCGCACCTACGACAAGGAGCAACATACTGAGCGCACCCGACTTATCGTCGATGGCAACAAAGTTAATAATCAAAAGAGCGATGCCCGCCAAAACTGCTACAAGGGGCTTATATATGGTGCGGCGACGTGCTACCACGCCACCTTCGGGCAAGGCATACAATGCCTCGCAAAGTGTTTGTTTCATAGTAGTTTATGTATTTAGTTAAGTGATAAATAATAGAATTTTTGTAATTCGCAAGATATTTATCGACAGCTAAATACGCAACCTCGACAAGCAATTCAGATAGTAGAATCGCGAGTGAGAAACAAACAATATTTTATGGTTATACAATCCGTAACGATTTGTAGTTGTCGTGGCATCTATTGACCTTAGGGACATTAACATACGTACGAGCGTATCCGATGGACGCGATGTTCGTGCCACGGTGCGCACCGAGACGACAGAGTGTCCCAAATGTGAGATTTCGCTCGGCAATAGCGGTGCCGATGAGCGCCACTGCCCGATAATCGAGGCCGCATCGTCGCAGGGTGCAGCATCGCTCTGCTGCACTACCCCACGTCCACACTCCACACGCTCCGATGCCGAGGCCTCGGTCATGCTCAACGACAGAAGCATGGCCACCATGAGCGCCACTACGAGGCGGTATGTCGTACCAAGGCGTGTCATTGTGCTACAAAGATATAGGTTATCGTACCACGATGCGAAGTCGGGGCACCATTGTTGATGTCGAACAGTGTCTTAGTATGCTTGGCTGCGGCGAGAGCCTGAGCATTAAGAGTCGAATTTGTCGATGAGGCGATGCGTGCATCCGTAACCGTGCCATTGCGGTTTATCCACACATCTACGACAACCGTACCGCCACCCTTGGCGCGATATGCCGGTGTATAAAGGCTGCGATGATGACGCACAGGCTGCGCGAAGGAGTAACTTACGGTTACGGCACCCGAGAATTTACCCTTCTCGCCCTTCGAGTCTCCGGCACCCTTACCGCTATGCGTGCCTCCGCCACCTTGACCTATGCCCTTGCCCGACGCACCCCCCTCGAAGAGTCCTTCGGAGAGATTCATGTCGGCAGCTATCCTATCCATAAGTTCCTGTGTCTCCGCATCGTACTCCACAGCCTCACCTCCCGATGCCTCGTCGAATGACGACATCTGGTTTGACTTAACGTTACGCACCTGCTGCTCCAAATACTCCATATCGGGATATACATTGGGGCGCTCAACAACCTGCTCTTCGAGCATCTCTTCGGGGACAATTTCTATCTCATATTCGATGGGCGGTATCTCGACGATAACACGCTGGGTGAGCAAAATAAAGAGCCCTACGACATAGAGCAACAAGGCTGCCAGGAGGCCGCGACGATGGTTGTAGAGCCACTCACCAAAGCTATCTCGTCGCGTATCTTCGAGGTTCACATACGACCTACGGCGCGGCATAGGCTGAGACCTCTGCTGCTGCCGTGGTTGGGTATATTTGGGCACTTGCTGCATCATGTTTACAATTCTGAACAAAAATAGTAATTTTTTTTAATATTTTTTGTATCTTTGCCTAAGATAACCAAAATTTTATCATAATGGCAACGAAACAACGCACATTATCAGCGTCCATATCTTTCTCAGGCAAGGGCCTTCACACCGGTTTACAGGTTACGATGACCGTACACCCCGCCGAGGAGAACCATGGCATCACCTTCCGTCGTGTCGATTTAGAGGGTGCTCCCGAGGTTCCCGCCCTGTGTGAGTATGTTACCGACACATCGCGCGGTACGACCATCGAGAATGGCGCAGCAAAGGTAAGCACAATAGAGCATATCATGTCGGCACTGTGGACGCTCGGCATCGACAATGCCATCGTCGATATCAACGCCCCCGAGACCCCTATCATGGATGGCTCGGCACGCGAATATGCCGCACGCATCGAGGAGGTAGGCACCGTGGAGCAGGCTGCCGAGCGCAAGTACTATGAGGTAACCGAAAAGCAGGTATATACGCTCCCCGAGAAGGGTGTAGCCATAGTCATATATCCCGACGACGAGTTCTTGGTGTCGGTGCATGTGGACTACAACTCAAAGGTCGTAGGCAACCAATATGCCGTCTATAACCCTACGGACAACTATACCGAGAAGATATCGCCCTGCCGCACCTTCGTATTTCTGCACGAGTTGGAGCCGCTGATGAAGATGAACCTCATCAAGGGTGGCGACCTCGACAACGCTATTGTCGTAGTTGAAAACCCCGTCTCGGATGAGCAGTTGGAGCACTTGAAGCATATTTTCGGCAAGGAGGATATACACATCACAGGCGGCTACCTGAACAACCAGCAGCTACGCGCCAACAACGAGCTTGCACGCCATAAGCTTCTCGACCTCCTTGGCGACTTTGCCCTGCTCGGCATGCGCATCAAGGGTCGCGTGTGGGCTACACGTCCCGGCCACTTCGCCAATACGGAGTTTATGAAGGAGCTCTCGCGCACGATACGTCGTAGCGGCGACCGCCCCTCGTTCAAGTATAGCTCAAAGTGTGAGCCCGTCTTTGACATCAACAAGATTAAGACGCTGCTCCCGCACCGTCCCCCCTTCTTGCTCGTTGACCGCATCTTCCATATCGAGGAGAATGCTATCGGCGGCATTAAGAATGTTACGATGAACGAGCCATTCTTCGTGGGCCACTTCCCCGAGGAGCCTGTTATGCCGGGTGTGCTCATCATTGAGGCCTTGGCACAGTGCTGCGGCATCCTTGTACTCAGCAAGGTCGAGAACCCCGAGGAGTACTCTACCTACTTCTTAAAAGCCGACAACGTGCGCTGGAAGCGTAAGGTTGTGCCCGGCGACACCTTGCAGTTGGAGTGCCACATTACAGATATGCGCCGCGGCATCTGCACAGCCGAGGCTAAGGCCTTTGTTGGCGGTCAGTTAGCATGCGAGGCCATACTCACTGCACAGATTGCAAAAAACAGATAATAAACCATAAAAATAGAGTGTATGATTAGTAACTTGGCATACGTTCACCCCGACGCTAAGATTGGTAAGAACGTAACTATCGAGCCATTTGCGTATATCGAGGGCGATGTTGTCATCGGCGACGACTGCTGGATAGGCCCCCACGCCATCATCTACAATGGTGCTCGCCTCGGCAAAGGCAATAAGGTGCACCCCGGCGCATGTATCGCCTGCCTGCCCCAGGACCTCAAATTCGCCAACGAGCAGACCACAGCCGTCATCGGCGACTATAACGATATACGTGAGTGCGTAACCATCGCACGCGGCACCGCATCGCGCGGCACGACTATCGTTGGCGACCACAACCTTCTCATGGCCTACGTGCATGTTGCGCACGATGACGTTGTCGGCAGCCACTGCGTCATCGCCAACCGCCTATCGCTTGCGGGCGAGGTCGAGATTGGCGACTGGGTGGTTATCGGTGGCCATACGGCAGCCCACCAGTGGATACATATCGGCGACCACGCCATGATTCAGGGTGGCGCGCTACTCACACAGGATGTCCCACCCTACATCATCGTAACTAATGGCGAGGCACACTACGCCGGCATCAATAAGGTGGGATTATCGCGTCGCGGCTTCTCGCGCGAGCAGATAGAGTCTATACACAACACCTGCCGCGTGCTGTTCCAGAGCGATCTCAACTACCTCACCGCTTGCGACAAGGCCGAGGCCGAAATTGAGGAGACCCCCGAGCGTAATAAACTCATCGAGTCTATCCGCAGCTCGAAGCGCGGCGTCATCAAACCCTACCAGTCGAAGCGATAAGCAACGACTGCGGACAATAGCATAGGAGTCTAAGGTTGCAGCCTTAGGCTCTTTTTTTAGCCCCTAATGTCAATGTTGCAAGGGCCCGTAGTATATGGAGTAAGTTGGATAGAGGCGGTATCGTTGATTTAGAGACACAGCCTTACGTAAAAAAGGGGATGGCTAAAAGGTGAATTAGCCATCCCCATTCCGTTATGATTGTAGTGTTATGGTTGCGAAGCTCGAAAATGCGGAATTTACTCGGGCGTAATTGAGCACTTCGAGGTCGAGCATAACGACAAAATAGAGCCTTGAACAAGCCTCATTCTGCGGTATAGAGCGAAGATGCCCTATAAATCGGATATTAATAGTACTTGATATCCTTATCCTCAATCGCCGATATAAGATTATTCGCAGCCGACGATGCACCAATGCGGAAGAGGTCCGTTGTCAGCCACTCCTCGCCCAGCACCTCCTCTACGATGGTGTAGTAGAGTGCAGCATCCTCGGGGGTGCGCACGCCTCCGGCAGCTTTGAAGCCCACCTTGCGGCCTGTAACATTGTAGTAGTCCTTGATGGCGTGGCACATGACAAATGCCGCCTCAGGCGTTGCTGCCACATCAATCTTACCTGTCGAGGTCTTTACGAAGTCGGCACCCGCGAACATCGACACGAGCGATGCCTGACGTATGAGCTCGGGGGTTTTGAGTGCGCCCGACTCGATGATTACCTTCAACACCACATCCTGTGCCTCCTCGCGGAGCACCTCCACCTCGCTTGCTGCCTCGGCGACATGTCCCGAGAGCATCATACCGGGGTTGAGGACGATATCCACCTCATCGGCACCATTCTCTATTGCCATTGCCACCTCCAAGGCCTTAACCTCAATGAAGCTCTGCGACGCAGGGAAGGCACCTGCTACGCTCGTGATGCGTAGGGGTGTGCCATCAATCTCCAAGCCTACGGTCTCAACGAAGGGGGGATAGACACAGATAGATGCCACGTTGGGGATGTTAGGATACTTCTCGTAGAAGTCAACAGCCTTGCGCGCGAAGGCCTGCACCGACTCCTGCGAGTCATTGCACGAGAGTGTTGTGAGGTCTATGGCCGAGAAGCAGAACTTATATACATCGGCATTACCGTTGCGGTTTGCTGCCATCTTAATCTTGGCCACCTCCTTAGCTACCTGGGCATCAGTATGCGCAGGCGAGTATTTCTCTAATTCCTTAACGTAATCCATAGTCAGACACTTTTTGCAATTACAAATATAGGCATTTTTCGCAAGACTTACAACAAGTGCCCCACTTTTTTTATGGGTGCAACATAAAAAGAGGCGTGGTAATCAAATGACTACCACGCCGAAATTCCTATTTCAACTAAAATTAGCGAACGAAGATGCTGTTAGTTACCATAACCTCGGGGAACTTAACCTTTGCACCAAGTTTCTTAGCGCTCTTTGCGGGAGCAGCCTCAACCTTGGTAAGAGTGTAAGTGCCAGACGCTACGCGCAAATCATTTTCTTTATTAACACCATACACTGCACAACCACCTTGCGCGCTTACTGCATAGATTTCAAATGAATCGGGAATAGCTTCCATTTCAATCTCCTTCTCCTCACCATTCTCTTTCACTGTTGCGTAGAGAGTAGTAGGATTAGCTACAGAGGTAGCAGTTGTGTCTTCCATAGTAATAGTGTAAGGAGCGTAATAGAGGTCATTACCATCCTTATCCTTACCAAAGCCCTGGAAGGGGAAGTAAACTACATTACCAACACCGAACTCCTCAACAGTAAACGAAGGACACCAAATAGGAGTATAGCCCTCGTATTCTGAACCTACAGCAATACCTGCGAGGAGGTTCAACTTGCCGTCATCGCTGATGAAGCCCATTGCAGGGACATCATCCTCACCTGTGAGGACGCTGCTCATGCCGCTGATGGCCACAGTGTTAGAGTACTGAGGATGGAACGTGATATTCCAAGTCTTCTCGATAGTCTCATCCAATATCTCCGCGCCGAGATCGTTACCTTGAGCGAAATAGCGCAAGGTCTTGTCATTAGAAACACTCCATGTACCGAGCCAAGGCTCTACATTAGAGGCCATCTCAGCAGAATCCGTAGTGATAGTGTTTTTCAAGTAAATCTCGTAACCCCACTTGCTGGTTGCCAAAGCTACCACTGTGTACTCGGTTTTAGCGTTAAGGTTGTTAAATACCAATGTAAGACCCTCCTCAGAGGCGATATCCTCATAATATTGATCAAGAACATTCAAGTTAGCCTTGATGGTGCTGTCAGAAGCACCCTCAAGAACATATGAGGGGAAGAGACCGTACTGCACCTCCTCAACGTCAGTACCCTTCCAAGTTACGTAAATAGAGTTTGTGGGATAGTAGCCTTCCGCTTCGTTAGTACCAAGGTTAAGCTCCTGAGTAAACCAGTCGCCGGTGTCAGCGGGGATAATCTTAACGGTGATATCGGCGTAAGATGAGTCTTTGTAGTTAGAACCGGCAGCTGCAACAGCCATTACCTGCACCTTGTACTCGCCGGGCTCGAGGTCGGTGAACGAGTACTGAGTCTCAGTTGTAGGATAAGTAACAGCCTGGAACATAACAACATATCTTGCTGCGTTCTCAACCGCTGTCCACTCGATAGTGAAGCCTGTCTCAGTCTGCTCGGCAAGCTTCAAAACGGGCTTCTTCAACTTGGTAGGAGTAGTGGGAGCGGGCTCCTCAGTACCCTCACAAGCAACAAATGCAAAGATAGTAGCAAACGCTACCAACATAGAAAAAAACTTTTTCATTTTGCTTAAAATTTAGTTAATAATATAGTTTTGTTGTTTTTTGTTGTTTCACAATAAGTTAAGCCTCATCGGGAGGCAGACTACCACATAGTGTGCCTAACTATCCACACAATACGACAGATAGTCAATGCAAAGATAAATATTTTTTCGTAGTGTGCAATAAAAATAGAGAAAAAAGTTATTTTCAAAGTGAAAATTAGTGTTGTAAAACAGAAAGAGTACAGAGTACAGAGTACAGAGTACAGAGTACAGAGTACAGAGCAAAGTGGAAAGTGGAAAGCAGAAAACGGAAAACGGAAAACGGAAAACGGAAAGTGGAAAATCCCCACAGACCCCAAATTTTTGCGCGAGGGGTACATAGGGGTACATAGGGTATAAGGTGTAGATTGGGTATAAGGGGTACATTGGGTATAAGGGGTATAAGGAGTACATGAGGGGTATTAAACTATCAACCACGCTCCCAACCAACTATCTTTCATCTGTACTCTGTACTCTGTACTCTGCACTCTTCCCACAGACCCACGCCATTAATCAGCGCGTTTTTTCTTGTCAGAAGGGGTTAGGCTTGGTCTCGAAATGAAAGTACCCTGGATGGATAGTACTTGACGTACATTCCATTCAGGGTATCTTTCGGTTTCGTGCCGCAGATTGCGGCTTATCACATGAAATTTTAGAGGCGAATCTCCTTACCAATATACTCGCGAAGGTTGACATCCTTCTTGCAACGCTCAGCGTATGCAGGCTCCTTCTCGATAGCGCTGTTAAGATTAGCGGTAGCAGCTGCGGTATCACCCTGCTTAATGGCGATAATAGCACGCAGATAGTCGGCCTTGGCGCTATTGTCATTAGCAATAAACTGCTTAGCAGCAGTGTAATCGGCATTCATGGTAGCGGCAACAGCTGCATTGTAGCCCTCGAGCTCCGACTGTGCAGCAGCATAGTTACCCTCGGCAGCGGCAGCCAAAGCCTTAGTCTCGGCAGATGCAGAAGCAACATAAGCCTTAGCCGACTCGGTATCACCCTGCATGAGGTTTACCAGAGCGAGGTTGTTGTTAATCTCCGATGCGTTACCACCCGCCTTAACAGCCTTAGAGAAGGCACTTGCAGCCTTATCAGCCTCGCCAGCAGCAGCGTAGGCTACACCGAGGTTATTGTAAGCAGCAACACTCTTATACTCCTTGGCAGCAGCCTCCAAGGTGGCAATCTTATCGCTATCGTTGAGCTTGCCCGTAGAGGCAATGTGGAGCAACTCCTTCTCGTCGAGCTTGTCGAACTGACCGTTGCGCACGAAGGCAATCATCTCATCGTCGGTCTTACCCGTGATATCCGAGCTGTTGATGAGCTGCGCACGACGAAGCTGGGGAAGGATATCCTTCTTCAAAGCCTCGAATACCTGCGACATGTTCTTAATCTGTGTCTCGCGCTCGGTAGATGACTCATAGCTATTCAGTACAGAGAGGATAAGCTCCTTGTCCTCGATATCCGAGGCGGCAACGAGCTCCTTGAAGCCCTCCCAGTCCTCGCCGTATGATGCTACGTCGAGAGCAACATCTACCTCCTTCAAGAGAACTTCGGCAGCCTTCTTACCCGACTGGCTACGAGCAGCCGAAAGCTTATCGTTGAACTTCTCGGGACCATCGGGCGAAGCATAACCGTTAACATAGATATTCTGGCGAATACGGCTGTTGTTTGTCTGCTCCTGGGTCTTCTGCTGGAAGGCGGTGAGCTCATCGGTTTTCTTCGCATCAGAGCTGAGGGTTGAAGAGTTGATAGCGTAGATGTAGTTAGCCTTTGTTACCTCGGTGATAACGTTCTTGTAGCCCGATGCCATATTCTGCATAGCTGATGCGTAGTCTATATCACGCTGCAAGGTGTTAACGCCCTGAGCAATAGTCAAACCAAACGAGCGACGCAAAGCATCGGCCTTAGCACCACCGGCAGCCAAGATAGCAGCCTCGTCCTTGGTGGGCATGGCACCATTGTTGAGGTTTACGAAGGTAAACTCCTTGCACTTACCCTTGGGACACTTAATCTCGGCACGGAGCTGCAACTCGCACTTGTCCATACGCTCATCATAGGGGAACGTAACGTGCATGGTGTACTGACCACCGTTAGCCTTGCTTATTACGGTGTAGTTATCATCTACCTTTGAGCCCTGGAAATACTGCGTTGCACCGGCTACTTCGCCACCCTCAAATACGATAACGGGAGTAACCTTCAATACTGCCTTCTCGTTGAAATACTTCTCGGGGAAGGTAACCTTAACATCGGCATCGATGCGGCCATTATTCAAAACCAAAACCTCGGGAGTGCATGTAAGCTGAATATCCTCCTGATTCTTAGCCATCTTCTTGAAGCAGTTGCAACCTGTAAGAGTCAAAACCGCTACAACGAGCAATGTGCTCAACTTAAAAAGATTCTTCATGAAATGTAGTCGTTAAATAGTTAATTTTACTTTCTTATTCGCATTTACCAGACAAACGCCCCGACACTATATTATATTATGCACAGGCACAATATTTAGTGTCGGGTGCTTATTTTAGTGACGCTCGCGACGAGGAGCACGCTTGTCATCACGACGCTCGCCACCCTCGCGAGGCTTG
The DNA here is from genome assembly GCA_045603045.1 of Alistipes sp. GTDB lineage: Bacteria > Bacteroidota > Bacteroidia > Bacteroidales > Rikenellaceae > Alistipes. The sequence continues at coordinate 31,036 of JAZULJ010000020.1, forward strand.
CGCTCACGGGGCTCACGCTCAACCCAACCCTCGGGCTTGGGGAGAAGCGCGCGACGCGACAGCTTCAACTTACCGGTCTTCTGGTCCTTGGCAATGAGCTTAACCTCAATCATATCGCCCTCCTTCAAGCCGGTTTCCTCCATAGTCTCAAAACGCTTGTAGTCAATCTCCGAGATGTGCAAAAGAGCATCCTTGCCGGGGAGAATCTCTACGAAGGCACCGAAGTCAACGATAGAGCGAATCTTACCGTTGTAGGTCTCGCCAATCTCGGGAACAGCAACGATAGCCTTGATGCGCGCCAAAGCACCATCCAAAGCCTCCTTATCCTGACCGAAGATATCAACGATACCCTTATCATCAACCTCAGTGATGGTGATGGTAGTACCCGTAGTCTTCTGAATATCCTGGATAACCTTACCGCCGGGGCCGATAACAGCACCGATGAAGTCCTGGGGAATAGTTATCTGCACGATGCGGGGAACGAAGGGCTTGTAGTCCTCACGGGGCTCGGCAATGGTCTCAACCAACTTGTCGAGGATGTGGAGACGACCCTGACGCGCCTGCTCCAAAGCTGTTGCCAGCACCTCGTATGAGAGGCCGTCAACTTTGATATCCATCTGTGTCGCGGTAATACCGTCGCGGGTACCTGTTACCTTGAAGTCCATATCGCCGAGGTGGTCCTCATCGCCCAAGATATCAGACAATACTGCCCAGCGACCCGTCTCCGAGTCAGAGATAAGACCCATGGCGATACCCGACACGGGCTTACGGAGCTTAACACCCGCATCCATCAACGCCAAGGTACCGGCACATACGGTAGCCATTGACGACGAGCCGTTAGACTCTAAGATATCCGATACCACACGTACTGCGTAAGGGTTCTCCTCGCCCAGGGGTACCATGGGCTTCAATGCACGCCATGCGAGGTGGCCGTGGCCAATCTCACGACGGCTCAAACCACGTGCGGGACGCGCCTCACCCGTAGAGAAAGGAGGGAAGTTATAGTGCAATACGAACTGCTCGCTACCCTGAACGAGTACCTCGTCCTTCATCTTCTCGTCGAGCTTCGTACCGAGCGTTACGGTAGTCAACGACTGTGTCTCACCACGCGTAAAGATTGCAGAGCCATGTGCACAGGGCAGGTAGTCAACCTCGCACCAGATAGGACGAATCTCATCGGTACGACGGCCGTCGAGACGCTTACCCTCATCGAGAATCATGTTACGCATAGCCTTCTTCTGAACGTCGTCATGGAAGTACTTGTGGATAAGGGGGGCCTTCTCTTCGAGCTCCTCCTCGGTGTAGCGTGCTGCAAACTCAGCCTCCAAAGCGTCAAAGGCATCCTGACGCTCATGCTTCATGGTGCCGCTCGTAGCGATGGCATAGGCCTTGTCGTAGAGCTCGCTGATGATAGTCTGACGAAGCTCCTCGTCGTTGGTCTCGTGGCAGTAGGTGCGCTTAACATCCTTGCCGAGCTCCTTCATAAGCTCAATCTGCACGGCGCAATGCTTCTTAATCTCCTCGTGAGCGAACTTGATGGCGCCGAGCATAACCTCCTCCGACACCTCGTTCATCTCTCCCTCGACCATGAGGATATTGTCGATAGTACCACCCACCATGATATCGAGGTCGGCACTCTTCATAGCCTCGAAGCCCGGGTTGATGACATACTCGCCATTGATACGAGCTACGCGCACCTCCGAGATGGGACCACCGAAGGGGATATCCGATACGGCAAGGGCTGCCGAAGCTGCCAAACCTGCCAACGCATCGGGCTGAATATCTTTCTCTGCCGAGATAAGGTTTACGGTAACGAAAACCTCGGCGTGGTAGTCTGCGGGGAAGAGAGGACGGAGCGCACGGTCGATAAGACGTGCCACCAAAATTTCCGAGTCGCCAGCCTTGCCCTCACGCTTCATAAAGCCACCGGGGAAACGGCCGCACGAAGCGTACTTCTCCTTATACTCTACCTGCAAGGGCATGAAATCGGTTCCCTCCTTGGCATCCTTAGCGGCAACAACGGTACCCAAGAGCATCGTGTCGCCCATACGTACAACCACCGAGCCATCGGCCTGCTTCGCAAGCTTGCCGGTCTCAATCATAATCTCACGACCATCGGCCAGCGTGATTGTCTTCTGTACAGCATTGTACAACTTGTTTGCTTCCATAAAAATCTAAAAAACCTCTTAAAAATATAACGTCTATATAGCGGTGCTATAAAAATTTCAAACTGAAATGAAGGCAACGCCCCGAGAGGTGCTGCCTTCATTCTGCGCACAATCTTACTTACGAAGGTTGAGCGTCTTGATAATCGCGCGGTAACGCTCGATATCAACCTCCTTCAAGTATGTGAGCAACTTACGACGCTTACCCACGAGGCGCAACAACGAACGCTGTGTGCCGTAGTCATGGCGATTGCTCTTCATGTGCTCGGTAAGGTGGTTGATACGGTAAGTGAATAACGCGATTTGGCTCTCGGGTGAGCCCGTGTCGGTTGTCGATTTGCCGTACTGGCCAAACAACTCCTGCTTTTTCTCAGGTGTCAAATACATAAAAAATTAAGGTTTTTATGGTACGCATCCTCAAATAAATTTCCCTCGGAGGCGAACCTGGTTGCACTCCACGACAGATCATCCTTACCTTGATCCTGCCGGAGCGTGCCGCAAAGGTAGTTATTTTTCGCAAAACTCAAAACCTTTTTCAAAAGAAAAAGAACTTTACATGCAAATAATTTGATGGCGCATACCCGAAAAAGTGTAAAAATAGAACATTATCACACTAAAAATGAATATATTTTTATAGTTAATCACATTAAGTATTTATTGTTAATACAACCCACATCGAAGCGACAATTTTACAACTTTTGAGCGACAATTTTACCATTCCGCAAAACTCTCTCTCCCTACCAACATTCCGCATAATTCAACCATTTTTCGCATAACTCATTTTTTTTACAAGTAAAAATGTGTCATTTTGGAAATTTTCACTAACTTTGCGTGTTGATTTATAGTTAAGTGTCGATGTTCTCAAATAAGCAAATTATAACCCTATTGTTCGCAGCGTCGCTTCTGCTTGCCCTTATGTGTGCGTGCCGAAGCTCACAGCCGCGCTACACCACCATTGAGGATCAGGCACTTGGCACATTCATAACGGTAAAGTGCAACACCACACTCGATGACCAAACGCTAATTTCGGAGTTTCAGAAAATAGACGAGGAGGCCAAGGCGTCGATGTCGATATTTGACGACAATTCGCTACTGTCGCGCATCAACCGCAACGAGACTGACTCCCTCGACAAGCATATAACACGTAACATAGAGCTATCGGCACGCTTCACCGAGCTGAGCTGTGGCGCATACGACATAACCATAAAGCCGCTGACCGAGGCGTGGGGCTTCGCCGGCAAGCAGGGCGATGACACAACACCCAACATTGACTCGATACTCACCTTTGTCGGCTTCGACAAGATTGCCATAATCGATGGCCGACTTCGCAAGGAGGATAGCCGCATACAGCTCGACTTCAACTCGATAGCCAAAGGCTACACCGTAGATATCACAGCCGAGAGATTAGAAGAGCTCGGCATAAGCGACTACATGGTAAACATCGGCGGCGAGATACGTTGTCGTGGCAATAACCCCGAAGGCAAGGAGTGGACAATAGGCATCGAGACACCCTACGACGGAAACATGGCGCAGGACTCATTCGAGAAGATTATCTCGGTATCAGACTGTGCCGTAGCAACATCGGGTAACTATCGTCGCTTCTACATCGATGACAACGGCAAAAAGGTGGCACACACACTGAGCCCTCGCACGGGTTACAGCGTGGTGAGCGACCTGCTATCGGCAACCGTGATAGCCCCCACATGCGCCGAGGCTGATGCCGCAGCGACAATGTTTATGGCGATGGGCTCGGAGGGTGGCGCCTTGGAGTTGGCTCAGAGGTGCGCAGCGGAGTATGGGTGGAGCTACTACTTCATATATGCCGATGGCGAAAAGTACCACATAGAGTGCTCCGAAGATTTAAGGTAGTACAGCCATGAAGACTCTTTTATTGTTCAACACACAGGCGGGCAAGGGTAAGATAGACCACCGCATAGAGGATATAGAGGCTCTATTTCGTAGCGAAGGTTTCGATGTCAAGTCTAAGCGTATCGTCTTTGGCGAGAACCCCTTTGATGGTGAGGAAGAGACCGAGTTGGCTGTGATATGCGGCGGCGACGGCACGATAAACTATGTTGTCAACATGATGCGTGAGCGAGGCCTCAACCCCACTCTCGGCATCATACCCTCAGGTACAGCAAACGACTTCGCAGGAGCAATAGGCATGCAGAGCAACCACATAAAGGCGGCGCAGCAGATAGCACGAGGCAGCGAGCGACAGGTGGACTGCGGATGGGTAAATGGCAAATACTTCGTCAACGTATTCAGCTTCGGAGTATTTACCACGACATCGCAGCACACCTCCGACAAGGCGAAACACCACATCGGCAAGCTGGCATACATAGGCGTAGGCATCAAGGATTTGCTGAGCATACACCGCATAGGCCTGCACATCACGCACGACGACACGGTACTCGACTGCGAAGCACTGATGCTCCTCGCCTTCAATGGCGAGACGGCGGGACGCTTTCCCCTTGCACGTGAGGCTAAGGTGGACGACGGATTGTTCGACGTGCTGATACTCGAGCGACGCAACTTCTTCGCTACATGCGCCAACATGGTGCGTTACCTATGCGGAGGACACCCACGCGCCATACGACATCTGCGCTGCTCAAAGCTCCACATCGAGACCTCACGCAACGAGCCTACCGACGTGGACGGACAAGCAGGACCCAAGTTCCCCATCACCATACGCTGCGAGGCGGGTGCACTGCGCGTAAGATGCTAAACAAGTGGCGAGAGTGAAGAGTGAGGTGCGAGAGACAAAGGGACGAGGAGGCGAAGAGCGAGGAGCAAGGGACAATGAATTAAGAGTAAAGAGTTAAGAGTAAAGATAGACTAACATATATACCAAATAAATGAAGCAGGACGGCATTAAACGAGCATCTATTGAGAAGCTCAAATCACGTTTCGAGACGGCATACTATTCGGAGGATATGGTTATCACACCGTTGGTAATGTTTCGAGAGCTGGACGATCTGACAGCCCTCATTCAGGGTGTGTCGATAGGTGTTACCGTGAGCGGCACTGCCAAGATTAAGATTAACGGTAAGCTCCATGAGTTGCGTCCCAACACGCTATTTATCTTCAACGAGAATACCGTCATCGAGCAGGTCAAGGCATCGATACGCTCGTCGGGATACATGATAACCTACTCGCGCCAGTATCTCAACAGCATTCATGTCGATACCCAGGATTTAATATCGATATATCACGGCTTCTTGGACGACCCCTGCGTGCAGATTGAGCCCCAGGAGGCGGCATACATACACGATATATCGAAGCTCATGCGCTCGGTACTCTGCGACTATGCTCCCACGGCGAACCGCAAGAAGATTATCAGTTCGCTCTTTGCCGCGATGTTCCACTACGTGATGGGCATATTGCAGCAGCATAGTAACGCCGGCAACACGTCGGTAAGCAACCGCACAGATGAACTATTCAACAACTTCTTGGCTCTGTTGCGCGAGCATTGCAGCACGGAACGCAGCGTGGAGTTCTACGCCGCAAAAATGGGTATCACACCCAAGTACCTATCGCTCATTCTCAAAAAGAAGAGTGGCCGCAACGCCTCGAAGCTCATCGACGAAGCTGTGGTCTATGAGGCAAAACGTCTGCTCAAATACTCGGGACTTAGCATCCAGGAGATTGCCACACGCCTCAACTTCGCGTCGCAGTCGTTCTTCGGCAAATACTTCAAACAACGCGTGGGCGTGTCGCCATCACGCTATAAGGTGTGGGACGGCCGCAGCTCGGATAGTAGCGACAAGCAGCCCTTCGGCATGCAGAATATCATGGAGACACAAGACGATAAACAATAGACAAACAATTATAACTTAAACACTTTTATTATGAGAAAACTTTTTAAGACACTCATGCTCACCGTAGCACTCGTGTTGCCCATGGCAACCTTTGCACAGGAGCCCGAGAGTGAGGCTACTGCTATTTCGGTAGTCGATGAGAATGTTGAGGCCGCAGTTGAGCCTGTGGCAACCTCTGAGGTTATTACCGCTAAGGTAGTCAATGAGAATGCCGACGCTCCCGTTGAGTGGGTAGTAACAGCCGAGAACGCTGGTGAGGGTATTTACACCATAACCTTCGACGCTACAATTAAGGAGGGCTTCCACGGCTATCCCTTGACCGACTTCTCGGCACCTATCATCTTGTTCGATGACGAGTCTTTGGAGTTTGTAGGCGAGATGACTGAGCCTCTCACACCCGTAGAGCATGGAATTGATGAACTCACGGGCGAGCCTTCATTCATATACTACGACAAGGCTACCTACGTACAGCAGATTAAGCTTCGTGCCGAGCAGAACATCAACGACATCACAGGCTTTATCCAGGCTACAATCTGCACAAACGACACCAACCAGTGCACTGCCAACCCCGCAACATTCTCATTCAATAAGGGCACGGTGGCCAATGCAGAGACTGAAAGCGGAGCAGCACCCCTCGACTGGAGTTCAATTATTCAGGCTATACTCTGGGGCTTTGCAGCATTGCTCACACCCTGCGTATTCCCCATGGTGCCCATGACCGTATCGTTCTTCGTTAAGGGTTCACAGTCTCCTGCTCAGGGACGCTTCCGCGCCTTGATGTATGGTTTCTTCATCGTGGCTCTCTACGTACTGCCCATCGCTATCCTCGTGCTTCTCTCTAACGCATTTGGCACAAACGTAGCGGGCGATATCTTCAACGCTATCGGTACACACTGGATTCCCAACCTCATCTTCTTCGTTATCTTCATGATTTTCGCTGCATCGTTCCTCGGTGCCTTCGAGATTACGTTGCCTTCGAGCCTCGTTAATAAGAGTGACGCAGGCGCCGATAAGGGAGGTTTGATTGGTATCTTCTTCATGGCATTGACCCTCGTGCTCGTATCATTCTCTTGCACAGGTCCCATCGTAGGTAGCGTCATCATCAGCTCTACAAGCGGTGGTGTGTGGATGCCCATTATTACCATGGCAGCCTTCGCTCTCGCCTTCGCTCTTCCCTTCACTATCTTGGCATGGTTCCCCTCATTGTTGAAGAACTTGCCCAAGAGCGGCGGTTGGTTGAACTCTGTAAAGGTTGTCCTCGGTTTCATCGAGGTAGCCCTCGGCTTGAAGTTCTTGATGACTGCCGACCAAACTATGCACTGGGGCTTGCTCGACCGTGAGGTTTACTTGGCTATATGGATTGTAGTATTCTCACTCCTCGGCTTCTACCTCCTCGGCAAGTTGCGCTTCGCACATGACGACGAGGTTAAGCACGTGTCTGTATTCCGCCTCTCGTTGGCTATCGCCGTATTCTCGTTCGTAGTATATATGATTCCCGGTATGTTCGGTGCACCTCTGAACGCCATCTCGGGCTATATTCCTCCTATGTCAACTCAGGACTACCAGGTTAATGGCCACGTGGAGAACATTAACGCCGGTCGTAAGTATGCCGACTTCTTGCATCTTCCCCACCAGTTGGAGGGCCACTTTGACTTCGAGGAGGCTGTTGCTGAGGCTCAGAAGCAGAATAAGCCTATCTTCGTTGACGTTACGGGTCACGCATGTAACAACTGCCGCGAGATGGAGTCGTATGTATGGAGCGATGACCGCGTATTGCCCATCTTGCGTGAGGACTTCATCATCTGCGCTCTCTATGTCGATGATATGACCAAGGTCGAGGGCGGCAAGCGCCTCGGCTCGAAGAATGCAGCCTTCGCACAGGAGCGTTGGGGCGTAAACGCACAGCCCGGCTATATCCTCCTTGCACCCGACGGCGAGACCGTCTTGGCAGGTCCTCGTGGTTATAACACCGATATCGACGGCTTCGTAGCCTTCCTCAACCAGGGTAAGGCAGGCATGAAATAAGAGCCAACACAACAGGATATACACCTTGCTAATATGGCGTAGTCTTCGGGCTACGCCATATTTTGCTTGTAAGGCAGGGGTTTTGAGGGCTGTGGGGAGAGTGCAGAGTGCAGAGTGCAGAGTACAGAGTACAGAGTACAGAGTACAGAGTACAGAGCGAGGGTGCAGATGCGCCCTTATCACAAGAAAAACAATTTCTTGTCAGAAGCCGTGAGATGTGGTGCGAAATGAAAGTACCCTGGATGGATAGTACTTGGCGTACATTCCATTCAGGGTATCTTTCGGTTTCGTGCCGCAGATTGCGGCTTATCACAAGAAATTACCAGAGGTTGCGGGGATACTCTCCCGCCTCGATAAGCTCCTCAATCTTCTGCATGAGCTGAGGCTTATCCTCCTTGTAGGTTACACCAAACCATTTGGCTGTGGTAGAGAGAACACGCATGGTAGCAGTACCCTCGCTGATAACCTTGTTTACCATGAGCGGTATGAAAAACTCTGATTTAAGGTTGTCGATATTTGCTGCGAGGAACTCCTTGAAGTATGCCTCAGAGTGCTCGAAGTAGTCGGGAGTGAAGCCGAAGAGGTTCATCGACACGGGGGTATTCTCGGCCAAAGGCTCATCCTCGCCATTGTCGTGGAATACGATAGTGCCGTTCACGCGCTCAATCTTCGTGCGCTCAACCATGCTTGTAAGGTTACCCTCGGCATCCACGGTACATACGCCTCGCGACACGGTACCATTCTCCGAGAGGGTCTTAGACACCTCGTAGCCCACCATGCAGTACTTACCGCGTGAGCCCTCCAACTCCGAGAGGTAGCGACCAATGGTGGCATAACCATCTCGGCCATAGAAGTCGTCGGCATTGATAACGGCAAAGGGCTCATTGATAACCTGCGATGCCATCATCACAGCGTGGTTTGTGCCCCACGGCTTAACGCGCTCTGCGGGGAGCATGAAGCCCTCGGGAAGCTTGTCGAGCTCCTGATATACGTACTCGACCTCAATCTTATGTCCGAAGCGCGCAGCATTAAACACCTCACAGAAGTCGGCAGCAAACGAGTGGCGGATGACGAAGACTACCTTGCCGAAGCCGGCACGGATGGCGTCATATACCGAGTAGTCGATGATAGCCTCGCCATTGGGTCCTACGCCGTCCATCTGTTTGAGCGAGCCATAGCGCGAGCCCATGCCCGCAGCCAAAACCAAAAGAGTAGGTTTTACCATAATTGTATAATGTTTTAGTGTTTTTCGTGCCACAAAGGTAAAAAAGTTCTTCGGAAATACCAAGTATCCGACCATTTTCGTTATCTTTGCACAAATATATATATGTATGGAGAAGGGGTTATTACAACGTATATGGGCTCGACTTACCGAGCGACGACAGCTCTCGATGCGCGACCGCGATACTGACGAGCTGCATTGGAAGCTCAACATATCACCTTTGGCACTATGGGGTGGCCTCACAGCAATCTTTGTGCTCATCATCGCTGGCCTGATGGTGCTCATGGCATATACAACGGTGTTGGACATCTTCCCCAACTACCGCACACACTCTGAGGCTATGGGCGACGAACTCGCCAAGAACATCATGCGCATAGACTCCGTGGAGCATCAGATGGATATGATGCTACGCTACAACGAGGCTGTAACTCAGATTATGAGCGGCAGCACACCCACACTACACTCTACGGTGCTCACCGACACCATACGCTACGACAAGTCGCGCATACTGCCCACGCGCGCCGACTCGCTACTACGCGAGGCCTTGGAGCGCACCACAGGCGACTACTCGCTGAGTAATACTAAGCCCCTAAAATCGGAGGCTGCAATGTTCAGCGCACCCATAGATGGCAAGATATCACGCACCTTCGAGGCTCCCGAGTCGAGCTACGACATAGGCATCGTATCGCTCAACAACGAGAGCTCTGTAAAGGCCGTGGAGAACGGCACCGTGATAGGCATCGAGCGCATGGCAGATGGCTATGTGAGCATCACCGTTCAGCATGGTGGCGGCTATGTGTCGGTATATAAACAGCTCTCCGAGGCTCTTGTTCGTAAGGGACAACCGGTGCAGAGCGGTAGCGTCATAGGCCACCTCCACGACGAGGAGACAACCGACGAGGAGACTCTAAATCGTGAGCTCGGCTTCGAGTTATGGCGCGATGGCGCGGCCGTAGATCCCGAACGTTATATTTTGTTTCAGTAGCCATTACGCAGCATAATATGGAGAGAATAACACTTCTTGGCTCAACAGGCTCTATCGGCGTGCAGACACTCGACATCGTGCGTCGCCACCCCGAGCGTTTTCGTATAACGTCGCTCGTGGCACATAGCCGCTGGCAGCAACTTGCCGAGCAAGCGCGCGAGTTCAATGCCGAGAGCGTGGTCATAGGCGATGAGAACCACTATGACGCGCTGCGCGCAGCCCTTGCCGACACCCATATCGAGGTTATGGCGGGCAGCGAGGCGATAAATCATGTAGCGAAGAGCTACCGTAGCGATACCGTGGTAAATGCCCTCGTGGGATATGCAGGCCTACACCCCACAGCCCTCGCCATCGAGAGCGGCAAGCGCATAGCCTTAGCCAACAAGGAGACGTTAGTTGTCGGTGGCGACCTCATCATGGCCGCAGCACGACGCAAGGGTGTCGATATCCTACCTATCGACTCGGAGCACTCGGCAATCATGCAGTGCTTGGAGGGCGAGCAACGTCGCAGCATACGCAACCTCATTATAACATGCAGCGGTGGCGCACTACGCAATGTCGATGCCTCGCGCCTTGCGGAGGTAACTCCCGAGGAGGCTTTGAAGCACCCGCAGTGGTCTATGGGAGCGAAGATTACTATCGACTCGGCAACTCTCGTAAACAAGGGCTTTGAGGTTATCGAGGCGCGCTGGCTCTTCGACATCGAGCCCGAGCGCATCAAGGTAGTCATACACCCGCAGTCTATTGTACACTCGATGGTGGAGTTCACCGACGGCTCGGTGAAGGCACAGCTCGGAAATGCCGATATGCACACCCCCATAAGCTACGCCCTACTCTACCCCGAGCGTGCCGCAGAGCCGCAGGAGACATTCTCAATACTCGACTACCCCACCCTCACATTCGCCGATGTCGATAGGGCAAAGTACCCGGCGCTGAATATCGCCTACGAGTGTCTGCGGCGTGGTGGCACAGCGGCTTGCACCATGAATGGCTCAAATGAGGTCGCCGTGGCAGCCTTTCTCGGTCATAAGTGCCGATATACGGATATTGTGGGTGCCATACTCTACGCCCTCGACAACGCCTCATTCGAGCAGCACCCAACACTCGACACATACGACGCGGCAAACAAGGAGGCACGCGAGTTAGCACGCAGATACCTCAAACTATAAACACAAAGAGTATAAAATATAAAAAATTATAAACAGAGACTATGAGTGTAATTCTTATCAAGATACTTCAATTCGTCGTATCGCTCTCGCTGCTCGTGATGATTCACGAGTTTGGCCACTACATCGCGGCACGCATCTTCAAGATTCGTGTCGAGAAGTTCTACATCTTCTTCAATCCCTGGTTCTCACTCTACAAGCGTAAGGTGGGCAACACAGAGTACGGCGTGGGCTGGCTGCCTCTGGGTGGCTACGTATCGTTGGCGGGAATGATTGACGAGTCGATGAACCTCGAACAGATGAAGCAGGAGCCCCAACCATGGGAGTTCCGCACAAAACCCGCATGGCAGCGTCTTATAGTGATGTTGGCAGGTGTCACGATGAACGTAGTCCTTGCGATTTTCATCTACTCCGGCATGCTCTACACATGGGGAGATAGCTACATGACCAACGATAACATGGTCAATGGCTACGCGTTCAACGAGGCGGGCCACAAGCTCGGCTTCGAAGATGGCGACCGCATACTCTCGATTGACGGACAACATATCGACCGCGTAGAGGAGATTGGCGAGATGCTACTCATCGCCGACAACATGCGCAATGTCGAGATTGAGCGCGCGGGCGAGACCATGACCCTCAGCATACCTCTCGACAAGCTCGTTGAGATGCGCGAAAGCGGTGGATACAAGGGACTCTATCAGGAGTATGCTCCCTTCATTATCGAGAAGGTTGTGCGCGAGAGCGCTATCGAGGCGGGGCTGCTTGCCGGCGACCGCATAACGGAGATTGACGGCGAAAAGGTTAACAATTTTGTGGAGGGCATGAATAAGCTTACCACAATCAAAGAGCGCACGGTGAATATCGTCGTGGAGCGTAGCATAACCGACAGCCTCAACAACACCACTACCGAGCTTATAACAGTACCTACATATATCGGCGAGGATAGTCTCATAGGCATCGAGCGCAAGCATTTTGACCTTGCACAGCCCACACATGTAGAGTATGGCTTCTGGGAGTCTATACCCGCGGGCATCAAGCGCGCCGGTCGTGAGATAGCATCGTATTGGGACCAGCTCAAAATGATTGTCAACCCCGACACCAAGCTCTACAAGGAGGTAGGTGGCTTCATTGCCATAGGCAGCGTCTTTCCCGACGAATGGAATTGGCAGTCGTTCTGGAACATCACGGCACTCATCTCTATCATCCTCGCCGTGATGAACCTACTGCCCATACCCGGATTGGATGGCGGACACGCACTCTTCACACTGTGGGAGATTATCACTCGCCGTAAGCCGAGCGATAAGTTTATGGAGATTATGCAGTGGATAGGCCTCGCAATACTCTTCGCGCTGCTCATATACGCCAACGGCAACGACATCATCAAATTATTCAACTAATCAGACACATAAGCAGTTATGGTAAAGGCCAAGCGCACATTCTTCTGCTCGGAGTGCGGCTACGAGACCCCCAAGTGGCTCGGCAAGTGCCCCTCGTGCGGAGCGTGGAACAGCATCACGGAGCACATCGTTGCCAAGGAGTCTCGCTCGGTAGCCGCACAGGTGGTTAGCGTGCCACGTGCCACGGCACGCAAGGTGCAGGACATCACCGAACAGGAGAATAGACGTATAGACCTAGGTAATAGCGAGATAAACCGTGTGCTCGGCGGCGGCCTTGTCCCCGGCTCACTCATACTTCTCGGTGGCGAGCCCGGCATCGGCAAATCGACGCTCTCATTGCAATTAGCACTAACAGACAACGGGCTAAGCACGCTCTATGTCTCGGGCGAGGAGTCGGCCGAACAGATTAAGATGCGCGCCACACGCATAGGCATACGCAACGAGAATTGCACAGTATATACTGAGACACTGCTCGAAAATATCGTAGCACAGATTGAGGAGACACGCCCCAACGTGGTCATCATCGACTCGATACAGACCATGTACACCGACCTCGTGGAGTCATCAGCGGGGAGTGTTACACAGATACGCGAGTGCGCGGCAACACTACTTAAAGTGGCAAAGACAAGTGGCACAGCGATATTTATCATCGGCCATATCACCAAGGATGGCACCATTGCAGGTCCCAAGATTTTGGAGCATATAGTCGATGTGGTACTACAATTCGAGGGCGGCCATAACAACACATACCGCATACTTCGCGGCATCAAAAACCGCTTTGGCGCCACCTACGAGATTGGCGTATTTGAGATGCGCGACAACGGACTGCGCAGCGTCGCCAACCCCTCCGAAATACTCATATCGCACTACGACGAGCCCTTGGCCGGCTCAGCCGTGGGTGCTGCCGTCGATGGCATACGTCCCTACCTTATCGAGGTGCAGGCCCTGGTGAGCAACGCCGCATACGGCACACCACAGCGCTCGACCACAGGCTTCGAGCAGCGACGCCTAAACATGCTACTCGCCGTGTTGGAGAAGAGGGTGGGGATGAAGATGTTTCAGAAGGATGTATTCCTCAACTTCGCAGGCGGCTTCAAAATCTCAGATACGGGTATGGACCTCGCTGTTATTGCCGCCATCATATCGTCATACTACGACCGTCCGCTCATGGCCGATGTGTGTTGTGCCGGCGAGATAGGTCTCTCGGGAGAGGTGCGCCCCGCATCGCGCACGGAGCAGCGTATCGCCGAGGCAGCACGCCTGGGCTTCAAGCGCATCGTAGTATCGGGCTTTGTAGAGAAGAGCGTCAAGCGACCCAAGGGCATAGATATAGTCTTTATAACGAGCATTGAGCAACTACCCAAGGCTCTGCTCTAAAAATTAGTGCAACGCGGTATCTTTGGCGTAGATTTTGAGACTCTACGGCCAAAAACAAGATACTATGACAACACACGACTTTGAGATTATCATCGCCTCCGACAGCCTTACTCTTGCCGACTTCTACGCCACATGGTGTGGTCCATGTCGCGCTATGCACCCCACCATCGAGCGCCTGGCTCACTCTAATAGCGACGTAAATATCGTAAAGATAGATATCGACTACGCTACGCACCGCGAGCTTGTGGCACGCTATAACATTGTATCGGTACCCACGCTCATTCTATTCCGCCATGGCGAAGTACTATGGCGCGATAGCGGCATCGTGCCATACGAGCGCCTGCTGAGTGTGGTAAGAGAGCATCAGTGCGTAGAGTGTGTGTAGATACTGCTGACAAATCACGTAGTTACGTCTAAAGGCTATGGTGTGCCTCGTGCGGGACTTTGGAGAGAGCGAAGTTAGGGATGGCTGCCATGACTCTTTAACAGCCTTAATCTCCTCCATTTTGTGGGCGAGCGTCGCGACGAAATAGGCCTTTTATTCGGCCTCTTATCACGCTAAAAAGTCGAGGCGCCACTCCAACTCCTCCTCAACCCATCTCTTCGTTGCAGAGTCATCAACACGTTCAAGCATCACCGGAATACCTACCTTGACACTCTTATCGCGCGAGGCGACATAGCAGAGTAGTGCCACAACACCATCGGCGATATATCGCGACTCGGGATTGGCACGCAGGGCATTCTCCACGGCGATAAAGGCCACCTCAGTAAGTGTGCGCTCATTGCGCGCGGCCGCCATGAGAGCTGCATAGGCCACCATCTCATTACTCTCGGTGCACCACACGCCCATAAGCGAGTTAATATCGTATATCTTCGAGAGCAGCGCAAAGGCTATCTCCTCGGCGAGCTCGGCATTATTTATGC
Organism: Alistipes sp.; assembly: GCA_045603045.1. Lineage (GTDB taxonomy): Bacteria > Bacteroidota > Bacteroidia > Bacteroidales > Rikenellaceae > Alistipes. The sequence goes on from JAZULJ010000020.1 coordinate 46,118, forward strand.
CACGCGCCCAGAAGGGAAATTCCTGGGTATCGAACATCGCAGGGTCGGCTATATGGCACGCTGCGAGACGTAACTCTCGCACCTGCTGCGTATATAGATACTTGGCGTAGGCATAGTCCTTAGGCTCCGAGGCGACAATCTCGCGCACCGTAGCTATGCTCACACCATAATTAAGGCCATACTTTTGACCATGCGTAGCCATACTCTCGGCCACGGCACCATTCATCTGCTTGCGGAGACGTCCGAGCAGCGATATCATCTGTTGCGTATTATCCATACTACTTTACAGGGGTGTACTTCACGGTCTTGCCAAATTCGTAGATGGGCAACACCCTCTCAGCATACTTCTGCTGTCCTATGCTTACACCCACGCTCGCATTATTGGCGTAACGATACTCTACTCTACCCTTCTCGTCGCCCGTAGGATACTCCATATTTGAGGGTTGGATAGAGAGGAGGACAATCTCTCCCGCGAGGTTGTCTGATGCCAAAACACCCTCCTCGGAATTGAAGCGGGCGACGATATAACTCGTCTTGTCGGCCTCGACGGTAATCTCACGACGGCTGACGCTGCGCGTGATAGTATGCTTGCCATAGAAGAGCTCCATCATGGCCTGCTCCATACGATCAATCTCCCTGAGGGCGCTCTCCATGCCCGCGCCATAGACACCATCGCCATACTCCCCCGTGATGAGTTCCAAGCGGGCATTGCGCAACTCGAAGACTATCGATGCTGCCTCCTCAGCAGCCTGCTCTGGTTGCTTCTCCGCAGCCGAGAGACGATTGGGAAGTACCGTGGCGAAGGTCGCGCAGTCTCTGAACATGGGTCTCACGACCTCTGCATCGGCCACAGGTGCCGCAGCATAGTCTATATCCTCGACAACGGCAACCTCGACATTCGTAACACGATAAACGCTCTTATCGACAAGCGGGGGGCGCTGACCAAAATACTTCTGGGCATAGCGCGCATAGGGGCCTACGACAACCTGCTCATGCTCAACATATATATCCACAGCAAGCGTGGTAGTTGCCTCCGAGAGCACCACATTACCATTTTCAATATATGTGCCGATACGCTTCTTGATGACCTGCTGCGCCGAAGCATCATACATAAAGGGCATAAGAAGCATGACCAGAGCCACGAGAATAATCTTTTTCATATCTCGAAATTTTATGGTTTGAGGACAAAGATACTTATATTTCCTCGGACATCAAAATTTAAGGTAAAATTCTTCCGTAAGACGACGATATTGCTCCGTATAGGCGCCATCGACCGCATGTATTGACATCCGCTCACAACGGGGCATTGGTGTACCGTTAGTTAATCTAAACTCCATTAGCGTACGCTTCGGGACATCATCCTCACGTGTAGCGACATCCATAAGGCGCGTGAGGTGCAGGTATCCAAAGGCCACACGACGAAATGCCGCTGCGCCATCGGCGGGTAGCACCACGCTGAGGCGTCCCTCGGCGCTTAGCAGTCGCACGGCGGAGGCTACAAGCTCCTCGAACGAGAGGCACGACGTATGGCGCGCCATACTACGTGCCACGTCGGGTGAGAGAAGTGCATCGGCAAAGTAGGGAGGGTTGCTTATGATATGGTCGAACTGTTTTTCGGAGGTAAAGCAACGCACGTCGCCCTCGATGACGGATATACGTTTCGACCACGGGCTGCACGCGACATTTGCCATGGCCTGCCGCACAGCGCCCGCCTCTATATCGAGAGCCGTAATCGCAGCCTCTGAATTGCGTTGCGCCACCATAAGGGCAACAAGACCCGAGCCTGTGCCGACATCGAGGATATCTTTATCGCCCGCGACATCAACCCATGCACCGAGCAGGACACCGTCCGTGCCAACCTTCATGGCGCAAGCCTCGTCGCCAACCTCAAACTGTTTGAAACGAAACATCGACTACGACTTATCTAACATACCCGTAATACCGGCACCAAAGAGGGCATAATCGTAGCGCGTAGGGTCCTCCTCGGAGAACTCGCGCAGGCTTGCCGTAATCTGCTCAACAGCCTTCCAGTCATCCTGCTTACGCTCCAACAAACCTAAGGCACGACCCATACGACCGGTATGTATATCCAGCGGCAGATAGAGCGCCGACATGGGTATAGAGCGCCAAAGGCCAAAATCGACACCCCTATCATCGTGGCGCACAAACCAACGCAGATACATACACAGACGCTTACATGCCGCACCTCGATCAATAGACGATAGGTGCTTCTCGGCATGACGGCTATGCTCCGTTGCGAAGAAATCCTGACGGAAGAGCGAGAGCACGCGGCGCATATCACCCGTCTCCTTGTAACGCGTCTCGAAGTAGTAGCCTATGCCACCCCACCCCTCTATGATATGGCGCATACCGAGCACAAAGTCGCGGAAGTCGCCACCATTGAAGGTGCGGTGCACAAATGTTTCAAGAGTGGCAATATCGCCCTGAGAGGCGTTACGCACGAAGTCGGCAGGAGCATTATCCATATAGCGCATCATGCGGTGGGCACTCTGAACTATGGCGCGACGGTTGCCCCATGCAATGGTCGCAGCGAGAAGTCCCGCAACCTCGCGGTCGTCGGCCGACGTGAAGCTATGAGGCACGCTGATAGGGTCGGCCTCGATGAAATTCTGATTATTATAGTTGTCGTGGAGGTATTCGAGCAAATCACGAAGCTCATCGCGCGACATATTATCCGAGAATACGACCATCCGAGAGTTCTATTTTACGGTCCGACATATTGGCGAGGGCCTCATCGTGCGTAACGATGAGGAAGGTCTGCCCCGTGCGCTCGCGCAGCTCGAAGAAGAGGCGCTGTATCTCATCGCGTGTGGCCGTATCAAGATTACCCGTAGGCTCATCTGCAAGCACAACCGAGGGCTCATTGACCAACGCGCGGGCGATAGCCACACGCTGCTGTTCGCCTCCCGATAGCGCCGAGGGTTTATGGTCAAGGCGATGACCCATGCCCACCATCACGAGAAGCTCGCGCGCACGCTGCTCAGCTGCGGCACTGCGCTGGCCGCCAATAAGCATCGGCATCATAACATTCTCCAACGCCGTAAACTCCTCAAGGAGGTGGTGAAACTGAAAGACGAAGCCTATATGCTTGTTGCGGAACTCCGAGAGACGTCGCTCGCCAAGACCGGTTGTCGAGAGCCCGTCGATGGTAACACTTCCTTCGTCCGCCTTCATCAGCGTACCTATAATCTGCAACAGCGTACTCTTACCGGCGCCACTTGCACCAACAAGCGAGACTATCTCACCACGCTCAACCGTGAGCGACACTCCGTGTAGCACCTCCAAGTCGCCAAAACGCTTGACAACACCCTTAACCTCAATCATTATTTCGGGATTTATAGATTTCAAAAATATCAACTACCTGCCGTGTAGCACCAACATCGTGCACGCGCAGGATTGAAGCACCCTGCATCAAGGCCTCCCAGCCCATAGCCAGGCTGCCCGCAAGAGCATCCTCGGGAAGTATATCCAGAGGCTTGTATATCATCGACTTACGCGATACACCGACGAGCAACGGATAGCCCAATGCGCCTATCTCGCCAAGACCATGCATGAGGTCATAGTTCTGCTCCACGCTCTTGGCAAAGCCGAAGCCCGGGTCGAGGATGATACACTCGCGACGTATGCCTGCGGCGAGAAGCTCGGCAACGCGCACCTCGAAATACCGTCTCACGGCAGCAACAACGCCACCCTCATAATTCGTCATCGTCTGCATGGTTTGCGGGAGACCCCTCATGTGCATAGCGACATAGGGCACATCAAGGCTCGCAACCGTTTGCAACATATCGGCATCCTGCTCACCCGCCGAGATATCATTGACGATGACCGCGCCATACGCATCAACGGCACGGCGCACAATCTCACTACGAAACGTATCTATCGATACCACGACACCCTCATCCATACTGCTGATAGCTTCGAGGGCCATATCAACCCTACGCCACTCCTCCTCCAACGGGACATCCTCGGCACCGGGACGCGACGAATAGCCACCGACATCGACAATGGTGGCACCGGCACGCACAGCCTCAGCAACTCTCTCTGCAACGGCCTCAGACGAGAGCATACGGCTCGCGGCATAGAACGAGTCGGGAGTAACATTGACGATGGCCATAACGTGGCGCACCGCAAAATTAAGCGTGGCGGGTGATAGCATCATGACTTATACGACGGTGTAGCTGCTCGACATCCTCCTCTAAGTCATCGAGCGAGATATTGACAATAGCATAGGTCGAGCGGTCGCAACGCTCGTCATCCGAGAGCTGTGCGCGCATGCGCTCACGTATCTGCTCCTCCGAGGCACCATCACGCGCCATGGCACGCTGCAAACGCAACATCTCGGGGGCCATGACCGCAATAGTGGCATCCACCCTGCTATCGAAGCCCGACTCAAAGAGTATAGCCGACTCGACGACGACATATGCACCATCCTGCGCCTCTGCCCAGCGGTCGAAATCGTCCATGACGGCGGGGTGAACGATGGCATTAAGACGCGACAGAGCCTCCTTATCGGCAAAGACTCGCTCGGCAAGATAACTGCGATTGAGGCCACCCTCGGTAGTATATACCTCTTCGCCAAAGGCCTCGACAAGGCGGCAGCGCAAAGCATCATCCTCGCGCATGAGCTCCTTGGCACGGCTATCGGAGTCATAAACAGCGATACCGCGCGCCGCGAACAGCTCGCAAACCTTACTCTTACCCGAGCCGATACCACCTGTCAAACCTACCTTATACATATATATAATATATTAGGACCGCATAAACAGTACGGCGACAACTACAACGAGAGCCCGCCTGTGCCAGGCTGCACCACGCAGTAATCCTTAACGACCGAAGGCATGGCTATTGAGGGGGCAGCACCCACAGACACTACCTCTACGTCATTCTCGCTGAGGCGCTTTGCAATGGCCTGCTGCAACGACAGAGACGAGATATGACGACGTACGCTACTTAGGTCATCAACCACAGCATCATCGAAAGTGAGCTCAGCAACGGGTATTTCGAAACGGCTCTCACGCGAAAGAAGCGTGTAGCTGATAAGATCGGTGCCCTTGCCGCGGATAGTACACTCCACGGTATGCTCCTCGCCGGCAACAACAATGGTAATATCATGCTCCGTAGTGTATGTATCACCCAGCTTCGTCGAATACCACAACACGAAGGCGGCAAAGAGCATCATGATATACATGGGCGAGATACAACGTCTCAACCACACAAAGAATGACTTTATCATATTCATAAATCGCATAACTCAATACTTTACTACTGCAAAGGTACAAAAAAATAGGTCGCAACAAACATTTGCGACCTATTTTTACATTATGCAAGAGCTACATTACTCTGCCTTCTCCTCCTTAACGAGCTTAGCTGCCTTCTTACGCTGCAAATCGTAGGCAATAGGCGTAGCGATAAATACTGATGAGTAAGTACCGATAACCACACCCAAAATCAACGCAAAGACGAAACCACGGATGGTCTCACCACCGAAGATGAAGATAGACAACAACGTAATAAGCGTAGTACCCGAGGTATTGATTGTACGCGACAACGTAGCGCAGACAGCGCTGTTGATGTTATTCTTCAACTCACGCTTGGGATAGAGAGTAATATACTCACGGATACGGTCGAAGATAACCACAGTATCGTTGATTGAGTAACCGATGATGGTCAAAATAGCTGCAATGAACGCCTGGTTAACCTCCAAGTTGAAGGGCATAACGGCATACAACATAGAGAAGATACCGATAACGAGCAACGCATTGTGTGCCAAGGCTACCGTAGCACCCAAAGCCCACTGCCAACGACGGAAACGTACGGCAATATAGAGGCCTATGGCTACAAGCGAGACAAGTACTGCGATGATAGAGCTACGCGTCATCTCACCCGAGATTGAGCTACCCACCTGCTCCGAAGAGGCAATACCATACTGTGCAATGCCATCACCTGCTGTGCGGAAGTGCTCATACTCGAAGCCCTCCAAAGTATAGAAGTCCTTAACGGCATTGTAGATAAGGCCGTCAACAACATCGTTAGCCTCATCACCCTTTACGCCCTCGGGCTCATACTGTGTGGTAATACGCACCTGGTTGCCATCACCAAACTGCTTAACTTCAAGCGAGGTATTCTTAGCATCGCCAACTACCGAGAAGGTCTCTTCAAGGCTTGCGCGTACCTCCTCAATATTCACACTCTTGTCGAACTTAACAACATAAGAGCGACCACCCGTAAACTCGATACCCTGGTTAAGACCAAGCGTAACGAACGAGATAACCGATGCGAGCAACAGCGTACCCGAGATAATATACGAAATCTTGCGCTTCTTGATGAAATCAAACTTTACATTCTGCAAGAAGTTCTCGGTAATCTTACGTGAGAACGAGATGCTACCACGACGCTTTGCCCAAGATTCAAGCAATACGCGAGTAATGAAGATAGAGCAGAACAACGAGGTGATGATACCTACTACAAGGGTTGTGGCAAAGCCCTTAACAGGACCCGAACCGAAGTAGAACAACACGGCACCTGTGATGATAGTCGTAAGGTTACCGTCGATAATTGCCGAATAAGCATTCGAGAAACCATCCTTAATTGCGAGCATAAGACCCTTACCTGCACGCAACTCCTCCTTAACACGCTCGAAGATGATGACGTTGGCATCCACAGCCATACCCATGGTAAGCACAATACCGGCGATACCCCGAAGTGTCAATACGGCGTTGAACGACACCAATACACCCATCAACAAAACAACGTTGCAAAGAAGTGCGATATCGGCCATGATACCTGCTGTGTTGTAGAAGAACGCCATATAGATAAGTACCAAGCAGAATGCCAAAAGGAATGAGAGCAAACCTGCGTTGATAGACTTAGCACCGAGCGATGGACCAACTACCTCAGAGTAGATGATAGTTGCAGGCGCAGGCGACTTACCAGAGTTAAGCACGCTTGCCAAGTCCTCAGCCTCCTGAGGTGAGAAGTTACCCGAGATAGATGACTGACCACCGTCGATACGGTCATTTACGTTGGGGGCAGAATAT
>JAZULJ010000021.1:0-28729 GCA_045603045.1 Alistipes sp.
TCCTGCGGATATGGTGTAATTGGTAGCCACGTCAGACTTAGGATCTGATGCCGAGAGGCGTGGGGGTTCGAGTCCCTTTATCCGCACAAGCGCGACACTTTTTCGAGTGTCGCGTTTTTGCGTATAAAGGGACTCGCACTGGCTGTGGCGGCTCGGCAGACTTGTCTGCGGTGATTGATTGTGCGAGTTGCTACGCAACAACGAATATAGGGTGAGTGTTAGCGACCCAAGCAAGCTTGGCACTAACACTCACCCCATCTTCTCTACCTTCGGTATTCCGCCCAATCAAACCACCTTGGTCTGCTCTCGCTCTGCGGAACGCAGTTCGAGTCCGTTATCGAATTTTGTTTTTCAAAATATCTTTATTAACTTTGTTGTAGTATTAACCCAACAAATAATTATGCTTATGGTCGAATAACAATATGTAGGGACATATAAACATAGAAAGCGTTAGCTTTTATTCTGTGATTCTGAAACTTCGACACTTTCATTTATCACCTATCGGAATAGAGTTTGACGCTCGCGCTGCTTGGCGTGGGCTTAATTCCGTATTTGGGTGATAGGTAGTCGAAGACCTCAGAATCAGATATAGCGAGTTGTCCACGCTATTTTATTACAATGTTTATACGTTTATAAACATTCAATTTGGTTGTACTTAATAATTTTCGTATTAAAGTAGAACCAACTATAATATCCATAAACATACAATCTGTTTGCACTATGAAAAAATTTATGCTACTCGGTTTATTTATTAGCCTTACTATTAATGTGTATGCTCAAAACACTATCAAATTTCTTGGAATTCCCATAGATGGGACAAAAAGGGAGATGATTTCTAAACTTGAGGCAAAGGGTTATGAATACGATTCATACAATGATTGTCTTGCTGGTGAGTTCAATGGCAGAGATGTGCAAATCTATATACAGACTATAAACAATAGAGTTTGGAGAATTGCTGTGTTAGATAAATCATACACAAATGAGGCCAATATAAAAATACGTTTTAACAACCTATTCGAACAATTTTCAAATAATAGTAAATATGTTCGACTTGATGGAAACAGACTGAATGCAAATGATGATATATCATATGAGATGACAGTTAATAATAAGAGGTACGACGCTACATTTGGGCTTGTAGATACGTCAATAAATGGACGTGTTTGGTATAGTATCGGAGAGGTATATGGTAAGTATAATATAGCAATATTTTATGAAAATCTTAACAATGCCGCAAATGGAGATGATTTGTAAAGATGTATTTTTAGGAATATAAGATAATATCAAGTCTCTTCTGTGAGAAACACCGCTTTTTCAGGATATGCGACCTTTAACCACTCGATGAAGTCCAATATCTTCAAGTAGTCATCTATAAAGGTTCGATAGTTTGGCACGATGTGGCACAAACGCGACACTTTTTCGAGTGTCGCGTTTTTGCGTATAAAAGGACTCGCGAAGCAGAGCTTCGCAACTCCTGTCATATTTACAATCCCTCCAAACCTCCCTTTAAGTACACTTCGTTTCTTTTCGTTGCTGCGGCTTGGCAAAACAAACGAGTTTGTTCTGCTCTCACCTTAATCGCAACGCTGAGAAGGGAGGCTTGTGGCAAGTGTCCCACTTGCTCACCTACGGTGAACATATACTATCAACACTCTGCTCTCGCTCTGCTGATGCAGTCCGAGTCTGGTTATGCTACCCGTTAGATGTTGTTGGGTATAGCAATGACAAATTCGGTGGAGGATATAGATAGTGTATTGGAGAGGTTAAGAGGATAAATATATCAACAAAAGAGACCGACTATTTTTATGGTCGGTCTCTTATTCAATTATGGTTAGTCTGCTATTCTAAAATGTCATACCCACAGACATAGAGAAACCGTGACTCCACCGATTATAAAGGTTACAACCACCCCATCCCTCAAAATACTTAACATTGTGCGTGTAGTATCCAAATTGGAAAGTATAGTTTCTATCTGCTGATTTTCGGTAGTTTATACCTGCAGCAACCTCAATGAATGGCTTAAACGCACCATAACGTATTTGATTTTCGTAATTGCCATACGCGTCATAGACCATAAGTTTTTTTCCTGTGGATAGTCGGGCACCTGCCGAGAACGACAGATACGGCGCTACTCTGGTCTTGGTAAAGTAGCCCTTTAAGTTTACAAATAGAGGTATCGCAATAGACTGCATAGGCATGTCTTTATAAACGGACCCATCATACATTCCTTGATAGCTCTCATAATATTCCCATGCCATAACTTTATGCTTATAAGTATTAGACACACCTATATCCAAACCAGCACCAACACCAGCAAAGAAGTAGTCATTAAAACGCATACCTCCAATATAGCTAAATCTCAGTGCACTATAATTTTTATCATCAGACCCATTATCGGCCCACCACCAACCAAATGATGCTTGCTGTTGGAAACCACGCTTAGCGTCATACTTTGGTCTCTCAGGTTTCTCCCTCTTGGGTCGCTCTATCTTGGTGCGTGTTACTGTTGTTGTCTGGGTAAACACGCCCTGAGAGTAGCGTTCGTCTTGCTGCGCCTCAGCTACGGAAAAGGATAGTAAAATGGCGACAGCAATCAATATTATACGTTTCATAGCTACTACCTTACGACATTAACATCCAAAATCTCCTGCGGAGCATCTACTATGACACTACCACTATTACGAATCTCCTGTGCGCTCTTAACCAACGTCACATCTGCATTAGTGGCATTACGGAATTTCTTATATGTAGCGGGATAGCCTGTTACGGTAATCACCAAATGGCGGTCGATGGTCTCAACATCAACCTCCGCACCAACTAAAATATCGGCATTATGCGCTTTGGTAGCTCGGCTAAGCGCTATACGCTTGTATGCGGCGATATTGCTTATCACCTGACGTGTGATCGTAAAGTTAGCAAAGGCATCTTTCTCAACGTACGAAATCTTTGTACCTGAGACGTTTAGGTCTGCAATTATTGGAGTGACCATAAAGTTTGAGCTACCCTCAAGCAGACGGGCTGATGATTCCGAATAGTCGTACTCTGTGGTAGTTGTAGTTACATACTGCACTGGGCTACAAGATGCAACAAAGATAAGAGCTGTAAGAAAAAGTAAATGTTTTTTCATAACGTTTTACGGCGTAGTTTTACCGTCTCAACTCCTATGGCGGTGGATAATAAAAAAGAAAGTGTGGAGTTGATTCCCGTTTATCTAATCGAAGGTTGTGGAAAGACCTGAACTGAAATAAACGATACAATGCCCCACACTTGGATAGTATGGGTATATGCACAGAGCGTGCATAGCCACATAGCTATACAAGAAATGAGTGTTGCTCGATTATCCTTCAGTTCTGAAAACTTCCACATTTTCGATTAAGGACTTGCGAAAAACACTTTCAATATGTCTGCTATTTATCCAATAGCACTACAAAATTAAAAATAATTTCCGAAACGAACAACACTCTTCTGGGACATTGCAACAAAACATTACCACTATTTTCCTAATTGTGGGGGACTTTATCGGGATAATATTCTCTGACCCACTGGGAGAACTCCACGAGTTTCAGAAAGTCGGTCTTAAAAGTTCGATAGTCTGGTACATTGAGGTACACATTTGAGATGAGCGACTTTTTAAGTCGCTCGTCTTTTTTGTCTCCTCTTGGTTGCTATGTAACTACGAATATAGGGCGAGTATTAGTCGCACAAGCTCGCTTGGCACTGATACTCGCCCTATATTCTATACCTATGGCATTTCGCCCAATCAAAACACCTTGCTCTGCTCTCGAACTGCGTTTAGCAGTGCGAGTCCATCTCAAATCATCTAATATTTAGTCTCTTTAATTTGCTCCGCATAGCGCCCTACGGGTTTGTCCGTCAATCTATTGGGACTGCTATCGCACTGCTGATTGATGTCTCTTGGCGTTATCTCTTATGTCCGGGTCCTTCGGGGAACCAGCCTTTGCGGACACGTTCGCGCTGGTGTATAACTTCCAGAATGCTCCAAAACGAGGAGAAGGCAACTACGCCAAGGATTGTTGACCATATAAGGTGGCTAATCATGATTGAGGCAACGCCGAAGAGTACTCCCGCGACGGCGAATAACATCCAACTCTTGATGCCGATGTAGTATTCCGCCTTGATTACAAGCGGATGAAATAATCCTATTATAAGGAATGTGGACAAACCCACAAGAAGTCCAGTGAAGTTCATAGTCAAACGTTCATTTATTGGGTGTAGTGAATAAAATATTACTATGTAGCTCTCCTGTTATCAATTTTACCCCTATATCTGTTTGCGCATGCGCGCGACGGGGATGTCCAACATCTCGCGATACTTGGCTACCGTGCGGCGTGCGATGCGGTAGCCCTTTTCGTTGAGGATATCCATGAGGTTCTCGTCCGTGAGAGGATGACGCTTATCCTCCATGTCGATACAATCTTGCAATATCTTCTTTATCTCATGCGACGACACCTCCTCGCCCGAGGTGGTCTGCATGCCCTCCGAGAAGAGCGATTTGAGCAGGATGATGCCAAAGTGTGTCTGTATATACTTGCTGTTTACCACGCGCGATATTGTCGATACATCGAGCCCCGTGCGGTCGGCGACATCCTTCAATATCATCGGGCGCAGCTTGCCGATATCGCCATCGACGAAGTAGTCGCGTTGTAGGTCGAGGATGGTCTGCATGGTGCGCATAAGCGTATCGTGGCGCTGCTTGATGGCCGAGATAAACCACTTTGCGGAGTCTATCTTGCTCTTGACGAACTGCAACGCCTCCTTATCTCCCTCCTTGACCGTGCCATCGGGGGCAACCATATCGCGTATCATGTCGCGGTAACGGCGCGAGATGCGCACCTCGGGGATGCCCGACGAGTTGAGCGAGAGGCGCATATCGCCATCCGAATTATCGAGGATGAAGTCCGGGACGATATAGGGTGTGGTGTCTATGCCCCCCTCCGAGTAGAGGTTGCCGGGCTTGGGCGAGAGGCTGCGTATATGCTCTATGGCCTCGCGGAAGGACTCCTCGTCGGTGCCCAGACGCGCGATGAGCTTCTCGTAGTGTTTCTTGGTGAAGGCCTCGAAATGTGAGGTCAGAATCTTATGTGCAAGGCGCTTGGCGGGGCTGTCAAGGCTCTGCTGGCGCATCTGCAACAGTAGGCACTCCTGTAATGAGCGGGCGCCGATGCCTGCGGGCTCCAATTCGTGCACAATGCTAAGTAGGCGCTCCAACTCCTCGACGCTGACATCCATGCCGCGGGTGAAGGCGAGGTCGTCCGAGAGTGCCGCGAGGTCGCGGCGCAGGTAGCCGTCGTCGTCGATGCTGCCGACGATATATGCGGCGATGATGAGCTCCTCGTCGCTGAGTGAGCGGAAGCGCAACTGCTCGATGAGCGACTCGCTGAGTGAGCGTCCCTCGGAGATATAAACGGGGCGCTGCTTGTCGTCTTTCGAGTAGTTGTTTATGCGCGACTTATAGGAGGGGGTATCGTCCTCGTGGCCTATATACTCCTCCACGGAGATTTTCTCGGGAGCCTCCTCTGTCTCGTTCGGGCTCTCGCTATCCTCCTCCAACACGATGTTCTCCTCAATTTCACGCTTGATGCGCTCTTCGAGCTGCATGGTGGGCAGCTCCAAGAGTTTTATCATCTGTATCTGTTGCGGCGAAATCTTCGTCTGCAACGAAATGGTTTGTTGAAGTCGGTTTGCCATACTCTACCTTACATTCTGCACTGAAAACTAACTAAAAAGGGACTGACTAAGAAGAGGCGTTTCGGCGTTATCCGCATCCCGAGAGTCTGTTTACACGGTAAACCATGGCTCTGCGATGTCGGCTCTTTACCGCCCGCTTTTTAGTCAGCCCCTTGTTTGGTGTTAGGCGTCAATCTTAGAACTCGGCGTTCTTCGGCGTACGTGGGAAGGGTATCACATCGCGGATGTTACCCATACCCGTAACGAATAATAACAGACGCTCGAAGCCCAAGCCGAAGCCTGAGTGAGGTGCCGAGCCCCAACGACGTGTGTCGAGGTACCACCACAACTCACGACGGTTCATGCCCAACTCATCAACTCTTGCACAAAGCTTGCCAAAGTCGGCTTCACGCTCCGAGCCGCCGATAATTTCACCAATCTGGGGGAATAGAACGTCCATGGCGCGCACGGTCTTGCCGTCGTCGTTGAGCTTCATATAGAATGCCTTAATCTCCTTGGGATAGTTGATGAGAATTACGGGACGCTTGAAGTGCTCCTCTACGAGGTAGCGCTCATGCTCCGACTGAAGGTCGCAACCCCAGTCGCAGGGGAACTCGAACTTCTTGCCCGACTTCTTCAAAATCTCGATACCCTCGGTGTAGTCGAGGCGCACGAAGTCGTTGTCGAGGACAAACTGCAAGCGCTCCAAGAGGCCTTTGTCCCACATCTTGTTCATGAATTCGAGGTCTTCGCGGCAGTTCTCCAACGCATAGCGGATGAGGTATTTGAGGAAGTCCTCTGCGAGGTCCATGTCGTCCTGCAACTCGTAGAAGGCCATCTCGGGCTCAATCATCCAGAACTCGGCAAGGTGGCGGGGTGTATTTGAGTTCTCGGCGCGGAATGTGGGGCCGAAGGTGTAAATCTGTCCGAGAGCCAGGGCGCCAAGCTCGCCCTCCAACTGTCCCGATACGGTGAGGCTGCAAGGCTTGCCGAAGAAGTCCTGAGAGTAATCTACGCTGCCATCCTCGGTATGTGGCGGGTTGGCCATGTCGAGGGTCGATACGTTGAACATGGCACCTGCGCCTTCGCAGTCCGACGCTGTGATAAGCGGCGTGTGGAGGTAGTAGAAGCCCTTGTCGTTGAAGTACTTGTGGATGGCATAAGCCATTGCGTGGCGAATGCGGAGCACGGCACCGAAGGTGTTGGTGCGGGGGCGCAAGTAGGCGATGTCGCGCAAAAATTCGAGCGAGTGTCCCTTCTTCTGCAAAGGGTATGTCTCGGGGTCGGCGGTGCCATATACCTCAATCTTCTCGGCCTGAATCTCCACGCCCTGGCCTGCACCAAGCGATGCTACGAGCTTACCGTCAACACGCAGACAGGCGCCTGTTGTTACGCTCTTCAACTCTGCCTCGTCAATCTTTGCGAGGTCAACAACAACCTGAATATTAGCTACACACGAGCCGTCGTTCAGTGCGATGAAGGCTACATTCTTGTTGCCACGTTTGGTTCTCACCCAGCCCTTTACGGTGATGTCTCTACCGTCGCCCTCCATTTGGAGCATCTGGGCTATTCTGATAAGTTTCATAAGCTGTATATAATTTTAATTCGTTCGTATCGTTACCTATTGTAGGTCTATAATAACGCGCAAAATTACTAAATTTTTCGTAAACGGTTGCACACTTACCACTTTTTTGTACCTTTGCGATATAATATAATGCTGAAAACAATGTCTAAGAGAGCATATTTCACACTTTTACTGCTTGTCGCTGCCGTTGTGCTACCCTATGTGGTGATGGCTCAGGCGCGCATCCGACGCTCGGAGTTCATCTGCTACGACAAGCGCGAGGATGCCAAGCGCGATGTGCGACAGAATATCGACAAATATATCGTCATCAAGCCTACATTGCAGTTCGAGCAGGAGGGTACGCTCCGTGCTGTCTATGAGCAGAGCGTCGAGGTGCCCGCATCGTGGAACGACTACAACGCCTACCTGCACATGGAGAATGTCGGAGGCGACTATGTTATCTTCATCAATGGTAGGCAGATATGCGAGCCTATTGACCGCTTTACGCCTACCGATTTCTTCATCTCGCCCTACCTTGACCAGGGTGAGAATATCGTTGCTGTGGGTGTCGTTGCCGAGCCCTATATGTCGCGCATCTTCGAGGGAGAGGGGCGTGTGCGCCGCGAGCAGTTTAGCAACAGTTATCTCTTTGCGCAGCGTCGCCTTGGCGTCTATGATTTCAATGTGCGCCTGCTGCCCGACTCGCTCGACCGCTTCGCACAGTTGCATTTAGACGTGCTTGTGGATAACTCGTTCTCTACGGACGAGACTATCGAGGTGGGCTTCGACCTCTACGACCCTGCGGGCAAATTGGTCGATTATAGCGTCAATGACCTCTCGTTGGAGGGATATTCGCGCGACACGTTGCACTTCAAACCCTATGTCTATAACTCGAACCCCAACCGCTGGTCGGCAACAAATCCGAAGCTCTACGACCTGATGCTTTACGTCAAGCGTAGCGGCATCCTCTGGGAGTATATACCGTTGAAGGTCGGTTTTGTGGAGTATGGCTATGACGAAAATGGCGAAATTACACTCTTCGATAGGCCTCTTGAATTGAAGCGCGAGACCTATAATGCAGCAGCCGATAGGACTACCACTGAGAAGGAGATAAAGGCATTGAAAACCAAGGGTATAAATATGCTGTGTCCCGACTATCCGCAGCCCATGTGGTTCTATGATATATGTGATAAGGTGGGTATGTACGTCATCGATTGTGCCGCTATCGCCTCGCCCACAAATAACGAAATTCGTGAGGTGGGAGGGACTCCCGCAAATGCCCCCGAGTTGGTCGATGACTACCTTGCTCGTGTCGAGGCCATGTATCGTCGTGCGCAGAACCACGCCTGCATTATCGCCTTCTCGCTGAGCAATACCACCTCGGGTAATGGCTATAACCTCTACAAGGCCTATGAGACCTTGAAGGCGTTGGGCGACAGCCGTGCTGTGGTATATCCCGCTGCCGATGGTGAGTGGAATAGTGATATATAAGAGCCTGAAATACAGATTATAATAGGTTGAAACATTGGTTGTTATAGCGAGTATGAACGTTGAGCTTATAGTTGTTGGTAAGACCGATATGCGCGAGGTTGAGTTGCTGGTCGATATGTACACCAAGCGCATAAACCACTATGTGCGCTTCGCCATCACGACCATCGCCGATGTGCGCAATACGCGCAAGATGTCCGTGTCCGAGCAGCGCCGCTTGGAGGGCGAGGCTATATTGCGCCTACTCAACGACTCGGACCATGTAGCTCTTCTCGACGAACATGGCGCGGAGCTGCGCTCGGTGGAGTTTGCCGACCTCATGCAGCGCCGCATGGCCTCGGGAATACGTCGCTTGGTCTTTGTCATAGGTGGTCCCTATGGCTTCTCGGAGGCGGTGTATGGACGTGCCAACAGCAAGCTCTCGCTCTCGAAGATGACCTTCTCGCATCAGATTGTGCGTGCCCTCTTCGTCGAGCAGTTATACCGCGCATTCACCATCCTCAAAAACGAGCCTTACCACCACGAATAGCCCATTTTTGATATTCGGGCACACCATTTTACCCCTGCGAAATATCTCGTTCACCCCCATTTTTTGGCGGTTCGCTTTTTTTTTACATATTTTTTATCCGAGTTTGCGAATTTATCACTATCTTGCGACCAAATTAGAGAACTAAAATGTTAGATGCTTACCATAGGTAAGTGCGATATTCGGGTTTGATGATTTGATGGTTGCAGGTGAGTCTCTTATGATGCTCCTTGAAACCGCCGAAACCGAGAATAATTTTTAACTTAAAATTACTGTTGAATTATGAAAAGGATGTTGTTTTTGATGCTTGCACTCTTCGTAGGCGTAAGCGCATCGGCGCAGACACTGCCCGATGTAAAGGTTGAGAATCAGACTGCCAAGGTGATTTCTACGAAGTCGCTCATAGATGGTACGCCCATGATTATCTCGTTCTGGTCAACCACCTGCAAGCCCTGTATCATGGAGCTTAACGCCATCAACGACTCGCTCTACGACTGGTTGGACGAGGTTGATATGAAGGTTGTAGCCGTATCTATCGATGACGCTCGTACCGTAAGCCGTGCCCGTGCTATGGCTAAGGGTCAGGGTTGGGACGACTTCGTATGTCTCTACGACAAGAATCAGGACTTCAAGCGCGCTATGAACGTGAGCCTCACTCCCCATGTGTTCATCGTGGATAGCAAGGGCAACATCGTATATTCGCACTCGGGTTACACTCCCGGTAGCGAGCAGGAGCTCTTCGAGAAGATTAAGAAGCTCAAGTAATTGAGATATTTAGCCGCAAACAGATAGTTAA
Organism: Alistipes sp.; assembly: GCA_045603045.1. Lineage (GTDB taxonomy): Bacteria > Bacteroidota > Bacteroidia > Bacteroidales > Rikenellaceae > Alistipes. The sequence continues at coordinate 10,063 of JAZULJ010000021.1, forward strand.
CGGGGGTTGTTGCTCACCGAGCAAAGCCCCCTTCAACTGACAAAAGATTACGGGATGAAGAAATTTTTACTTTTTATTGGAGTAGCCGTTGCTGCTACATTTATGGTTGATAGCGCCAGCGCACAGGTGCAGGTGGGTAAGGGACAGTTGTCGGGTTCGTTGGAGAGCAACAACATCTTCTATGTCGAGGATGACAAGATTTCGGAGCCTCCTACCGACCCTCGCGAGACCAAGTTCGGCTCTAACGACTATCTTAAACTCGACTACACATTGGACCGTTTCTCGGCAGGTATTCAGATTGATGGTTACCTCCCGAGCATTTATGGTTATGACATCTATCGCTTCCACCGCGACCGTGATAATCATAAGCGCGGCAATAGCCTCTTTGGTGGCTTCCTCACGAAGTATGCGCAGTGGGAGGATACAAATTGGGGTGTTCGCATAGGCGATATCTACGATCAGTTCGGTAACGGTCTTATCTTCCGTGCCTATGAGGATCGTGCCTTAGGCTTCAATAACTCAGTTGCCGGTGCTCGTGCTCACTACAACTTCAACAACTACTTCGCCGTAAAGGTTTTGGCCGGTAGCCCCCGCTTCTTCGACGAGCGCTCGGGTAACTGGGTGTGGGGTGGCGATTTGAGCCTCTCTATCTCTGATATGGCGGGCTGGTATGATGGCCTCGTGTCTATCGAGGGTAGCTACTTAGGCCGCTATCAGAAGGATGCCATCGACATAGCGTCAATCTATCAGTCCTCGTTCGATAGCAATATCCTTAACATGGTGTCGGGTCGTTTGAACTTCGAGTATGCAGGTTTTTCGCTTCGTGGTGAGTATGCCGCAAAGCTCAACAAAGACCTCTTCCAGATGGACTATGAGGCAGTCAAGGGTAATGTCATCTACGTTGACTTGGGTTACAGCTACGACCGCTTCTCGGTATCGGCAACCTTCCGTCGTCAGGAGTATATGAACACCATTTCGAACATGAACGAGGTGTGTTTGGCCAACGGTTGGTCGCAGCCTTTGAACTACTTGCCTCTGCTTACGCGTCAGTACACCTACTCGTTGGCTAACCTCAACCCCTACCAGGGTGTTAAGAATGGTCGCGAGGCGGGTGGTCAGATTGACCTCTACTACTCGTTGCGTAACTCTAAGGATCGTAGCAAGTATTGGAACTTCCACGCCAACTTCTCGTTGTTCTATCAGTTGGCTACCAAGTTGGGTTTCTCGGAGCAGCACGCTCATCCGATGTGGATGGATATCAACGTTGATGTTGACCGTCAGTGGAATCGTAAGTTCAAGACCACCTTCCTTTACTCGCGTCAGCAGTTCGACTCTACCTTCCCCATCTTTGATGCCGAGGGTAAGTATGCAGGCTCGGAGCAGGCTGTCTCGGATATCTTCGTGGCCGACATGACCTACAAATTCAATAAGAAGCACTCTCTGCGTGTCGAGTTGCAGTACTTGTGGGATGCTACCAACCTTCATAGCACCACCGGTCAGGACTACGAGGGCGATTGGTTTGCATTTGCCGTTGAGTATAACTTCGCGCCCATGTTCAGCTTCTACTACAACCACATGTGGAACTGCACAGATAGCACAGGCGGCTTCAAGTCGAACAACAACAATAAGTTGCACTACTATCAGGCGGGTATGAGCTGGACTTATGACCGCTACCGCGTGCAGCTCTCTTATGGTCGTAATCGTGAGGGTACCGTATGTTCGGGTGGTGTATGCCGCTTCCAGCCCGCATATACCGGTGTGAATCTCTCACTCACAGCATCTTTCTAATTCAGCAAACATATAAATCCGAAAATCAATTAATAATCTAAATCATTTCAAAATCATGAAACTTACAAAGTTATTTGCGCTTATGTGCGCAGTGGTAGCATTTGCTGCATGCGAGGGAACGCCTGAAGGTCCAATTCTTCCCGAGGCTACCGGCGACCTTACACTCGAGGCCAACGTTGAGGTTGGTGAGATGGGTAAGCCTATCACCTTCACCGTGCTCCAAGGCGAGGAGGGTGAGGAGCTCGTTGACGTAACTGCTCAGGCGGAGATTTACGACAAGAACACCTATGAGAAGGTTTCTAACCCCTTCACTCCCGCGTTGGACGGTTCGTACTCGTTCTATGCAGTTAAGGGTGCGGCAGTAAGTAAGCCTATTAGCATCACCGTTAAGGAGGCTGTTCCTGTACTTCCTGAGGATACTGACGCTGAGAACCTCAACTTCGCACATCGTGCATTGCTCGTTGACCACACAGGTACAGGTTGCCCTAACTGCCCCCGTGTATTTTCGGGTATCAAGAGATTGGAGAATTCGAAGTATGAAGACTGGTTCTATGAGGCATTCGCACACACCTACAACAATAATGACCCTGCATACTCTGAGGATGCCGGGATTATTTCAAGGTTCTACAATAACGTGGGTATTTTGGAAGGCTATCCATCACTGGGTGGTAACTTCTACGAAAAAATCGAGACAGGTCTTCAACCTTCGGGTATTGCAAGTGAGATTATGAAATTCCTTGATGCAAACCACAAGGAGAGAGCCGATATTGGTATCGCTGCCTCGGCTGTCGCTTTGTCAGAGAAGGTATCGGTAGTCGTAGAGGTTAAGTCTGGTAAGACTCAGGAGTACCACATCGCTTACTGGTTGTTGGAGGATGACATCTATGGCTCACAGGCCGGAGCTAGCGAAGCATGGCATAGCACTCACAACAATGCTATCCGCAGGGTTTTGAACTCGACTGATACCGATATCTCGGGTGCAAGCATTGGCACTATCGACGAGGGCAAGACTTGGAGGAGCAATATTGTAGAGCTCCCCATTGCCAAGAAGTGGAAGCGTGAGAACATGGAGGTTATGGTTATCGTATCTGCAAAGAATGATAAGGGTCGCTTCGATGTTGCTAACGTAGCAATCTGCCCCGTAAACGAGACTATTGAGTACGCATACAACGAGTAGGATATACTCCATATATAGTTGTAGCCTGCCTTGTGTGGGCTACAACTATTGTAGATAATAGTAACCGCTTAAAAAGCGTCTAACCATGAAAATTACAAAACTTTTAGCGTCTATTGCTGTCGTATCACTCTTCGGCGTCGCTTGTGATACCACGGGTGAGGGTGGTGGTAAGGAGCCTCAACCCGATACCACAACTATCCTTCTCACCGTTGACAAGGAAATGCCCGGCATCGATACAGAGATTACATTTACTGTGATGAAGGGCGAGGAGGATATTACGGCAAGTTGCACATTCTATAATGCTGCTACCAACGAGGTGGTAACCAACCCCTTCACTACACCTTCGGAGTCGTGCGCCATGGAGTTCTACGCTACGTGGGGATTCTATCAGTCAAATACCGTATCTGTTGAGGTATCGACAGGTGATAACTTCAACCACCGCATACTTCTCGTTGACAATACCGGCACAGGTTGCCCTAACTGCCCCAACATGATTGCAATGTTGAAGGCGTTGAGCGAGGATGCACGATACCACCTTCGTTATAGCGAGGCTGTGTGCCACACCTACAACAGCTATGACCCTGCGTGGTCGAGCGATGCGGTGACCATCACGAAGTACTACAAGGAGAATATCGCTTCGTTTGGCTATCCCCAGGTGTTGTATAACTTCCAGTTTGTAGCACAGACCCCGGGGCATCCCAATAAGGAGACGGGTGCTGCAAACATCAAGGCTATGATTGACGAGATTTGGAAGATTGCCGCCGATGCAGGTATCAAGGCAACATCGGCTATCGAGGGTAACTCGATGGTTGTAGATGTCGAGGTTACCTCGAAGGTTGAGCAGAACTACCATGTTGCAGTCTGGGTATTGGAGGATAACATTTATGGCAAGCAGGCAAATGCCTATTACGATTGGATGAATACCCATCACAACGCTGTGCGCCGCATCAGCGCAGGTAGCACCGCCGACCTCTCGGGTGAGGATATGGGTGTTATCGCCGTTGATGGCGTAGCCACAAAGCGCATCACTGCATCGTTGGAGAGCGGTTGGAATAAGAGCAACTTGAAGGCTCTTATCATCATCTCGGCGCCCAACAAGGATGGTAAATACGAGGTGGTGAACACCGCAGTATGTCCCGGCAACGGCTCGGTAGATTACGAGTACCGTTAATCGCGACATACCTATATATAATATTAGGGGCTGTCCATTGCGGACAGCCCCTAATATTGTTTTGGCCATGCGAAGCTTCTCGCCTCTATGCGCGGAGGAAGCCTATACCGAAACGCTCCACTGCGGCTCTTTCGAGCTCCTCGCGTACCGAGGGGTCGGCGATGGAGATGAGCAGCTTGGCGCGCTGTGCCAGCGACTTGTTGCGCAGATAGACGATGCCATGCTCCGTGGCGATATACTGCGCCTGGAAGCGGGTGGTAACAACGCCGGCACCCTTGGTCAGCGTGGGCACAATCTTCGAGATACCCTTCGAGGTGATTGACGGCAGGGCGATGAAGCACTTGCCACCCTCCGAGAGTGCACCACCATACATGAAGTCGTGCTGGCCACCTACGCCCGAGAAGATGCGCTCGCCGATGCTGTCGGCGCATATCTGTCCGGTGAGGTCAACCTCAATTGCCGAGTTCACGGCCATAACCTTGGGGTTCTGGCGTATGTTCTGCGGGTCGTTTGTCCATGCCACATCGCGGATGACAACATCACGGTTGCCGTCGAGGTAGTCGTAGAGACGCTGGCTACCGAGGCAGAGGCATGCCACGGACTGTCCGGGGTATATCTTCTTCAATGAGTTGTCGATGATGCCCTTCTGGATGAGGGGTACCACGCCGTCGGTCATAGCCTCGGTGTGTAGGCCGAGGTGCTTGTGTCCCTGCAAGGCATCGAGCACAGCGTTGGGAATACCGCCCACGCCAATCTGCAATGTAGCACCATCGGGAATCTCCTGGGCGATGTAGTTACCAATACGGCGCTCTACATCGTTGGGTATCACCGTGGGCACCTCCACAAGGGGCTCGTCGCCGCGTACCATGGCGTCAATCTTCGATATATGGATGACGGGGTCGCCGAAGGTGCGAGGCATATATTTGTTTACCTGAGCGATGATTGTCTTCGAGCACTCGGCAGCCGAGAATGCAAGGTCGGCAGAGACACCATACGAGCAGTAACCCTCCTCGTCGGGCTCCGACACGTTGAGCAGCGTAACATCCAAGGGTACCTGTCCCGAGCGGAAGAGGAAGGGAATCTCGCCGAGGAAGGCGGGGATGGTCTGTGCCACACCCTCGTTTATGGCGTTGCGCAGGTTGTTGGCAACAAAGAAGCTGAGGGGCTCGAACGAGTCGCGCAGCTCACGCTTAGCGTAGGGGGCATCGAAGCGACCAATGGCAAAGGCCGAATATACCTTCACGTCGCGTAATTCGGGGGCACGGTCGGTCATGGCCTGAACAAGTACCTCGGGGATAGATGTTGAGCCCTGGATGAATACCGAGTCGCCCGACTTAATAAGTTTCACGGCCTCAGCCGCAGATACAAGTTTCATAGTTTCACGGTTTATAGAGTACAGCACCGCGTCGCCGCGTTGCCACTAAATCAATAAGACGGCGAGTCCGTGGGACGATTTATGTCGTCTCAGAGCCTCGCCGCCCGATAGTCTGTTAATAGTCCTTGGCAAAGAGTGCCAGACGCTTATCCAACTCGTCGTACTGGTAGTCCGAAATCATCGACACACAGCCACGCAGACCCTCGCGCGTGCTGCCCGTAGGTGCAAGCGTGATAGCCGAGATGCCGTAGTAGATGAGTTTGTTGATAAGCTGCTCGCCGGTCATATCCTTATATCCGAAGGTGAAGAAGAAGCCGTCGCTGACCTCCTTGTCGCAGTCCTTGTCATAGACGATATGGAAGCCGTTGCGAATCATAATCTCCTTGACGCGTGCTGCGCGGCGCGCGTACTCGCGTGTGTGCGCCACGTAGTCGAGGCGTCCGTCCGATGCTGCGCGGAACATCGCCGCAAGAGCATACTGCGCCGAGTGGGGCACACCCGACGAGAGGACGTAGAGGATGTTGAATATGAAGTTGCGACGGAACTGACCGTCGTTGCCATAGCGCTCGGCGAAGCCCTCGTAGCAGCGGTCTGCGAGTTTGGGGTTGAGAGCAACCACCGCCACACGCTGACCCGCGTATGAGAACATCTTTGAGCCCGAGAGCAGGTGCATGCAGTTGTCGGTGTAGCGTGCTACCGACGGCTGGTAGGGTGCCTCGAAGGGCTTCGAGCGGTCCTCGCGGAAGTCCATGTTGAGGTATGCGAGGTCCTCGATGACGATAACATCATACTTGGTGGCCATGCGACCGATAATCTCCAACTCCTCCTCGTTGAGGCACATCCACGACGGGTTGTTGGGGTTAGAGTATATCATGCCGCTGATGCGTCCCGACGAGAGTATCTCTTCGAGCTTCTCTTCGAGCTTCTTGCCGCGGTAGTCGATGACGTCGAACGACTCTACGCGTATCCCCTGCACCTTGCACTGCATCTTCTGCACGGGGAAGCCCGGGTCGATGAAGAGGATGGTGTCGCGGTCTTTGCGCATCTGCGAGAGTGCTGTGAATGCCGCAAAAGCACCTTGCATAGAGCCCACCGTGGGCACGAAGCACATGGGCGGGATGTCGAGGTTGATGAAGGCCTTCACAAAACGCGATGCCTCCTTTATTAGGGGCTCGATACCTGTGATTAGGGGGTACTTCGAGCCTACACCGCTCAGCAGAGCCTCATGCTCCGCCTCGATACCTATTTGCTCGGCAGGAAGGCCGGGCTCGCCAATCTCCATGCGGATATACTGAACACCCGTCTTTGCCTCGATGTCCTTAACGACACTCACAAATTGACGGATAGAGGCTGCGCCCAGCTCCTTGGCATTGCGCAGACCGTTGGCGATGCAAATGTTATCTACGGTAAGTTTATCTAATGGACGATCCATACTCTTCACTGTCGTTACTTCTTAATACTGTTGTTGTAACCTGCATGTACCGCAGCGAGGTTCTTCTCGATGACCTCCTCGCCCTTACGAGCGAAGATGCGGCGGATACCTGCCTCAATCTTCTCCAACTCGATGTCGAGCATCGGTATAGCTGCGCCGAGCAATACCATGTTTGCTGCCTGTAAGGGTGCGCCGGCCTCCTTTGCGAGTTGCTCCACATTGAGCGACACGCAGTTGGGCAGTGCTGCAAGGTGAGCGTCGAGCTCCTCCTGTGCAGGGTAGTTGGGGATATTTACGAAGGGTACGTTGCTCGTTACGACCCATCCATCCTTCTTCAAGTAAGAGAGGTAGCGCAGAGCCTCCATAGGCTCCAACGAGATGATGATGTCGGCACCACCCTTGGCGATAAGATCCGAGGCGATGGGCTCTGTCGAGAGGCGCAGATTACTCTGTACGTCGCCACCACGCTGGCTCATGCCGTGTACCTCGGCCTGTTTGATGTTCCAACCTTCGGTCAAGGCAGCCTCGCCAATAACCGTGGCAATCGACAGAATACCCTGACCGCCGACGCCTGCCAAAATAATATCTTTCTTCATAACTTGGTCCTCCTTCGATTATTTGTTAGCGGCCTTAGCCTTTGCATGACGCTTAGCAGTCTGGATGCACTCTCTGCGAGGGATGACTACCGATACGCCATTATACTCTATCTCCTCACGCAATGTCTGCTTAATCTCCTCCATATTCTTGGGCAGGGGCACGACAACGCGTACGTGGTCGGGGTGTACGCCCAAGCCGCGGCAGATGTCCTCAATCTTGCCTGTGCCGGCAGAGTCCTGACCACCGGTCATACCTGTTGTGAGGTTATCCGAGATGATTATTACCACGTTAGCCTTCGAGTTCACGCAGTCCAAAAGGCCTGTCATGCCCGAGTGTGTGAACGTAGAGTCGCCGATAACTGCGAATGCGGGGAACTGACCGGCATCCGAAGCACCCTTGGCCATGGTGATAGAGGCACCCATCTCCACGCAAGCGTGCAATGCCTGGAAGGGCGACAGGGCACCCAGCGTGTAGCAGCCGATATCGCCGAAAATGCGGGGATTCTCATACTCTGCGGCCACCTCATTAAGAGCCTTATACATGTCGCGGTGTCCGCAACCCTGGCACAAGGCGGGAGGACGTGCCACTACGATATCGTCGGCGTCGAGACGCTCCAATGCTGCGAGACCCAAAGATTGACGTACGCTGTCGGGGGTGAGCTCACCTACGCGGGGCAGGTCGCCTGTGAGACGGCCCTTAACCACAACTGTCGAGGGCACGATGGCACGTACCATCTCCTCAACTACGGGCTGGCCCTCCTCCATCACGAGAATCTCCTTCGCGCCATCCTCAACCATGCGCTCGATGAGTGCTACGGGCAGAGGATACTGCGAGATTTTCAATACGCTGCGGTCGGTACCTTCGGCGCAGTTCTCCATGAAGTAGTTGTATGCGATGCCTGTTGTGATTACGCCACGCTCGGGACGTGCACCCTTGGTGTAGCTGTTGAACTTAGACTCTACCGATGCCTTCTGCAAGTCGTCCTGCTGTGCGATAAGCTCGTTGTAGCGCTTGCGAGCAAATGCGGGGAGCAAAATCCAGCGACGTACATCCTCCGGACGGTTGATGTTGTTCTGTTTGCGGGGCTCATCGGTGATGTTAACCACGGCGCGTGAGTGTGCCATGCGGGTTGTTACGCGCATGAGTACAGGAAGGTGTACTGCCTCCGAGAGCTCGTATGCGGCGCGTGTCATCTCGTAGGCCTCCTGCTGTGAAGAGGGCTCGAAGATGGGTATCATGGCAAACTTGCCATAGAAGCGTGAGTCCTGCTCGTTCTGCGATGAGTGCATCGAGGGGTCGTCGGCAGCCACAATTACGAGACCACCGTTTACGCCTGTCATTGCCGAGTTAACAAAGGGGTCGGCAGCAACGTTCATGCCCACATGCTTCATACATACGAGGGCGCGCTTGCCCATGTACGACATACCGAGGGCACCCTCCATGGCTGTCTTCTCGTTGGTAGCCCAACGGCAGAAAATGGGGGCCTGACCCTCACCGCGCTTCTCTTCGCGCAACTGAATGAATTCGGTAATTTCGGTTGAAGGCGTTCCGGGGTAAGCATATACACCCGATAGGCCAGAGTCGATAGCGGCCTGTGCAATAGCCTCATCACCGAGAAGTAGTTTTCTCATATCTGATAATGTTTTAGGTTTGTCTAATTGTCAAAGTTACGACAAATTTGTGAGACACAAAAATTATTTGCCACATTTTTTCCTAAAACATCGAAGATGACCTCTATTTGACCTCTATTATGGCCATATCGCTGTGTGTGCCGATGCGTATGGGTGGTCCCCATAGTGAGAGACCACTCGACACGTAGGCGTGAGTCGTTGTCCACTTGCGATACCCGTGGCTCTGGTCATACATTATGTCTGTGAGCCAATTCAACGGCCACACCTGCCCCCTATGCGTATGTCCCGAGAGGTGGATATCGACTCCGAGACGGTCGCTCTCGGAAATGTCGTAGGGTTGGTGGTCTAGGACGATGATGGGCTGTGTAGCATCAACCTCGGCAACAAGGAGGTCGAGGCTCTTACGATGGGGGTTTGTGCGGTCGTCGCGACCTATGATTTGTATGCCGCAGTCGAGGTGCGCGACACTATCACGAAGCAGCGTTATCGGGCTGTCGGCTATGACTCTTTGACATGAGGCTATGTCGCTGATATACTCGTGGTTGCCCGCCGCCATGAAGATACCTTGCGGGGCTTCGATGCGCTCCATTTCGGCAAGCATATCCTCCTCAATTAGGGGGCGCGTAGAGTTATCGACAAGGTCGCCTGCAATGAGTACTACATCGGGAGCCTCGGCATTAATCATATTGACATATCGTCTGAGGTCATCGCGGTCGGTACCGTAGCCGAGGTGTATATCGCTGATTAAGGCTATGCGCAGAGGCTCTGCGGAGGTGTATTTCGGGCTCTCGATGACGATGTGCTCGATGTGCGGGTGGCGGTAATTGATATACCCGCCAACGAGCAGTAGGGTGGTGAGCGCGAGGGCATACCACACACCACCGCGTAGCGCGGGATAGAGGAGTTGTGCGATATCGGCGATGAGCGTGGCAAAGGTCATGTAGAGGATAAAGACGAGCCACACGGAGCCCGCCAAGAAGAGCGTGCGGTGTAGCATGTCTGGCAGCATGTCGCGCGTGATAAATGTGAGTATAAGTGCCACAGACATAAACCAGTAGAGTGTGCCAAAGATTATGCGTGCTGCTGTGGATATCTGAGGTAGGCTGCCGCAGAGACGCACGTATATATAGTAGTTGGCAGCGATGTAGGCTGCCAACATAACAATCATTATAATAATCATACTCCGCATAAATCGTTCGCCGCGATATTACTTTATCTTACTAATTGTTTTTTTCTGAATTATTCGTATATCTGTTCCATGAAACACGTTATTTCTCTCCTTATCTGCGATACGGTTTGTCTTTTTACAGCTCTTTGACGGCTGTAATGCCGCGTTTTGCGGCCTCCTCCTCCATCAGTCGGTAGGCAGCATCATAGTCATTGGGGATGAGGCCATCGAGGATAGCATTTTTTATCACCTCCTTGATTTCGCCTATGACGCTCGACGGGGGGAGATTGTAGGTCTTCATAATCATATCGCCCGTGATGGGAGGCTGGAAGTTACGCACCCTATCTCGCTCCTCCAAGTCGCGCATTTTGCTGCGTACAAGCTCGAAATTACGCAGGTATAGCTGCACTTTGGCGTCTATGCCCGAGGTGATGTCGGCCTCGCAGAGGAGCATGAGCTTCTCAATGTCGTCGCCCGCCTCGAAGAGCAGACGGCGCACCGCCGAGTCGGTAACCATATCCTCCGAGAGGACTATGGGGCGCATGTGCAAAAAGACCATTTTTTGTACAAAACGCATATTCTCATTGAGGGGTAGTTTGAGACGTCGGAAGAGCTGTGGTATCATCTTCGAGCCTACGGCTTCGTGCTGATGAAAGGTCCATCCCGTACGGCTGTCGTAGGCCTTCGTTTCGGGCTTACCTATATCGTGGAAGAGGGCGGCCCAACGTAGCCATATATCGTCTGTGCGCTTGGCAACATTGTCGAGCACCTTCATCGTGTGTGCGAAGTTATCCTTGTGGCCATGTTTGCCGCGACGCTCGACACCCGCCATGCGCTCCAACTCGGGAAGCACATACTTCATAAGCCCCGAGAGGCGCATGAGGTCGAGACCCACCGACGGCACGGGCGAAGCCATTATCTTGCTTAGCTCCACGATGATACGCTCCTTCGATACGATGTTTATGCGGTGTGCCTGTGTCTGTATCGCCTCGAATGTCTCGTCGTCGATATCGAAGCCCAACTGCGAGGCAAACCTCACGGCGCGCATCATTCTGAGGGGGTCATCCGAGAATGTGCGCTCGGGATTGCAGGGTGTACGTATTATGCAGTCTTCGAGGTCGTACATGCCCTCAAACGGATCGACAAGCTCTCCAAAAGTTGCGCCATTGACGGACCATGCCATGGCATTTATTGTGAAGTCGCGGCGACGCTGGTCGTCCTCCAACGTCCCTGGCTCAACATGAGGGTTACGCGACGAGGGTGTGTAGCTCTCGCGGCGCGCACCGACAAACTCCACCTCGATACCCTTCCAGCGGAGCATTGCCGTACCGTAGGTCTTGAATATCGAGACCTTTGTACCCAATTCGCGCCCCAGCTCCTCGGCGACGGCCATGCCACTGCCCACGACCACAACATCGATGTCGGTTGAGGGGCGGCGAAGGTAGTAATCACGCACATAGCCACCCACCACATAGGCTTCGACGCCCATGCGGTCAACAACGCGGCGTATATGCTCAAATATCGGCTTACTCAGTGGCATCGGTTACTTGTTATGCGCGCGGCGTATGCAGTTTTGGTATATACCCACCGTGTTTTCGAGACCCCAGTAGAGGGCGTCGCTTATGAGAGCGTGGCCGATAGATACCTCGTCAACCCACGGAATACGCTCGATGAAGTATTGCAGATTCTCGGTGTTGAGGTCGTGGCCGGCGTTGAGGCCGAGACCCTGGCGGCGTGCCTCCTCAGCAGCCTCGACATAGGGGGCGATGGCCGCCTCGCGATTCTGGGCATAGCCCGCAGCGTATGCCTCGGTATAGAGCTCCACACGGTCGGCACCGCACAACTTTGCGCCCTTGACCATCTCGACGTTGGGGTCAACGAAGATAGATACACGTATCCCCGCCTTGTGGAAACGCTCTGCCATTGCCACGAGGAAGTCGCGGTAACGGATAGTATCCCAGCCTGCCGATGAGGTAATGGCATCCTCGGCATCGGGGACGAGGGTTACCTGTGCGGGGCGCACCTCCTCGACCAGCTGACAGAAGCTCTCGATGGGGTTGCCCTCGACATTCAGTTCGGTGGCGATGTTTGCTTTGAGTTCGCGAACATCCGAATAGCGTATGTGGCGTGCATCGGGACGTGGGTGCACGGTGATACCGTCGGCTCCGAAACGCTCAATATTGAGGGCTGCCTTCAATAAATCGGGTATATTTCCGCCGCGCGAATTACGCACTACGGCAATCTTATTGATATTTACACTTAGTTTTGTCATAATTTTTCATATCTTTGCAAAAGCAAAGTTACGATTTTTTTTCATTTCGACACAATGAACCTTATACTTTTTTCGCGCAAGCAGGTTAATCATCGCCCCGAGCAGCTGCGTACGATGCTCTCGACGATAGCTCGTTTGGGACTCAATTTCACGGTAAATGAGGAGCTTGCAACCACTATCGAGGCGTTGCTCGGTATCTCTCTTCCGTCTCACAACATTTACACGGAGAGTCCCCGCACCACGGGCGACGATGTGATGATTACCTATGGTGGCGATGGCACACTGCTCGAAGCTGTGCGTCTCGTCTCGGATAGCAGCATCCCCGTTGTGGGTATCAATTGTGGTCGTTTGGGTTATCTTACGGCCGACAATGGCGAGGGCATAGAGCAGCTCATCGAGCGTATTGCCCGCCGCGAGGTTGCCTTTGCCGAGCGACGCATGTTGCAGCTCACCGCGGAGGGCATATCGCGGGACCTTGCCCTCAATGAGGTTGCCATACACCGTCACGGTGCAACGATGATTTCGGTGGAGACCTTCGTGAACGGCAACCCCGTAGCGACATATCATGGCGACGGCCTTGTGGTATCTACGCCCACGGGCTCTACGGCATATTCGCTCAGCGCAGGAGGCCCCGTCGTTGACCCTATGTGCTGCTGCCTCATACTCTCGCCCCTGGCACCTCATAACCTTACGATGCGTCCCGTGGTTATCCCCGACAACTGCTCTGTACGTCTGCGACTTAACGCCCGCGGTGGCGAGGCATTCCTCTCGGCGGACAACCGCACATATACGCTCAACGACGGTGCCGTTGTCGAACTCTCGATAGCCCCTGAGCGACTTATTTTGGCTACGCCACACAATAACACTTTCTACGATACGTTAAGAGAAAAGATGATGTGGGGTGTCGATAACCGATAGCCCGCCGTGTAACTTTTGTGGCAATTATTATCATAATTGCGAATTTTTTCATACATTTGCACCTATTATGACCGAAATTAAACCTATACCTCAACACGTCGCTATCATCATGGATGGCAACGGACGCTGGGCAAAGCAGCGTGGCAAGGAGCGTTACGAAGGACACATCGCCGGCGTTGAGTCGGTGCGTGCCTCGGTGCGTGCCTCGGTGCGTAATGGCGTCAAGTGGCTGACACTCTACGCTTTCTCTACGGAGAATTGGGGACGTCCTGCCGCCGAGGTCGAGGCCATCATGGAACTATTCTGCAAGACCGTGATGGGCGAGGCGGAGGAGCTGCGCGAGCAGGGTGTGAGGGTGAAGATTATGGGTGAGCGCTCACGTTTCTCGACCAAGGTTCTCGGCATGATAGACCACATCGAGAAGGTTACAGCCTCGGCAGAGCGCCTTACGCTTGTCTTGGCGTTCAACTACTCGTCGCGCCGCGAGATTGTTTTGGGCGTAAGAGATATTGCCGAGCGCGTGGCGCGTGGCGAGCTCAAAACCTCGGATATAGACGAGCATACCATCGCGCAGAGCCTGATGACGGCCGAGATGCCCGACCCCGATATGATTATCCGCACAAGTGGCGAGTGCCGTCTCAGTAACTTCCTGCTCTGGCAGGCCTCATACGCCGAGTTCTACTTCCCTGAGGTGCTGTGGCCGGACTTCACGGAGGAGGAGTTCGACCGTGCAATGGACGTTTTTGCTCGTCGTGATCGCCGCTATGGTCTGGTTGCGGAGGCAGACAATGAGTAACGACAAATGATGATGAGATACACAAGGATATTGCTGATTACCGTGGCGGCATTGCTGCTCTCGACCCTGAGTGTCGATGCGCAGAAGCGTTCGTCGCGATATACCCTCGGCGATGATGCGAACAACAAAATTAGCGACTCTGTCGATTTCGACCTTAACGCCCCGATACTCACCGAGGACGACGGCACGTTGTATCACATTCGCAAGATTAACATTCATGGTGTCAAGTACCTAAATCACTCTATTTTGAAGTCGTCGGCAGGCTTGCAGGAGGGCGACTCGCTCTACTTGCCGAGTCAGTTTATCTCAAACACCATGCAGCGACTATGGAAAGATCGCTACTTCTCGGATGTGCAGATAGGTGCCACCATCGAGGGCGACTCGCTCGACTTGGAGATTTTCCTCAAAGAGCGTCCCCGCATCCTTGGCTGGAACATCGAGGGCGTCAGCCAGAGTAAGGCTAAGGACCTCAAAGAGGAGATTCTTAAATTGCGCCGCAACACCGAGCTCTCGGACTATGTCATCGACAAGAACATAAAGCTCATCAAGGAGCACTACGCCTCGAAGGGCTTTCGCAATTGTGATGTGGATGTACGTATCGACAACGACACGCTCTACGAGCAGTGCGTAAACGTAACTTTCGACATAGACCGAGGTCCCAAGGTGAGAATCGGTGCCATCAACTTCGAGGGTAACGATAACTTCGAGGATAAGCGCTTGCGCCGCACCTTCAAGAAGACACACCAGAAGAGCATCAACTTCTTCCAGAGCAAGAAACTCGACGACAAGGAGTATATCAACGATAAGGAGCTGCTGCTCGACTTCTACAACTCGCGCGGATATCGCAATGCCACCATTGTACGCGACTCTATCTACTATATCGACGAGGAGACCCTTGGCATCGATATCACCGTGTCGGAGGGTAATAAGTACTATATCCGTAACATCAAGTGGGTGGGTAACTCGGTATATACCACCGAGCAGCTCGAAACGATGTTTGGCGTGCAGCCCGGCGATGTTTATGACAAGAAGTCTATGCACAAGCGCCTCGGCATCGGCAAGGAGATGAACCCCGAGGAGATGTCTATATCGTCGTTGTATAACAATAGCGGCTACCTCATGTCGCAGATTGAACCCGCCGAGATTGTCGTGGGTCGTGACTCTATTGACCTCGAAATACGCATCTTTGAGGGTAAGCCCTTCACCATCAATGAGGTGGGTATCTCGGGAAATATGCGTGTCAATGACGAGGTTATACGCCGCGAGCTCTATGTTCGCCCCGGCGAGCTCTACAACCGCGCCCTACTCATGCAGACCATGCGTACACTTATGAGCATGGGACACTTCGACGAGCAGGCCATAATGCCCGACATCAAGCCCGTATCCGACGAGCTGGTAGATATCAACTGGCCGTTGCAGGAGAAGGCCTCCGATCAGTTCAATATCGCCGGTGGTTGGGGCTCGGGAACCTTTGTGGGATCGATAGGTGTTACACTCAACAACCTCTCTATGCGCAACTTCTTCAAGAAGGGTGCATGGCGACCCTACCCCTCGGGACAAAATCAGCGTCTCTCGATATCGGGACAGACAAACGGTACATACTATAAGGCCTTGTCGTTGAGCTTCACCGACCCGTGGCTCGGTGGCCGACGTCCTAACTCGTTCACCGTGTCGGGATATATCTCGGAGCAGAATAACGCCTACTACCCTTGGCAGACCGCCTCGATGTACTACCGCTCGATGGGTGTTGCCATCGGCTTGGGTAAGCGCTTGCAGTGGCCCGACCCCTATTTCACATTCTATGGCGAGGTTGGCTATCAGCGTTACGGACTCAAAGGCTGGGATTCGTTCATCCTCAGCGAGGGTAATGCCAACACCCTCTCGTTGAAGCTCGTGTTGCAGCGCTCGTCTGTCGATGCACCCTTCTTCTCGCGCTCGGGCTCGGAGTTCCTGCTCTCGGTGCAAGCTACACCCCCCTTCTCACTGTGGGATGGCAAGGATTACGCCTCAAAGACGCTCTCCGACCAGGATCGCTATCGCTGGATAGAGTACCATAAGTGGCTGCTCAAAGCTCGCTGGTACTTCCCACTTACACAGAATCAGAACCTCGTGCTCATGCTCGGTGCCGAGATGGGTTACCTCGGACACTACAACAAGAATAAGATATCGCCCTTCGAGCGCTTCGAGATTGGTGGCGACGGCATGACAGGCTATAATATATATGGTGTGGATATCATCGCGTTGCGTGGTTATGAGGATGGCGCCCTTGACCCCTCGTCATACTACTCTGTGGCATACAACAAATATACTATGGAGTTGCGCTACCCCGTGATATTGAAGCCCAACTCGTCAATCTACGTCCTCGGCTTCTTGGAGGGAGGTAACGGCTTTAACTCGTGGAAGGAGTTCTCTCCCTTTAAGATTAAGCGCTCGGCAGGTGTGGGCGTGCGTCTCTACCTCCCCGTTGTCGGTATGCTGGGTATCGATTGGGGTTATGGCTTCGACGCTCCTTATGGCAAGACGAAGCCGAGTGGGTCGCAGTTCCACTTTGTTATGGGTCAACAATTCTAATTTAGCGAGGTATGGGGTTATTTTGGCCTCTATAATGAAGGGGATGGCTAATTTACTTTTTAGTCATCCCTCTTTGCTCCAATTTCATGTCGAGAAAAAGCCTAACCACTCCCCGTGCTAAATTGGTTGTGCCGATTAATGACATGGTTAGAGATTAGGGAGGCTAAGAATATTAAGGCGGCTAAGGGTATTGGGGATATTAAGGAGGTATTGCTACTTATCACCAATTTCTTAATCACTCACACTCTTTGCTGAAATATCTCCCAAAGACCACGAATTGCATATATTTTGCATATTAACGCGCATCAGAACAATAAATTTGAAAATATTTCATTATATTTGTAGAGTGAACTAAACATTAAGCAATATGAAACGATTGATTTTAACCCTTGTCCTCGCGCTCTTGACCGCAGGATTGGCCTCGGCACAGAACTATATGGTTGTAGATAGCGAGAAGATATTCAAGTCTATACCCGACTATAACACCGCCCTGGAAAATATTGAGACGCTCTCGGAGCAGTATCAGCAGAAGGTTGATGCCAAGTTCGCGGAGGTCGAGCAGCTATACAACGCTTACATGCAGCAGCGTGCATCGCTCAGCGAGGCTACACGTCAGCAGTATGAGCAGAAGATTCTCGATATGGAGGCTCAGGCTACCGAGTATCAGGAGTCGTTGTTTGGCACCGATGGCGAGCTTATGGACAAGCGTATAGAGCTTATACAGCCCATACAGGAGCGCGTCTTCAACATGATTGAGAGCTACTCGAAGCAGTATGGCTACGACCTCGTGTTGGATATATCGGCAAACCCCACCGTGCTCTATTACTCTACGAAGGTGGACTTCACAAACCGCATTATCGAGAACCTCAAATATAGATAACTAATAAAAATAGAATAACAAAGATGAAGAAGTTTTTGAAACTGACCCTCGTTGCAGTGCTCATGATGAGCGCAACGACACTCTCAGCGCAGAAGTTTGGCCGTGTTGACTTGGCAGCTATCGTACCTAACATGGCCGAGTTCAAGGAGGCGCAGACGAACCTCGAAACCTATGGTAAGGATTTGCAGGACCAGCTCGAACAGATACAGGTGGAGTTTAATACAAAACTTGCTGACTACGAGAAGAATGCAGCAACATACACTGACTCTGTGCGCCAGCTCAAAGAGAGCGAGCTCTCGCAGTTGCAGCAGCGTTTTTCGGACTTCCAGCAGATAGCGCAGCAGGACATTCAGCGCAAGGAGCAGGAGCTCATGTCGCCCATCTACGAGAAGGCGAATGCCGCAATCGAGAAGGTGGCAAAGGCTGGCGGTTATCTCGTAATATTCAGCACCGCGAATGATGCTCCCGCCGCGGCCGGCCTTGCATATTTCGACAAGGAGGCATTGACAGATGTTACCTCCTTGGTAAAGACCGAACTGGGAATTTAGCGTGATAAGGGGTCATTCTCGGCCTCTCAATCATTGGGCTGAATGGATAGTACTTGACGTACATTCCATTCAGCCCAGTTTCTTTATCGAGTGCACATCTGCAACCCTTCTGACAAGAAAAAACACGCTGATTAATGGCGTGGGTCTGAGGGGAGAGTACAGAGTACAGAGTACAGAGTACAGAGTACAGAGTACAGAGTACAGAGTACAGAGTACAGAGTACAGATGAAAGATAGTTGGTTGGGAGCGTGGTTGATAGTTTAATACGCCCATGTCCCCCTCGTGCAAAAGGCTGAGGTCTTTTGAGGTCTGCGAGGTTTGTGGGGATTTTCCACTTTCCACT
>JAZULJ010000022.1:0-20606 GCA_045603045.1 Alistipes sp.
GACGGGTAATGGCTGGACTGAATCGGAGTTCTACTTCGAGTACATGAAGAACGAGTTGTCGCAGTACCAGGGTGCAGGTTATAGCACAGCGCAGATTATGGCCGCTATGTTCCCCACAGGCGATAAGCAGGTTACAGGCCGTGGTCTTGTTGCTAATGCAGAGTATGTATATCTCGTAGCTGCCGTAATCATCGAGAATGGCGAGATTATCGTCGGCATGGAGCCTGTGAAGGGCAATTTCGAGACTGAGGAGGCATTACCTTCGAGTATGGTATTCAATATTGAGGTAAGCGACATTGAGGCTGTACGTGCAGCAATCCGTGTTGCCCCCTCTGTGAACAATGAGACTTTTGTATGGCGTGTTGGTGAGTGGGATGGTGATAGTGATGCTGTGGCTGTCATGAACGATATTTTGGCAGTTGAGGGCCAATGGCTCAATAATGGTTATGGTGTCTCAATGGGTGTTCAGGACTATACGGGAGGCCCCGGCAGTCCTTATAAGTACCGCCTCGATGCCCCCGATACGGACTACTACGTCATCGCCTTTGGTTATGCGGGTGGCGTAACCACAGCACCCCAGATGGTTACCTTCCGTACTGCGTATGGTGGCGACCCCGCAGAGGCTACCTTTACAATGACTGCATCGAAAGAGCATACTTACGGTTTTACACTTGCGGTAACGGTTGATAATCCTAATATCTACTATACGCTTGACGTTATCGACCCCACACTCTTCGATGAGGCTACTACCACGGAGGAGTGGAATGAGTTTGTCGATGAGTCGTATGCCGAGTATTGTAAGCAGAACCCCGGAAAGGTTTCTATGGCCTCTTTCTTGCGTGCCTTAGCCTATTCGGGCAACATCTCTTCGGTGGATGCAAGTGTAGTTCCCGATACCGAGGTAATGGGTTATGTTTTGGCATTGGACGCTAAAACAGGTCATGTGGTTAAGTGCCATACCTTCCCTTCATTGGCGCGCACCAAGTCTCAGTCATCTTACGAGCCTACCATCGAACTTGTAGGCTACTACTCGGGTGATGAGGAGGCGGGAACACTCTTTGGCGAGCCCGAGGTGTCGGCTGGTAAGGCTATCCTTGTTTACAAGTTTGATAACTTCGACGATGCTAAGGCTCTCTACGTTTACTATGACCTTGGTAATGCAATGAGTGAGCCTGACCATATCTTGGCTAACGCAGGTTCATGGCGTGCCTTTACAGCGTTGGGTAAGCCTTACGACTTTGCCGTGGGCGATTGGAATGCGGAGTACACAGCAGCTGTATATGCTCTTAATGCCAACGGCGAAAAGAGCCGCCTTGCACGTCTTTTGATGAAGCCTACTGCCAATGAGAAGCAGCCTATCGAGAACCTTATCGAGCTCTACAATGAGCTTTATGGAAGTAAGACTTCGGCAGTTCCCGCATCGTTGGTAATCAAGGCCGAGGAGGAGGTTGCTCCCGTGGCTACGGGCATCATCCCCGCAAAGGTTGAGGAGCCCAAGGAGGTTGCTGCGAAGAGAGTTGCTTTGAGCGAGATTCTTATTTTGAACGATATCGTGCGTATCCCTTGTGGTCGATAACGAGTATCGTTGACGTGCGAATGTGAGGCTGAACAAAATGTCTGTTTTGTCGCGATGCACGCCCTCAAAATGGCTTTTACGCACTGTAAATACCGCTTTTTGAGGCTTTGCACGCCTTAAACAGTATATTACATTCAAACCTCATAACGAAGAGGGGATGGCTAATTTTACTTTTAGCCATCCCCTTTTGTTGTGCTATGTCGCGATGTCGGAGGGGTGCAATGTGGCGATAGTGGGGTAAAAAAAATGGGCTTATTGGTCAAAATTAGTAGATAAAATCTGGGCAATATTTGTTTATTGGTCAAAAAAAATAGTAGATAAATGCGGGAGTTTACCCGCATTTTGACCAATAGCCAAAAAATGGTAATGATGCCAAAAAATTTAGGGAGTTTAAGGATGGCTCATGCCTCTCCTTGAACTCCCTAATCTTGTGCTCAGCTATTGATGCTCTATGCCTGACCCTTAGAGCCGAAGGGGTCGATTATGGGTTGCTTGGTGGGGATGTTAATCTTACCCACGGCGCTCTCGTAGCGTGTGATATTCTCCTGCAACGAGAGAAGCAGACGCTTGGCATGCTCGGGTGTGAGTACTACGCGGCTCTTAACGCGCGCCTTGGGAAGTCCCGGAAGCATCGTTGCAAAGTCGATGATAAACTCCGATGTGGAGTGGGCTATGATAGCCAAATTACAGTAGTTGCCCTGTGCAACCTGCTCGTCGAGTTGTATCTCGATACCGCCCTTTTTTGCTTCGTTCATGTTATTATGGTTTTATTTGATGTTAATTCGTAGCGTAAAGTTACATAAAATATTGCATACAGCAAAATTATGGGCCATGACGTAGCATGTTTCTCGCAAAAAGATTGTATCTTTGCATCGTAAATGTGCCTATGTGTCGAGCACTATTTTTGATGCGTAGGAGCAAAAATTATGACAATATGTTTGTTGAGGTATTGCAGATACTTTTTAGTGGCGTCTGTGTGGGCCTGGCCTCGTCGATGACGGTGGGTCCTGTGGCGGTGTTGTGCATACAACGAACATTGAGCAAGGGCCATCTCTCGGGCTTCATGTCGGGTCTCGGCGTGGCATGTGCCGATACGCTGCTCGCCATACTTGCATTTACGGTATATGCGCTCTTGAAGCGATATATCGACGAGTATAGCACCATAATACAGATTTGTGGAGGTATCTTCGTAGTGGTGGTGGGTATCTTCATTTTCTTCAAAAATCCAGTGCCGCAGATTCGTAAAAACCGAGCCGGTAAGAAGACCATGTGGCAGGATTTTGTATCAATGTTTGGCTTCACGTTGGCCAACTTTGTGGTTATCATCCCCTATATTTTAGCCTTCTTCACGATGTTTAATGTCGAGTTGCAGTCGCCGACGCCTGTCTCTGCACCTCCTACTGAGAGTGTGGCCGTTGTCGCTGAGGCCGAAGAGCAGGTCGATGATATGGAGAAGTTACTCTCGTTCGATGAGGCGAAGGATGACTTTTTAAGGGCTGCCGATGCATTTAGCCCCGCGAAGAAGGAGGAGAGTAGGCCAACCATAGCATCAGCGGCAACCTCGAATGTGAACTCTATGATACGCAACTCCATGATACTGTTGGGCTTCTTGCTCGGTGCTATCATCTGGTGGGCTGCGCTTACATCGCTAATAAACCTATTCCGCAGAGGCTTCCGCCCGCGCCACATGCTCACGATAAACCATGTTGCAGGTGTAGTTATTGGCGCATTGGGACTATATACGCTCCTCTCGGTATTAATCTAACCAAATATAATGGATAACAAGAAGATTATCATTGCTATCGATGGTCATTCGTCGTGTGGAAAGAGTACGTTTGCCAAGGCCATTGCTGCGCGCCTCGGATATATATTTATCGATACGGGTGCCATGTATCGTGCCGTTACGCTCTACGCCTTGGAGCATGGGGCGATATGCTCGGGTATGGTCGATGAGCAGGCGGTGGAGGCTATGCTCGACGATATAAACATCGATTTCCGCTTCAACCCCTTGCGCGGCGCCAGCGATATATATGTCAATGGCGACCTTGTCGAGGGCAAGATACGCACCATCGAAGTCAGCAACTGCGTGAGTGCCGTCAGCTCGCTTGCTGCGGTACGTCAGAAACTCGTTGCCATGCAGCAGCAGATGGGCTTGAAGCGTGGTGTGGTGATGGATGGCCGCGATATTGGCACGGTGGTATTCCCCGATGCCGAGTTGAAGATTTACATGACGGCAGATGCCATGGTGCGTGCCGAGCGTCGCTATAAGGAGCTTACCGCCAAGGGCGATAAGGTTACCTTGGAGGAGATATACGAGAATGTCATATCGCGCGATAAGGCCGATATGACACGTGCCATATCGCCTCTGCGCAAGGCCGATGATGCCATCGTTCTCGATAACTCGCGTATGAGCGTCGTGGAGCAGATGGAGTGGTTCATGGAGCGTTTTACGGAGGTTACAATTCGTTAATTATGGATGTACGCATCGATGATAATTCGGGCTTCTGCTTTGGCGTAGTACGTGCCATCGGTGAGGCTGAGGCTGCTTTGCAGCGTACGGGCGACGTGTCGTCGCTTGGCGATATTGTCCACAACCGTGTTGAGGTGCAGCGTCTCGAATGTCTGGGACTGCGCACCGTTACACATGATGATATGGCCATGCTCACGGGGCGCACGATGCTCATACGCGCGCACGGCGAGCCCCCGCGCACCTATGAGCGTGCCAGGGAGTTGGGCATCAATGTTGTGGATGCCACGTGCCCCGTTGTAGCGCGCCTGCAACGCCGTCTGCGTGAGGCTTACGAGCGTATGCAGCAGGTGGAAGGCAGTGTCGTGCTGCTCGGTAAGCGAGGTCATGCCGAGGTTGTGGGGCTCACGGGGCAGGTTGCCGATGATGTTACGGTGGTGGAGAAGATAGAGGACCTTGATGCCGTGGATTTCGCACACCCTATATACTTCCTTTCGCAGACAACCCAGAGTATTGACCTCTTTAACCTTCTCGGTGCTGAGATTAAACGTCGTGCAGGCGAGGCTGTCGAGGTTATCCTCGACGACACTATATGCCGCCGTGTTGCGGGTCGAGAGAAGTACCTTACGGAGTTTGCATCGAGTGTCGATGTTGTAGTATTTGTCTGTGGTCGTAAGTCCTCGAATGGTCGCGTGCTCTACGACGTATGTCGCCGAGCCAACAGCCGCTCGTATAATATCGAGGAGGCCTCGGAGTTGGATGTAGCGTGGTTCGAGAGTGTTGAGAGTGTCGGCATCTGCGGAGCCACATCGACACCTCGTTGGCTTATGGAGGAGGTCGCCGAGGCGATACGTAATATTGAGATAAGATAACGAAAAAGGGTAATTAGTATGAGATACTTTGTGCGTTCACTGAAATATTTGTGTCTGCTGTGCGTTTTGTATGTGGGCCTGGTGTGGTTGACCTATCTGTCGGGTATGTCGGAGCAGCCGGGTATGCATCCATGGCAGCAGATAGAGGTGCAGATGGTCTCGACTCAGGGTATATGGATGGTTCTTGCCTTTGTGGTGTTGGCCGCCTTGTATCCGCTCTTCGGCTTTATGCGTAGCCGTATCGATGGCTTTACGAGCGATGAGGATGATGTACGATTGGTGAATGCCATGCGCATCTTTGGCTTCCGCGAGGTGGGTGAGCGCGAGGGTGTGCGCCTATTCCGTGCCGAGAGCCTCCTGCGTCGCATCTTGCTCATGGGTGAGGATACTATCGAGGTGCGTAAAGTAGAGGGTGGCATTGAGCTTGCCGGTCTGCGACGTACGGTGGCGCGTGTGGCCTATCAGTTGAAGGCGTATAAGCACAACAGCCGCTTTGAGTAATATATAGACGATGAAAATTAGAGTTTTACATAGTACTATTGCTGCTGCTATTGTTGCGTTGTTGTCGGTAGCGACGGCCTCGGCGCAGCGTAGTGAGCGTGTGGCTGCCGACTTTGACCTCGGTCGTGCTACGGAGATTTTGGCCAATATCATGCGCGAGGTGGAGACAAGTTATGTCGATGAGGTCTCGGCAGACAGGCTTTTGGAGTATGCCGCGCGAGGCATGGTTGAGGCTACCGACCCCTACTCGGAGTATCTCTCGGAGGAGTCTATGCGCTCGTTCGAGGTTATGACCACGGGACGCTACGGCGGTGTGGGCTCACTCATACGCAAGAAGGGCGACTATGTTATCTTCGCGCAGCCCTACAAGGGTTCACCCTCGGATATGGCAGGCGTGCGCATTGGCGATAAGATTTTGGCTATCGACGGCGTCTCGATGAAGGGTGTTGATGTCTCGGAGATAAGCAAGCGTCTCAAAGGCGATCCCGAGACGGAGGTGTCTGTTGTTGTTGAGCGTAACCTCGATAGTATGGTCGATACGCTGCGTATTGAGCGTCGCCGCATCTCCATACCGAGCGTTTCATATTCGGGCATGCTGCGTGATGATATAGGCTATATCATGCACGACGACTTTAAGGAGGGCAGTTACGATGAGGTGCGCCGCGCGTTGGAGGGTCTCATGGCTGAGGGTACACTCCGTGGCCTTGTCCTCGACTACCGCTCGAATGGTGGCGGTGTGATGCAGGCGGCAGTAGATATCGTCTCGTTGTTTGTGCCGCGTGGCGAGCGCGTGGTGTCGATTATGGGTCGCGACTCGTCATCGTTGCGCCATTTCGACACGTCGCATACCCCTCTTGCCGAGGATATACCTATCGTCGTACTTGTTAACGGCTCGTCGGCCTCAGCATCCGAAATTTTGGCGGGAGCGTTGCAGGATAAGGATAGGGCTGTAATCATGGGTCAGCGTACCTATGGCAAGGGCTTGGTGCAGGGTACACGTCATATGGGCTATAACAGCTACCTGAAATATACCACTGCCAAGTACTATATACCCTCGGGTCGATGCATACAGGCACTCAACTACTCGGAGCGTGGTAGCGACGGCAGGGTTAAGGCTGTACCCGACTCGCTCATCAAGGAGTATAGGACGGTTGCGGGGCGCCGTGTGTATGATGGTGGCGGCATTGTTCCGGATGTTAAGTTGGAGCCGCGATATGTCAGTCGCTTTGCCGTTACACTCTACGCCATGGGCTTCATGGAGGATTGGGCAGATGAGTATATGCGTAAGCACCACGCCGAAGATATTGATGTACGCACGTTTAGCATCACCGACGAGGATTACGAGGACTTCAAGCGTTTCATCGCCGAGAAGGATGTGCCCTACGAGTCGGAGACGCGCCTTGCGTTGAAGAGCTTGGAGAAGGCAATAGAGAACGACCGCTATGATGAAAGTATGGGCACAGCCCTTGAAAATATGCGTTCGTTGCTCTCGGATGACAAGATGTCGAATATGGAGACCTATCGTCCCGAGATAATCTATATGCTTAACCATGAAGTTGTCCTGCGTCACGCATATAGCGAGGGCACGATAGAGTATGCTGCGGCCAATGACGAGGAGATAGCGAGGGCCGTTGCGTTGCTTCTCGACGAGGAGGAGTATCGCCGCATCCTCCGCGAACAGCACCTCGAAATGCACTAAATAGGGCTGCCACCTCATGAGACTACCCAAGATACATACCCAACTATTCTCTACACGTCGTCGCACCATCGTTATTCTGGTGGGACTACTTCTTGCTGTTATGTCGGTGGCCTATACGCTGCATATCTCGGCAAGCATGCGCCACGAGGACGAGGCTGCCATCGAGCGTCTGCGCCGTGATGAGCGTAATGCTGTGGAGATGTGGGAGGATATCTTGCGCTCCACGAATATAGGTGGTCAGATGGTCTATAACCCCGAGTTGCTCGATAAGTTGGCGCGTCATACCAATGTGCCTCTCATCATCGCCGATGAGCGTCTCAATGTGTGGGTAACCAACCTGCCGTCGGAGATTGTCGATGATAAGGAGCGTCTGCGCGAGGAGATACTCTCGATGAGCGAGAAGAATAAGCCTATCACCGTGTCGTATGGTATGATGCACCCGACGTTCACCATCTATTTTGGCACTACGGATTACTCGGGCTTGGTGTCGAGTGCTCATAGCGAGGCGCTCGCCTTCTTCCCTTTTGTGCAGCTTATCATTATCATCATCTTTGCCATCTTCGCCTATATCGCCTTCTCCTCAACCAAGCAGAATGAGCAGAATCGTGTGTGGGTAGGCCTGGCTAAGGAGACAGCACATCAGCTGGGCACACCAACATCGTCGCTGCTAGGGTGGATAGAGTATCTGCGTGGTCAGCCTGTTGACCAGATGGCTGTCGATGAGATGTCCAAGGATTTGGCACACCTCATGAAGATTGTCGATAGGTTTTCGAAGATTGGCGCCGAGACGCAACTCACGATGACCAATATAAATGAGGTTGTGGGCGATACGGGTATGTACTTCCGTCGCCGTGTGCCCCGCAACGTAACGCTCACCTATAACGGCCTGGCTATGGCGCCTATACGCGTACCTATTAACGTTGCACTGTTCGAGTGGGTTGTCGAGAACCTTATGAAAAACTCGCTCGACGCGTTGCAGGGTCAAGGTGCGATAGATGTTGTCGTGGGCGAGGACGATAAACATGTATTTGTCGAGGTCAGCGATACGGGTAAGGGTATAGCCAAGGGCAATTGGACGCGTATCTTCGAGCCGGGCTTTACCACCAAGACGCGTGGCTGGGGCCTCGGTCTCTCGCTGTCGCGACGTATTATCGAGGAGTATCATCGTGGCAAGATTGCCGTTGTGCGCTCGGAGATAGGCCGCGGTACGACTATTCGTGTAACATTAAAACGTGGCGAGGATGAGTAGCGCTATTGTAGAGGCATATGTTGCCGAGGGCTATCATGGGGCCTCCGTGCGCCAGATATTTGGTCGCGCTGCGGAGCTTATGTCGGGCGAAGCCATGTCGTCGGGTGGGTATATGGAGGGTAATGCCGAGCAACTCTTTGGTACCAGCTCGGAGTATTGCCTCGACGTGCCCGTTGTTGTTGGCGAACCCTCGATTATAGGTATGCCGCTCTACCAAAGTCTTGTGCTTCTGTCGTTTATCGCCTATATCGTCATGATGTGGCGCTCGTGGAGCTTTGCCCGTGCCATTGTTGTCGGCATGGTCGGCGGCCGCGATGAGCAACGTTTGGCGCATGATGGCGGTGAGTTGCCCCTTACGAGTTTCAAGAATCTGGCGATGTTCATCGGTATCATCCTCGTTGCGCTCGTGGGTGTGCGTATCATCGATAGTGTAGCCGGTGCCTCGCTCTATGGGAGCCCCGTGGCGAGATATATGCCACTGCTTGTAGCCTTGTTGGTCTTTGTGCTCATGACCTGGCTCTTTGCACTGCATCGTATAGTAGGCTGGCTCACCATGTCGGATGCCGTGGCACGTTTGGCAAGCATTACGGACATGAACTTCGTGCGCATGGTGCTGCTGCTCTATCCTGTCGTCGCCTTCTGGCTTGTGGCCCCTGCCGATGACTTTACGACATGGACGACAATTGTCAGCATAGCCTTTGCTCTGTTGTTAATCATATACTTGAAAGATATTTTTATCTTCTTTGTTGAGAAAAAAATTCCATTTTTGTATTTGATTTTGTACCTTTGCGGCGCAATTTTGCTACCGTTGAGTTTCGTGATGGTGCTTTTGCCATCGTATGTGAGCTGATATATTGGCAGTAAATTGCAGATGCTCAGTATGTTGCATATATTTAGTTCTGTGCAGTAGGGCGTCGTGTGGTAGAATAAATTATTGTTATAAGCATTGAAAGTAAGTAAGATTTTGGTCTCGCAGCCCCGTCCGGCTGTTATCGAGAAGTCTCCCTTTCATGAGTTTGCGGAGAGATGTGAGCTGGCCATCGACTATAAGCCACTCATTCGTGTTGTAGGAGTTACGTTGAAGGAGTTCCGTGCGCAGCGCACCGAGATATTGGATCATACGACCATGATTTTCTCGTCGCGTACGACCATCGATAGTTTCTTCCGTATCTGTGAGGAGGCACGTATCACGGTGCCTGAGACCATGAAGTACATCTGTAATACTGAGGCGGTAGCCCTCTACTTGCAGAAGTATATCGTCTATCGTAAGCGTAAGATATCGTTTGCCGATGGCACGTTCAACTCATTGTTGGAGCTTATCGTGAAGCATAAGGATGAGAAGTTTATACTCGCCCTTACGGAGCCTTATAAGCCCGAACTCCCCGAGACCCTCTCGAAGTTGAAGCTCAAATGCGCTCCTGTGGTCTTTGCCCGCACTGTCGCTGCCGACATGAAGGATGTGAACTTCTCGGAGTACGATATCATTGCGCTCTACTCCCCCTCGGATGTTAAGGCATTGGTTGAGAATGGCGATGTTGCATCGTTGCCCGTTGTTGCAACCTTTGGTGAAGCTACGTTGCGCGCAGCTATCGAGGCCGGCTTGAAGGTTAAGGCTTCGGCACCCTCGCCCGAGGCCCCCTCAATGGTCAAGGCTTTGGATATCTACTGCCGTAAGGTGGCGGAGGGTGTTGAGATTGCCGATGTAGAGATTAAGGAGGACCACGAGAAGGAGGAGTTCATCCGTGCGCAGCAGACCAAGTTGCAGAAGAAGACGCGCACGCGTAGCCCCAAGAAGCCACAGTAACACTATGTATAGCAACGGATTGCCCTCAACAGAGCGACTGCGCTCGCTCACGGCTGTCCGTCGCCTCTTTGCAGATGGCGATGGTGGTTTTGTCTATCCGTTTCGCTATATAACCTACGTCGAAAGTGTTGCGCTTCCGAGTGTCGAGGTGCTCTTCTCGGTGCCCAAGCGCTACCATAAGCGCGCTAATAAGCGTAACTTGCTACGCCGCCGTACCAAGGAGGCCTATCGTCTTGGCAAGCAGATGCTTGTGGCTAAGGCCGTGGAGCGCGGTGTGGCCGTAGATGTAGCGTTGGTTTACTCTACGAAAGAGGTCTTACCCTATAAGAGTATCGAACATGCCGTGCAGCGTATCGTGGCAGAGATTGCGGAGCGTTGTTAGGCGGGTTGTAGCCTTCCCGTTTATTGCCCTTGTGCGCTTCTACCAGGTGTGTATCTCGCCGTTGAAGCCCCCCTCATGTCGTTTTACCCCCACATGTTCGCAGTATGCTATCGAGGCGCTGCGTAAACATGGACCGATAAGGGGACTATATCTCACGGTTCGTCGTCTGCTCAGGTGTCATCCGTGGGGTGGGTCGGGGTATGATCCTGTCCCATAATTTAGCGTGATAGCAGGCCATTCCCGACCCCTCATCATTGTCTCATTATCCCCTCGTACCCCTCGTCAGAAAGGTGAAATAGGAATTTAGAGATATGTGGCAATATCTCCTCAGAATCTCTAATGCCTGTTCTCTTTCACCTCTTCGTGTAGATGTTGCCAAGCATGGCAGCGCCACCAAAGCCCAGCTCTTTGAGGTAGGTAAGCCTCTCGAAGGTTACGCCGCCCAGGGCTATCACCTTTTTGTCGATAATACCCCTTTGAGCAGCGCGTAACAATACCTCATGGCTAAATGCCGAATGGTATCCAGCCTTCGAGATGCTATCAAAGATAGGACTTAAAAACAGATAATCATACTCATCTTTATATCGCGCGACCTCCTCGATTGTGTGGCACGAGCGACTCCTCGAACCACGGTAGTTGTCGGGCAATGTTGTGATGTTGCGGTTTAGGTGTATCCCTTTCAGCGAGAACTCATCATAGAGCGTGGGGTAGTCGTGAATGACAATCCTGGCGCGTTGCTCCACGCCGAGAGATGCGAGCAATGCGCGACACTGGTCGATAGTAGAGTCGGGCTTACGGAGATGCACGGTGTCGATGCCCCTGTCGAGCAGTTGCCCGATTATGGGAGCATCGTCATCCGTAACTTTGGGTGTGGTTATGGCTATAAGTCTCATTACCTGAGCTTCTCGATAATCAAGTCTGCAACCTTTTTACCCGATAGGAGCATGCCTCCGAAGATGGGACCCATGCGGGGTGTGCCGCTCACAGCCGATGCCGCCATGCCACATACGTAGAGGCCGGGGTATATCTCCTTGGTACCATTTACAACCTCCTCCTCGCCGGCGACAACATCCAGTGAGCGTTCGCCGATGACGCTACCCGTGTCTGTGGCAAGGCGTATGCCATTTTTGCGAGCTACGGTGCGACACATCTCGCTGTCGTGTCCCGTGCCATCGATGACACATCTGGCCATGATGTTGAGAGGATCGACGTGCATGCCCTCACGGAGTACAGGTGTCCAGTTGACCACGACGCCGCTGACGGCGTTGTTCTTGAATACAACATCCTCCACAGAGTAGCAGTTGAAGATTGTGGCGCCGGCGTGAACAGCCTTATATAACAGTGCCGAGGTGCTCTCCACAGAGTCCATGACGTAGAGATTATCATCATATTGCTCGTAGTTGATGTCAAACTCCTTGATGATGTGCAGTGCCTCCTCCTGAACGACAATTTGGTTGAACATCATGGCACCTCCCCACATGCCACCACCGGGCGACAGCTTGCGGTCGAACTGCGCAACCCTCAATCCCGCCTTTGCGAGATAGTAGGCTGCAACGATGCCCGAGGGACCGCCACCCACGATGGCTACATCCAAATCCAAGTTACGCTCCAACTTGTTGAAATAGGTGCTGATAATACCATGCGATACGTTTCTTTCAATCATAATTGATACATTTAGACGTTTTGTTATAGAATATATATGCTATCTTTTGCATCTCCAATGGAGGATTTGCGGCATTTAGAATACTGCTACTCAGCGCTATGCCTGTCGCTCCGCACTCCAATAATTGCTGTATGTCGCTCTTCGTAACACCTCCGATGGCAACAATCGGGATGTGAATATCGCTATCGCGCATCTGCTGTGTGATACGTCTGTAACCCTCAAAGCCAAGTATGGGCGCGAGATTTCTCTTCGTTGAGGTGTAGCGAAAGGGACCGCATCCAAAGTAGTCGGGTGTAGCTTCCTGCATGTGGCTTATTATCTCCTCAAAGCTATTTACCGTGCCGCCTATGATAAACTTCTCGCCGAGGATGGCTCGGGCCTCGGCAATGGGCATGTCGTGCTTGCCGAGATGTACGCCGTCGGCTCCAATCTTCTTGGCAAGAGCAACATTGTCGTTGATGATGAATGTCGCCCCATGTTCCCTGCACATCTGCTGTATTGTTAATGCCGTCTCTTCGAGCAGTGATGCGTCGGCATCCTTCATGCGTAGCTGCACCCATCGGCAACCACCCTCCAATGCCATACGCGCGGAGTCAATGTAGGAGTACTCTTCGCTGTGGTGCGTGATAAATTGCAGTTGCACGTTACGTAGTTTCATAGATTAACATTTTTAGTGGGTTAAAACCGTGATTTACAGGGCCTAAGCCATGGCCTATTGACACATCGGCGCCGGCGCGAATGGCCTCGCTGATATATCTCTTAGCCTCAGCGATGGCCTCGGCGATTGGTAGCCCTCGTGTCATGAGGGCTGTTATTGCAGCCGATAGTGTGCAGCCTGTGCCGTGTATGTTTCTTGTTGTGATGGTCTCCGAGGTAAAGAGTGAGGTCTCGATTTTGCCGTTCGATAATGTGTAGAGGATGTCCGTTTTTAGGTCGCCCTCTTCGTGCCCGCCCTTCAAGAGTATAGACCTCGCGCCCCACTCTATCATGCGTCGTGCGGCATCATCCTTTGCCTTGCGAGAAGTTAGCGTTATGCCGCTCAGGGCCTCCATCTCGGGGATGTTGGGCGTTACGAGGGTTGATATAGGTATTAGTTTCGTCTTGATGAGCTCTTGTGCCTCGGTTGTGAGCAGACGGCTACCTGTGCTCGATACTATTACGGGGTCAAGAATTATGGTGAGTGGGTACCTGCCCAGAGCCTCGGCCACGGCGTGGACAATCTCGGCGTTGGCAAGCATACCAATCTTTGCATATGAGGGGTGTAGGTCCTCCACGACCGCCACAATCTGTTGATAGACTATCTGTGGGTCTATGGCCTGTTGCGCGTGTACGCCTTGTGTGTTTTGAGCTGTGATGGCAGTAATAGCTGATGCGCCATATACGCCGAGGGCAGAAAATGTCTTGATGTCGGCTTGTATTCCGGCGCCACCCGATGAGTCGGAGCCGGCAATCGACAAAGCGATAGGATAGGTTTTTTTTGAGTTCATACCACTATTTTTACATTTGTACTGCTCAAATAGTGGTACGCTACGTACCTCAATGTGGACTCCAAACTTCCAGCGTCAGCATTATCTGTACTGGTGCAATGTGTATAATCTCAGCCACGATATTATCGGGCACCACCATTCGAGTTCGAGTACAAAGATATGAAAAAAATGG
The DNA here is from genome assembly GCA_045603045.1 of Alistipes sp. Lineage (GTDB taxonomy): Bacteria > Bacteroidota > Bacteroidia > Bacteroidales > Rikenellaceae > Alistipes. Next base: position 13,873 of record JAZULJ010000022.1, read on the forward strand.
GGAACTTCTATAAGTCAGCAAAAAAAAATATTCGTTGCTTCGGGCGATTATATTTCGGTCGTTGATGAATTTATTTCGGTATCTTTCTCATCTCTTATTAGTTGCAAAGCTCGCATTGTTGCTGCTCGGGAGCTGAGAAATATCCTCTCCACCAAACAAAAAAAGACGACTTGCAAGTCGTCTTTGGCCTAAAAGTCAGCGGAGAGGGAGGGATTGGCTACTGCACAGACAAGTCTGCTCCGCTTTACGCCTTTCACATCTGCTCGCCGCAGGGGCCCCTGCAAAGACCTGCACTCCGCAAAAAGTTGATAAATCAACCACTTTGTTTTTTATGCCTCCGTCTGCAAGTAAACTTACGCCGTAGGTAGATGCTTTTTTACAGCCAGACCTGTGGTGTAAAAAAGTATCAATCGCGGCAACAGGCGGTACTTGAAAACCGAGGGAGGGATTGACATCGCTTCGCTCGTCTTTCCCTTTACTCCTTAACTTGCAAGCAGAAAAATAGCACGAGTATCGGCAGAGCCGAGACTTACTTTTATTTGACAAACGGCCACTGGTAAATAAATTTACCGATGACCGTTTGACAAAAAAAAGACTCGCAAAATGCGAGTCGTGCTATTTTTCCGCTTGATGCGGAGAGGGAGGGATTCGAACCCCCGGAGCCTCGCAGCTCAACGGTTTTCAAGACCGCCGCAATCGACCACTCTGCCACCTCTCCGGGCACAAAAGTACAATAAGAATTTTAATCCACCAAACAATTTGCAAAATATTTTTATGATATTCGCTGTAAATTACATTAACATATTGTTGGATAACGAGTTGTGTGGTTGTTATTTTTTTAGTATGCCGGTAATTAAAATCTATAACTTGCTGCCAGGCGTAGTGTCAGAGGGTAGGCGTAGGTCAGTTTGTTATCGAAAGGACGAAGCAGCGTGCAGCCATTTACCGTTATGCGGCGCACGCGACTCGGCTCGTAGCCGCCATAGGGCACGTGGCTGTTGAGCAGGTTGTCGGCAGAGAGTTGTAGCCATAGCGCATTGCCATTGCTCAGGCGAAAACGGCGGCTTACGTTAATGCCTACGTTCACGGCATCGCGCAGGCGCTGTTGTGATAGCATGGCGTTGCGCTCCTCTGTGGATATGGCGTATGAGAGTATGCGCTCAGTGCGGCGAGCGAGAGATGGCTCGACATAACGTAGTCCGAAGTATTGCACCTCGGCAGCAAGGCGCCAGCCGTTACGTGTGCGGTAGGCGACGTCGCCCGTGAGGGTGATGGAGGGTGTTGCCATGTGGCGTCCCGCAATATATGATGTGGTGTTGGCTACGACGATGTTGTCTGCATCGGCGTAGAGGCGCATCCGTGCGTCGCTTATATAGCTGTGGTGTCCGAGCATCATGCTGAATGTCGAGCTCCACTGCCAATTGTAGCGCACCTTGGCAGCGGCCTCGATGCCGAACGAGAGGCGGTCGATGTTGCTTGCCACGACGTCGCAGTAGAGGCCTGCGATATCATCGTAGTAGCGCATCGTGGACATCTCGTTGAGGCACATGGCGGCGTATGCCGACACTATAACATCCACCCTGCCGTGGTGATAGGCGTAGCGTGCCTCTGCAAGCAGTGAGGTGCTGAGACCTATATCGTTGACCATGCGGTTGTTATACTGCGGTTGCAGGAAGAGCTCTTCGGCCTCGGGTGAGGTGCCGGCAACGGTGGCGTGTGCCGAGAAGTTATGCGCGCCATGTATCACATTCCACGATGCGTAGAGGCGGTAGGGCACGAGCAGCAGGCGGCGTGAGGTGCCGTAGGATGCGTTACCCGTGAATAGCTCCTTTTCGTAGTATCCGCGGCGCGAGGTCTGCTCGGCGGATATGCGACCGCCGACAATCAGGTGGGTGCCGCTTATGGGTATGTCGGCCACGGCATGAAGTGTGGCGCGAAGGCGTGTTAGGCGGTAGTCGTAGGCGTAACGGTCGCCCTCGCGTATTATGCGATTGGGGTTGCGGAGGTCATTTTGTAGGTTGCGACAGAAGGTGGCGTCGTCCATGAGCATATAGTCGAGGTTGTCTATATGGTCGGCGCCGAGTAGGTCATCCACACTCTTAAAGCGATGCTCTGTGTTGCAGTCGAGCGTTATGCCATAGTCGAATGTCGCTCCCTCGGTGGCGGTATGTAGCGCGAAGAGGGCTGCCGAGCGTAGGTGGTTGTGATGTTGTAGGTCAACGACGTATGCCGCTTTACCATCGCGTTGCAAGGCGTTTGTGGCGTATAGCTCGTCCCATGCAATCTGCGTGTAGCGTGTGTTGTTTGTTACCCATGCCTGCTCGACCTCGGCTGTGATATCCTCATCTGCGGAGAAGTGGGAGGGTAGGTAACGATAGTTGTCGGGCATGGGTGTTGGCGCGTCAAACCAGGCGAGCGACGACTGAGCGCGCCACTCATGGTAGGCGTTGAGAGTTAGGGTGTAGCGCGTGTTGTCGTTGAGGTTGCTGCTCCACATTGCCACGACCTCGGGGCGTAGCGATACGCGCTCACGGGCGCTGCGCATTCTGCCGTGGTCGTAGCCCCATGCGGGGTTGTATAGGGTGCTACCCACAAGCGAGAAGGCCTCGTCCGTAGATGCTTGGCGCAGTGAGCGTTGCGACCATGGCGCGATGACTGCGATGCTGAGTGTGCCGCGTTTGCAGTGTCGTGTGAGGTTTATGGCGAGGGACGCGCCGTAGCCTTCCACGCCACGAATGTAGAGGTCGGGTCCGGCGTTGGCACGTAGCGCGATGGACGTTGTCCAGCCTGAGACGGCAGGTATTGTTGCCGTGTAGTTTATCGTTGTGAGGGTGTTGTAGCCCGCGATGCTGCCGTAGAGGGCGTGTTCCGCATCGTATAGTGTCCGCTTGTGGTTGAGGTGGAGAGTTGTCTGCATGCCATCGTCATCGAGTGTGGTGTTGAGGATGCGTAGCGTGCGTGCCGTGGTGTAGTCCACAGCGAGACCCTCGACGAGATATCGCTCGTGGGGTATAATACCGCCGCGTCGCTCATGTCGTATGGGCGCATAGATGTCGAGTATGGCTAATATATTCTCCGCGGGGTGAGGGTGTTGGCTGTTGAAGATTGTGGTGTCGGGGTTGAGCCTCGGAATCTTGTAGCGCTCCTTGTTGAAGAGCTTGTATTGCATGTAATCGAACTCATCCTGCGCCATGGCCGAGGGTGCGGCTATCGCGAGTGTAATGCCGGTAAGCAGTACAAGGCGTATGAGTGCGCTAATCTTCATCTGCGGAACTATGCTTGGGTATTTGTATATGCAAAGATAATTAATATTGTTGTGGTGTGCAATAATTGAGTAATAATTGGGCGCTCGGAATTTTGTGTTCCGAAATTTTATGCTACCTTTGTATAATTGTTTTCGTGTTATGCGAGGACTTGCGTGAGCGATATTAATCAAAAACTTAAAATATGAAGAAAACCTCTACCTTTTTTATCTCTACTCGTAGAGTAGTTTTGAGCGTTTTGACACTTTTATTCTGTTCGGGTGTGGCTACTGCACAGCAGGGCTACGATGAGGCTAACGAGCTCTTTAAGCTTGGTGTCGAGGCTCGTTTCGACTATCTGAACAACTCGGTTGCGGGAGATAAGAATGAAGCTGCTTCGGGCTTCAAGGTGCGCTACTTCAACCTGCGTATCGATGGTCAAATTACCGACAAGTTTACCTACTCGTGGCGTCAGCGCTTCAACAATGTGAATAGCTTCTCGGACTTTGCAAACAACACCGACTGGCTACACCTTACCTATCGACCTATCAAGAATATTGCTATCTCGGCAGGTAAGCAGGTGGTAATGATTGGAGGCTGGGAGTATGATCGCGCTCCGATGGATCTCTACTTCTGCTCGGAATATTGGAATAACGTGGCATGCTATCAGCTCGGTGCGAGCGTTGCTTTCACTACAAACAAGGGTAATGATACCCTTACCTTCCAGCTCTGTCAGAGCCCCTACGATACGCGCGACACCGACTACTATGCCTACAACCTCTTTTGGATGGGTTCGCATGGCTGCTATACGGCGCTCCACTCGTTGAACTTCTCGCAGTATGCGCCCTCGAAGTATGTCGCTTACGTGGTTTTGGGTAACCAGTTTAAGTTCGGCGATGCCACCATTCAGCTCGACCTGATGAACCGTGGAGCAAGTGCCAAGGAGCTACTGTTCGATAACTTCTCGATTATGGGCGAGTTCGCATACCTTGTTGCGGACCGCGTAAATATCTTCGCACGTGCAACATACGATAAGGTGGGCGATGCTTATCCTGTCGGTCTGTTTGTATATCCCAATACCTCGATGACACGTGTTGGCGGTGGTGTCGAGTACTACCCGTTGGGTGGTCGCGGTAATCGCGATGTGCGCCTCCATGCTGCCTATGCCTACTCGTTTGGCGACAATGGTCGCATGATTAACGGCTCGGCTACGGCACTTGATGGACAGTCGTACCTGACTATCGGTCTCACCTGGCGCGTAGATATGATATCGGCGGCTACGAAGCTTATCGATAAGGCTCGCGAGAAGCGTGCTTCAAAGTTGTAAATAACTAAATCAATTAAATATGAGTTCAGAAAATAAACTTCGTAAGTATGGTGCCGGCATCTTTTGCCTGCTCATAGTTATTGGTCTGTTTGGCGCAATTGGTTCGGTGATGGGCTTGCCCAATATGCTCAATACCATCATGAAGACTGCACACGACCTGTTGCTAAACACCGTGTTCTACCTTATGGCAATATGTGTTATCACGGGTGCCTTGGGTCGTATCTTCGTTGAGTTTGGTGTCGTAGCGCTTTTGGAGCGTATCCTGCGTCCCTTGATGAAGCCCCTGTTCAACCTCCCGGGTGTAGCCTCTTTGGGTGCTGTGATGACCTTCCTCTCGGATAACCCCGCAATCATCTCGTTGGCTAAGGATAAGCGTTTCAGCTCATTCTTCCGTAAGTATCAGCTCATTTCGCTCACCAACTTCGGTACGGCCTTCGGTATGGGTCTGCTCGTCATCGTCTTCATGGTAAGTAACGGTTTCTACGCGGAGCCCTTCATTGGCTTGCTGGGTGCGTTTATCGGCTGTATCGTCTCTACGCGCCTTATGCAGCGTTTTATCATCAAGACACATCCTAACTTTAAGGATGAAATGGCCGAAATCATCAGTGAGCAGGAGGAGCAGCAGGAGGAGCAGGTTAAGGAGACTTCGATGTTTACGCGTATTCTTAACTCGTTGCTTGATGGTGGTAAAACCGGTGTTGACGTAGGTCTCTCTATTATCCCCGGTGTGCTTATCATTTCGACACTCGTGATGATTCTTACCTTTGGCCCAGGTACTGAGGGTTACTCGGGTGCCGCATACGAGGGTGTTGCCTTCCTGCCTTGGGCTGCCGGTCAGATTAACTTTATCTTCGATTGGCTCTTTGGTTTCGGCGATCCTCATCTCATCGCCTTCCCTATTACGGCTCTTGGTGCTGTGGGTGCTGCTCTTGGTCTCGTTCCCGGCTTCATTGAGCAGGGTTGGGCTGACGGTAATGCTATCGCAGTATTTACGGCTATCGGCATGTGTTGGAGTGGTTACCTTTCTACTCATACCGCTATGCTCGACGCTCTTGGCTACCGCAAGCTGACCTCGAAGGCTATCCTTGCTCATACTATCGGTGGCCTGGTTGCGGGTATCTCGACGCACTGGCTCTACCTCCTCTTCATCCTTCTCTTCGGCTCGCCCGAGGCTCAGCCCGGTTTCAATCATATCGATAGCGTCGAGATTAAGATTGAGCGTATCGAGGATGCTAAGGTTTGTGCTACGGTATATGTTGAGGATGAGTATAAGTGCGGTCGTATCTTCGTCGATAGCGAGGAGGATCGCTCTACCGATACACGCTCTATGGCTTACTACATCAGCGACCAGTTGGAGAAGTATGTTGTTGTCGAGAGCGAGGGTAATGGTCCCAACTTCATGCGTTTCAGCGATATTGTCATCACCTACGACTCAGATATGTCGGAGCAGATGCGCGAGGCTATCGAGAAAGAGGTTTCGTTCGGTATCGACAACTATCTTAACAGTGTGGCGAAATTGGTATGGGATGGTCGTGGTCTTTCACGTCTGAACGATACACAGAAGGGACAGCTCGATGAGCTTGTAACGATATCTTCTAAGGAGGAGGATGTTGCCGGCACAGATAACCTGGATGGCGTTGTCCAGATTGTAACGACTGCTGAGCCCGAGAGCCAGGTAATAGTTGCAAATCCTGTCGATGAGTCCGTTGCTGAGGTCAATGAAGCGGCTGACCCCGTCGCAGAGGTTACCCCTGCGGAGCTTGTCAATGGCAAGCCCGTGGTTGAGTAATTGCATATAAAACACTACTTAGGCGGGATAACCCTCGGGTTGTCCCGCCTTTTCATGTAATAGCGAAGGATGGATACTTGTCCTCGCCTCGCGTATATGAATAACTATTCAAAATCTTCTTAATCACCATAAATTCTCTTATATATATTATATATAGGTATCCCTGCGCAATTCTAAAAAATATTGAAAATTTTGAAAATTTTTTAAGAAAATGTTTGGAGGATAAGAAATAAGTACTACCTTTGCACCCGCAATCAGATGAAAACAGCGTCTGAGAGCGATGAGAGAAGGTTCTTAGAGAATATTTTGAAAAAGTTTCCAAAATGTTTGGTGGTTTCAAAAAAGTGTTTTATCTTTGCACCCGCTTTCGCCTCTA
>JAZULJ010000023.1:0-23572 GCA_045603045.1 Alistipes sp.
GATAAGGGCGCATCTACTTCCGCTAACGAATTATGTCGCCAATGGGCAGTACATCCAAGTACAGCCCATCGACTCCAAATTCGCCGAGCGTTGTATCTGCAACCCTTCTGACAAGAAATTGAGCGCTGATTAATGGCGTGGGTCTGTGGGAAGAGTACAGAGTACAGAGTACAGAGTACAGAGTACAGATGAAAGATAGTTGGTTGGGAGCGTGGTTGATAGTTTAATACGCCCCATATACCCATTATACCCCCATATACCCATTATACCCACATGTACCCATTATACCCCATGTACCCCTCCTACCCCCTCGTGCCCCACCAACCCCTACCTCCCCTAAATTACTAATCCGGTCTATCTTCCCTTTGCCTGAAAACTTTTTTCTTTTTTCTTTGAAAAAACATGTGTTGCAAATTTGATTTTACAATGAGAATTTATAATTTTGTAGGGTGAAATTGCAGGCTTATGTCCCAAGTCTTGCGACGAGTGGTGTAAGGCGTTGTAAATCATGTTTTTAGTCGCGCGCATGCGCAGATGAGACCAACATAACTTTTCAGTCCGATGAAGCGAATAATTCTTTCCGGTGGTGGTACCGGAGGTCATATATACCCGGCCGTGGCCGTGGCCGAGGCTCTCGTACGCAAATTTGGCGATGATGTAGAGCTCCTCTTCGTAGGTGCCGAGGGCAAGATGGAGATGGAGAAGATTCCGGCTCTTGGCTACCGCATTGAGGGTCTGCCCGTTGCGGGCTTGCAGCGTCGTTTGTCGCTTCGAAATTTTGCACTTCCATTCAAGGTGGTGGCGAGTGTGCGTCGCGCGAAGCGCATAATACGCGACTTCCGTGCTGATATCGTAGTGGGCTTTGGCGGTTACGCATCGGCGCCCGTACTATGGGCGGCGCAGCGTCTCGGCGTGCCCACAATCATCCAGGAGCAGAACTCGTTTGCGGGTCTGACGAACAAGATACTCTCGAAGCGTGCGAAGCGTATATGTGTGTCGTACGACCACATGGAGCGTTTCTTCCCCGCGGAGCGTATCGTGATGACGGGAAACCCGCTGCGCGGACGCTTCTCAGCAGAGGGGAGCAACCGCGATGAGGCGTTGGCATACTATGGCTTTGATGCTTCGTTGCCCGTAGTTCTCGTGGTGGGGGGGTCGCTCGGCACACGCACTCTCAACGAGATGATGAAGGCGTGGATAACGACGCTCAATGGCGAGGCCCCCGTACAGGTTATATGGCAGACGGGTAAGTTCTACGAGCGTGAGATGCAGCAGTTTCTTGCAGAGCATCCTACGCAGAATATATGGCAGGGTGCCTTCATCGACCGCATGGACTACGCCTATGCGTCTGCCGATGTGGTGATATCGCGTAGTGGCGCTTGCACCGTGTCGGAGTTATGTCTCGTGGCGAAGCCCACGATATTTGTGCCGTCGCCCAACGTGGCCGAAGACCACCAGACGAAGAATGCCATGGCCCTTGTGGAGAGTGGCGCTGCGGAGATTGTGCGCGACAGCGAGGCGGTGGCATGTGGCATGCAGAGGGCTCTCGACCTGGTATTTGACAAGGAGCGTCTCGCATCGCTCAAAGCGAACATTGCAAAGCTCGCCATTGACAACTCGGCAGAGCGTGTGGTATGCGAGATAGAGAGAGAATTGAACAAGAATAGATAAACGCAAAGGACGTGGACAACAGACTCAAAAATATATACTTTCTCGGTATTGGCGGTATCGGCATGAGCGCCCTTGCCCGTTACTTCATGCACGAGGGATATGCCGTGGCGGGTTACGACCGCACGGCGACACCTCTCACGCGCGCGTTAGAGGCCGAGGGTGCTGCGGTACACTATGACGATGACCCCGACCTTATTCCCGAGACCATGCGCTCGGCAGAGGATGTGTTGGTGGTGCTGACACCCGCCATACCCTCCGACCACCGCGAGTGGGCATGGCTGCGTGAGCGTGGCTTCCGTATTGAGAAGCGTTCGCAAATGCTCGGCTACCTCTCAGAGGGTAAGCTGGGTATGGCTGTGGCCGGAACACATGGCAAGACTACCACCTCGACGCTTGCAGCGTGGCTAAACCATGCCGCAGCAGGCGAGGGTAGTGCCTTCCTTGGTGGCATATCGCGCAACTTCGCATCCAACCTCGTACTTGGCGAGGGACGTCGTTTAGTACTCGAGGCCGATGAGTATGACCGTTCGTTTCTGCGTCTGCATCCCGACGTGGCAGTAATAACGGCTGTCGATGCTGACCACCTCGACATCTACGGCACGGTGGAGGCTGTGGTGGAGGCCTTCGAGCAGTTTGCCTCGCAGATAAGGGAGGGTGGTATCTTGATTTTGAAGCAGGGCGTGCAGCTGCACTTCGATAGCTTGTCGCGACGCTTGTATCGCTACTCGTGCGATGACGGTGGCGACTTCCATGCCGAGAATATTGTGTTGAAGCCGGGTGGCCGCTACGAGTATGATATTGTGCTTCCCGATGGCCGCATTGAGGGTTGCACGCTGGGTATCTTGGGCAAGGTGCATATCGAGAACTCGGTGGCTGCGGTGGCCATGTTATGGGCTGCGGCAGCAATCGAGGGTAAGAGCCTCGATAAGGAGGCCGTGCGCAGTGCCTTAGCCTCGTTTGAAGGTGTTAAGCGCCGCATGGAGGTATATGTCAACACCCCGAAGCATGTATATATCGACGACTATGCTCACCACCCCGAGGAGCTGCGTGCAACGATAGAGTCGTTGCGTGGCATCTTCCCGGGACGACACCTCACGGCAGTTTTCCAGCCGCACCTCTACTCGCGCACACGCGACTTAGCACCCGAGTTTGCCGAGGCGTTGTCGCTGGCTGACGATGTAGTTCTCGTCCCCATATATCCGGCACGCGAGGAGCCTATTGAGGGTGTGTGCTCGGAGATGATAGGTGCGATGCTCACTGTGGAGTGGTCGTTAGCCGAGCGCGAGGAGCTTGTTGCAGTGCTTGCGGAGCGCGAGACGGATGTGGTGGTAACCTTCGGAGCAGGAAATATCGACGTGGTATGCCACGATGTGGCACAACTCATAGAGCGTAAGGCGGAGGCATAGGATATGTTGCGTAAGATAGGCAGATACTTGGGTTATGTGTTGCTGTGGATAGCACTCATCGTCGTATGGCGCTGGGCTGTTGGTGGCAAGGAGGAGCATAGCCGCACGCAGCAGGTGATGTCGGTGGATATCTCCATCGCGGGTGGTGGTAGCCGACAACTTGTCGATGCCGCGCTCATGCAGGAGTGGTTTACGAAGCATGATGTCAATCCCGAGGGTCGCCCGCTTGCGGAGGTAAATCTTGCGGATATGGAGCGCGTGGCATTGCAGCATAGTGCCATAGCGAGTGCCAATGCTTACATCACGCATGATGGGCGTGTTGATGTGCGGCTCAGCCAGCGTGAGCCTGTGGCGCGCCTCAGGGTCGATGGCTACGATATGTATATCGCCTCGGATGGCTATGTCTTTCCCGCCTCGGATGGCTATGCTGTGTTGGTGCCTGTGATTACGGGAGATTATAGGCCTATCTTTGCTGCCGACCATTCGGGTTTTGTGTCGGAGAGAGTGTGTGATAGTGTAGCCCGGTTGCAAGCTACCATAGAGCGCCTCGAAAAGGATAAGGAGCCATACTATAAGCAGCAGCAACGCTACCGTAAGGAGCTGCGCTCGACACTCAACAGCTCGGTGCGCCGCGAGTTGTTCATGTCGGATTACGAGTTCGCAAAGCGCAAGGAGGAGCTGGCCGAGCGTAAGGTTGAGGCACAGCGCGAGTATGACGACCGCACGGAGAAGGTAGATGAGGAGTTGGCGGCGCTATCCCTGCGGCAAGATGCTGTGCGCGAGCAGCAACGCTACGTAGAGCAGGCGGGATGCGACTTCGAAAGTCTATTAGGCTTCATCGCGGAGGTTAATGCCGACCGCTTTTGGAGTGCTGAGGTGGTACAGATTGTCATCACGGGAGGTGGCACGAAGCCAATGCAGGTGGCCATGGTGCCGCGCTCGGGACGCTTTGAGGTTGACATGGGCTCTGCCGCAAATATCGACGGCAGGCTACGGACGTTGCGCCGTGTGTATGACAAGGTGTTGGTGAATGTTGGCTGGGATAAGTATCGCACGATAAGTCTGCGATATGATGGTCAAGTGGTATGCTCTGCTGCAAACTAATGACGAGAAAACAAGAAAAATATATAAAGCAATGAAGAACAATCAGATTGTAGTAATTGATGTAGGCTCATCAAATGTTGTGATTGCCGTAGGTGCGGTCGAGGAGGATGGTCGCGTAAATATATGCGACATAGTCTCGGAGCCTGTTAGTGGCGTTAACGCGGGACGTATCGAGAACAGCGATATGGTAGGTCAGGCCATCGCTGCCGCGAAGCGTCGTGTCGAGGCCAATCTCGGCATACGCATCACGGAGGCTTATGCCGGCCTTGCAGGTGATTTCATCCGCTGTGTGCAGCTTACCGACCATGTATATGTCAAGGATGAGTTGCGTAATGGTAGCAACCAGATTACGCAGAGCGACATCGACGAGTTGGATCGTCGTATGAAGAGTGTGAAGGTTCCCGACGACCATGAGATGATTATGACCATGGAGCCGTTGCGCTATAAGGTTGACGAGAGAGAGGTGGACATCCCTGTTGGGGCCTATGGTCATCGTCTCTCGGCTACCTACAACTTTATTCTTTGCGACAAGGTTATGCGCAATCGTCTGAACGACTGCTTGGCAGGTTATGGTATCGCAGTCAAGGAGTTTGTGCCCAGTGCCTTTGTATCACACCTCTCGGTGGCTACAACCGAGGATATGCAGGATGGAGCCGTTATTGTCAATCTTGGTGGTGGCGTTACCGATGTTACGGTGTTGTATGGCGGCAAGGTGCGCCACATGGCCTCGATACCTATCGGTATGAGTGCTATAAATAGCGATATACGTGCTTGGAGCATCCCGACAAGCTATGTTGAGGATCTCAAAGTGCAGTATGGCTCGGCTGTTACGGATAAGGCTGTGGATGATATTATCGTCTTTCCGTCGAAGCGTGTGGGTATGCCCAAGAGTATCCTGCGCAAGAACCTCGTAACTATCATCGAGGCGCGCATTGCGGAGATTGTGGAGCTCGTGGGTCGCGAGATTAAGGATGCGGGCTGTGGCTCCAAGTTTATGCCTATCGTGTTGCTCACGGGAGGTGGTTCGCAGACGCGCGACATCGAGGCTCTCTTCTCGCGTGTGCTGGGCTATGAGGATGTGCGTGCCGTATATCCTGAGTATGGTTTTGTCGAGGAGTCTATGTTGGAGCACATAAATACTCCGGCATATGCTACGGTGGCCTCGTTGCTCATTTATGGTGCACAGCATGGACAGTGCAGCGTGGCTCAGGGTGTGCGTCGTCAAGAGCCGTCGCCTATTGTGCCCGCTGAGGAGCAACCTCAGCAGCCAATCAGACGTCGTGGCATAGCCGATAACTCTGAGTCTGAGATGCCCGAGTCTTCCCAGGAGCCTGAGACCTCAAAGATTTCCGAGCAGAATACTTCCCACATGGAGAATAATAACGAAGATGTTAGTTTCGATCCCAATGGGGGTAAGCGGGTTAAGAAGGTGCCGAAGTGGAAGACGAAGATGGGCGACTTATGGAACAAGGTGAACAACGCCTTTGTTCAGGGTGAGGATGAGAGCGACTTTTAGTTATGCTCGTTAAATGATAAACAAAGAAACAACTATCGATATGAATGCAAATAACAATATAATAGATGAAGTTATGGTTGCCGTTGCCGGCGACAATGTTTCGAATCTCAACCTCGACCCCTTGTTGCAGATTATGGTGGCAGGTGTCGGTGGTGCCGGAGGTAACGCCATCAACCACATGCAGAAGATGGGTATTGAGCGCGTTAACTTTGTGGCATGTAACACCGATAAGAAGGCGTTGAAGAATTGTAACGTGCCCAACAAGATACAAATGGGCCCCGGTGAGGGTGCCGGCAATGACCCCAACATAGGTCGTGAGTTGGCTATCGAGAGTGAGGAGCAGCTTCGCAGTCTGCTGACTACATCGGATACGCGCATGCTCTTTATCGCTGCGGGTATGGGAGGTGGTACGGGCACAGGTGCTTCGCCTGTCATTGCAAAGCTTGCCCACGACCTCGATATCCTCACGGTTGCTGTTGTTACCATGCCCTTGCATTTGGAGGGTCCCACGCGCTACAATCAGGCTATTGCCGGTCTCGAAGAGCTCAAACAGTGGGTCGATGCCCTGCTTATCATCGACAATGAGAAGGTTATGCAGATGTATGGCAAGTTGCAACTTAACGAGGCTTTTGGTAAGGCTGATGAGGTTCTCGGCATGGCGACTAAGGGTATCGCCGAGCTCATCACTGTTGAGGAGGCGTTGGTACGTGTCGATTTCGCGGATGTCAGCCGTGTGATGAAGAATAGTGGCCGTACGCTTATGTCCGTGGTTACGGCTACGGGTGAGGACCGTGCTGCCCAGGTTGCGGAGAAGGCTCTCACATCGGCACTTCTCGACGATAACTATATCGTGGGTGCCAAGAACATATTGCTCAACTTCTCGGTGTCGGATCTCGGACAGATATCGCATGACGACGTAACCTCGGCTATGGCCAGCATCCAGCAGAGTGCCTGCTACACCGATGAGGATGGCAATCGCCACTATGCCGATATTATATGGGGCGCCAGCAAGAAGCCGTCGCTTGCCGAGGGCGAGTTGGAGTTGGTTGTTGTTGCCACGGGCTTTGCTGACGGCTATGAGCTCTCGGCGCATCCGGTGTTTAATCCTGTGAATATTAAACCTAAGGGACAGACCCCCACAACCTCGAGTACACCTGTGATGCCACAGGTTACACCTATGCCGGATGATATCCCCACAATCACACCTTCGAAGAGTCGTTATGAGCAGGTTAAGTTGCAGAAGTTGGAGCCGGCCTTCCGTCGTCGCAAAGTTAACTTTGCCGCCGAGAGTGAGACGCAGACACGCACCGTTTTTCGTCCTGCCGCACGTGAGGAGGTTGTGGAGCAGCAGAAGAGCGAGAGCGAAACATCACTCTTCTAATTTATCGAACCTAATATGTTGTGATGGAAGCAGCAATAGTTATTAACGATAATATAGACATAGCGAGCCTTGTTGTCAAGTGTCTCGTTGCCCTTGTGCTGATAATGATGTCGGGCATGACCTCGGGCTCCGAGGTGGCCTTCTTCTCGCTCACACACCGCGATATCGAGGAGTTGGAGCGTAAGGGGGATGCCTCGTCGCGACGCGTGTTGTCGTTGCTCGAAAACTCCGATAGATTGCTTGCAACAATATTGGTTGCCAACAACCTGGTAAATATCTGTTTGGTAATTATCTCGGCACAGATTATCGACCTTCTATTCACGTTTAGTGGTGTTTACGACTTTATCTTCAAGACTATTGTCGTAACCTTCATCTTGTTGCTCTTTGGTGAGATTATGCCTAAGGTTTTCGCGCAGGGCAACCCCGTGAAGATGGCTCGTCTATTCTCGCTGCCTCTTAAATTTTTGCGCTGGGTAGTCTATCCTTTGGCCTTTGTGCTTATGCGCACAAGCAGCCGCGTCAGCCGCTTCGCCACCCGCAATGCCGAGATATCGATTGAGGAGCTCGCCGATGCTGTTGACCTTGCAGAGACGGGTTCGGAGGAGGAGCAGAAGATGTTGTCGGGTATCGTCAGCTTTGGTAATACGGAGGTTGTCGAGATTATGCACTCGCGCGTGGATATCACCGGCTTGGAGTATGATGCCTCGTTTGATGAGGTGCGCAAGGTTATCGTTGAGACGGGCTACTCGCGTATTCCGGTCTATGGCGACGACCTCGACGATGTGCGTGGCGTGTTGTATGTCAAGGATTTGCTGCCCCATATCTCGGAAGCGAGCGACTTTGCATGGCAGGGTTTGTTGCGCAAGCCCTACTTCGTGCCCGAGCACATGATGATTGACGACCTGTTGAAGGCCTTTCAGAAGCGTAAGATACATATCGCCATCGTTGTTGATGAGTATGGCGCAACACAAGGTTTGGTATCGTTGGAGGATGTCTTGGAGGAGGTCGTTGGCGAGATTACGGACGAGAGCGACGACGAGGAGAGACTCTATGAGAAGATAGGTGAAAACACCTATATCTTTGATGGTAAGATACATATCGGCGAGTTTGAGCGTGCCTTGGGCTTCGAGGAGGATGCCTTTGCCGATGTCGAGGGTCATGCTGAGACGTTGGCAGGACTTATGATGGAGCTTAAACGCGACCTCCCGCGTCGTGGTGATGAGCTTTCGGCGCATGGCGTTAAATTCTTCATTGCCACGATGGACGGACGTCGTGTCGATAAGATAAAGGTTGAGGTTAATGGTTAGGCTCTTTGTTGAGGCAGTGCCGCGGGTATATGCCTGTTGTGATGCGTTGCTCACGGCGCAGGATATAGCCTCGGCTTCACGCTTTCAGAATGAGGAGCGCCGTGCAGAGCATCTGGCGTGGCGCCGTATCGTGCGCCGTGAGCTGGGGCGAGGTGTAGGCATAGAGTATGATGCTGTGGGTGCCCCTACGGTAGATGCCCCTAATATATATATAAGTGTGTCGCATAGTGGCAGTGTCGTTGCTGTGGCTATTGGCGATGAGCGTGTGGGTGTCGATGTGGAGCGTGTGCATAGATGCTTCGACCGCGTGCAGAGTAGGTATATGAGTGGTGCGGAGGCTGTGCTCTCGGACGTGGAGTGGTGGCCGGCGGCAGTATGGTGCGCGAAGGAGGCGATGTATAAGTACTATGGCATACCCGGCGTGGCGCTTGTGGGAGACCTCGTTGTTGAGGACTACGATGCCTCGACGAGTATCATGTCGGGACGTATGTGTGGGCGTGAGGCTGTGAGCATTGCCATTTCGTGTTACGATGATTATGTCGTGGCTGTGGCGCAGCAAGCAAAGTATATGTAGAGTTAATAGACAATGGCGGCAGTTCAAAATAATACCATTTCGTTGGGTACCGACTCGCTCGGTAAGCTCCTTGCGCGCTATGCCATACCAGCGATTATCGCTATGGCATCATCGTCGTTGTACCATATTATCGATAGTATCTTCATTGGCAATGGTGTGGGAGGTGCAGCCATCTCGGGTATGGCTATTACGCTGCCTATCATGAACATAGCCTCAGCCTTTGGCGCTATGGTGGGTGTGGGTGCTGCCGCGCGTATCTCGATACGCCTGGGCGAGGGTAATAAGCGTGCTGCGGAGCATATCCTGGGTAATGCCGTGTTGCTCAATATTGTGCTGGGCGTGGGTATCATGCTCACGTTCCTACTCTTCCTCGACCCCATATTATACTTCTTTGCCGGCGGCGAGGGTAAGGCCGGCGAGGATACGTTGCAGTATGCGCGTGATTTCATGCAGATTATCATGTTTGGTAATATCGTTACGCACCTCTATTTGGGTCTTAACGAGCAGCTGCGAGCTTCGGGGTATCCGCGTAAGGCTATGTATATCATGCTTTTGGCTATGGCTATATGCACGGTGCTCAATCCGCTGTTTATCTATGGCTTTGGGTGGGGTGTCAAGGGCTCGGCATGGGCTACGGTCATCGCTCAGAGTGTTGCCCTGCTCATACAGTTGCATCACTATACCTCGCCACGTAGCTTCTTGCGTTTCCAAAGAGAGAGTTTTCGCTTTAATCGCAAGATTGTCATTGCGATTATCTCTATCGGCATGGCGCCGTTCCTGCTCAACCTGTGTGCCTCGTTTGTTACGCGCTTCATGAATACCGCGCTGTTGGAGTACGGTGGCACGGGTGCAGATGACGTTATTCAAGTGTCGGCTATGGATGGCGGTGTGGGCGATATATATGTCGGTGCCTACGGCATCATGAACCGTGTGTTGCTGCTCTTTATTATGGTTGCACAGGGGTTCAATCAGGGTATGCAGCCTATCGTTGGCTATAACTATGGCGCTAAGCAGTATGGCCGTGTGCTCACGGTGCTCAAATATACGATTATATGTGCCACGTGTGTTACTACCGTTGCCTTCCTTATCGGTTTCTTCTTTCCGCGCGAGGTGGCATCGCTGTTTGTTGATTCGTCGAATGGCGTTGCCGATAGCGCCATGATAGAGGTTGTGGCACAGGGTCTTGGCGTGGCGATGCTCGTCTTCCCGCTTGTCGGTTTCCAGATTGTTGCGGGTAGCTTCTTCCAGTATATAGGGCGTGCTCCATTAGCGATGTTCCTCTCCACGACGCGACAGCTCCTCTTCCTGTTGCCGATGCTCATGATTTTGCCCCCGAGATATGGCGCTATGGGCGCGTGGGTGTCGATGCCCATCGCCGACTCAGCCTCGGTGTTGGTTGCCGCAGTGCTCCTCTTCTTGCAGGTACGTAAGTTGCGTCGCATGGAGCACGATATGCACTTTTCAAGGTAGCTCTTTAAGCCACTATATGTATGACAATCGAGGATTTAGCCCTTCTCTTTACGCGAGGTATAGGTAGCCGTGGTGCTGCACACCTCGTTGACTATTTCGGCAGTGCCGAGCAACTCTTTGCTGCGTCGCGTTCAGAACTTGTGGAGGGTGCAGGTCTGCGTCGTGAGCTCGCCGAGCGTATCCTTGCTGAGGAGGGTATGGCACAGGCTGAGCGCGAGGTGGCATACTGCCGCAAGCATAATATATGTACCCTTGCTGCCACCGATGAGAGCTATCCCGAGTTGTTGCGCGACACCCCCGATAGACCACATGTCCTCTTTGTGCGTGGACGTGTCGAGGCTCTGGCATGTGAGGCACTCTCGGTAGTCGGCACACGCAATATGTCGCCCTCGGGACAGCATACAACAGCGGTGATAGTAGAGGACCTTGCGCACATGGTCGATAACCTCTCGGTAGTCAGCGGCTTGGCGTATGGCATCGATGGTGCTGCTCACCGTGCAGCTTTGGCGAATGGTGTTACGACCGTTGCTGTTGTGGCTAATGCGCTCCCCGATGTTACACCTGCGGCACATCGCGCCTTGGCGGAGGATATCCTTGCCCACGGTGGCGCGATAGTCAGCGAGATGCACTCTGCATCGCCACAAAATGGACAACAGTTTATCGCTCGCAATCGCATAATTGCAGGCATGTCGCGCGGCACGCTTGTCGTCGAGTCGCCGGCGCATGGTGGGGCGTTGGCTACGGCAGATATTGCCGATAGCTACCACCGTATAGTTATGGCTATGCCCGGGCGTATAACGGATGCAGCATCCTTCGGCACGAACAACCTCATCCGTACAGGTAAGGCGCGCTTGGTGCTTACCGCGAGCGATATTATCGAAGATATGGGCTGGCAGCGTCGCGAAATGGCCGTGGAGGTTGAGGCCTTGAGTGTAGATGTGGAGTCTTTGTCAGCGGCGGAACGTAGGGTATATGAGGCCTTTGCACAGGCGCGCATGGTGGATTGGGCGCAGCTGCTTGAACTTACAGGTATGAGCATGGGTGAGTTGTCGATGGCGGTCATGGAGTTGGAGATGAGGGGTTATATACGCTGTCTGCCAGGCAAGAAATATGAGGTGATTTAACGCCAAGATACGTAGTCTATATGATTGATACACATTCACATATATACGCTGAGGAGTTTGACGTCGATCGTGCCGAGGCGTTGGAACGCGCCTGGGCTTCGGGTGTCGAGAGGCTGCTATTGCCCGACATTGACAGCCAGAGTCGTGAGCGCATGATAGACCTCGCGAAGCAGTACCCCGAGCGATGTCATGCCATGGTGGGCTTTCACCCCACGTCGGTAAACGACAATCCACATTGGCGCGATGAGGTGGATATGGTCGAGAGGCTTCTTGTAGAGCCTCCTCTGCCCCTCTGTGGCGTGGGCGAGATAGGCTTGGACCTCTATTGGAGTCGTGATTTTTATAAGGAGCAGCGCGAGGCGCTACATGCGCAGTTATCTCTCGCCGTGCAGTATGACCTTCCCGTGGTGCTGCATACGCGCTCGGCATACGATAAGATGCTCGATGCCGTAGCTACGTACCGTGGTCGCGGCCTGAGGGGTATCTTTCATGCTTACGCCGATAGTGCCGACACCTGCCGCAAGATTGAGCGCCTGGGCGACTTTCTGTTTGGTATAGGAGGTGTGGTAACCTTCAAAAATAGTGGCTTAGACCGTGTGGTGGCGGAGATTCCGTTGCAGCGCATAGTCTTGGAGACGGACTGCCCCTACCTTACGCCCGTGCCGCATCGAGGCAAGCGCAACGAGTCGGCATACGTCGAGTATGTATGTCGCAAGGTTGCCGAGATACATGGCGTTGAGGCGTCGGTGGTGGATGCCATAACGACGCGAAATGCCGTTGATATGTTCTGTTTGGAGTAGTCTCGGAGGACAGATTATCAGCCGATAAAATAGTTTACAGCATAGCGACAACGAAAATTATTGACATTGTCAGTTGTTGTTTACTATTTTTTTTGTACCTTTGTATGGATATATGTGGCACTAAGGCCGCATGGCTGATTGTTATGAAACGATCTTCGATACTAATAATATATACCGGCGGTACTATCGGCATGAAGACCGACGAGGCTACGGGAGCCCTCGTACCCTTCGATTTTAGCGGTATATATGAGGAGTTTCCCTCGTTGAAGCGCTTGAAGGTGGATATCGAGGTACTCACCATTAAGCCACCTATCGACTCGTCGAATGTATCTGTGGAGAATTGGGTGGATATGGCGCGTCTTATTCGCGATAACTACGAACGCTACGACGGCTTCGTTATACTCCATGGTACCGACACCATGTCGTACTCGGCGTCTGCCCTTAGTTTTATGCTCGAAAATCTCGCCAAGCCGGTGATATTCACCGGAAGCCAGATACCTATCGGCATTCTGCGTACGGATGGTCGCGAGAATCTTATCACAGCTATCGAGATTGCCGGTGCACAGACCGACGATGGTGAGCCTCTCGTCCCGGAGGTGGCCCTCTACTTCCAAAACAGACTATTTCGTGGTAACCGCACCACGAAGCTTAGTGCCGAGGCTCTCAATGCCTTTGCTTCGTTTAACTACGCTCCTTTGGCCGATGTGGGCGTCAATATCCAGTACAATACGGCGGCTATCGCCCCCTACTGCCCTGACCGTACGTCAGCGTTCCGTATCAGCGAGACCATGTCTAATGATATCGTTGTTGTAAAACTCTTCCCGAGTATCCGACCATCGGTGCTGCGTGCCATGCTCCTCGATAGTGGTGCGCGTGGCGTGGTGTTGGAGACCTATGGTGCGGGTAATGCCCCCACGTCGGAGTGGTTTGTCGAGCTTGTGAAGGAGGCCATAGAGCGCGGTGTTGTGGTGGTCAATGTGTCGCAATGTAAGGATGGTGCTGTGCAGATGCACCTCTACGAGACGGGTCTTGCTTTGCAGGAGGCGGGCGTGGTCTCAGGACGCGATATGACTATCGAGGCTGCGGTAACAAA
Source organism: Alistipes sp. (assembly GCA_045603045.1). Classification (GTDB taxonomy): domain Bacteria; phylum Bacteroidota; class Bacteroidia; order Bacteroidales; family Rikenellaceae; genus Alistipes. Next base: position 13,447 of record JAZULJ010000023.1, read on the forward strand.
ACTTATGTATGTTTTAGGCAAAAATTTGCCATTATCGGAAACGTTGAACCTTATGCGCAGCCCGTTGCGTGGTGAATTTACTCTGTAAAGGGTTGCACTTTTCAGAAATAATTTGTATATTTCGCACTGTAAATTGTATAAAAAGCAGCTGAATATACTCGTTATGGGCTGCATTTTAGCGTGTAATAAATTGACTAACATGCACTTCGCATGGTGCAAAGATGTGAAATTTAGGTAAAGCTACGATTACTCACTACCATAGGTAGAGCGAAAAAACGATAACAAAATAACAACTACTAAAAAATTCAAATTTTAACTAACAAAACATTATGAAAAAATTATTTTTGGTTTTGGCAGCTGCCACTTTGTCATTCGGCGCTGCTTATGCACAGGATGAGGCTCCCGCACAGGAGCAGGCAGTAGAGCAGGCAGCTCCCGCTGTTGAGGCTGAGGCCGAGGTAGCTGAGGCTACTGAGGATATGGCTGGTGAGCCCATGCACTTCTCTTTGATGAAGAAGTTCTTGGAAGGTGGTTGGGAGTGGATGCTTCCCGTGCTTGTCTGCTTGATTCTCGGTTTGGCTATCTCTATCGAGCGTATCCTCTACTTGGCATTTGCGCAGATTAATACCAAGAAGTTCGTTGCTCGCGTTGAGGAGCTTCTCAACACTGAGGGCGTTGAGGCTGCTAAGGAGTACTGCCGCAACACACGTGGTCCTATCGCTTCAATCTACTACCAGGGTCTTATGCGTTATGACCAGGGCTTGGAGGCTGTTGAGAAGGCTGTTGTATCTTACGGCTCGGTTCAGCAGGGTCACATGGAGTCAGGTCTTACTTGGGTTTCGTTGTTCATCGCTTTGTCTCCTTCACTCGGTTTCATGGGTACCGTTGTTGGTATGATTCAGGCATTCGATGATATCCAGTCTCAGGGTACTATTTCTCCTACTGTCGTAGCAGGTGGTATCAAGGTGGCTCTTTTGACTACCTTGTTGGGTCTTATCGCAGCTGTTATTCTCCAGGTGTTCTTCAACTACATCCTCTCTAAGATTGAGTCGCAGGTAGTTAAGATGGAGGATACTTCTATCACTTTGGTAGATATGCTCTCAGCATACAGCAAGCGCTAATAATAAGACCTAACAATTAAGGAGAAATTTATTATGAAAAACATTAATAAGATATTATTCATCCTCATCGCAGCAGTTTCTGTTGGCTTGATGGGCTATGCCATCTATGTTGGTATGAGCGCACCCGAGTCATCAAAGATTGCTAGCAACATGGCTCTCGTCCAGAAGTTCGACGAGAATGGCGAGGTGGTGAATAACGAGAAAGGCGAGCCCGTGCCCGTGCAGACTACTGCCGAGGGTATTGAGGCTTTGAAGACTGTGTTTGCCACACAGTACAAGAATGGTGATGACGGCATCCTCTATGGCGAGTCTCTCGAAGAGGCTAAGGCTAAGTTGGAGCAGACCAAGAACACTACTATCCCCGAGCTTGAAGCTAAGATTGAGGCCGAGCGTGCTGCTTATGAGGCAGCTAAGGAGGTAGTTGCCAACAAGCGTGCTTCAAAGAAGCAGCTCGATGAGGCTAACAAGACCGTTGAGGCATTCGTTAAGATGGAATCTGACTTGAAGACTCACAAGGATAACGTTGTTGCATGGACTGAGAACATCCCCGCATCGGAGGCTGCTATCGCCCAGGCTGAGGTTGATGGTCAGGCCGTTGAGGCTTTGGCAAAGGCGGTTAGCTACACTATTATGTGGGTTTACTTCCTCATGGTATTTGCTGTCGCATTCATGGTGCTCAACGCCATTATGAACATGTTCCAGAACCCCGCAAGTATGATTAAGACGGCAGTATCTGTCGTTGTGGTGCTGGCTGTTATTGGTATTGCATACTTCATAGCTCAGTCGCACGGCTGGAACGAAGGTGCATTTATCAAAGACGCCGCAGGTCTTCCCCTCGGTATTGGCGCAGAGCCTAATCGTGTAGAGTTTGGTGCATTCGAGTACATGATTTCGGATGTATGTATTTTGGTAACTTATTTCGCTTTTGTAGGTGCTGCTTTGGCAACACTTTATACAGCTATTCGTGGCTCATTTAAATCGTAATTAGTATGGCAAGAGCAAAGAAAAAGGCAGGTGAGATTAACTCTAGCTCAATGGCGGATATCTCGTTCTTGCTGTTGATATTCTTCTTGGTTACTACTACGATGGATGTCGATACCGGTATGAAGCGTACGCTTCCTAAGTGGGTCGATACTACGGAGCAACAGAACGATGTTGACGTAAACGAGCGTAACGTGCTCAAAGTTAACGTGTCGAGGAATGGTCTTATCATGGTGGGTACCGAGGAGTACGCGCCCGCCGACCTTCGTCGCCACGGCCGTCATTCACGCCTATCGGAGGAGGTTTACAACTTCCTTACGTTGCCTGATCGTTCAAACAAGAAGGCTACCTTAGTAGATGGTAAGGAGTATGATATCAGCGAGGGCTTGGTGTCGCTCAAAGCCGACGATGAGACCAAGTACAAGGTTTACTTGCAGGTTCAGGACGAGCTTACACATGCATTTAATCTCTATCGTGACGATATTTCATTGGTTGTATATGGTAAGAAGTTCGGCGAATTGGAGGATATCCAGGAGACGAATATCCGCAAGGCTGTTCGCATGAGAATATCTGAGGCCGAGCCTAACGATCAAACAAAGAAGTAGTATGGCAGTAATGGCAAAAAAGGGCAAGAGAGAGACGCCCGCTCTATCGACATCGTCGCTTCCCGATATTATCTTCATGCTTCTGTTCTTCTTCATGGCGGCAACGACCATGCGTGAGACAGAGCCTATGGTAACGGTTGCAATGCCAGAGGCACATGAGATTACGGAGCTCGATAAGAAGAATTTGGTAAATATTTGGATGGGTAAGCCCCTTAACGCTAAGGCTGGTGAGGATGCGTTGAAGATTCAGCTCAATGACCAGACAGGAGACGTTGCCGATATCCAGAATTTCGTGGCTGCTTCGGCAGTGACGAAGAAGATGGATGTTGCTGCGTTGACCGTAAACTTGCGCGTTGATGAGGGAGCTACCGTAGGTAAGCTTACTGCCGTAAAGCAGGAGTTGCGTAAGGCTGATGCGTTGAATATCTCGTATGCAGCAAAAGCTAAGAGCAACAACTAACGGTAGGAGTTATGTTTATGATGAGAGGGTGAGTTATCACCCTCTTTTTCTTGTGATAAGGGGTCATTCTCGGCCTCTCAATCATTGGGCTGAATGGAATGTACGTCAAGTACTATCCATCCAGCCCAATTTCATGTCGAGACCAAGTCTAACCCCTTCTAACAAGAAAAATTTTGTGATAAGCCGCAATCTGCGGCACCAAGTCTAACCCCTTCTGACAAGAAAAAACGCGCTGATTAATGGCGTGGGTCTGAGGGGAGAGTACAGAGTACAGAGCAAAGATAGTTGGTTGGGAGCGTGGTTGATAGTTTAATACGCCCCATGTACCCCTCGTACCCCCTCGCGCAAATGTCTATGGAGTATGTGGGAAGCTTTTCGCTATAATCGACCATCATCCCGCCGACCTCAGCCCCTGCTCCCAATCTCATACCTCTATATTGCAAGAAATGGGGATGACTAAAATAGTCATCCCCATTTCGTTGAGGTTGAATAAACCGATACACTCTTTTGCGGCCTATGCCTTGAAGAGCTCGATGTCCGAGGCGTCGCTCTCGTTGATGTACGATGCGGCCTCCGTAATCTTCTTCGTAGCGTACTTCACAAAGACCTTGGCAGGAGCGACATACTCCTCGACCTCTGCTGCCTGGCGAAGCATGATATGCGACATGATGATATATCCGGCAATCTCCACCAGACGACGTGCGTGGAGGTCCTTATAGCCGTTAGCCTCCTTGTCGATGGCCTCTACGCGCTCCACAGCCTTCTGGTAGGTCTCGCGGTGGGCTACAAGACGCTCGAACATAGACTTCGTAGCCTCCGTGGGGGTGTTCTCCTCGTAGCGCATAATCTGTTCGAGGTATGTGCCCTTGGTTACATGGTTGATGGCAGCCACGACCTGCAACTGTGTGGTGCCCTCGTAGATATTCATGATGCGGGCGTCGCGGTAGAGTCGCTCGCAGGCGTAGTCCTTCATATATCCCGAACCACCGTGAATCTGTACCGAGTCGTAGGCAACCTCATTGGCGTACTCCGATGAGAACATTTTGGCAAGAGGTGTGAAGCCGTCGGCAAGACGGTTGTAGAACTTCATCTCTTGGCGCTCTTCGGGCTCCAACGAACGCTCCTGGGCGATATGGTTGAGCTGCTTGTATATATCCACGAAGCGAGATGTCTCGTAGAGCATAGCGCGCGACGCGATAGTCTTAGCCTCCATATTTTTGAGCATCTCTGCTACGGCAGCAAATTGATTGATAGGCTTACCAAACTGCTCACGCTCGGCAGCATACTTCAACGCCTCGCGGTAGGCGGCCTCGCACAGACCTGTGGACTGTGCCGCAATGCCGAGACGTGCCGCGTTCATTAGCGACATAACATACTTGATAAGACCCATCTTACGGTCGCCAACGAGTGTTGCGGGGGCATTGGTGAATACGAGCTCGCAGGTGGGTGAACCCTTGATACCGAGCTTATTCTCTATGCGGCGTACCTTAACGCCGCCATCGCGCTTATCGTAGATGAGCATCGACAGACCGCGTGCATCCTTCGTGCCCTCCTCGGTGCGTGCAAGAACCAACGAGATGTCGCCATCGCCATTGGTGATGAAGCGCTTAACGCCATTGAGACGCCATACGCCCGCAGCCTCGTCGTAGGTTGCTTTGAGCATTACGGCGCCGAGGTCAGAGCCTGCGTCGGGCTCGGTGAGGTCCATGGCGCAGGTCTCGCCGGCAGAGACACGAGGTAGGAACTTGGCCTTAATTTCCTCAGAGGCGAACTCATTGATTGTCTCGGCGCAGTCCTGCAAGCCCCAGATATTCTCGAAGCCGGCATCGCCACGTGCAACCATCTCGTTAGCCATGGCAAAGCATGTTACGGGCATATTCAGGCCGTCGTACTTGCGCGGAAGTGTCATACCTCCGAGCCCCGCAGCGATGAGTGCCTCGATGTTGCGCACGGTGCCCGAGGCGTACTCCACATGGTCGTTTACCACGCGGGGACCCTCGTGATCCACACTCTCGGCATTTGCGGCGATAACCTCGCCACAGACATCACCCACAATCTCCAACACACGGCGGTATGAGTCCAACGCATCCTCCACATTGTGAGGTGCATAGTCGTAGTTCGGGGCGTCGGCAAAGTTACGCTCCTTCAACTCGATAATCCTCTTCATCAACGGATGTGAGAGGTGGTATTGTAAATCCTTGTTATCTAAGAAAAAGTTTGCCATTGCTACTTCGAGTTTTGTTTGTAATATTTAATCATCTTGGGGATTACCTCCTCGACGCTACCCGTGATAGCGTAGTCGGCAATCTTGTTGATAGGAGCCTCAGGGTCGGTGTTGATAGATACAATCATCGACGAGCCATCCATGCCTGCGGTGTGTTGTATCTGTCCCGAGATACCACATGCGATATAGAGCTTGGGGCGCACTGTAACACCTGTCTGGCCAATCTGTCGCTCATGCTCCGTGAAGCCGGCATCAACGGCGGCGCGTGAAGCTCCCACCTCGCCGCCAAGCACGTCGGCAAGCTCGTGCACCAGCTTGAAGCCCTCTTTTGAGCCTACGCCGTAGCCTCCGGCAACGATAACCGAGGCGCCCTTGATGTTAATTTTGCGCTCCTCGATATGGCGTTCCACTATGCGTACAGCGAGGTCGGTATCCTTGACCATGGGCTGCCATGCTATCTCCTTAACCTCACCTGCTGCGGGTGTGGCACATGCCTCCTTGCGCATCACGCCCTCGCGCACCGTAGCCATCTGGGGGCGGCACTCGGGGTTGACGATGGTGGCGATGATGTTACCACCGAAGGCAGGACGAATCTGATAGAGCAGCGAGTCGTACTCCTTGCCTGTCTTGGGGTCCTTATGCTCGCCGATAACAAGCTCTGTGCAGTCGGCCGTAAGTCCGCTATGCAGTGCCGATGATACGCGGGGTGCGAAGTCGCGACCTACGGGTGTGGCGCCGAAGAGTGCAATCTGTGGCTTCTCCTGCTCGATGAGACCTACCATAACCGAGGTGTGTGGAAGGGTGCGGAAGGGTGCAAACATCTGGTCGTCGGCTACCCATACTGTGTCGGCACCATACTTTGCGAGCTCCGGTGCGAGACTCTTGATGTTGTTGCCTATGACCACCGCTTCGAGCTTAACCCCCAGCGTGTTAGCCAACTCGCGGCCCTTGGTGAGGAGCTCCAACGACACGTCGGCAATCTGCTGCTCCTCGACCTCTATATATACAAATATGTTGTTCATACTCCTAAATGTTTAACCGAGCGTGTGGCTCGAAATAAGTTCTACCATGAGGCTTTCGATGTCCGTGTCTGTGGCAGTGAGCGTCTTAGACTCCTTGGCCTGCAATACGACATTCTCAATCTTCTTAACCTTCGTAGGCGAGCCCGATAAGCCGAGCTGCTCCATGTCGGGGTTAATATCTGCTGCGCCGAACTCAATGATGTGGAGGTAGTTGCGCTCCTCGATGAACGTGCGACGCTCGGCCTCGGCTGCTGCGAGCTCCGAGGTGGCAAGAGCGTACTTGTACTTCATCACTCGCTTAGCGTTACGTGGACGGCACTCCTTGGCCGAAGAGTTTACGGTGATAACGGCGGGTAGCGTTGATACGACAACCTCGGTGCCACGCTCCAAGCGACGCTTGATGCTAATCTCGGTCTCGCTAATCGAGAGAAGCTCCTCGGCATATGTTACCTGGGGCATGCCGAGCTTTTCGGCAACCTGAGGACCTACCTGTGCGGTATCACCATCGATGGCCTGACGGCCTGCTACTACGATATCGGGGTTAATCTTGCGCAGCGCGCATGACAGCGCGTATGATGTGGCCAATGTGTCTGAGCCGGCAAACTCCTTGCCCGAGAGAAGGTAGCCGCCATCGGCACCGCGGAACATTGATTCGCGGATGACGTCGGCAGCGCGCTGCGGGCCCATGGTGAGCACGTGTACGGTGGCGTTACCCAACATATCCTTCATTTGCAGCGCCATCTCCAAGGCATTGAGGTCCTCGGGGTTGAAGATGGCTGCAAGTGCGGCACGGTTTACTGTGCCCTCCGCAGTCATGGCATCCTTGCCCACATTGCGTGTGTCGGGCACCTGCTTTGCCATAACTACGATTCTTGTTACTTTTCCCATAACTATTGAATTGTATAATTATTGTTCTTCTGTTATGTCGTCAATCTTGATTGTTGTTAATATCTCTTTAACTGCGACCGACAAAGATACTTAATTTTGACTAAAAAGCCTCAAAATAATCTATTAAATTAATACCTCGCTCCGCAAGATATTGTAAATCAGTATTTATGCTTATTACTCGATTTTTCTATTTTACTAATCGTTTTTACTCTTTTATATATGGTCTGTGAGGTCTATGCCAATACGTTTATAGCAGTTCAGCACGTTGTATGCTGTAACCTCACGGCGGAAGCGTGTGATATGGTTTCTGCCACCTTGGATTATCTGTTGGCGTAGCTCCTCGTTGTTGAGTACGGCATCTATCTTGTCGGCAAGCTCTGCGCTGTCGTCCGGAGATACATACAACGCGTCGGCTCCTGCGGCCTCCATGTGGCAACTGTCGGCGGTGCCGATGACGGGTATTCCAACGCTCAATGCCTCGACAAGGGGCATGCCGAAACTCGAATTTTTAGTAGGGTTGACAAGCAGTTCAGCGCAGTGGTATATCGCAGCAAGGTCGTTGTTGTCGTCGCAGCTGATGAGGTGTACTCGCTCCTCGATGCCCAACTTTTTAGCCCTCTCTTGCAGGCGGCGCGTGTGCGGGGTTTTCTCGCCTACGGCAACGAGGTCTATGGGGTAGGGTAACTTGGACATGGCATCGAGGATGAGCTCGATGTTACGACGTCGCGACTGTGTGCCTACATTTAGTATATAGCGCTCGGGGAGTGAGTAACGCTCACGTGCAGAGGCTATTGCGTCGTCGCTTATGTGCTCTGAGTAGCAGGGTGCACAGCCCGTGTATATCACGTCTATCTTGTCGGGGTCGATGTTGAGTGTTGTTGTTAGCTCACGTTTTACACCTTCGCTTACGGCAATTATGCGGTCAGCGCGACGGCACGATGAGCGGACAAGTAGTCGTCGCAGATGTGATGTGAGAGGCTTGAATGGCGATGTCTCGCTTGTCAGGCGCATGTCGTGCAGTGTGATTACGGTGCGTATATCTCTGCGTGAAAGACCAAAGGGAATGCTGTTGTTAAGTCCATGAAATAGCTCAACGCCGCCACGCTTGGCATCCCTTGCCATGCCCGCTATTTGCCACAACCACGGCAGCTTGCGCCATATGCTGCCGTCGGGCTCCATTGACTCGATGTTGCTGCGTCGTGCGAGGGCATCGTATGCACTATTGTCTGTGTGAGTAGGGATGTATAGCCTTAGATATGTGTTGCTTATGCATGACGAGGCTACCGCCTCGATGATAAAGCGTCCGTAGTTGCCTTTGCCTGTGTTGCTGTGGTTGGCACATTTGGCGTCAAAGCCTATCGTGTGGTTATGCTTCATAAGTTTCTATGCGTGTGCGTATGCGCTCGCGCGCTGTGATGCAAATGTAATAATTTTACCGTAATCAGCCAAATCTTATGTCAACTATCGCTTATATCGCCCTCTTTTGGTCTCTTTTTGTAAGATTAATATAAATATGTTTAATGTACAGTAAGCCAGGAAGATAACACATGTTGATATTTGTATAATTAAAACAATTGAAAAAATTATTGAATTTTTTTAATAAAATATTTGCACGTTTGAAAGATACTCTTTACCTTTGCAGCGAAGTTTTAAGGTTCATTTAGGTTAGTAGTTTTAGGTTGGTAAGCGACGCTTCGGCGGCGCTTCGGTCATAGGGCTGAGTGGTTTCCATTCGGCCCTATTTCTTTTTGTCGGACGCTCCGTTTTGCCCGATGAACGACGACTCTTCGCCCGCTCGCTGTCGAGTGGTTTGATGTTCACAATCACTTCTCCTGCCAAGCGCTTTACCTCGGTAAATCCTTATGGTTTATCTCTTCGCATCTTCGTTATAACAACCTCACAATATCCGACTTAGCCCGATATGACAGGCTTGCGGATGGTGTAGGAAATAATGTCCAAAAATATCCTAAACTCTAATAATGCTGATTTTGCTGATGAGAGATTTTGTTGATTTTTGCCCTAAAAAGTTTAATATGCAGAAAATCAGCATAATACGCATTTTGCTATAAATTGATGATTATAACTTTGAAAATCGAATAAGTAAAATCTATCGCTTTTCTGCGACTTTTCGGTAAATCAGTGCGAAAAAAGTGCTTATATATATTGTGTTTCAAAAATTATGAGTATCTTTGCGGGCAATTTCGCTTAAAATGAAATTGGAATTAGTAACAAAAATTTAAAGGACAAAAACGTTTTAGAAATGCCAACTATTCAACAGTTAGTAAGAAACGGTCGAGTAAGCATGGTTGACAAGAGTAAGTCGCCTGCACTCGCAGCGTGTCCTCAGCGCCGTGGAGTTTGTACTCGTGTGTACACTACAACTCCCAAGAAGCCTAACTCGGCTATGCGTAAGGTTGCACGTGTAAGATTGACTAATGGCAAGGAGGTCAACGCCTACATTCCCGGCGAGGGCCACAACTTGCAGGAGCACTCAATCGTGCTCGTTCGTGGTGGTCGTGTGAAGGATCTCCCCGGTGTTCGTTACCACCTCGTACGTGGTGCACTCGATTCAGCAGGTGTTGACGGTCGTCGTCAGCGTCGTTCGAAGTACGGTGCTAAGCGCCCCAAGGCAGGTAAGACCGCTGCTAAGAAGTAATTATTAAGGAATTGTATTTATTAAAGCAAGCAAGTAACAATGAGAAAAGCTAAGCCAAGAAAGCGAATTCTACTTCCGGATCCGAAGTTCAACGACGTGGAGGTTACACGTTTCGTGAACAATCTTATGCTGGATGGTAAGAAGAGTATTGCTTACACCATTTTCTACG
>JAZULJ010000024.1:0-47359 GCA_045603045.1 Alistipes sp.
GGGTAAGGAGTATTTATGTCTTTATCAATGGGTTATATTGGAAAATAAAAGTTAATGATAAGTGATTTTTTTCGATTTTTTACTAAATTTATTTCAGAATTTGTTATATATAGTTGTAAGAAATTTTATAAATTTGTTAAACTTTAAAATTAAAAACTATGAAAAAAAATTTAGAATTGTATGAAGGACAGCCAGTGATAGGGGCATTAGATGTAAAAGCATTGGAAAAAAGAGATCGAGTTACACTGAAGCAATATATTGCGGGATTGCAGTACTACTTCGACGAGTTTGATATGGAGGAGTGGGACGGAAGCTACTATACAACTGAAGGCATTGTAGGTGATTGGTTTACAGAGAATCAAATAATCGATGCTTTGGAGGAGGCTGGTTGGCAAGACAAGAAAACCAAAAAAATCATTTACCTTGCAGATTCCGATATTAAATATCGTGATGAAGCAACAGATGAAGTGATTAAAGCGATCCTTGATGAGCTTGTAATGAATCTAGATCAGGGTTCCATTAGATACATAGAGATTAAAGACGGTGATAAAGTTCTATATACGGAGAGTAATGACGAACCATATAATGATTAAGTTACGATTAAAAAGGTATTCGGTCAAATCCTCTTCTGCGTGACAGCACTTGTAGCCACTGCACAGGAGGTGGAGTTTACCCCCCCCATCAAAATCCCCCTAAATTTCAGATAAAAATTTTGGGGTATTTTTCTGGTGAAAAACCGTGATTTTTCAGCGATTTTTGGTGGGTTCGATTTTATCGCTAACTATCTCGAAATGAATAAAATAATATAGGAGTCCTTTTGGGACTCCTTATATTTTTTAGTTCTTAAGTGATTCCGGCGGGATTCGAACCCACGACCCACAGCTTAGAAGGCTGTTGCTCTATCCAGCTGAGCTACGGAACCATCATCTGCTTTATGCTTTAGACAACAACAAACACTCAATCAAGTGGTAGTATCAGAGTGTCTATTATCGCTTTTGCGCTGCAAAAGTAAGCAAAATATATCGAATTGCAAAATTTTTACCCCATTGCATACAAAAATAGAGGCATATAACAACTCTAACAACTGTCGTTAATAAAGCAGGAGGATGGCTAAAAGTAAATTAGCCATCCCCTCTTCATTATGAGATTTAACAAAAGATATAGTTTTTTTTTGCGAAGCCCTAAAAGCAGAGTTTACTACGTACAAATGAGCATTTTGAGGGCAGGTATCGCGACAAAGTAGGCTTTTTTAGCCATCCTTATATATCTTCGCAGCAGCAGTGAATCGCTGCCTATCTTGCTAAACTACATCATGCCACCCATGCCTGCGGCTGCCGCAGCACCCATGCCAGGAAGGGGGTTATCCTCCTTCTTATCAGCAAGCACGCACTCGGTAGTGAGGAACATCGAGGCGATAGAGGCTGCATTCTCCAATGCTACGCGCGATACCTTGGTGGGGTCAATGATACCCGCTACGAGCATATCTTCGTAGCGATCGTCACGAGCATTGTAACCAAAGGCTCCGCTGCCCTCCTTGACCTTATTTACAACAACCGAGCCCTCACCACCTGCATTTGCTACAATCTGGCGCAGAGGCTCCTCGATAGCACGCTTAACAATCTGGATACCTGTGGTCTGGTCGTCATTCTCGCCCTTCATGCCTTCAAGACACTCCACGGCACGGATATAAGCCACACCACCACCAGGAACGATACCCTCCTCCACAGCAGCACGTGTTGCAGCAAGAGCATCATCCACACGGTCCTTCTTCTCCTTCATCTCGACCTCCGTAGCTGCACCTACGTAGAGTACAGCGACACCGCCTGCCAACTTAGCGAGGCGCTCCTGCAACTTCTCGCGGTCGTAGTCCGACGATGCGTTCTCGATAGAGGCACGAATCTGCTGGACACGCGCAGCGGTAGCCTCTTTATTACCTGCACCGTCAACGATGGTGGTATTCTCCTTATTGAGGGTTACCTTATCCGCTGGACCGAGAGCTTCAAGGCCGGCATCCTCAATGTTCATACCCTTATCGGTAGATATTACCGTACCTCCCGTGAGCGTTGCGATATCCTCCAACATCTCCTTGCGTCGGTCGCCAAAGCCGGGTGCCTTACATGCAGCAATCTTCAATGTGCCACGCAACTTATTGACTACGAGTGCTGACAAAGCCTCGCCATCGACATCCTCGGCGATGATAAGCAACGAGCGACCGCTCTGTGCAACGGGCTCCAAGATGCCCATAATCTCCTTCATGGTAGATACCTTCTTATCGGTGATGAGGATGTAGGGCTTATCGAGCTGTGCCTCCATCTTCTCGGTATCGGTAATGAAGTATGCCGAGATGTATCCACGGTCGAACTGCATACCCTCAACAACATCAACATGTGTCTCGGTACCCTTGGCCTCCTCAACGGTAATAACACCCTCGTTGTTTACCTTGGCCATAGCCTCGGCGATGAGTTTACCAATCTTACTGTCGTTGTTTGCCGAAATTGTAGCCACCTGCTCAATCTTATCGATGTCCGAGCCTACAACCTGGCTCTGCTCCTTGAGCGATGCCACAACCTTCTCCACAGCAGCGTCAATACCGCGTTTGAGGTCCATGGGGTTAGCACCCGCCGTCACGTTCTTGATACCCACCGATATAAGCGACTGTGCAAGTACGGTTGCCGTGGTGGTGCCATCACCGGCATCGTCATTAGTCTTTGAAGCTACCTCGCGCACCATCTGTGCGCCCATGTTTGCAAACGTATCCTCCAACTCAACCTCCTTGGCTACCGTAACTCCGTCCTTGGTAACGTGGGGCGCACCGAACTTCTTGTCGATAATTACGTTACGACCCTTGGGGCCGAGTGTTACCTTCACGGCGTTGCACAATGCGTCAACACCCTCTTTGAGAAGCTCGCGTGCCTCTACATTATATTTAATCTCCTTTGCCATGATACTACTTTTTTGTTATGTTACTCGATTACTGCGATAATATCCGACTGCTTCATTACAAGGTAGTCCTCGCCCTCGTAGTTGAGCTCCGTGCCTGCGTACTTGCCGTACATAACCACATCGCCAACCTTCACCTCCATCTTAATCTCCGAGGTACCGGGGCCTACGGCCACTACCTTACCCATAAGTGGTTTCTCCTTTGCTGTGTCGGGAATAAAGAGACCTCCTGCGGTCTTCTCCTCTGCCGGATTGGGCTTAACCAATACACGGTCTGAAAGCGGTTTTACTGCCATAATAGTTCTATTTTTTAAATTTGCAATTAATTTTCTGCTTTGTCTCTGCCTCAGTCAATCTCTATGCCAAAGGGCTGATGACACACTATTTACCCTGCGCACTGACATTTTGTCAGTAGCACACGGACACATGTGTCGCTATTTGTCGTACTTATCGCCCCACAAGGCGTGGATGCGCTCGGCAATCTTCTGCTCATGAGTATTGCCCGTATTAGGCGTGTAGAAGCGGTGTCCCGCAAGTGTCTCAGGCAGAAACTCCTGCTTAACGAAGTTGCCCGCAAAGTCGTGGGCATACTTATAGTCGGCACCATAACCCAAGTCGCCCATAAGCTTAGTGGGGGCATTACGCAGATGCAGAGGTACGGGACGATTAGTTGTGTCGTGCTCAACGAGTTGCAGAGCCTTATTGATAGCCGCATACGCCGAGTTACTCTTGGGGCTTGTGGCGAGGTATATGGTAGTCTCGGCGAGCGTGATGCGCGCCTCGGGCATACCTATCTTATGCACTGTGTCGAAGCATGCATTGGCCAGAAGCAGTGCATTGGGGTTGGCGAGGCCTACATCCTCCGATGCCAAGATTACAAGACGGCGGGCGATGAAGCGGGGCTCCTCGCCACCTGCCAGCATGCGTGCAAGGTAATATATTGCGGCATTGGGGTCGCTACCACGCACCGACTTGATAAATGCCGAGATGATATCATAGTGTTGCTCGCCCGTTTTATCGTAAAGGGCGATATTCTGTTGCAGACACTCCGTGACGCGCTCATCGTCGATGACGATATCGCCACTCGATGCCCCTACAATTATATCGATGATATTTAGCAACTTGCGAGCATCGCCGCTCGAGAATCGAAATAGTGCTTCCGTCTCGCGCACCTCGATACTACGCTTACGCAGCTCCTCATCCTCGGCGAGGGCACGTCGCAACAACGAGTTCAGTTCATCGTCGTTCATTGGTTTGAGCACATAGACCTGGCAACGGCTCAGTAACGGCGAGATAACCTCAAACGAGGGGTTCTCCGTCGTGGCACCTATAAGCGTAACGATACCCTGCTCCACGGCACCCAGCAGCGAGTCCTGCTGCGACTTGTTGAAGCGATGAATCTCGTCGATGAAAAGGAATGCGGGTCGGGCATTGAAGAGGTGTTGATTCTTCGCCTTGTCGATAACCTCGCGCACATCCTTGACGCCCGACGTAACAGCCGAGAGCGTGTAGAAGGGTCTATCGAGGGCGTTGGCAACAATCTTGGCAAGCGTAGTCTTACCCACACCCGGAGGGCCCCACAGGATAAATGAGGGGACACTGCCCGAGGCGATGAACTTGCGAAAGACGCCATTCTCGCCCACGAGGTGTTTCTGCCCTATGTAGTCGTCGAGGCTCTGCGGGCGCAGACGCTCGGCCAGAGGTTGATGTGCCATGACTAATGCTGAATGTTACCCATCTTTGCGGGGTCGTGCTTATACTTGAACAGCACCCAGAAGGCGAGGGCCACAACGAGGGCATAGCCTGCAAAGATAAACCATGTATCCTGCCATCCGTTCTCGAACTCGGGACGCGAGAGCAGATGTCCACTTTTACTCCACTCGCAGTGATAATTTACAACCTTTCCCGCAATCCACGTACCCACCGAGGCACCGATACCGTTTGTCATCAACATAAAGAGGCCCTGAGCACTGCCCTGCATCGACTGCGGAGTCTCCTTCTGCACGAACATAGCGCCCGACACGTTGAAGAAGTCGGAGGCCACGCCATAAACGATGCACGATGCAAAGAGGGCAATCACACCCATAACACTCTCCGTCGAGCCTACACCAAAGAAGCCGAAGCGCAGTACCCATGCGAACATTGCAATAAGCATAACCTTCTTAATGCCAAAGCGAATAAGGAAGAATGAGGTCATAAGGATACACAACGCCTCCGATATCTGCGATACCGAGACCAACATTGTGGGGTTCTTGGCAAACCAGCTATCCGATGTCTCGGCGAAGCTCTCGATATAGGGTGTTGCAAAGCCATTGGTAATCTGCAACGACACGCCGAGTAGCATCGAGAAGATGAAGAACATGGCCATCGTCTTAGACTTAAACAACACAAAGGCATCGAGGCCGAGACGCTGTGCAATAGTCTTCTGCGTTCCTGCCGACTTGTCGATAGGACACTCGGGCAACGTAAACGAGTAGGCGCCGAGAATAAGACCAAGAACGCCACATACGACCAACTGCATATATGTCTGCTGCGCCGAGGCATCCAAGCCAAACGATACACTATTGACGAGCCACATCGAGGCGATGAAACCTACCGTGCCAAGGGTACGAATTGGCGGGAATGCCTTGACAAAGTCGAAGCCTCCGCGTGTGAGTGTACCAAACGCCACCGTATTTGAGAGTGCGATGGTAGGCATATAGAATGCCACGCTCAACACATAGGGAATGAATACCGGCCATATATTACCCACAAAACCCTCTACGTCGGCATTGATGGTTGCTTCCTGTGTTGCCTCGTAGCCGAAGTAAGCAGCAAGAAGCATGAAACCTGCCGCAAGCAGATGCGATAGGCCGAGCAGACGCTGTGGTTGCATAAACTTATCGGCAATAGCACCCATAATCGCGGGCATAAAGATAGATACTACACCCTGAGCAATGTAGAACCATGAGATATAGTCGCCTAAACCCA
This sequence comes from Alistipes sp., assembly GCA_045603045.1. Taxonomy (GTDB): domain Bacteria; phylum Bacteroidota; class Bacteroidia; order Bacteroidales; family Rikenellaceae; genus Alistipes. Next base: position 5,911 of record JAZULJ010000024.1, read on the forward strand.
CCTTGCCCAAAAACTGACCTACACAAGTTAGATATGAACCCCATACAGCGAACTGCAAGAAATTCATAATTATAAGTCTTGTTTTGATACCTCTCATAATCAATAAGTTATATTAATATTTTACATTTTTGTTTACAAAACTTTAACAAAGGTATGAAAAAATTTTTACAAAATTCTTTGCAATTCAAAATAAATATTCTACTTTTGCACCGTCAAAAACAAATATTGGGCTATGGTGTAATGGTAACACTACAGATTCTGGTCCTGTCATTCTTGGTTCGAATCCAGGTAGCCCAACTCCAACGACTCTCATTGTGAGGGTCGTTTTTTTGTTGTGTAGCTATGCTTATTGGTCTGTGGCGGCTCGCAGAGCCAACGATGACTATTAGAGATGGGGGCGGAGGGGTCGGAGAGGGCTATGGGGCCTATGGGGTCTATGGGGTGCGTTTTTGCTATCAACAATTATCCCCTCGTACCCCACCCTCGACAAATCACGCCTTTAATCAGCCCGACGAATTTAGTCGCCATATGAGGCATCCCTTAATACAGGATTTAGGAGGTCTTTTGCTCCCGACGATACGAACTAATAACGATGCCGACGCCTATGAATATCACTACGGCAAAGAGCACCGTGTCGGGGTGCAACTTATCGAGACCCATAGCCACGGCGAGGCCGATAGCCACCACGGGTTGCAGGTAGGAGTAGATACTCGTAACGGTGGGTGCAACGTAGCGCAACGAGTAGTTGAGCAGCAGATTAGGCAGATATGTGGGCACAATGAGGACAAACAGCGAGGCAAGAATTACCCATGTATTCATCGCCGAGAAGTCTGTGGCGAGAATATCGTCGAAGCCCAAAGGCAGCATGACAAATGCCGAGGAGCAATATATCCACCTGAGCAGCGTCGTGATGCGATACTTACCCACCAACTGCTTGAACCACACCATATATGCCGCAGAGACGCAGGCCGACGTAAAGATGAGGATATTACCCAACATTCCCGACTGCTCGTGTGCGCCACCCTCACTCGATAGGATAACAGCCACCGTACCTGCCATGCCGAGCAACAGGCCGAAGGTGCGACGCGCTGTAAAGTGTTCTGCGCCAACGGCAACAGAGAGTATGAGCACCAAGAGTGGCGATGTAGTACTGATGATAGAGCCATCGATAGGCGAGGTTGCGGCGAGACCAAACATCATACACAATTTGCGACCTACACCCATGAGCATCGCGGCGCCCAATATTTTGAGTCTGTCGCGCGGCTCTACCCTCTCGGCATGCTCCCATAGAAGAGGGGTGAGCGAGAGCAGAGCGGCAATCACCAGCGACGCCGCAACCATAGCCATAGGCGATATATACCTACCCAGCACGAGGCTATAAAAAGGGTAGTCGCATGCCCAGATGATATTGCAAAACAGAAGTGCCAGATGCGCATAATAACTCTTCGATAGTGTCATATTGATAGGATTAAAACACTTCACATCACAAATCACATACCAAAAAACTATACCACAAAAACCAATAAGATGACGAAATAAGTCCAAAGGAGATAGAGATATAACCTCACAAACAAACCTCTGACGCAAATATCCCGGGCTCGCGAATCGTTAAACTCCGAAAACTTGCAAAATAGTTATTTTTATCGTATCTTTGTTCGTATCAGGTGCATTAGCAGGGTGTTTAGCGAGGTTCTACTCTCTCTGGTGCCACTATTACCCAGAACCTCATGAAATGTACGATGAACTCTTTTGCAAAATTCCTATTGGCGTGTGTTGCGATACTCGCAGCGACCACTTTGTCTCCTGAGTCTGCGGAGGCACAGTTTCTCAAAAAGTTAACACAAGGCATAGAGAAGGTGAACAACGCCTTGGACAAGGCCGAGAAGAGGGCCGAAGAGATTAAAGATGGCATCGATGATGTCGCAAATGGCAACTTCTCAAATCTGTTCAAGGGCAAGAAAAACAGGGCACAGGCATCCGACGCTATCGACAGCAACGACGAGGATGACAGCCTCGACAGCAACGACGACACATTAGTTGCCGATGCAGAGCCCGAGATATTGGACGACAGCCACATGGAGGAGGTGGAGCCTACGTATCATCACCCCTACATCACACGCCATACGAAGTATATGATGCTCGACTATGTCTATGACAACACCATATCGGGTGTTCACGAGGGCGTCTTTGCCATCAACGAAGGTGGCAAATGGTCATTTTGGCGCATCACAGGCGAGAAGCTCTTCAATGCAGACTGGGCATATTGCAGCGATAGTCGCGGCTACGGCTTAGAATACCCAAAGTTCAGCGGCGGCGTTGCCGTGGCACGCAAGGCCGATAGTTGGGGGCGCGGCATAATCTACCTACTCTACCTCGATGGCAGCGTCAAGGAGTTAGACCCCGCATGGACAAAGGTCTCGGAGTTTCAGGACGGCCTGGCCATGGTAACCGTGAGCGGAGGAGAGCAATACCACTACATTAACATTAAGGGCGAGAAGCAGTACCCCTCACTCAAAGTATATGGCGGCGACAACTGGGCTATACGTCCTATGCGCGATGGACTGCGAGCATACGCCGAATCAGCGTATAAGTGGGGATATATCGACGCTAAGGGCAACGTTGTCATTGAGCCTAAGTTTGGTGGCGTCTCGGATTTTAGCGAGGGCTACGCATGGGTCATCGAAAAGGAGGACCCCACATCATTCTTCTCGAATGGACAGCTGGCACTCATCAACACCCGCGGCGAGGTGGTATTCCGCACCGGCAGACCATGGTCGGGTGGTAATTTCAAAGGCAACTACCACCCCACGGTATCGGATGTCGTCGATGGACGCTTCTACGTTCGCGACACAAGCAACGACGCATACTACCACTACTACGACGTTACGACATTCGAGGAGATAGGCATGGCCAACTACGGCACACCCTACTACAATGGCTACGCCTTCATCGAGCCTCTCGAAGATTGGGGTTCGAACTTGTGCCTCGTGGATACCAACTTTAAGTTAGTGAAACGACTCCCCGACCGACTTATGTTCACTACCGACCTGCGCGCCATGCCTCGTTTCACGACACTTGGTGTAGCTACCATACACGACAAATCTATCGTCACACATGTCATTGACCCCATGGGCAATATCGTCATATCGAGCTACTATGGCGACGATTTGGAGATTCATGGCTATGCCCAATTTACCGAGGCGGGCATGATGCGCATAAAAGACATACGTATCAATGGCACCAAGTATCAGGGCATTGCCGACACACGCGGTGAGGTGTTGTGGCTCTTTGGCGAGACGCCCGCAGATGAGAATCTCAACCAAAATTGGCAAGACCCGCAACCTATACCCGGAAGGCTGAATACCCCCGACAATCTTCGCGCCACGAGAAGAACATCAAACAGCATCTCTGTCAGGTGGAGCAGCGTCTCGGGTGCTGCGAGCTACTCGGTTAATATCGTGGGCAGCGATGATGTGGATGTAAGCGGCACGACGCACACATTCACAGGGCTTAAAGCAAATACGACATATACCATCATGGTTGTTGCCAAGAGTGGCGGCAGCAAGCTCAACTCAAAGCCCGCCGTGGCCACCATACGCACAAATGGTGAGGGTGAGGTCTCTGACCCCATTGTACTCGATGCACCTACTAACCTGCGTGGCGAGAATATCAAGCTGAGCAGCTTCGATGCCGTGTGGGATGCCGAGGCTAACGCCACGGGATACGACGTTACGTTGGATGATGGCGCAGCCACATTCACAAGTAGCACTACGCATAACTTCGCCGACCTTAAACAGGACACCAACTACACGGTTACTGTTGTAGCTAAGGGCGATGGTGTCAACTTCCTCAACTCGGCACCTGCCATTTGCACCATTAAGACCAAGAGCGACTTTGGTGGCTTGAAGCCCGGGCCGGAGCCGGAGCCGGAGCCAGAACCGGAACCAGAACCGGAACCAGAGCCAGAGCCCGAACCGGAGCCCGAACCCACACCGAAACCGGAGCCTACACCGAAACCGGAGCCTACACCTAAGCCCGAGCCCACACCCAATCCGGGCGAGAATAGAGGCGGTAAAGAATCAGACACACAGACCTCGGGTGGGCATATCAACATCATTGTTCTTGATAAGGACACCACCTCCGAGGGCCCGACCACAACCGAGAAGATGCAGTATCTTGTTACGGTCAAGTGCGACCCGGCAGAGGGTGGCTCAGCCTCGATATCTCCGATGGTGGTCTATGAGTATGGTGATCAGGCCACACTAAGCGCAACGCCCGCGGAAGATTGGGCTGTGAGCTACGTATCTGTCGAACAGAGTCGTCAGGGCACCACACCCGTCATTGGCAGCCCCTTCACCGTAACACAGGATATGGTCATCACCGTACACTTCATCGAGAAGGATAAGGAGGAGCCGCTGCCCATGACCAACAGCTACTTGGGCACAAAGAGATTTACATTGGAGGAGGACAAAGTCATCAACCTGCCCATCTACGCCGAGTTCAGCGCCGAGGGTAATGTTACATCGCCCTACGGCGATGATACCCGTGGCTTCATAGTCCCGATGTTCGACCCCACGGAGCGATATATAAGCAAGGAGATATCAGCCTACCTCTTCTCATCGCCACTCAAAGTACACTCATACCAGTATGACGAGGAGACGGGACGCCGTTGGCTCGTTGCCGATGGAGGTAGCTTTATCCTCGGCGACCTTAAAGTATCGCCCGAGAATACCAACGGATGGGTAGCCCTCTTCCTGCAACTTATGTTAGCATTCGACGGCGAGAGCTCGCCCTCCATCACACCGCGCCACTATCGTATCGAGATGCTCGACTTCAACGCCGAGACAGGCGAGTTCACATGCGGCAAGATGGAGACCTTCTCAACGCAGTATGGGTGGCTTGCGGCAGGCGATGAGCGCCTCGGCATTGTAACGGAGGGTCTGTTTATCACCAAGAACGACAGGGGCCTTCCTGCCGACCTCTTCGAGGGCGCACAGATGAAGATAGCTCCCAAGCGCGACGATGTATGGTGGTATCCCCCGTTGCTGTGGTACGAGGACCAGTCTATCCTCACCCGCATTGTCGAGCAAATGGGCGGAGTATATCGCACCTTCAAGTCGGAGTACGACAATCTCTTCGAGTAATATTTTAGGCAGGCAATTACGCCCATAACAAAAATACCGTCCATGGGATACACCCCCACGGACGGTTTTTTTCGAGTTTTACCCCTCGACTATCGCGATACGGAGCACACCGCCGAGGGTGAGTCAAGCGCATGGACATAGGCTCCACTCAGAGGTCGCATATCATTGATGTGCGGTGCGCCCGTACGCTCCTTGCGCAATGCGTTGCGTGTGGCATTGGGAGACTCGCCATAATACCTCTTATAGCAACAACAAAAGTGCGAGTTATTGACAAAGCCGACAGCCTCTGCAATACGCTTTATCGTAATATCACTGCGCATAATGACCATACGCGCTATGGCCAGCCTATTTCTCATAAACCACTTATGCGGAGATGTTCCATACCACGATGTGAAGTAGCGCTTAAAGGTTGACATCGATAGAAAACAGCGCCCCGCGACATACTCTATCGACTTGCTGCCGAGCAAACCCTCTAAAACAGCCCTATCGAAACGCACCTCATCCCTGCCTACGACTCCCTCACGCTTGATTGTCGCCACAACCTGTTCGAATACGCCACAGCTATCGGTCTGCCTATCAATAACATATTCGCCACGGGTGAGAATATAGAATGACCCACTATTGACATGATTTGCTATCGAGCAACTTCCTCGAAAAACACACCCCATAAGGCTGGTGCCATCTACTACAAGACGAGAGGTCTCTCTGCAAAAGAGTATTTCGTGCGATAAAGCAAGGCGACAAATAGGTTGATTTGTGAACATGTTATCTTATCTTTTTGACTACAACACTTTCGATATCAATATCTCATGGAGCATCATTCGAAAGCCGCAGAACAAAAGTAGTAACAATATTTTATATATAAAAATATTCATACCTATTCTCACTCATTTTGAGCCAAATACGATATCAAAACCAAATATTATGACAGCAAATAAGTGATTATAAAAGTGGGGATGGCCAAATAGTTAATTAGCCATCCCCACACTTCGTTATGAAGTTGAACAAAAAAAATGTGGTTTTATCGCGAAGTCCTAAAAAAACGGAGTATGCTCTCGATAAATGTACTTTTTGAGGGCGAGCATAATGATAAAACAGACTTTTTATTCTACCTCTATCACTCTTTTAGGTATTTCAATATTTTATTGGTCTATCGCCATAATTTTGTCTATGGCCTCATGACACTCATCGTAATCGTAGCCTAAGCCCATGGCATATCGCAGCAGTTTGCCACGCATCTGGTAGTCGTTTACTGCTTTTGTCGTGCGCTGCTTGCGACGCAACCGCTCGACGAGCCTATCACCCTGCGCCTCGGTGTCGAGTGTTGCAAGTGCCGACGCTATAACATCCCCCTCAACACCCTTCTGTCTAAGGTGCAAAGCTATCTTACGCGCTCCCCAGCCCGCCAACGACGACTTCTCTCGTGTGTAGGCCTCGGCATAGCGACGGTTATCTATGAAGCGCAACGCGACGAGCTTCTCCACGACACCCTGCTGCTCGGCCGCAGCCACACCCCATGTGCGCATCAGTCGATAGGCATCGCCCGTTGACTTCTCAGCACGCGAACATAGACGCATGAGTGATTGCAACGCCTCGACTGCCGTCTTTGTCCTACGCTCGCGAGGTGCGGAGGTCATTTCGCTATCGAACTCACTCTTGCGCATATCATTCTCGGTTTATCCTTAAAGTCGTGGCGCAGCTCCACATGGTCAAAACCCTCCTCGGTGAGCATCCTACACATCTGTGCCGCCAACATCTCATATATCTCGAAATAGAGTCTTCCTCCCTCGCGAAGCAGTCCTCGTGCCACACAAGCAATGGCGCGATAAAAGAGCAGAGGGTTATCATCCGGAACAAAGAGCGCCGCTGCGGGCTCATGCTCCGTAACATTGGGGCGCATAAGCGCCCTATCGCTCGCAGGGATGTACGGTGGGTTAGAGACTATTACGTCGAACTTCGTATCGAAAAGCGCCGCAAAATCACCCAACGCATCGCCCTCGACAAACTGCACCTCGGGAGCATACCTTAGACCATTGCGCCGTGCCACGGCCAACGCCCGAGGCGATATATCCATGCCCCACACACGGCTACCCGAAACTCTTTGCGCGAGGGCTATGGCTATACATCCGCTTCCTGTGCCGACATCGAGGATTGTTGCACCCGTGGTTGCCTCACCTGCCACCCACTCAACAAGTTCCTCGGTCTCGGGGCGCGGAACGAGAACACCCTCCTCGACCTCCAACTCCATATCAGCGAAGGGGGCATAGCCCACAATATACTGCACGGGGCGCCATGCTCGTATCTCACCGATAACTCGCTCCAAATCTACAATTTCGAGCTCCTTGTTAGGCTCTATAAGAAGGTCGTTACGCGAAATGCCGCCCAACGACAGTACTATAAATTCGGCGATACCACGTGCCTCATTATCATCGCTATAACACTCCAAAGCGGCACTACGCACCCTCTCGAAAACCTCACGTCGCGTAGCCATTACTCTCGAAGTTTAAGTTCGGCAAGAGCCAAGGCCACCATAGCCTCGACAACAACGGCACCACGACGCACAATGCAGGCATCATGACGGCCACCTATCTTCAAGGCCTTGACAGCTTCATATTCAAAGTTATATGTGCGCTGCTCACGCGCTATGCTCGGCGTGGGCTTAATGGCCACACGTACAACGATATCATTGCCATTGGCTATGCCTCCGTTTATGCCACCCTCGTTGTTTGTTGCGGTATGTCCCTCAGCATCTATGATAGAGTCGTTACGCTCGGAGCCTCGCTTCGCGGCACACGCGAAGCCATCGCCAAACTCGACACCCTTAACTCCGGGGATGCTGAACAAGAGATGAGATATTACGCTCTCCACAGAGTCGAAGAAGGGCTCTCCGAGGCAGGGTGCCACACCCTTAACGCGGCACTCGACAACGCCTCCCACAGAGTCGCCGGCACGTTGTGCCTCGGCTATAACCTCGTCGAAGCAACTCCTATCGACAACACCTCCTATACTCACAATATTAGTCTCAAAAGTCTCTTTTAGGAGCAGTTGCTTCGCCACAACACCCGCAGCAACCAGCGCCACAGTCATACGTCCCGAGGCCATGCCGCCACCCGCAAGGTCATACTCCGCGCCATACTTACGACGCTGCACAAGGTCGGCATGCGAGGGTCGCGGATGACTCACAAGATGCGAGTAGTCCCCCGAGCGCGTATTTGTGTTACAGAACGTTATCTTCACGGGGGCTCCCGTCGTCAGAGAGTTATCGTCGAGGCCCTCAATGGCGGGGATGTCGGCCTCGTGGCGCGGCGTGGTGCCCACACCCACAGGACGACGACGTGTCAAGTCGGCGTCGAACATCTCGGGGGCAAGGTGCAAACCCCGAGGCAGACCCTCAACAACAACACCCACCTCCGGGGCATGCGATGCTCCAAAGATTGTTACCCGCAACTTATCGCCAAACCAATTTTTCACTCTCCGGATTCTATTTTAGCTATTTAACTTTCAGCGACTCAATATCCTCGAAGAACGAAGGATAGCTCTTGGCGACACACTCGCGGTTACGGATAGGCAGTTCCTTATCAAGACGCAACGACGTTACGGCCAACGACATAGCCACGCGATGGTCGTCGTGGCTATCCACCTCTGCCCACTCAGGCTGACCGCCCACGATGCGCATTACATTCTGCTCGTAGTCGAGTTCTATATCTATGCCGAGCTTCGAGTACTCCTCACACAGCACCTCGCCACGGTCGCTCTCCTTGCCACGCAGACGGTCGATACCATAGAGTGTCGATACACCCTCGGCGGTAGCAGCCAACGCCACCAACGCGGGGAAGAGGTCGGGGCACTGTGTAGCGTCAAATGTGAAGGCTGTAAGGGGTCTATGCGCAACGGTTATGCTATCGCTCTCTATTACTATCGAGGCTCCGGCACGCTCCAACGCACGACATATAGCGGTATCGGCCTGGCGCGAGAGCGTCGATATGTTGTGCAGCGTAACTTCGCCGGCAATAGCGGCAGCTACCATGATTGTCGCAGCTGCGCTCCAATCGCTCTCTATGGTGTAGTCCACAGCCTCATACTGCTGACCACCCTCGATGTAAAACTCCGAATAGTCGCCCTCGTGATACATAACCTCAACACCAAAGCGCTTAATTGTCTCCAAGGTCATATCTAAATAAGGGGTCGATACGGCACCCTCGACCTCAACGGTAGTATCGCGCTCGGCAAGTGGGAGAGCTATAAGTAGGCCTGTAACAAACTGCGACGACATACGACCATCTACGACAACCCTGCCACCACGAATCGGACCGCGTACCTCAATGGGGAGGTATCCGCCACCATCACGCACCTCGACGCCGAGCTCCTTCAACGGCTCAATCATCATCGACATAGGGCGATGGCACAACGTACCCTCACCCTCGATGACCACTGCTCTTCCGGTAAGTGCGGCTATGGGCGTAAAGAGACGGGCGGCGAGTCCTGACTCGCCGACATTGAGCGACGACGTGCGGGGGCTGAGACCACCACTCACAACAAGCGTATTACAATCTATTACTTCAACCGAGGCACCGAGAGCCTCGATAGCGGCTATTGCCGAGCGAGTGTCGCGACAAAGTTCTATGCCGCGCAGTGTTGTGCGCCCCGGAGCAAGAAGTGCTGCGGCAAGCGCACGTTGAGCATAACTCTTTGAGCAAGGGGGCGTTATCTCACCCCGTAAACGATTCCCTAAGGGGACTGTGCTATCCATATATGGTGTTATTACAATGTATCTTCGTCATCATCGTCGTCGTCATCGTCCTTCGGCGGATGCACATAGCCCATAGCACGCAGTGCCTCCTCGCGCTCGGCCTCCTCACGCTCGCGACGCTCACGCGCCATCTGCGGCGAGGTACGCAGCTCGAAGTTACGACCGAGATAGACCTTACGTACCATCTCGTCATTAGCCAAATCCTCAGCCGTACCCGTCTTCAAGATTTTACCCTCGTAAAGGAGGTATGTGCGGTCGGTGATGGCAAGGGTCTCATCTACGTTGTGGTCGGTGATGATAACGCCGATGTTGCGATCTTTGAGTGTACCCACGATACTCTGGATATCCTCCACAGCGATAGGGTCAACACCTGCAAAGGGCTCGTCGAGGAGTATGAAGGCGGGATTGATAGCCACAGCGCGCGCTATCTCGGTACGGCGGCGCTCGCCACCCGAAAGTTGGTTACCGTAGCTCTTGCGCACCTTTTGCAGACGGAACACCTCGATAAGCTGCTCGCAGCGCTCTCGCTGATACTGACGCGAATATTTGGTCATCTCCAACACGGCGCGAATATTGTCCTCGGCGGTAAGGTTGCGAAATACCGAGGCCTCCTGCGCCAGGGAGCCCACACCCATCTGCGCACGACGATATACCGGTAGTCCGGTGATGTCGGTAACCTTGCCACCATCATCTTCGAGGTATATACGTCCGTCGTTGGGCTTAATAAGGCCTACAATCATGTAGAACGTCGTGGTCTTACCGGCACCGTTAGGACCGAGCAGACCCACAATTTCGCCCTGCCTTACGTCGATAGATACGTGGTTCACGACAGTGCGTGATTTATAGGATTTTACCAATTCGCTTGTAAAGAGTCGCATCTTTTTTACCAAATTTTTCACAAAGTTATTACTAATTTTCAAAAAAATATATTATATTTGAGTAAAATTTTTCAGCAACGCGATTATGGACACTCAGCAAGGAGGCTTATTGCACGAGAAATTAAAGGAATATTTTGGCTTCACGTCGTTCAAAGGAAACCAGGAGGCCGTCATCAACAACGTGCTTTCGGGCAAGGACACCTTCGTCCTCATGCCCACGGGCGGTGGTAAGTCGTTATGCTACCAGCTCCCGGCACTCATCATGGATGGTGTTGCCATTGTCATATCGCCACTCATTGCCCTGATGAAGAATCAGGTGGATGCCATGCGCACCTTCTCGACAGAATCAGGCATCGCCCACTTCCTCAACTCGTCGCTCAACAAGGCTGCCATAGCCCAAGTGCGCCAAGATGTCATGGAGGGACGCACTAAGCTACTATACTTCGCCCCCGAGTCGCTCACTAAGGAGGACAACATTGCCTTCCTACGTAAGATAAAGATATCGTTCTACGCCATCGACGAGGCACACTGTATCTCGGAGTGGGGTCATGACTTCCGACCCGAGTATCGCCGTATCCGACCCATCATCAACGACATAGGCACCGCGCCGCTCATTGCCCTCACCGCGACAGCCACGCCCAAGGTACAGATGGATATTCAAAAGAATCTCGGCATGACCGACGCCACGGTATTCCGTTCGTCGTTCAACCGTCCCAACCTCTACTACGAGTTGCGCCCCAAGCACGATGTTGATAGAGACATCATACGCTTCATCAAGCAGCACGACTCGAAGAGCGGCATCATCTACTGTCTGAGCCGCAAGAAGGTTGAGGAACTCGCCGAGTTGCTCATGGCAAACGGCATCAAGGCCCTCGCCTACCATGCCGGCATGGATGCACAGACACGTGCCGACAATCAGGATGCCTTCCTGCATGAGAGGGTCGATGTCATCGTGGCAACCATCGCCTTCGGCATGGGTATAGACAAGCCCGATGTGCGCTACGTCATACACTACGACATTCCCAAGTCGTTGGAGGGATACTACCAGGAGACAGGGCGCGCCGGCCGTGATGGTGGCGAGGGACACTGCCTCACATTTTACAGCTACAAGGATATACAAAAGCTCGAGAAGTTCATGCAGGGCAAGCCCGTTGCCGAGCAGGAGATTGGCAAATTGCTGCTTTTGGAGACGGTATCCTATGCCGAGAGCTCTATGTGTCGTCGTAAGTCGCTCCTACACTACTTCGGCGAGGAGTACACTACCGAGAATTGCGGCAGCTGCGACAACTGTTGCAACCCTAAGCCCCAGGTTAAGGCTACCGAGGAGATGGAGCTCGCACTCGAAGCGTTGAAGGTAATTGGCGATAAGTTCAAGATTGACCACCTCGTAGCCGTGCTCATGGGCAAGGTTACGGCGATGATTAAGAGCTATGGACACAACAAATTGGAGGTCTTTGGCTCGGGACAGGATAAGGACGCGCGCTTCTGGAATGCCGTCATACGCCAGGCCCTCATCAACGGCTTCATAGATAAGAACATCGAGAATTACGGTCTCATATCCATCAACGCACGCGGCGAGGAGTTCCTTCGCAAGCCCACGAAGATAACCATCACGCTCGACCACGACTACGACAACGAGGAGGAGAACGAGCAGGTAGTAGCGATGAAGGGTGGCGGTGCTGCCGATGAAGAGCTCTATGCTATGCTCAAAGACCTGCGCAAGAAGGTGGCACGCCAGAACGATTTGCCTCCGTATGTCATCTTCCAGGACCCGTCGTTGGAGGATATGTCTATACAGTACCCCATCACTATCGAGGAGTTGCAGACAATACAGGGTGTCGGTGCTGGCAAGGCGCAGAAGTTTGGTGCGGAGTTCGTCAAGCTCATCAAGACCTATGTCGATGAGAAGGAGATTATCCGTCCTCAGGATATGGTCGTCAAGGGTGTCGCCAACAAGTCGAATAACAAGATATTCATCATCCAGTCTATCGACCGCAAGATGGATTTCGAGGATATCGCCCGCGCCCGCAACCTCGACATGGACGAGCTGCTGAGCGAGATTGAGGCCATCGTCAACTCGGGAACACGCCTCGACATACAATACTACCTCAATACCATCATGGATGAGGATAAGGTCGAGGATATATACCTATACTTCAAGGAGGATGCCGAGAGCGACTCGTTAGATGCCGCTATCGACGAGCTCGGCGCGGAATATAGCGAGGAGGAGATACGTCTGGTGCGCATTAAGTTCATTTCTGAGGTTGCTAACTAATGGCAGAGGTAAGAGCAAAGAAGGCACTCGGCCAGCACTTCCTGACCGACCTGAATATAGCCCGTAAGATTGCCACATCTCTTTCGGGAGGCACGGACGCCGCTCCCGATAAGGTGTTGGAGGTGGGCTGCGGTATGGGTGTGCTCACGCAGTTTTTGTTGGAGCGCACGGATATCGTTACCTATGGTGCCGAGATAGATGGCGAGTCGGTTGAGTACCTCCACGCCCACTACCCCTCATTCAGCGAACGCCTTACGGAGGGCGACTTCCTCAAAATGGACCTACGCGAGAAGTATGGCACACGCCTGAAAATCATCGGTAACTTTCCATATAACATATCTTCTCAAATCTTCTTCAAGGTTCTCGAGAACCGCGATATCGTGCCCGAGTGCGTGGGCATGATACAGAAGGAGGTGGCCGTGCGCCTGGCAGAGCCTCCCGGCTCCAAGGAGTATGGCATCCTCAGCGTGCTGCTTCAAGCATGGTATGATATAGAATATCTCTTCACCGTGGGCGAGAAGGTCTTCAACCCACCCCCCAAGGTTAAGAGCGCCGTGATACGCCTCGTGCGCAACAATACCACACACCTCGACTGCGACGAGCAGTTGTTCATCAAGGTCGTCAAGGCCTCATTTGGACAACGCCGTAAGATGATACGCAACTCGCTAAAATCGGCCTTTGGCAACTTCGGAGGCCGCGAGCACCGCTTCTTTGCGATGCGCGCCGAGCAACTCTCGGTCGCCGACTTCGTGGAACTCACGCAGTGGGTAGCAGAGAATAAAGGATAAGAGGATAACTTATATCAAATATTATATAATAAAATTGCGGGTAGAAAAAGTCGTACCCGCAATTTTATTTACTACTATTTCGCGCCATTCTGACGATTGAACTCGTCGGTTGCTTTGGCGGCCTTGACCTTATCCTCGGGCGAAAGCTCGCTATACCACTTACTCCACTCTGCGACAAGCTCATTCATCTCGGCAGTCTGGTTATTCGAGCCCAAATCATATATCCTCTGCGCATAAGCCTTAGCCTGCTCCTCAACGGTTAGGGGCTTCTTCTCCTCGCTACCACATGCTACAACGAGCAATGCCATAGCCAAAATTGACAAAATCTTCTTCATAGCACTTACAATTTACGTTCTACTGTTTCAATTTATTTATAAAGTCTCTGTCCTGTGCATTTTTAAGCATTGCATCGTAGATGTCATCCTGATAGTCGTCAACAATCTGTTCGCACGTAGCCCTATCCTCCTCACTCAGGCTCCTACTCCACGCCTTCATATCATCGTTGATGGTATTAAACCTATCGGCATCGCCATTGTTCAGGGCGTCGATAATCTGCTCTACGTAGGCCATGGTCTGCTGCTCGGGCGTAAGCTCCACCTTCTGTTCTCCACTGCCACCACACGCCACTACGAGCATGGCAACAGATAAAATAATTAACGCTCTCTTCATTTGCTTTTAGTTGAGATATATGTGCATTACAAAGGTAGAAAATTTTATCCCAATATCAAAATATCCTATCAATTTTGAACAAAAAAAACGAGGACTACATGCCGAGTCCTCGTTGTTATCCACAAATTTGACTATGCTATTCGCAGCACTCGTCCTCATAGTAATCGCAGCCGAGGTCCTCCTCGTCACCAGCAGCCATAACAGCCTCAAACAGACGAGCCTCATACTCCTGAGATACCGCATCAACCTTTGCCTGATCCTCCTTTGAGAGCTTCTCGTACCAAGCATCCGACTCGTTAACGACAGACTCAAACTTTGCCCCGTCGTTGTTCTGAAGCGCCTCAATCATCTGCTCGCAATAAGCCTTAGCCTGCTCCTCAACGGTAAGAGACTTCTTCTCCTCGCCACATGCTACAACGAGCAATGCCATAGCCAAAATAGATAATAACTTCTTCATAGTAAAATTGGTTTAAGGTTTATATTAGTGTTGTGTTTTATAGCTTATAATAATACAAAGATAGCACATTTAACGCAAATATGCAAAATATTAGAAGACTATTTACCGATAAAAATTACAGACTGCACTCCACATTACCGTTTTTTTCATAACTTTGTATCATGAAACTCACATTTTTGGGTACCGGAACATCGCAGGGTGTGCCCGTCATTGGGTGCCGCTGTGAGGTTTGTCGCTCGGCAGATATGCGCGACCGACGACTGCGCACCTCGGCAATGGTCGAGGTCGATAGCCTGCGTCTTATCATCGACGCGGGACCCGACTTCCGACAGCAGATGCTACGCGAAGATGTTCGCCACATCGACGCACTACTACTCACACACGAACATAAGGACCACACGGGAGGCATCGACGATGTGCGTGCCTTCAACTTCGTGGACTACCCCACAATTCACACCATACATATATACGCACCCGCAGCCGCGATACGCACCCTACGCAAAGATTACGACTACGCCTTCGCCGAGAATAAGTATCGCGGAGTCCCCGTCATCGAGCTACACACTATCGACGAGCAGCAGCCACTTGTCATCGGCAACGTGGCGATAACGCCCATCGTCGGCCACCACTCTGCGCACTTCCGCTCGGTGGGCTACCGCATAGGTAAGATGGCATACCTCACCGATTTCAGCCATATCGAGGAGGAGGAGTGTCGCAAGTTGGAGGGTGTGGAACTGCTGGTGATAAACGCTCTGAGATGGGAGCCACACGACTCGCACTTCTCGGTGGCCGAGGCATTGGAGGTCATCGAGCGCGTGAAGCCGCAACGCGCCTACCTCACCCACCTATCGCACCGCATAGGCCTCCACAGCGAGGCATCGAAGCGCCTCCCCGAGGGGGTAGAGCTCGCCTTCGACGGTCTCAAAGTAAACATTTAGATATTAGGAATGTTCTATAAATTAGCAAAATAGACAAAACATGAAAAAGTATCTTAACGAAAAAGTTGTTGTCATCACAGGTGCCTCATCGGGCATGGGCGAGGCCATGGCACGTGAGTATGCCAAGATGGGGGCAAAGGTTGTCCTCGGCGCCCGCCGCGACGAGGAACTTAGACGTGTAGCCGCCGATATCGAGGCGACGGGTGGCAAGGTGGCATATGCCGCCTGCGATGTAGTGAGCGCGGATGACTGCAAAAAACTTATAGACACCGCCGTCGAGACCTTCGGTGGCATCGACGTTCTCATCTGCAACGCAGGACTATCCATGCGCGCGTTGTTCGACGATTGCGACCTAAAAGTGTTACACCGACTTATGGACGTAAACTTCTGGGGCACGGTAAACTGCACGAAGTATGCTCTGCCGTGGCTTCAAAAGTCAAAGGGCTCACTCGTGGGCATATCATCCGTTGCAGGCATCCACGGTCTCCCCGGCCGCACGGGATACTCGGCATCAAAGTATGCCATGACCGGCTTCCTCGACACCATACGCGTCGAGAACTTGAAGAAGGGACTACATGTGATGACGGCATGTCCGGGATTTACCGCCTCGAACGTACGCTTCTCAGCACTCACCGCCGACGGCTCACAGCAGGGTGAAACACCGCGCAACGAGGCCAAGATGATGACCCCCGAGCAGGTGGCTCACATCGTTGCCCGCGGCATACACCGCCGCAAGCGCCTATGCCTCATGGAGTGGGAGGGACGCGGCACACACCTTCTCAAAAAGTTCTTCCCCGGCCTGGTGGATAAACTCTTCTACGCAGCAATGGCCAAAGAGCCCGACTCGCCACTGAGATAGCTATATCGACAGTAGCCTATTTCGGTACGACATAAAATCAACACAGCATCGCACAAAAAATCAGCCCGACTCTTAGGAGACGGGCTGAATAGTATCATATAGTCTGCTTAGAATGACACCGTTGTACCGGCGGGGACAACCGTATAACCAAGCTCCTGACCCCAGGAGCCATCCTGGATAACCTTGATATATACATCGTAACTCTTATTGAAGTCCGAGACGCCGATGTTCTTTGACTGCCCACCAAGGTTATCAGTATATACACTATACCAGGCGCCCTGACTCATCTCTGTCGAGTAATTGAAGAAGCCCTTGCCTGTTGTATCCTTCCATGCACCAAAAGTTGTATTTGCCGTATCCCAGTCTGAAAGGCCTTGCTTTGCAAACTTGAAACCATTATCCTTTAACTTAATGTTCTTCAAGGCAAACACTTTGCTGTTGGTAGTATAATACATTGGTGTAGGTTTCGTAACATCCCAGCCTTGGTGCTGACCTACAAGACCCCACGTGTACTCTTTCTTGGAGATACCGCCCAAGTCATACATTGTGCTACGGTTTATCGTCTGCGACTTAGTGGTGCTCTTGCACAAGATATAGTCGGTCGTAACCGTCAAACCCTCAGACCACGAACCAGGGGTTACAGCAACATAGTACTCCTTATTTGCAGCGCAACCCGTGAGTGTAATAGCCTCCTGCTTGCTATCTACGGTGTAGGTAAAAGTTACATCACCTGCGAATGTGGGGGTAAACTTCAAGAGGGCTGCGATGTTCTTAAACTCGATGGTCATGCCACTCTCGAAGGCTGCACCCTCGGCCTTGGCAGGGGTAGCCTTAGGCATATCGCCCTCGCGAGCAACCTGTGCGGCAGCTACATGTTCGCCCCCGTAGTATGCCGTAAAAGCAGCACCGATAAGCGACTCATCTACCTTGCCCTTGAACTGAACGCTTGTACCCGACTCCTGGGCAACAAACTCGAAGCCGTTGATGGTGATAACATCACCCTGCTCCCACTCGGGGGTCTTATTGTTAAGAGTCATACGTGTATCATCCTCGCTGAATTCTGCGAAGATTGACACCTCCTCCGTGTTAGCCTCGACGCGGATACCCTCCCCGTTGAGACCCTCTGAACATGCGGCAAAGCCTACCAAAGCAACTGCCGACATCAAAAATGCATAAATTTTTTTCATTGTTGTTGTTTTAATAGGTTTACCACTCGAAAATACCATCTTCATAATCCTCGGTTGACGACGTGTTGCTCGCCTCCATACCGCACTCGGCTTTCACGGCTACAACCTCCATATCGGGAGCCTCGTAGCCACCAAAAAGAGAGTCTCTTTTAAGGTTTAATTCATACTTGCTCATAAGATTTATTTTAATCGATTACTTCAATTATTACTCTGTCTGCCTCTCTACTCAGACCATTCTGCCGGCCTTATCGCCCTCTCTACTCAGTCTGCTCTGCCGGCCTTATCGCCCTCTCTATTCAGTCTGCTCTGCCGGCCGTCTGCCTCGCAGCCTTGCCACGTTTCAATACCACGCTCGCACATGCGCACAGTTCGACGTTGCAAAGATAGTCTAAAATGTCCTTTTAACTTGGTTGAGATGAAAGTTTTTGGACGAATGGCCATTTTTTGCCGACGAACAACATGCGCAACACGACGAATAGACTTCGCATGAGCGACTTATTTTATGCGTATGCGCTGTCCGAGTTGCAGGTTACGCTCGTTGAGACCGGGGTTGAGCTCGCGTATCTCGGCTACCGACACATCATACTTGATAGCCAATGCGCCAAGCATATCGCCACTTACAATCTCGTGCCATACCTCACCACTCTTCGCGCTCATTGTTGCGGGCTCGGCAGACACCTCGGCATCTTTCTCCTCAACAACAACATCTCGGGGCTTGACATCCACCACGGGCTTCTCCTCGGTTACGGGCTTGCCGTCGATGCGGGCATCCTCAACGCAATCGGCTTCCGACGACTCGATGACAACACGCATGCCCACCTTGACCATGGGTTTAAGGCTGTCGAGGTCGCTGTTATTCAGGCGCACACACCCCTCCGTGGCACGCGTGCCGATAGACTCGGGTGCGTGCGTACCATGGATGCCAATGCCCTTATGGGGAGGTGTTTTGAGGCGGATAAACCAATCGCCGTAGCAGTGCTCGATAACACCCTTGCCATCGCCAAAATCGTGTGTCCAGTGTCCTGCGGGCTGTATCTGCTGCACGGTAAACTCGCCCTCGGGGGTCTTCATATCGCCCACACGACGCTTATTACCGAGATTCTTGCCCACGGCAACAGGGAAACGACATATGAGGCGGTTGCTGTCGTCGTAAAGCGAGAGTGTCATCGTCTGCTTTGAGATGATAATGTGGTCGGCACGACGATAGTCGCCCATAGGCTCCTCTTCTGCGGGCTGTGCTGCAACGAATGTATCTGCCGACGTTGCCGACATATCGACCGCGGCCTCGGCAGGGGCAGGCTGCGAACTGCCACATGCCACAAGGGTTATCACAAGAGCCGCAGCGCCGTATGCTAAATACTTAATCTTCATTGTCATGTATTACTTATGGTTACTCCTCCCATTTGAGCACAAGACCCGTACGCGAGGTGTTATAAATTGTTATGGTGTGATATACCGTGCCATCCTCTGCGGTGTGTGTCGTTGTGAAGTGCTCGCTGCGCACATCGGCACGTCCGAGACCGCCGAAGCGCTCCTCGTCGGATGACATCAGAACAGTATATTTACCTGGCCACGGCACGGTAATCCGGTAGTCGGGGATGGAGGCCGTAGGGTGCCAATTGAGCACGAAGAGCAGGCCGCTATGCGAGAATACCATAGTCTTGTTGTGCTCGTCCATAAGGTGGTTATAGGGGTATCCGTCACCGAGGATGCCGTACTCCTTGACCATGGCTATCATCGCCTTGTCGAACTCGGCAAGGAACGAGTAGCGCAGGAAGCCATTTTCGGCCAACGACCACTGGCGGCGTGCATACTGACACGACCATCCATTACCCTCACGCGGGAAGTCTATCCACTCGGGGTGACCAAACTCGTTACCCATGAAGTTGAGATAGGCCTCGCCACCTGTGGTGATGGTCATCAGGCGTATCATCTTATGCAGAGCTATGCCGCGATCGATGATGAGGTTCTCCGAGGCGCGGTTCATAGCGAAGTACATCTCCTTGTCCATCAGGCGGAAAGCGATGGTCTTATCGCCCACCAACGCCTGGTCATGCGACTCGGCATACGCCACCGTGCGCACGCTTGGCAGACGGTTGGTCATCACCGACCACATCTCCCAGATGTTCCAATCCTCATCCTGCTGCTCTTTGAGCAGTTTTATCCAGTAATCGGGAATGGCCATACCCAAACGGTAGTCGAAGCCCATGCCTCCCTCCTCGGGAGCAACGCACGAACCGGGCATGCCGCTGACATCCTCTGCTATGGTGATGGCATCGGGACGAAGGTCGTGTACGAGCCTGTTTGCGAGGGTGAGGTAGGCGATAGCATCGCGGTTTACACCCTCGTCGAAGAAGCGCTCGCGGCAGTCGAAATCGACATATCCGTGGTGGTGATAGAGCATCGACGTAACACCGTCGAAGCGATAGCCGTCAAAGTGGTATTCGTCGAGCCAATATTTGACATTAGAGAGCAGGAAGTGCTGCACCTCGCGCTTGCCATAGTCGAAGGTTTTAGAGTCCCAATACTTCTGATAACCAGCCTCTCCCGCCTTGGAGTATAGGTGGTCGGAGCCATCGAGCTCGTTAATACCCTCGTCGAAGTTCTTGACATAGTGGGCATGCACCAAGTCCATAATTACGGCTATACCCAGCTCGTGGGCACGGTCGATAAGCGAGCGTAGCTCGTCCGGAGTGCCGAAGCGTGATGAGGGGGCAAAGAACGAGGATACATGATAGCCAAACGAGCCGTAGTAGGGATGCTCGGCGATGGCCATGAGCTGCACGGCATTATATCCCGCCGCTTTGATACGCGGCAGCACAAGGTCGCGGAACTCGACATAGGAGCCCACCTTAGCCTCCTCCTGTGCCATGCCGACATGTGCCTCATATATAAGCAGTTCGCCCACCTTAGGAGCTCGAAAGTCGTCGTGCTCCCATACATAAGGTTTGTCGATTACGAATTGCGCGGTATAGTTCTTGGTCTGCTCGTCCTGCACCACACGCTTGGCATACGCCGGAATGCGGTCGCGCCAGCCATTGGCGCCGTGAACATGAAGCTTATAGAGCGAGCCATCTGTGAGTCTCTGACCATACATCGCATCGGGCAGGAAAATGCTCCACACACCCTCGCGGTTGCGGTCAAGGCGTAACTGCGTGCGCTGCCATGAGTTGAAGTCGCCGAAGATATATACATCATGCGCTTCGGGCAGCCACTCGCGAAACCACCACCCCTGCATTGCGTCGTCATGCTGCCAACCGAAGTAACGGTAGCCGTTGGCATAATCACTGATACTGCCGGCCGAACGCTCGATATCTGCAAGTCGGTCGGTGTAGAGCTTATAGCGGTAGTTAATCTCCTCTTCAACAGGCTTCAACCACTCGTCGCGCTCTACCATCGGAAGGCACTTATTTTGCTGTTTCATGCTTTTTTACGTTGAATTGTAGCAAAGATACAAAAATTATTTGTATATTTGCCCGATATTAATTGTTAATTGAATAACAAACTAAAAATTATATTATTAACTAAAACTTTTATCTATGTTCAAAGGACACCCCAAAGGTCTTTACGCCTTAGCCCTCGCCAATACAGGTGAGCGTTTTGGTTATTACACCATGTTGGCCGTGTTTGCTCTCTTCCTAAGAGAGAACTTCGGCTTGGAGGCAGGTACTGCCGGTGCTATCTACTCTACATTCCTCGGCTTGGTTTACTTCATGCCGTTGGTAGGTGGTATTTTGGCCGATAAGTTTGGCTTCGGCCGTATGGTAACTATCGGTATCTCGGTGATGTTTGCCGGTTACATGCTTCTGTCGTTCCCCCTCGGTGGCGACACTATCGCGATGATTGCTATGATGGCTGCATTGTTGCTCATCAGCCTCGGTACAGGTCTGTTCAAGGGTAACTTGCAGGTTATGGTCGGTAACCTCTATGATGACCCCAAGTATGCCGATAAGCGCGACTCGGGTTTCTCACTCTTCTACATGGCTATCAACGTAGGTTCGTTGTTCGCGCCCACCACTGCCGTAGGCATCAAGCAGTGGGCACAGGAGTCTCTCGGCTACTCGTCAAATGACGCTTACCACTTCGCATTTATGGTTGCATGCGTGGCTTTGGTGCTCTCAATCGTTATCTACTACGCATTCCGCTCTACATTCCGTCACGTTGAGGGCGGCAAGAAGAAGGGCGAGACTGCCGTTATCGAGGACAACCTCACTCCCGAGCAGACCAAACAGCGCATCGTGGCTTTGTGCCTCGTATTTGCCGTCGTTATCTTCTTCTGGATGGCCTTCCACCAGAACGGCTTGACACTCACATACTTCGCCGACGAGTTCACTAACACATCAGCGATGGGCATTGAGACCATGGTATTCGACGTTTGGAACCTTGCCTTGATTATCGTTGCTGTATATGCTTCGTTCTCGCTCTTCCAAAGCAATAGCACACAGGGTAAACTTATCTCGGGCGGTATCGCATCGGCAGTTCTTGCTGTCTTGGTTTACCGCGCCACAGGCATCACCCCCGATAAGACCGTAAGCGTATCTGCACCTATCTTCCAGCAGTTCAACCCCTTCTATGTTGTTGCATTGACCCCCTTCTCAATGGCTATCTTTGGCTCGTTGGCAAAGAAGGGCAAGGAGCCCTCAGCACCCCGTAAGATTGCTTATGGTATGATGGTTGCCGCTGTTGGTTTCGCAATTATGGCTA
The DNA here is from genome assembly GCA_045603045.1 of Alistipes sp. Lineage (GTDB taxonomy): Bacteria > Bacteroidota > Bacteroidia > Bacteroidales > Rikenellaceae > Alistipes. The sequence continues at coordinate 28,560 of JAZULJ010000024.1, forward strand.
TCGGTTCACGCGGCCTTAACACTCCCAATGACCAGGCACGTGCTATCGCAGTTGACAAGGCTCAGGTTATTGCCAATGACCTCTTCGCTGCACAGCTGAGCGGTGATGAGGCAAAGATTAAGAGTGCTGAGAAGGCTAAGTCGGACTTCGAGGGCAAGCTCACAGAGAATACTAAGGATGTATTTGCTCAGGTATTCGATGCTCAGACAGTATTGTTAACTGCCGGCATAGTAGAGACTTCCGCCGCAACCGAGGAGGCTGCTCCCGTAGTAGAGGAGGCTGTTGAGGTTGTAACCGAGGAGACTGCTCCCGTAGTAGAGGAGGCTGTTGAGGTTGTAACCGAGGAGGCTGCTCCCGTAGTAGAGGAGACTGTTGAGGTTGTAACCGAGGAGACTGCTCCCGTAGTAGAGGAGACTGTTGAGGTTGGAACCGAGGAGACTGCTCCCGTAGGAGAGGAGGCTGTTGAGGGTGTAACCGAAGAGTCTGCTCCCGTAGTAGAGGAGGCTGTTGCTGAGGCCCAGGCTACTTTGGACGCTATCAAGGCTGAGACTAAGCCCCAGACACGTACTTCGGCTTACTGGTTGATTCTCACATACCTTGTTCTCACATTTGCAGAGCTCTTGCTCTCGCCCATGGGTATCTCATTCGTATCGAAGGTTGCTCCTCCGAAGCTCAAAGGCTTGATGATGGGTGGCTGGTTCGTGGCTACCGCTATCGGTAACCTCTTGGTTGCTGTTGGTGGCTTCCTTTGGGCAGGCCTTCCCTTGTGGTCGGTATGGGCAGTGTTTATCGTTCTCTGCTTGCTTTCGGCACTCTTCATGTTCGTCATGATGAAGCGCTTGGAGAGCGTAACAAAATAATTTTAGTGCGATAGGCCACTAAGGTGGCACGACGCAATATGATGGGGATGACTAAGAGATAAATTAGCCATCCCCTTTTTGTTTGAAAAGCCGTGTGTTTAGGCCTGCGAAGCCCTCAATGCGAAGTTTAATACGCGCAAAATGGGCATTGTGCTGGTGAGCATAACGACAAAATAGACTTTTAATTAAACCTCTTCGTAGAAACTCGTACACAAAATTTCTGGACCCGAGATAACACAATTATCCTAAAAATTGTATATTTGCAAAGATATTGTGAATGTGCGCCGCAAATGCCACGCGCTTCACCACCAACATTTCACTTCTCACCTTAGTAAGATGGACAATATAATTCTCAGCGTGGAGCACGTCTCGAAGAGCTATACGGGACACAAGGCTCTCGACGATGTTTCGTTAGAGATACCGCGCGGTACGGTCTATGGACTGCTCGGTCCCAATGGTGCGGGTAAGACTACGCTTATCCGCGTAATTAACCGCATAACCCTCGCCGACGCGGGACGTGTGCTGCTTGACGGCAAGCCGCTCACAGCCAAGGATGTATTTCACATTGGCTATATGCCAGAGGAACGTGGTCTGTATAAGAAGATGCGCGTGGGCGAGCAGGCCCTCTTCTTTGCACGACTCAAAGGTCTCGACAGGCGCGAGGCAGAGCAGCGCTTGCACGAGTGGTTTGAACGCCTCGCCATCACCGACTGGTGGGGACGAAAGGTCGAGGACCTATCGAAGGGTATGGCGCAGAAGGTGCAGTTCATATCTACGGTAGTGCACGAGCCCAAGTTGCTGATTTTCGACGAGCCCTTCTCGGGCTTCGACCCTATAAATGCCAACCTCCTCAAAGAGGAGATTCTCGGGCTGCGCGACCGTGGCGCTACGGTGATATTCTCGACGCACAACATGGCGTCCGTAGAGGAGATATGCGACCACATAACGCTCATCAACCGCTCGCGCAACATCCTCTCGGGCTCTGTCGAGGAGATACGTCGCACGGCGGGAGGCAACACCTTTACGGTAGTACACCGTGCCGATGACGCTACCTTTGCGGCGGCTGTTGCCAATATAGCGACCATCCTTGGCGAGAGCCGTGGTGTGGTGGGCGGCTACAACGAGACGAAGATACATATCCCCAAGGACGAGGATATACGCGAGGTTGTGGCACGTCTGAACGACAACTGTTCACTGCGCTCGTTGCACGAGATGATGCCCACGATGAACGATATATTTATCCGCGCCGTAAACGGAACACTCTAAAAGCCTTTCGCCATGAAGAACGTAAAACTTATCATAGCTCGCGAATTCAGCGAGCGCGTACGCAAGAAGTCGTTTATCATCGTTACGCTGCTGATGCCGATACTCATGATTGGCCTCATGGTGGCGCCATCGCTCATGATGCTCATGTCGCCCACGGAGCAGAAACAAGTGGTAGTCGTTGACCGCACTGGCTTCGTTGCTGAGAGGTTGCAGAGCACACCCGAGGTGCTGTTCTCGGTGCAAAACGACCTCTCCAAGCGCGAGGCGTGCGAGATATACGACGAGCAGAGCGGCATCTTCGGAGTCCTCTACATAGGCACAGATGCCGAACAGCGCGACTCGGTGCAGCTAATAACAAATAGTTCATCGTCGATGACCGTCGAGGAGAACATCTCGGCTCAGATAGCCACCATCCTGCGCGACAAGAAGCTACGCGCCTACAATATCGAAAACCTCGACCAAATACTCGCCGAGGTGGAGACAAATATCGATATACGCACCTTCGAGAATAACGGCACGGGCGAGGAGGCTACAATGGAAAGCACCTCATCGGGGCTGAACTACATCCTCGGCCTCATCCTCGGCATGCTTCTCTACATGATTATCATCATCTACGGACAGATGGTACTCACCTCCGTAGTTGAGGAGAAGTCGAGCCGCGTTATCGACGTTCTTGTTACAAGCTGCACACCCTTCCAGATTATGGTGGGTAAGATTCTCGGTATCGCCCTTGTTGCAGTGACGCAGATAGCAATATGGGCGGCACTCGTCATCGCGGCCTCTAAGTTCCTCGTACCCGCCCTCTTCTCGGCGGAGGTAACGGCGACAAGCGACATCATGATGCAGGCTCTCGTGGGCACGCTCGGCGATACGCAGTATATAGCACTGCTCTTCGGCTACCTGTTGCTCTATATCCTCGGAGGCTTTCTCCTCTACGCCTCGATGTATGCCGCAGCAGGCTCGGCAGTCGATTCGGTACAAGATGGCCAGCAGTTTAACACTATAATCATGATGCCCATCATCCTGGCGATGATTGTCATGATGTCTGTATTTACCGACCCCAACGCGCCTATCGCCTTTTGGTTCTCGATGATACCCTTTACCTCACCGATAGTGATGATTGCCCGCATACCCTTCGGTATTCCCACATGGGAGATTATCCTATCGCTCGTGTTGCTCTACGCCACCTTCTTCGTTATGGCATGGCTCGCCGCGAAGATTTATCGCATAGGTATCTTCATGCACGGCAAGCGACCCTCATGGCGCGAGTTGTGGATATGGGTTCGCACCAGATAATGTCTAATAGTTCACAAACTTGATAATGATGCAAAAAGCGGCGCTTTTTGCATCATTATCACAAACTTAAAAGAGGTATTTTATCTCGGAAGAGGGGCGATTTACAACCTATCGAGTGCCTCGCCAATCATCCGACAGCACTCCTCAATCTCGCTCTCGGAGATGGTCAGCGGTGGCGAGATACGGAATGCCGTGTCGCAATATAGGAACCAATCACTCATGATGCCCACCTCCTTGAAGATATCCATCAGGCGGTATAGATACTCCGAACGTCCAAGCTCCACAGCTAAGAGCAGTCCCGAACGACGCACCTCCAAGACCTTCGGGTGCTGCGACACGCGCTCTTCGAAGATAGCGCCTTTACGCTCCACACCCTCCACAACAGCATTATCAACGAGGTAGTTGAGCGCCGCAAGACCCGCAGCACAACATACGGGGTGGCCTCCAAAGGTCGTTATGTGTCCCAAGCATGGATTTTCAGTGAAGGCGTTGAGCACCGCCCTATTTGCGGCCACACCACCCAGAGGCATACCTCCGCCAAAGGCTTTTGCCAGGCACACCACGTCAGGGATTATGCCATACTTCGTCGCGGCGAACATCTCGCCCGTGCGACCAAGACCTGTCTGTATCTCGTCAAAGATGAGCATCGCACCCACCTCCGTACAACGCTTGCGTAGCTGTTTGAGCCACTCGACATCTGGCAGACGCACGCCCGCCTCACCCTGCACAACCTCCAAGAGGACGGCGGCTGTACGAGTTGTTATATGCTCCAACTGCTCAAAAGAGTTAAACTCTATGGCACGCGTATCGGGAAGCAGAGGTCTGAATGCTGCCTTCCACTCCTCGCCCTCGGGGGCACCCATCATCGACATTGCGCCATGAGTAGAGCCGTGATAAGCACGACGCATGGATATAAGTTCCGTGCGACCCGTATAGCGTTTTGCAAGTTTAAGCGCCACCTCAACAGCCTCGGCACCCGAATTTACGAAGTATAGACAGTCGATATCGCCCGGCAGTAGCTCTGTGATGCGGCGCGCATACTCCACCTGTGGACGCTCGACCATCTCGCCATAGACCATGACGTGCATATAGTCTGCCGCCTGCTCCTGCACGGCGCGCACAACGGCAGGGTTGGCATGGCCAACGTTACTTACCGACACACCCGCGACAAGGTCGAAATAGCGCTTACCCTCAGGCGTGTAGAAGAACGAGCCCTCGGCACGGGCGACCTCAATGAGCATGGGCGACGGCGAAGTCTGTCCCACGTGCTGCAAAAACTGTTTACGCAATATCATATATAAGGAATAGGTTAAAAACAAGTGGTGAGTGTGGTCTGCAACACCTATTTACAGGCATTTAGTACTCTACGGTGAGTCTGCCGCTCTGCTCCGCGCGACGCAGGATGCTCTCATAGTCTCTCACGCTCGACATAGTCCAGCGTGTGAGCAGTCGCAGCTGCTCCGCCTCGCTAAGCTGCCAGCCATCAACCGTCTGACGAACACGCTCCGCAAGCATATATATAAGGATAGCCGCCGACGCCGATACATTGAGGCTCTCGACCATGCCACACATGGGTATCATCAGGAAGTCATCGGCCGCAGCGATAACCTCCTCCGAGATGCCGGCATGCTCCGTGCCAAAGACCAAAGCGAATTTCCCCTTCGTAACGTCGAAAGTCTCGGGTGTGGAACTACAACGGTGGGGCGTGGTAGCCACAATGCGATAGCCCTCGGCTTTGAGTGCGGCAAGAGCCTCCGTGGTGGTGGCGTGATGTTCGACATCGACCCACTTCTGCGTGCCGCGTACTATGTTCACCGAGGGGTCAAAGCGACAACGGTCCTCGACGGTGTGTATCTGCTGTATGCCAAAGGCCTCGCAGTGGCGCATAATGGCACTTGCGTTCTGCGGGTGAAACATATTCTCGGTCATGATACGCACATAGTGAGTGCGCTGCGCCACCGTACGACGCAACACCTGCCGACGCTCGTCCGTAAGAAACTGCGTCATATACTCCAATCGCTCCTTAAACCAAACGTCGGAGTGCTCCTCTGTGCGTAATCTACTTGCGATATTTGTCATCTTCATCCAATATTTTCAGGTAACTCTCATATCTCGACCATGCCACACGCCCCTCCTCGACAGCACTACGCACGGCACATCCCGGCTCGTGAGTATGCGTGCAGTTGTAGAAGCGGCAGTCCGGTGCGAGACGCATCATCTCCGGGAAGTAACGACACAACTCCTTATCGTCGATGTCGATAAGGCCAAAGCCCTTGATACCCGGGGTGTCGATTATATAGCCATCGCCCACGCGATACATCGTCGAGAAGGTCGTCGTATGCTTACCCTTGTGATGGCTTTCGGAAATTTCGCCTGTTCGTATCTCTATATCGGGGGCTATGGTGCCTATGAGTGTTGATTTACCGACGCCCGAGTTGCCGGCCAAGAGTATTGTATGACCGGAGATAAACTCCTTGATACGCTCCACGCCACGACCCTCCGTCGAGGAGAGGCGTACTATATCGTAGCCTGCATCGCGATATATGGCCTCAAACTCCTCGGCCTCGGACAGATAATCTCCCGTGAGCAGGTCGGCCTTGCCCAGAAGTATGGTTACAGGAACCTTATATGCCTCGCAGGTGATAAGAAAGCGATCTACAAACTCGCGGGGCGTTGCCGGTGAGTGCAACGTAACGAGCAGCAACGCATGGTCAACATTCGCTGCTATTATATGCGACTCTTTCGAGAGGTTTGACGCACGACGTATCACATAGTTGCGACGCGACATAATCTCAACTATCGCGCTACTATCGCCATCGGGCTCCACAACAACACGGTCGCCCACGACAACGGGGTTTGTCGAGCGTACACCTTTGAGCCTCAAACGACCACGTATGCGACAGTTGAGCGTTCCCTGCTCTGTGGCAACCTCATACCAACTGCCCGTCGAACTTATTACCGTACCTTCGAGTTGTTGCTGCATTATCCGAAAATTTAATGTCGTAACTACGGCTTCACGGTAATCATGCTGCTACATACCGCTTCGGCAGCCTCTTGCTGTATGAACTCATCGATAGTTGCGAGCGCAGGACATACAGCATCGCCAAAGTGCGCTAACGGATTGAAGGTTACCGATTTATCAAGAGTCTCATACTCCACCAAGCGAGGCTTGAAGTATTCGCGCATCTCGCCTCGGCCATTCTCCAACGAGAGAATCTTATCACGCAACTCTTCGCGCGAGGCATTGCCATCCATGATTAATTCCTCAATCTTCTCCCAACGTGGCTCCTCACTGATATTCACGCGGTCGAACACCGAGAACAATGCCGCGAGAACAAGGATAACCGTGGCGACATTCAGCACACCGCCCAATACGCTATCAAGAGCCTTGACGGGCGTCCAGATAACGACCTTTCTGAGCATGGGAGCAACAATCCACACGAGCAACATCATGACGGCCACGATAATAAAGAATCCTGCGAGGTACGCCTTACCCACATCATCCATAAACAACGAGCCGACAGGCTCCGCCAGATTTGGAGCGATAAGTATGGCAACGTAGATACCTATCAAGTGGCATAACTGCACTATGAGGCCGCGTTTAAGACCTAATACAAAAGCCCAGACTACGCTTATAACGACGATTACATCAATCATAACATTCTACTTTTTTATACATAAAATAATTACTTTACCACTTTGTGGTACATATTTCGGACGAAGTTAGTAATTTTTTTCGTTTATTCGTATCTTTGCAGCGAGAAAAACGACATTATGAGATACTTTATTACCCTAATAGCAACCCTTTGCGCCATTGCGACGTATGGCAACGCCCCTCTGCGCGAGAGTTATTCACTCAATGGCGATTGGCAATTTTTCTTCTCACGCGAGTACGACAGCGATGCAGCGAACCACATAAGCCTACCCCACACATGGAACGACGATACGGCCATCGACGGCATGGAGTATGCGCGCACCACAGGTAGGTATGTTCGCCAAGTATATATCCCCGCCGAGTGGAGCAACAGACGACTATTTCTGCGCTTCGGCGGCGTGCAGAGCGTGGCGAATGTCTTTGTCAATGGTCGTCATGTAGGCGAGCATCGTGGCGGATATACAGCCTTCACCTTCGAGATTACGCAGCGTGTAACGTTCGGTGCAAACAACCACATCTCCGTCGTTGTCTCAAATGCCGAGCGCAGCGATGTACTGCCCATATCTACCGACCTCGACCTCTACGGCGGCATATACCGCGATGTCGAGATGCTCGTAACGGGCCAACATATAATCTCGCCCCTGCACTACTCATCGGATGGCGTCTATGTAGAGCAGCATAAAATCGATAAAAACCAAGCCTCAGGTGTCGTGCGCGTCTTCACCTCGACACCCGGCCAGGAGCATGTTACGGTAAACATGCGCATCATCGCCCCCGACGGCTACGAGGCCGACAGTCGCTCCGTTAAGGTCTCTAAGATTGACCCCGAGCGTGGCGTGGAGTTGGAATATACGATAAAGTCTCCCGAGCTGTGGAGTCCCGAAAAACCCGCGCTCTACACCGTGGAGGTGTCGCTGGGTAACGAGAGTGCCCCGAGCGATTATCTCGCCATCACCACAGGCTTCCGCAGCATCTCGGTAAGCGACGATAATAAGCTATGTATCAACGGCGAGCCGGTAGCCGTACATGGCGTCAACCTCGGTCATGACCGCAGCGGCCTCGGCACGGCAATAGGCCGCGAACAGCTCCTCGAAGACCTCGCCCTCATCGAGGATATGGGTGCCACGGCACTACGTTCGCTCAATGGCCCCCACCTCGGCGACCTCTACGCAGAGTGCGACCGTCGCGGCATGCTCGTATGGGTAGATATGCCCTTCACGCGCCACGGCCTCGCGCTTGCCGACGTATGCTATTATCCCACCGAGGAGCTTCACCGCAACGGCAAGCAGCAACTACGCGAGATTATAGCCCAGAACTACAACCACCCATCTATTGTCATGTGGGGTCTTTTCTCGCTTGTATGGCAGCGTGGCGACGATGTCGTGCCCTACATCAAGGAGCTAAACGACCTCGCACACTCGCTCGACAAGTCGCGCAAGACGGTGAGTTGCAGCAATCAGGATGGCGCCATTAACTTCATAACGGACCTTGTGTCGTTGCGCCAAAATGTAGGCTGGACGAAAGGTCGCTTCGACGATGTCGCTGTATGGTGTCAACAACTATCGTCGAACAAAGCGTGGTCAGCACTGCGTTATGGCGTAACATATGGCGAGGAGGGTGTCATCACGCAGCAATGCGACGTCATCAGACGTGCCGAGCGCAACACCCGCCACCTCCCCGAACGCCGCCAGAGGGTTATGCACGAGCAGTATGCCTCGATATTCAGCGAAGCCGATATATTCTGGGGTGTATGGATAGATAATATGTTCGACTACTCCTCTTCGCGCCGCACCTACGCCATGAACTACTCGGGCATGGTTGATTACTCACACCACAAGAAGAAGGATGTGTTCCACCTATACCGCACAATGTGGAATAAGCGACGTGCAACACTGCATATCGCCGAGCGCCGCTGGACGGAGCGTCGCGATACGCTACAACAACTCACCGTATATTGCTCTACGGGACAACCTACGCTCACGGTAGGCTGCGACACCGTGGAGCTGCGCGATGCCGGTTACGGGCGCTGGGTTGCCGACTCGGTCGTCATGCGGGGATGTGTCGATGTGCACGCCACAGATGCCACAGGACGTCTGCGCGACAGCGTAATGCTCAAAGTTGGCAACGTGCTAACACCGCGCGAGACTCAGGGCCCTCGCACATTATAAGGTCAAAAATAGAGAGGTTTGCCTCGAAGGGCATACGGTCCTCAAACACCTGAATATAGGGCTTCGCAACAAACGTGGAGCCTCTCTTTTTATCGCGCAAGTCAATATCCGTCGCCCGAGCCTCGATATAGTGCTCCGAGATGCGGGGCACGGGGAGTTTCAGGATGGAGCACACCTGCTCCAAGGTCTTCATATTTAGGTCTATGAGGTAGTCATGTGTTGCGTTATACAATGGCGCGAAACGGTCGGCGTAGTAGTCATAATAGGGCGATGAGCGGTATGCCGACTCCATCGCCACAAGGTGCTGATGCTGCCAACGCTTCGAGTAGTCGATACGCATCGAGCGCATAGGCTGGCGCGGACGGTTGGCATGGGCAAGTTGTACCGATAGTTGCATCACGCCCCCCGAGGTCATTATCGAGGTACGGTTGCGCTCCGAGCGCTTAACGTAGTTCTCACCAAGGTCAATGACAACATCGTCATTACCCTGCGTTATCGCTGTCCAATACTCCACCGAGCCGAAATATACCGAAGGAAGAATTACCATATCTACTACCTTTTTACTCTTTACGACACTCCAAACATATCCACCCCTCCTCCGACTGCTGCGCCACTACGTCTATGCCATACTTTCGAGCCATGGCCTCAACCGAGGGTACATCCTCCGCAAGGAAGCCGCTCAACAACAATATTCCATCATGACGCAACGCCGCGGCATACTTATCCATGTCGGCAAGGATGGTATTGCGATTGATATTCGCCAAAACTATATCGAACACTCGTCCTGCGACACTCTCGACAGTGCCATGCAGCACCTCCATACGCTCCTCTACACCATTCAGGCGCGCCGCATCCCGAGCACTCTCCACCGACCACTCGTCGATATCTACCGCAACAGCACTGCGTGCACCACAGCGCAGCGCAGCGAGCGACAAGATGCCGGTGCCACAGCCCACATCGAGGATGTTACCCTCGGTAGGAGTCAGACGCATTATCGCACGACACATCATGCGTGAGGTGTGGTGGTGCCCAGAGCCAAAGGCCATACGCGGGGCAACGACAATATCGATGACATCCTTCGCGGGTGCTTCATGATGTGGTGCTCGTACAACCATGCGGCCATCGATATCTACCCTCTCGAAGCCATCACGCTCCCAGGCCTCATTCCAATTCTCATCCTCCATGGTGCGTTCTTCGACAACCTCACCATAGGGTTCCACCGCCGCGAGAGCCTCCTCACGACAGCCGTCCCACTCATCACGCAGGATGAAGGCGTGCAGCCACACACCCTGCTCCACAGGAGTAACATCATAACTATCAAACGGATAATCCGAAAGGAAGGCCATACATATCTCAGCCTCCTCATCCGAGGCACAACACAACGTAAGATTGATATACTCTTTCATAGACAAGCGTCTTAACTTAAAAAAATGAAACGAAAATTAACATTATGTAAAATGTTTTTCGTATCTTTACCACAAAGATAAGAATATTATGGCAGAAAGTGCTAAAAAGTGGGAGGAAATTGCTCGCGACTACCGTCGCTACATACGTTTCGAGAAGCATCTTGCCGAAAATAGCGTCGAGGCCTACATGCGCGACTTGAAGGAGTTTGCACACTTCATCATGCGCACCTACGATGTGGCACCCCACCGCGTCGAGTCGCACATGATAGAGCGTTTCATGGCGTGGCTCTACGACCGCGGTCGCAGTCGCTCCTCACAGGCAAGACGGCTGAGCGGAGTAAAGAGTTTCTACAACTTCCTGCTGCTCGGCGACCGCATAGACCATCTGCCCACAGAGTTTGTCGAGGCGCCACGTGCAGGACGCGCCTTGCCCGATACGCTGACAACCGATGAGATAGATGCCATGCTCGCAACCTTCGACATGCGCACGGCAAAGGGGTGCCGCGATAGTGCCATGGTTGAGGTGCTATACTCCTGCGGGCTACGCGTCTCGGAGCTTACGTCGCTACGCCTCGAAGACCTCTTCTTCGGCGAGGGGTATATACGCATAGTGGGCAAGGGCGACAAGCAGCGCATAGTGCCTGTGAGCGCCGTAGCACGCGACAAAATACAGCTATACATGGAGTTTCGAGCGCCCAAGCACCGCTCCGAGACCACCCTGTTTCTCAATAACCGAGGTACGCCTCTCACGCGTATCATGGTATTCAACATCATCAAGCAGGCGGCCGAGATTGCGGGCATCGACAAGAAGATAAGTCCCCACACCCTGCGCCACTCCTTCGCGACACACCTTTTGGAGGGGGGAGCCAACATCCGTCAGGTACAGGAGTTGCTCGGGCACGAGAACATAGTAACCACCGAGATTTACACACACCTCGACCGCAAACATTTAGCCGAGGTCGTGGAAGAGAAGTTTTCGAACGTCAGGTTATAACCATATTAACATCAACAGTATATGAGAAAGTTTTTGGTTATTATCACCATAATATTGCTATCATCGGCAACACTCTCGGCCGCCGAGCGTGAGGTCGTCATCAACTGTACCTGGGGTAAGCTTAGCGCGACACTCTCTACCCCCGACACCGCGACAGATACCGCCCTGCTCATCGTTGCCGGTTCGGGGCCTACCGACCGCAATGGCAACTCGGGAGCAGGTCTAAACACCTTCTGCTACAAGCTCCTCGCAGACGACATCACGGCCCAGGGCTATGCTGTGCTACGCTACGATAAGCGCGGTATTGGTCTCAGCCAGCTACCCGCAGAGACCACAGAGGAGGAGATACTCTTTACCGACTACATAGACGACGCACGTCGTTGTGTGGAGTATCTGCGTACGGAGGGCTACAAACGTGTTGTCATTGCAGGACATAGCGAAGGTGGAACAATAGCACTACACCTTGCCGCCGAGCCCGATACGGTAGATGCCGCAGTGCTTCTCTGCGCACCGGGATACCCGATAGACACGATACTTATCAAACAACTCTCAGCACAACTCATGCCCGCACATATCGGGCTTATGCTTCGTGCAGAGGCTATCATACGCAGCCTAAAACAGGGCGTCCGCGTTGCCGAGGAGGATATCCCGCAGGAGCTGTTAACTCTATTTCGACCCTCGGTGCAGCCATTTATCATAAGCAACATGCAGAGCAACCCCGAGGCTCTCGCGGCAGAGAGTCGCTGCCCGATGCTCATCATCACGGGAGGTTACGACATACAGGTTACGCCCGACAATGGTGATAAACTTGTCGCCGCCGCGCCCCGCGCCCGACACATAATATTCGAGAAGATGAGCCACGTGCTCAAAACAGCCGACAGTGCAGAGCGCATGGAGCAACTGTTAAGCGTATATACTAACACACAGTTACCTCTTACCGAGGGCATTACAGCTGAGATAACTACCTTTCTAAGAACATTATAACCGATAAATATTTACGCCTATGTCAATCTTCAAAAGACTCTTCGGCGGCAGCAAGCATGCCGCACCCGCCTATCCGAGCGACGACGTTACAATAAACGGGAAACAACTTCGCCTCAGCTTCTTTGCCCACGCCTCAATTGCCATCGAATATGAGGGACGCCGCATCTACGTTGACCCCGTGGTGGGGCATGCCGACTATGAGCAACTGCCCAAGGCCGACATGATTCTGGTAACACACTCGCACTACGACCACTTTGACCGCGCAGCCATCGAGAGCCTGCAAAAGAGCGACACCCACATCCTTTGCGACAAGACCTCGGCGGAGAGCTTCGCGGGCGACTGCTACACGATGCTCCCGGGCAGCATTGCCGAGCCCTTTGCGGATATTCGCGTGGAGGCCATCGCCGCCTACAATACTTCGGAGCATCAGTTACAGTTCCACCCCCGGGAGCGTGAGGATTGTGGCTATGTTGTAACCCTCGGCAACGCCGTGCGCATCTACATTTCGGGCGACACGGAGCCTACCGATGAGCTACGTGCCCTCGGCGACAAGGGCATAGACATCGCCTTCATCTGCGTAAATCAGCCCTACACAATGACCCCCGACGAGGCTGTCGAGGCTGTCGAGGCCATACGTCCCAAGATTTACTACCCCTACCACTACGGTCAGGTGGATGAGCCCACCGACGTAGAGGCACTTGCCAAGAGGCTCAAAGAGGTGTGCGATGTCCGCATACGTCCATTGGCATAATAGTCTCTCGTTCAAGACTCTTGGGCATCGACTACGGTCGATGCCTATGTTTGTTGCGCTCATACCCTTTGTCGCGGGTATCGTCGTCGAAGAGTACTACGCCCTGCCGCTATGGTGCACACTTACGGCACTTGCAATATCGGCAATAATGTTGTGGATAGCCATACCGCGACGCGTGGCATGGCTATATGCTATTCTAACCCTGCTTATGGGTGGATATACGGCTGGCATATTGAGCCATACGACACCCGACACACCCACGGAGCAGCCGCTCGACCTCATAATCACAGTCGAAAGCACCCCTGCCGTGCGCGAGGGCTACCGCGCAGCCGAAGGACGCATAGAGGCGTGGCATGCGGCAAGTAGGTGGCATGCGGCAGATGACCGCGTGCAGCTATGGATACGTAGCGATAGCGTCGCGCTCGGCTCGCGCCTACTTGTTCGCAGCACGCTGCATGAACGCATCTCGCGCTATGAGGCATACAACGACCTGATGCACCACCGCGGCTATGCGGGTGGTGTGAGCGTTGCCGACTACAACATCCTCGCACTCAACTACACCGAGTGCAAGGGACTGCACAACTACTCGCTCAACAAACTATCATCCACAATAAGCCATAGTACTGCACATGCCACCGTCTTAGCAATGGTTGTAGGCGTACGCCACAACATGCCAAGCCAACTACGCGAGGCTTACTCCACGACAGGCTTAGCGCACATATTAGCTGTTTCGGGACTGCACCTCGGCATCGTGGCGATGTTCTTTGGCACACTGCTGCTACCCCTCAACCTCATACACGGAGGCCACCGCTGGCGCTATCTGCTACTTGCGGCGTGCACATGGCTCTTTGCGGTGGTGAGTGGCGCCTCGCCATCGGTAATACGTGCTGCTGTGATGTTCACCGTGTTGATGTTCACGCTCTTTCTCTCGGAGCGCCACAATGCCATAAACAGCATCTCGGCAACAATACTCCTAATGCTCATCTACGACGCCAACTACCTATACGACATAAGTTTTCAGCTCTCGGTGGTCGCCGTCTTTGGCATCATAGCGTGGGCAACACCACTCATAGGTCATCTCAACGTGGCCCGCTACCCGCTGACACTGCGCTGGCTCATATCCTCCATCATCGTTGGCATCATGGCGACACTGTGGACGCTGCCCCTCGTATCTCATAACTTTGCACAACTGCCCATTATAGGCATCATCGTAACACCACTTGTACTCATCACAGCATACCCTATCGTAGGTCTCGGCGTGTGCGCCCTGCTACTACCCAATCCCGTGGCATCGTGGCTCATAGTAGCTGCCGAGCGTGTTGCTGCGCTACAAAATGCCATTGTCGAAGGTGCAGCCACGCTATCCTACGCCTCCATAGAGTATCGAATGTCATACGGCGAAATGGCGGCATGCTACACGCTATATATGACAATTACTGCTGTCGTGTGGATGGTGGAACGAAAAAAAAGTGTAACTTTGTACGAGTATGATGACTACCGAGACCTTGACAATACTTCAAAGCTGTGAGGTGCGTCGCGCCATAGACCAAAATATCGAGCGCGACCCCGCAAGCGTGGCACTTGACAAACGAGTGCCACATGCAGCGCTTGTAGCTACGCAGGTAAAGTATCTGCAACGCGCACGCCGCAAGCTGCCGAGGCTCTACGCCGCGCGCTGCATCATCCCCTCGCTTGCCTTCGAGCAGTCATCTAGTGAGGAGTGTGCCGAGCGCAAGCCCATCGCAGGAGATAGCCTCTTGGACCTCACATGCGGCCTCGGCATCGACACCATGTCGCTCTCTCGTCGCTTTCGCCGTGTGGTAGCCTTGGAGCGAAACACTCTGCTGGCCGATGTCGTGCGCTACAACCTATCGCTCCTTGGTATCGATAACGTGGAGGTCATCTGCGCCACAGCCGAGGAGTATGTGGCAATGTGCCACGACCACTTCGACTGGGTATATGCCGACCCCGACCGCCGCTCGGAGAGTGGCAATAAGATGGTCTGCATGGAGTACTGCTCACCAAACATGCTATCACTGATGCCACGCCTACGCGATATTGCCGACCGCATAGCCATTAAGCTATCGCCACTATTCGACTGCGACGAGGCATTCCGCCTACTCTCACCCGCCGAGGTGGAAGTGGTATCACTCGGTGGCGAATGCAAGGAACTTAACATCCTCACCCATGCCCCCGCCGACCTGTTACGCATAGCCATCGTAGGTCAGGGCGAGTGGTGTTTCACGCGCGAGGCAATGACGGCAACACCCACGACCCAACACTTCGCCGAGCATGCATGGCGATATATGATAATCCCCGATGTGGCACTGCAAAAGGCGCGCGTGGCAATGGCCGCCATGAGCCCCCATGCCGCAATATGGAGCAACAACGGCTACGCCTTTACCAACGAATTACCGTCGGAGCCTATCGCGGGACGCATATATGAGATAGAGAGCATCGAGCGCTACCGCCCTAAGGAGCTTAAACGCCGCCTCAAAGGTGTCGGTGTAGAGCTGTCAAAGCGCGATACCACACTCTCGGTGGAGACCGTGCGCCGTGCCTGTGGCCTTCGTGCAGGTGCCGAAATACACCTCGCCATAACTACTATCGAGGGTGAGAATTGGGTAATTCAACTAAAATAACTACTTTTGTAGCACAAAGAACAACCTCATGGACTTCATCTCGCGCCTACGACACCTCTTCACGGAAACTCTCCTCAACGTGGACGACATTGCCGGCATCGGCAAGTTCAACCTGCGCATACGCCAAGGCTACCGTCTCATATACTACACGTTGCGCGGCATGAACCACCACCGCACCTTCGTTGAGAGCGCGGCACTTACCCTATACACGATGTTTGCCCTGGTACCGCTCTTGGCTCTCACGCTCATAATTCTCAGCACCATAGGTCTTTTGAAGCCTATGATTACGAGCTTGTATGCCACCTTCGAAGATTGGGACATACTCATCGACAAGGTGTTGCAGACGGCCGAAAATGCCGCCGACAACCTGCCTAATGGTATTTTGGCAATAATAGGCATCTTCACGCTCCTCGGCGCACTCTTCACAGTATTTAGCCGTGTCGAAGAGTCGTTCAACCATATCTGGGGCATACGTCATGGCCGTCGCTTTGTGCACCGCTACCTCGCCTACCTCATAATCGCTATCATCGTACCTACGATGTGGGGCGTAGCCACGTCGGTAGCATATAATGCTTTCGCATGGATAGGTCTCGCACACAATGTCAACCAAGTTCTTGCCGCTCTGATGTCGGTAGGCATCGCCGCCCTCGCAACCACACTCCTATATAAGTATCTACCCTACACTACGGTTGAGTGGCGCCATGCCCTGCGTGCAGGCATCGTCGCCGGGGTTATGCTCGCGCTATGGCAGTGGGGATATGTGCATGCACAGGGATATATGACGTCGTACAACGCTATATATGGTAGCTTCGCCGCCATACCACTCTTTATCGTATGGTTGCAGATGTCGTGGCACATAATACTCTTCGGCTGCGAACTATGCTACGTATGGCAGCATGGCGAGGAGCACAACCTCTATCTGCATAGTGCCACACCTACTGTCGCGAAGCGTCTGCGCGTGGTTGTCGTAGGCTCGGGAAATGTTGCCGAAGCCTTTGCTGTGCGCCTCTCTAAAATCGCAGAGATAGATTTACGACAAATCTGCGCCCGCAACCCCATACGTGGCCGCGAAGTTGCAGCCTGCGCCAAGACCAAATGGATAGATAACCCACACGATGTGGAGGCCGCAGATATATATATTATCGCCGTGAGCGATAGGTCCATCGAGGATGTGGCCCTCTCGCTGCATATACCCGATGAGGCTGTCATGGTGCACACCGCAGGCAGCATGCCCCTCACAACACTCCCTAAGCGTGGTGGACGCCGAGGCATACTCTACGCCTTCCAAACCTTCACTGCCGGCCGCAAGATAGAACTCGACAACGTCCCTCTGTTCATCGAGGCCGATAGCGATGAGACGCGCGAACGCATACACACATTGGCTACGATGCTCTCGTCGCAGGTGGAGTACGCCGACTCGGAGCGGCGACGCAAAATACACCTCGCAGGCGTCCTCGTCAACAACTTCGTAAATAGCCTATACGGTGCCGGCGGCGATGTTGTTGCCGCGGAGGGCATGTCGTTCGACATTCTCAAACCCCTCATCATGGAGACCGCTGCCAAGGCCGCAGATAGTGGCGACCCTCGCGCTGTGCAGACAGGACCTGCGGTACGTGGCGATATGGAGGTATGCCGCCGTCATATGGAGATGCTCTGCTCAGAGCCCGAATTACAACAGATATATAACAATTTAACCGACTATATATGGGAAACTTCAAAGAAGATGTAGCCCGCGTCGAAGCCTTCGTATTCGATGTGGATGGCGTGATGACCGATGGTGGCATCATACCTACGCCCGATGGCGACTTCATACGTCGCTACTACGCCAAGGATGGCTACGCCCTAGCATACGCCATACGCGAGGGATATAAGATTTGCGTTATCTCGGGAGGCCGTGGCGAGATGCTGCGCCGCCGCTTGGAGATGCTCGGCATCGAGGACATGTACCTCAATTGTATGGATAAGATTGCCGCTATCAACGAGTTTGTTGAACGCTACGGTCTCAATGCCGAGAATGTGATATATATGGGCGACGACATCCCCGACTTAGAGTGTATGCGCATGGTTGGCATTCCCGTATGTCCCGCCGACGCCTGCATGGAGGTCATCGAAGCGTCGCGCTACGTCTCGGAGTACGATGGTGGCCGAGGTGCCGTGCGCGATATTGTCGAGCAGGTGCTGCGCGCACAGGGCAAATGGGCAAAGGACACAAAGGGTGTATTAGGCGTCGCATCACGCTAAAAGAGGCCCTATATGTTATGGTGTCCGACTCTGATTAGGGTCGGACACCCTCTTTTAGAGGGGGGGGTATTGTTGATAGTGAAAACGCTCCATAGACCCCACAATAGAAAGAGCAAAGAGTACAGAGTACAGAGCAAAGAGGAAAGAGGAAAATCTCCACAGACCTCGCAAACCCCCAAAAACCTCAGCCTTTTGCGCAAGGGGGTACGAGGGGTACATAGGGTATAAGGGGTACATGGGGCGTATTAAACTATCAACCACGCTCCCAAGCAATTATCTTTCATCTTTACTCTGTACTCTGCACTCTGCACTCTGTACTCTGTACTCTGTACTCTGCACTCTGTACTCTGTACTCTGTACTCTGTACTCTGTACTCTGCACTCTGCACTCAAACAACCACGCCATTAATCAGCGCTCAATTTCTTGTCAGAAGGGTTGCAGATACAACGCTCGGCGAATTTGGAGTCGATGGGCTGTACTTGGATGTACTGCCCATTGGCGACATAATTCGTTAGCGGAAGTAGATGCGCCCTTATC
>JAZULJ010000025.1:0-3028 GCA_045603045.1 Alistipes sp.
GGCCTCCGACTTGATAATCAAATCGGCCTCATCAACGGCACGAACACCCAAGCAAGGCTTGGTGCCGAGAAGCGTGGGACGAAGATAGAGCGAAGCACCCGTCTCATAAGGAGGAATGAAGTCTGCATTGCGACGTACGCACTCAACGCAACCCTCTACGAACTGCTCAACAGTAGGTGCGGGCAAGCAAAGACGATTTGCTGAGTTAATCATACGCTTAGCATTCTCGTCGGGACGGAACAAACGTACCTTACCATCAACACCACGGAAGGCCTTCAAACCCTCGAAAATCTCCAAACCGTAGTGCAAACAAGCAGCCGACATGTGCATCTTGATGTACTCGTCGTCAGTTACCTGCATCGCGCTCCACTGACCATTAGCATAGTGGTAGCGAACATTGAAAGCGGTCTTGTAGTACGCAAAACCAAGCTCTCCCCATTTAATGTTTTCCATAGTTAAATTTTAAGTTGTTATGTTAGTTATTAGGTTATAACATACTGATTATCAGTGTATTATATTAGCCTACCATGGCACCCGACATAGTCTTATCCTCGGGCTGCAACAGCACCAGGCGTCCAAGCGCATCCTCAGCCATGAGAATCATACCACGCGATTCGATGCCCTTAATCTCGCGGGGTGCGAGGTTGGCGAGCACTAATACCTGACGTCCCACGAGCGATTCGGGTGTGTAGTACTCGGCGATGCCCGAAACGATAGTACGCTTGTCGATGCCCGTATCGATGGTGAGTTTGAGCAGCTTCTTGGTCTTGGCAACCTTCTCGGCTGCGAGAATTGTTGAGACGCGGATATCCATGCGCTGGAAGTCGTCAAACGACACCTCGGCCTTCTGCTCCGAAACATTCTGCGCAGCCTCGGCAGCGAGCTTAGCGCGGCGCGAAGCCTCCAACTTATCGAGTTGCTTCTGTATCACATCGTCCTCAATCTTTTCGAAGAGGAGCTGCGCCTCACCAATGCTGTGGCCCGCAGCGAGGAGCGACATAGAGCCCAGAGACTCCCAGTCGAACTTATCGACAGCCAACATGCGGAGCATCTTCTCGGCAGAGAAGGGCATGAAGGGCTCGATGGCAATAGCCGTATTTGCTGTAATCTGCAAGGCTATGTTGAGTATTGTCTTAACACGCTCAGGGTCTGTCTTGATGACCTTCCATGGCTCAGTATCAGCAAGATACTTATTTCCTACACGCGCATATGCCATTGCATCCTTCAAAGCCTCGCGGAAGTGGTAGTTCTCGATATTACGCTCCAACGACGCCTTAATCTTAGCTATCTCGTCGATGGTGGCACGGTCGTAATCCGTAAGCTCTCCGCATGCGGGGATGACACCATCGTAGTACTTCTTGGTGAGCACCAAGGCGCGGTTTACGAAGTTGCCGAGCACGGCAACCAACTCCGAATTGTTACGTGCCTGGAAGTCCTTCCATGTGAAGTCGTTATCCTTGGTCTCGGGAGCATTGGCACAAAGTACATAGCGCAACACATCCTCCTTGCCAGGGAACTCGTCGAGGTACTCGTGGAGCCACACTGCCCAGTTCTGTGAGGTCGAAATCTTATCGCCTTCGAGGTTGAGAAACTCATTGGCGGGAACATTCTCGGGGAGGATATAGTCGCCATGTGCCCTCAACATCGACGGAAATACGATGCAGTGAAAAACAATGTTATCCTTGCCAATGAAGTGTACCATCTTGGTATCCTCCGACTTCCAATACTTCTCCCAATCGGGTGTAAGGTCCTTGGTAGCAGAGATATAGCCTATGGGTGCATCGAACCACACGTAGAGCACCTTGCCGTCGGCACCCTCTACGGGCACGGGGATACCCCAGTCGAGGTCGCGGCTCACGGCACGTGGCTGCAAGCCGAGGTCGAGCCAACTCTTGCATTGGCCATAGACGTTAGACTTCCACTCCTTGTGGCCATCGAGTATCCACTCGCGCAGGAAGCCCTCATACTTGTCCAAAGGCAGGTACCAATGCTTCGTCTCACGCTTCACGGGCACAGCACCCGACACAGCGCTGTGGGGGTCGAGTAACTCATCGGGAGAGAGCGTCGAGCCACACTTCTCACACTGGTCGCCATACGCCTTCTCGTTGTGGCAGTGGGGACATGTACCGACAATATAGCGGTCGGCGAGGAAGGTCTGTGCCTCCTCGTCATAGTATTGCATAGATGTCTGCTCGATGAACTTACCCTCATCGTAGAGCTTGCGGAAGAACTCCGAGGCAGTCACACGGTGTGTGGGCGACGATGTACGAGAGTAGATGTTGAACGACATGCCGAGACGCTCAAACGAGCTCTTTATAATCTCGTGGTAGCGGTCAACAACCTGCTGCGGGGTGATACCCTCCTTGCGGGCCTTGATGGTGATGGGCACACCGTGCTCATCGCTACCGCAGACCGAGATTACGTCGTAACCCTTCAAACGAAGGTATCGAGTGTAGATATCTGAGGGCACATATACGCCTGCGAGGTGGCCGATATGTACGGGGCCATTGGCATAAGGCAGTGCCGAGGTAATAAGATAACGCTTGTATTGCTTACTCACTGTTATATATTTTAGCTAAAATTACTCTAATTCGCTGGTATTCGGGCTACAAGCACACTGCGTCGTGCGCACGTGCGCATAAGCCGTAACAAAGTTAACAATTATTAAGTGAAATAAAAAATAAAAACTACGTTTTTTGTGTGTAAATTGAGAAATGAGAGGACTGAAATGATAAAAGCTTGACAGTTTTTTGCGCGAGGGGGTGCGAGGGGTGCGAGGGGTACATGGGGCGTATTAAACTATCAACCACGCTTCCAACCAACTATCTTTCATCTGTACTCTGTACTCTGTACTCTGCACTCTGTACTCTGTACTCTCCGCACAGACCCACGCCATTAATCAGCGCTCAATTTCTTGTCAGAAGGGTTGCAGATACAACGCTCGGCGAATTTGGAGTCGATGGGCTGTACTTGGCGTACTGCCCATTGGCGACATAATTCGTTAGCGGAAGTAGATGCGCCCTTATCA
>JAZULJ010000026.1:0-29450 GCA_045603045.1 Alistipes sp.
TAATTTCTTGTGATAAGGGGTCATTCTCGGCCTCTCAATCATTGGGCTGAATGGAATGTACGTCAAGTACTATCCATCCAGCCCAATTTCATGTCGAGACCAAGCCTAACCCCTTCTGACAAGAAATTTGTTTTCTTGTGATAAGGGCGCATCTACTTCCGCTAACGAATTATGTCATCAATGGGCAGTACATCCAAGTACAGCCCATCGACTCCAAATTCGTCGAGCGTTGTGTCTGCAACCCTTCTGACAAGAAAAAACGCGCTGATTAATGGCGTGGGGTCTGTGCGGAGAGTGCAGAGTACAGAGTACAGAGTGCAGAGTGCAGAGTGCAGAGTGCAGAGTACAGATGAAAGATAGTTGGTTGGGAGCGTGGTTGATAGTTTAATACGCCCCATGTACCCCATGTACCCCCTCGTACAAAAGGCTGAGGTTTTTTGGGGTCTGCGAGGTTTGTGGGGCTAAGGAAATTAAGGAGTTTAGGGATTGGCCCTAAACTCCTTAATCCCTCTAATTGTCTCTCCTCTCCCTACTCGAAGATGTTTAACTGCTCGTTGTATATAGGGCTCTCGATACTGAGAAAGTGCAGTACACTATGGAACACGTGGTACTGTCCCACGCGCTCAAACTCCTTGTATCGAGTCTCGCTATCCGATGACCACACGATAAAGGGTATCTCGTACTGCTCGCGGGGTGCCATAGACATTGGTACTCCGTGCATATACATATTGCCCTCGCCCAATGACTCGCCATGGTCCGAGACGTATATCATGCATGAACGATAGTCGCTAAGTGTACGCAGCAACTCAATTACCGAGTGCAGTACGTAGTCGGTATATAGTATCGAGTTGTCGTAGGCATTGACCAGCTCCGAGCGGTTGGCCTTTGACATCTCAACGGTCGTACACACAGGCACGAACTGCTCAAATGGTGCGGGGTACTTTTTGTAGTATGTAGGGCCGTGGCTGGTGCTGGTGTGAAGCACCACGAGCATCTTATCGGCCTCGCAAGCCTCAATCTCCTCTCTGAGTCCCGAGAGAAGTATCTCGTCATGGTCGATACTCTTGTCGGGATATATCTTGTTTAGTTCCGTAGCGTTCTGGTACTTATCCACATTGAGCTTCGGCTCGCCCCAGTTGCTTGTGCGCCACAGCACGTTTACGCCTGTGCGGTGCAGATAGTTGGGAAGTATCTCGTATAGCTCATCCGTGGGCTTATGGTCGAGGATGGCCTTGACACCCGCCGTGGTGTAGGTATCTGCTGAATGGGCGTTGAATACCTTTACGGAGTCCGCTTTAAGCAGTGGGTTTGTCTCGCGCGTATAGCCGTAGAGCGAGAAGTTCTGACTGCGCGCCGACTCGCCGATAACAACGATACATAGCTCCTTGCGTTGGTTGCCGATAGTGGCATCGGGGAGCTTTATCTCCTTACGGTTGAGCAACTTCCACTGACGGTAGTAGAGTGCCGAGTTTACGGTATAGGAGTAGGGCATAAGCAGTCCACCCACGTGTGTTGCGTTGCGGTCTATCCACAGGATGTTTGACCTGTTGGCAAGGGCAACGCCCAGTATAATTACCAAGGTTATGCCCAAACATGTGAGAAAGCGCCATATACGCTTGTAGTCTATCTTGGTCATGAAGAGATAGATGCACGGGATGACGCCAAGAAATAGTACATATAGTATGAAACTGAACGAGAAGTAGCTGAGGGCCTCTGTTGAGCGTGTGTTGAAGACGTTGCCCATCATCTCCTGCGAGATAATCACATTGTAGGAGTTGACGAAGTACATCGATATAGCATTGCCAATCAGCGTGAAGGCGATGATAGCCTTGCCCACGATGCGACCCACGTATAGCAGTATGTAGTAGAGTATGAAGTTTACAACGAGCAGCAACACAATAAGACTCAGGAGTATGAGCCAGCCGTTGAAGTCGCCCTCCACGTTGCTGAATACGGTCTTTATCACGGGAATATTGTATGCCACGAGCGTAAATGCCGAGAGTATTGCGCAGAGCGTACTGACGCTTATAGGGCGGCGTATTCGCTCGATAAATCGTCCGAAATGGTGTTTTGTGCTCTTATGCCAACTATTTAGTCTCTCTCTTGTCTTTGCGAGAAATGAGTTCATATCCGAGGGGTTTTATTATCTGCTTGTAAAATATCCATGCAATAGCTACCGATAGTGCGAGAAGCAACATATTATATAATATGGTAAGCCATACGTTTACGGGATGCTCCGCTATGGTGAAGGGGGTGTCGCTCACCGCCGCATCGTAGCGCGCAAAGGGGTTGCTGTATATGACTTCGCCATCTTCGAAGTAGCAGATAAAGCGGGCATAGGGCTCATCGTTTGCCATTATGTATTCCGCAGTATTGCTGTTGCTAATGTCGTGTAGCAGAGTGTGGTTTTGGCCTATTACCTTAATTGTTGCTGCATGTTCGGAGAGCGATAGGTATATTGTGTCGCCACGGAGACCTATGTCGGTGATGCGGGGCACCGAGGCGTTCTCTCGCTCCTTGACCTTGAAGTCGCCATCTCCGTAGTCGGGTAGGCGCATCGCGTAGTAGCAGCCGTCGAGTAGTGTTGTGCGTATATCCTCGTAGCGTGCCGAGGGTGTGCATAGGAAGTTACACCGTACGGCGATGGCTGCCGATCGGTCGGGGTAGTGTAGGTCGTCGTTTGCGATACCGAAGCAGTAGTGTCCGGCACTCAATGCCCAGTCCCAATACTCATTCTCGGTACTCAATCCGCTGTCGAGCTCTATGATGTTGTATCCCGTTAGCTTTTCGAGCATTGGTTGTGTGGTGAGCGGCGTGCGCAGAGGATGGTTGAAAACTACGATGTCGCCATCATTACGTAGTCGGTCTATCTGCCATTGACGCTGAAAGGCGAAGAGGGGTAGTAGGTGGTCGAAGCGGTTTACCTCCTCGCTACCAAATACTAACTTATGGAATTTTAGCAGGTTGTAACCATGCTCATAAACGTCTGCTTGAAGTTCACTTATGGGGTGTTCGGTTAGATGGTTGTGGTTCGAGAAGGTTACGATGTCGTAGCCGTATCTCATATACTCAGCGTACACCTCCGCAGGCCATAACTCGCACTCGTTCATCGGGCCCTCGACGCGCGTATGTGTGTGGAAGTTGGCACGTTGCCACATGTGGTTGGTGTCTAAGTTGCGGTATGGGTTGAAGATGTCGGGGCCACTAAATGGTGTGGGCTTCGCAAAGTTATATACAGGGCTTATGCTTGTGGCGACAACGACCATAAGGACGATGAGCACCACTGCCAAGAGCATCTTGCCGACCACTCGGAGTAGCCGTTTTGCCGATATGTGAGTCTTTCTTTGCATCTACCTATATTTATATAACAAAGGTACGACAAAAAATTAAATTGCGAAAAAATACCCCGAAAGTTTTTGACCTTCGGGGTGGTATATCTCTTCGTGATGTCAGTTTAGAGTAGGCGGTTTGTGCGCTCGTCAGGGAAGATGACTTTGGGTTGGAATGTCTTGGCCTCGTCGAAATCCATGAAGCCGTAGCCCATGATAATTACGATGTCTCCTACGGCAGTCTTACGTGCCGCAGCACCATTCAGACAGATGCAGCCGCTACCACGCTCGCCCTTGATGACATAGGTCTCTATACGCTCGCCATTGTTGTTGTTTACAATCTGTACCTTCTCGCCCTCAATCAAACCTGCGGCATCCATCAAATCCTCGTCGATGGTTATGCTGCCTACGTAGTTTAGATTCGCCTCGGTAACGCGCACGCGGTGAATCTTCGATTTAAGTCTCTCGATATACATTGTTTGGGTTGTTTGTTGCTATTTGATACGAATGTTGTCTATGAGGCGGATGTTGCCTGCCTGCACAGCACAGCAACCCTGAATACGCTCCGAGTCCTCCCACTTCTCGACCTTCTGCATTGTGAGCGCATCGACAGCCTCGAAATATATGGTTTTGAGCAGAGGGCTCGAGTCTATGGTCTCGACCATCCATGCTGTGAGCTCTGCGGGGCTCATTGTTGCCATCTTCTCCGCGGCCTGGCTTATCGTGGCGTAGATGTGGGGCGCAGCCTTGCGGTGCTCGGGTGTGAGCAGCTCGTTGCGCGACGAGAGTGCGAGACCATCCTCACCACGTACTATGGCGCACTCCACGATGTCGATGTCGATAGCGAGTTGCTTTACCATCGCCTTGATTACGGCAATCTGCTGGAAGTCCTTCTCGCCGAAGTAGGCGCGTGCTGGCTTTACGAGGTCGAAGAGGCGGCTTACCACCTGAGCTACGCCGTTGAAGTGTCCGGGGCGTGTGGCACCCTCCATAATCTTGTCGATAAGGCCGAAGTCAAATATGCGGGTGTCGGGCTCGGGATATATATCCTCAACCGAGGGCATGAATACTATGTCGGCACCTGCCTCGTCCAATACTTTGCAGTCGGCCTCGGGGGTGCGAGGGTAGTTGCGCAGGTCGTTCTTGTCGTTGAACTGTGTGGGATTTACAAAGACGCTCACTACGACCGTCTCATTCTCCTTGCGAGCACGCTCCACTAACGAACGGTGTCCTGCGTGCAAAGCACCCATCGTGGGTACAAAACCGATGCCCTCACGTGAGCATGCGGCTAATGCTGCATTAAGGTCAGCAACTCTGTTTACAACTTTCATTGTTTATAAAAATAGTGCGACAAAGTTACAAACTAAAATGAAGATGACAAATAATGTGTGTGAAAAATTAACGAAAACATGCCCAAAAAGGGAAAATCATCGCTCTCGATGCGCTATTCGAGGTGCGGGAAGTGTGCAATGGGCACATAGTCGTTGCCGTTGTATTGCCATGAGTAGGTATCGATGCCGTTTGTCAGAACTATATATCGAGCCTCGACAACAGAGTTGTAGCGCACCACCTGGCGTAATACATCGTCATCTATCTTGATGTTTGGCTCCTTGCATTCGATGATGAGATAGGGCTCTGCATCGTTGTTGTATGCCACGATGTCGGCACGTTGAGCCATGCCATTGATATTCACAGGGTACTCCTCCACAATCTGTTGGGTGCAGAAGCCACACTCACTTATTAGGTATCCTACCACATGGCGGCGTACCCACTCTTCGGGTGTTAGTACAAGCCAGCGGCCACGCACCGCATCAAATATCTCTGTGCGTCCGTTTGCTCCGCGACGCGCGCGAAGGTGTATGGGTGGGTAGTTTAATTTGACGTAGGCCATATAAAACCGTAAATTATTCGTATATTTGCCACAAAGATACAAAAGAAAATGGAAAAACGTGTAGATATTAATGTGGAAGAGCGCGTGGAGCGCGCTCGTCAATATTTTCAGTCGGGCTACAACTGTGCTCAGGCGGTTGTTATGGCCTATAATGATGTCATGGAGCTCACTTCGGATTGTGCTGCTCGCATTGCTGCTCCGTTTGGTGGCGGCATGGGACGTATGCGTGAGGTGTGTGGCACGGTGAGTGGTATGGCTCTCGTGGCGGGTGCTCTCAAACCCTCCATCGACCCGAAGAATATGACAGAGCGCATGGAGAACTACGCTCTTGTTCAGTCGTTTGCCGAGGCTTTTCGCAAGGCTAATGGCGATATTGTCTGTCGTCGTTTGCTCGGTTTGGAGCCGCGTCATGAGAAGACCGAGACGGCTATGCCCTCGGAGCGCACGGCGGAGTATTACCGTAAGCGTCCCTGCGTGGAGTATGTTGCCACGGCTGCCCGCATAGTGGGCGAGTATATAGCAGGGATGTAGGTATTTTGTTTTTTATGGGGAGGGGATGGAGTATTAGTCGAGTGCAGAGCTCGCTCTGTTGCATCATCTCGCGCGTTATGTACTTAGCACATAAACGGGCGTGAAGATGCAACATAGTCAACGTAGTTGACGGCACTCGTCCATACACCCTCTGTTCACGGTGCTCACCAATAAAGAAACGACCTGCACGTAAGTGCAAGTCGTCGTAGTGGAGGTGGCGGGGGTCGAACCCGCGTCCAAACAAGGAACCCCAGAGCTTTCTACATGTTTAGCCGACCGTTTCATCCTTCTACTCGTGCCAGGCAGGTGGCAGCCGAACACAAGTCCCAGCCTCTAAATTTCGCACGATAACCGAGGCGCATATCGCACTATCTCTTAATTGATGATACCCCGTATGAAGATGTATTAAAGAGCGGAATACGCCTTCGGGATACTCGTCATGCAGCCTCCTTGGGCCACGCGATTAAGCCAATTTTCCCTGAAAATTAGGCAGCGAGTGCATAGCTATTATTGCCATTTGTAGTTTGAGTGTTGCGATTTACGAGACCCCACACAATGCTCGACATGCTTACAATCGAATTCTACCTGCTGTCAAAACCGTTCACCCCCGAAACGGAAGTCGCCGATAGTCGGGACACCTTACGAAAGTTGCGGCAATTGGTAGCCATAGTTCAAATGTGGTGCAAATGTAGTAAATATTTGTGTAATGCAAAAATATTTTTTATTTTTGCGCATACGTTGCAACCTTAAAACGCATAAATCATGGAAAACGGACGTGTCATAGAGCTTCGCGGTGTGTCGATATATCACGATGCCTCGAATCGTCATAAGCGTCGCGCCGAGGCTGATAGCGACCTCGTGTTGTCGGATGTAAACCTCACTGTCGATGAGGGCGAGTTTGTCTATCTCATTGGCCGTGTGGGCACGGGTAAATCGTCGCTATTGAAAACACTCTATGCCGAGGCTGACCTCCATGAGGGCGAGGCTACGGTTGTGGGCTTCAACCTGCGCACCATTAAGCGCAAGCAGATACCTCATCTGCGCCGTGCTATGGGCATCGTCTTTCAGGACTTTCAGCTGCTCACCGACCGCAATGTCTTTTACAATCTATATGATGTTATGCGAGCTACGGGCTGGCGCAACGAGAGCGATATCCGTCAGCGTATAGACGAGGTGTTGCACCTCGTGGGCTTGGAGAATAAGATGCATAAGATGCCTTTCGAACTATCGGGTGGCGAGCAGCAACGTCTTACTATCGCCCGCGCCATCATCAACCGTCCGCGACTCATTATTGCTGACGAGCCCACGGGTAACCTCGACCCCGTTACTGCCGAGGGTATCATGGAACTCTTCCGTAAGATTGCCGACGGTGGTTGTGCTGTGGTTATGTCAACACACAACATTTCGCTTATCGAGCAGTATCCCTCGCGCACGATACTCTTCGCGCAAGGACATATTTCGGAGGTGGATGTTGAGTCGCTCCTATCATAATTTCATGTGATAAGGGGCCATTCTCGGTCTCTCAATCATTGGCGCAAATGAGAAATACGCATATGAAGTGCCCCCAAAAGTTTTTTGTCCAAACTTTTGGTGGCACTTCATAAGTACTACCCATCGACGGCATTTTCGTTTTGCTTTGCCTCTTAGCGTTTTACAAATCTATCGACAACCGCAGCGCATGCAGCATCGCCCGTGATGTTGAGTGTTGTGCGTATCATGTCGAAGATACGGTCGAGGGCGTAGAATAGTGGCAGTCCCTCCAATGGGATACCCGCCGATACAAGTACCGCTGCTGCCAAGAGTGTCGGGCCCGGGACACCTGCCTGGCCGATAGCACCGAGTGTGCAGACGATAACGATAGATATATATTCCGACATGCCGAGTTCTATGCCGTAGAACTGCGCAAAGAAGATGGCGAGCAAGGCATAGTATATCGCATTACCCGACATGTTGATAGTCGCACCCAACGGAAGCACGAACCCCGATGTCTGTTTCGAGATGCCCATACGTTCGCATGCCTCCATGTTTACAGGGAGGGTGGCGAGTGATGAGGCTGTTGAGAATGATACTACCTGAGGCTTAACCATTGCACGGAAGTACTCTTTAACAGGCACGCGCGAGAAAAGAGCCACGGTGAGAGGGTATAGTCCGAGTCCGATAATTGCCACAGCAATAAGGTCGAGCCACAATACATTCGATATCTGTACGAGCATGCCGAAGCCGAATGTGCCCGTTGCATCGGCGATAAGGCCGAATACTCCAAACGGAGCTATCAACATAACCTTGCCGATGCACCAGATGAGTGCGTCCAGGATGGTGTTGAGACCGCCCACAACCTTGCGGCGCGCATCGGCGGCAAGGGCGGCGACGCCAAAGCCGAAGAAGAGACCGAAGATGATGATTTGCAGTATGTTGCCCTCGGTAAGGGCGCGAATGGGATTGTCGGGAATCATCCCTATCACAGTCTCCCAGAACGATGCGCTCTCGGGGGTTGCTCCCGCCATGGCAGATGTCTCTGTACCAGCCTCGGTGATAGCGGCGATGCCATCACTGCTGATGCTCGCACCGGGTTGAAATACCACTGCAAGGATGATGGCAAGAATGATAGATATGGCCGTAGTGATGAACATGTAGCAGATGCTGATGCCACCTACCAAGCCTGCCGACTTTGTCTCGCCAAGGGCAGCAGCACCGCTGATGATTGAGACGAGCACCAACGGTACTACGAGCATCTTGATAAGTTGGATGAAGAGGTCGCCGAGGGGCTTAAACATAGAGGCTTCCTCGCCCATGCCTGCGCCCACGAAGATACCCACGACCATAGCTACGAGTATCCAGAAACCTAAGTTTTTGATAAGTTTTTTCATTATAACTCTAATTGTTCATAACACAAAGTTACAAAATTGCGCGATATATGCAAAAAACGATGAGCAAAAATTGAACTTATGTTGCGTAGCTCGTCAAATAATCGTAACTTTGAGGAAAATATCTCAGCTATGTCGAAACCAAAAATTGTTGTCTTTACGGGTGCGGGTGTAAGTGCCGATAGTGGCATCGCTACGTTCCGTGATTCGGATGGCCTATGGGCTAACTATCGTATCGAGGAGGTGTGTACTCCCGAGGCGTTGGAACATAACCGCGCGAAGGTTATAGAGTTTTATAATCTTCGACGTCGCGAGTTATTTGAGAAGAAACCCAATGCGGGACACTACGCCATTGCTTCGCTCGAAGAGTGGGCAGATGTAGAGGTTGTTACGCAGAATGTCGATAATCTGCATGAACAGGCTGGCTCGTCGCGCGTTACGCACCTTCACGGCGAACTGATGAAGTTGCGCTCGCAGAGCAACCCCGACCTTATATACGACATCAACGATGGGTGGGAGCAGTCGCTCGATGCCCGAGGCGAAGATGGGGCTCTCCTGCGTCCGCATATCGTCTTTTTTAGCGAACCGGTGCCCATGTTCGACAGGGCATGCCATATCGTTTCGACGGCAGATATACTTATTATCGTAGGTACATCGCTTGCTGTATATCCTGCGGCATCGTTGGTCTATTATCTTCGCGACCGCCATGTGCCCATCTATCTCGTTGACCCGGGTATGCCCGATACGCGCCTTATACGCAACCCGCTGACACACATTAAGGAGCGTGGTGCTGTTGGTGTTCCACAACTCGTCGAGAAGCTGCGCAATGAGTTTGAGAAGTAGGGTGGCGGAGAGGGCATCTGAATTGCTCGACTTCTGCCAAAAAGAGGGGTATAACTGCCATATCGCCCTCTTTGTAGATTTGTCGCGCCACTCAGGACGACGTAGGTTTGTGGCGTGGAGCTTCGAACGAAATGCACCGATGTTTATCTGCCCCGTGAGCCATGGCAGCGGCAGTGCGAGGTCGCATGTGAGGTCGGCATTTGCCCGTCTGTCGAACGAGGATGGCTCACATCTGTCGAGTGTCGGTCGCGCCTTGGTTGCCGAGAGGTATGTGGGGTGTTATGGTGTTGCCTATCGTCTTGATGGCCTTGATAGTACGAATAGCAACCTCCGTTCGCGTTGTGTAGTGCTGCATGGTTGGAAGCATACGACCTCCTGCCCGACGTGGCCTATTGCTGCCACGGGGAGTTTTGGCTGTCCCGTCCTCTCGCGTCGTATGATGGCGCGGGTCGATATGCTGCTTCGAGAGGAGCGTGATGTCGTCTTGGATGTGTTCGTTTAAGCGTGTAACTAAGAGGTGATGTATTAGTTACCGTAAATATATCAAAAACTACCGAGATATAATCTCGCAAAGCAGAGTAATTGTTAAATGAAGAGGGGGTGGCTAATTTGCTTATTACCCACCCCTCTGTTCATTATCAAATAGTTACTATTTTTACCTAAAGTATATGTCGAGCAACTCTTTGGCGGCTATGAACGACGATAGTTTTGCGTCCAATACCCTCTGTTCAACATCCGCAAGACGCGCCTCAATCTCGGGGTTGGTATAGAAGCTCGACTTCAAAGTCTCGTTGATGGTCTCATACATCCAATACTTATTTTGGCGGTTGCGGTTGGCAGTGAAGTAGCCGTTTGCCTCGATATGGTCGAGGTACTCCTCTACCCCCTTCCATACCTCCTCTAAGCCTGTGCCCATGTGCGACGAGCAGGTATAGACCTTGGGGCGCCAGCCCGATTCGGCCAGCGGGAAGAGATGTAGGGCACCCTGATACTGCGCCTTGGCAAGTTCGGCACTCGTGATATTCTCGCCGTCAGCCTTCGTGATAACCATCATGTCGGCCATCTCCATAATACCGCGCTTGATACCCTGCAACTCGTCGCCGGCACCAGATATTTGGAGCATCATGAACATATCGACCATGGAGTGTACCGCCGTCTCCGACTGACCTACGCCCACCGTCTCGATAAATATCACGTCGAAGCCGGCAGCCTCGCACAATACGATAGTCTCACGTGTCTTACGCGCTACGCCACCCAACGAGCCTGCCGAGGGTGAGGGGCGCACGAAGATATCGGGGTTGTGGCAGATGCTCTCCATACGTGTCTTGTCGCCGAGGATAGAGCCGCCGCTACGTTCCGATGAGGGGTCGATGGCGAGCACGGCAAGCTTGTGGTGCAGTGATGTTACCATGTTGCCCACAGCTTCGATGAAGCTCGACTTACCTGCGCCTGGAACACCTGTGATACCGATGCGCACGGACTTGCCTGAGTATGGTAGGCAGCGCTCTATAATCTCCTGTGCCTGAGCGTAGTGCGACGGGTTGTTGCTTTCGATGAGCGTGATGGCTTGTGCCAAGATGGTGATGTTGCCCGCGAGGATGCCCTCAACAAATTCGTCTGTAGTCATGTGGCGGCGCTTCTTGCGCACGAAGTGTGGATTTACGACGGGCTGGTCTTCGACACCTTGTGTTACGTTGAGTGCGCTGTCGTGGTGCGCGTCGAGGTACTCTTTCTCGTAGTGTTCTATCTTTGTATATGCCATGATTACAATTTTTTAGACTTAGTTATATGTGTCAATATCTGTTCGTCGAGTTGTTGTATCGAGCCAAACCATTGCGTGTGTCGGCGCTTAGTGTCGTAGATGACGCCAAAGGGGACGTAACGTATGTCGAAGGCCTCGAATGTCTTGTACTCCTTGTCGAAGGCTAATGTAACGTTGTCGTTGGTCATCAGTGCTGCGATGTCCTGCTCGGCACTCTGTTGCTCGGGGGTGAGCAGTACCACCGCTACCTTGTCGGCAAACTTATCTGTTACCTTCGTGAAGGTGTCGAGAGCCTCGATGCAGGGAAGACTGTCGGAGTGTATGAAGACCAGACAGACAAACTCCCTGTCGATGAGGTTGAGCGACGTGCCCATCGAGGAGTGTACATCGATGGGGGGTATGTGCTCGCCGAGGCGGATGTTTTGGGCGCCTGCCGACGAGATGAGCATAAGCATCGGGACAACTATGCTGATAAGTCGTTTCATGATATTGATATAATATTACGCGAAGTTAACGATTTTTCTGCAAATACCAATCCTCTATCTTCGATTTTTTTAGCTATCGTTAGGTTTATTTGCCCGAATGGCGGCTAATTTGTTGCCTACCCTATATAAATATAGGAATTGTTGAAAAAAAGAGCCGAAAATATTTCGTCGTTTCAAAAAGATAAAGTAACTTTGAATGATTTTTTGGAATAACGAAATAAGTTTGAAACTTAAATAATCATTAAACTAAACTTTATAAAAACTTAACATTATGAAAGTATCACACATTGAGCATCTCGGCATTGCCGTAAACAGCCTTGAAGAGTCAATTCCCTACTGGGAGAACGTATTGGGCTTGAAGTGTTATAACATCGAGGAGGTAGCTGACCAGAAGGTTAAGACCGCTTTCTTCATGCTCGGTCAGACTAAGATTGAGTTGTTGGAGCCTACTTCGCCCGAGTCAACCATTGCTAAGTACATCGAGAACAAGGGTGTGGGTATTCACCACATGGCTCTCGCTGTTGAGAACATCGAGGAGCAGTTGGCTGACGCTGAGGCTCAGGGCATCCGCCTTATCGACAAGACTCCCCGCAAGGGTGCCGAGGGTTTGACTATCGCATTCCTTCACCCCAAGTCAACTCAGGGTATCCTCACTGAGCTTTGCGAGAACAAGAACAAGTAATTCGATGTCGTAATTAACGAATCAAACAATTAAAATAATAAATTTTAGCTATGAGCGAAATTCAGAAAGCGATTGAGAAACTGATGGATAACCGTCAGACGGCTCGTATGGGCGGTGGTCAGAAGGCAATCGACAAGCAGCACGAGAAGGGTAAGTACACAGCTCGTGAGCGTATTGCAATGTTGTTGGACGAGGGTAGCTTCGAGGAGTTCGATATGTTCGTAACTCACCGTTGCTATGACTTTGGTATGGATGCAAAGCACACCTTTGGTGATGGTGTTGTTACCGGTTATGGTACCATCGCAGGTCGCTTGGTTTATGTATTTGCACAGGACTTCACTGTAACCGCAGGTTCGTTGTCTATCTCTTTGGCTGACAAGATTTGCAAGGTTATGGATATGGCCGTTCGTAACGGTGCCCCCTGTATCGGTCTTAACGACTCGGGTGGTGCTCGTATCGATGCGGGTGTAAATGCCTTGGCTGGTTATGCTAACATCTTCCAGCGTAACGTTATGGCTTCGGGTGTTATTCCCCAGATATCGGCTATCTTCGGTCCCTGTGCCGGCGGTGCCGTATATTCGCCCGCATTGACCGACTTTATCATCATGCGCCGTGAGACATCTAACATGTTCCTCACAGGTCCCAAGGTTGTTAAGACCGTTACCGGCGAGGATGTAACTCAGGAGCAGTTGGGTGGTGCCAACATGCACACCACAAAGTCGGGTGTTGCTCAGTTTGCAGTTGATTCTGAGGAGGAGGGTCTCAAACTTATCCGCGACCTTCTCTCATACATGCCTCAGAACTACACAGCTCTTGTACCCGATCAGCCATGCACCGACGATATCGCTCGTAAGGAGGACATCCTCAACGAGATTATCCCCGATAACCCCAACAAGCCTTATGACATGATGGAGGTTATCAAGGCTATCGTTGATAATGGCGAGTTCTTGGAGTCGGCAGCTGCTTATGCCAAGAATATCATCACAGGTTTTGCACGCTTTAACGGACAGTCTGTCGGTATCATCGCCAACCAGCCTAAGTTCATGGCCGGTGTACTCGATATCAACGCTTCACGTAAGGCTGCTCGCTTCGTACGTTTCTGCGACGCATTCAACATTCCTTTGGTAACATTGGTTGACGTTCCCGGCTTCTTGCCCGGTACTGCTCAGGAGTATGGTGGCGTAATTACCCACGGTGCCAAGTTGCTCTTCGCATACTGCGAGGCTACTGTGCCAAAGGTAACCGTTACTTTGCGTAAGGCTTATGGTGGTGCTTATATCGTGATGTCGTCGAAGCACATCCGTGGCGATGTTAACTACGCATGGCCTACTGCCGAAATTGCAGTTATGGGTGCAAGCGGTGCTGTTGAGGTATTGCACGCTAAGGCGTTGGCAGCATTCGAGAACAAGGAGGATAAGGCTAAGTTCGTAGCAGAGAAGGAGCAGGAGTACCGCGACAAGTTCTCTAACCCCTACAACGCTGCTCGTTATGGCTACATCGACGATGTTATCGAGCCTCGCAACACACGTTTCCGCGTGATTCGTGCTTTGGAGTCTTTGCGCAACAAGCGTTTGGAGAACCCCGCAAAGCGTCATAACAATATTCCGTTGTAATCTAAACGATAATTAGTTATGATGATGCTTGCAGTAAATTGGGGCAACGCAGCTGTGGTAGCACTATTTAGTATAGTGCTCGTGTTTATCGTTCTTGTTCTGCTTATCTTCATTCTGAAACTCTTCGGAATAGTGTTTGCAGAGAAGAAGGTAAGCACACCTGTTGCTGCTGTCGCTACTGCATCGGATGATATTACAGATGAAGAGGTTGCTGCTATTGCTATGGCAGTAAACCTCTTCTTCAATCGTCACGATGAGGAGAGCGACGTTCTTACGTTCCGTCAGAACCATGATGTCTCTGCTTGGCAGGTTCGCAATATCCACAAGCAGCTTTAGTAATTCCGAACACAAAACTTTTAGTAAAAATCATGCAGAAATTCAAATTCAATATCAATGGTAAAAGCTACGAGGCTATTGTTGAGGAGACAGAGCGTAACATTGCGCGTGTTGAGCTCAACGGTAAGAGCTACACCGTGCAAGTAGAGAAGGAGGAGGCTATCGTGTCGCCTAAGATTGCGGCTGTTAAGCCTTCGGCCGCAGGTGCCGATTTTGTTGAGGCTCCCGCACAGCCCATCAGTGGCAATGCTGGCTCTATCAAGTCTCCGCTGCCCGGTAACGTGTCGAAGATAAAGGTACAGGAGGGTCAGTCTATTAAGGCTGGTGATGTCCTTATGACCTTGGAGGCTATGAAGATGGAGAACGAAATTATGGCCCCCGGCGCAGGTACTGTTAAGAAGATTTACGTAACCGAGGGCAAGGCCGTACAGCAGGGCGAGGCTCTTATCGATATCGAGTAGTACTAACTCTTTAATTTGAATAAGATGAAGAGTATTAAATTCTATTTTTCGCTACTCCTCTCAGTTGCTATGCTCGCTCAGGCGGTGCCCGCTATGGCCGAGAATGGTGAGTTGCAGGAGGAGAATGTGAATGCATCTGAGGGCGTGATGCTTATTAACGAGACACCCGAGCAGGCTGTCGAGGAGATTGCATGCGACCAGGATGAAGTTCAGGTACCTGCCGACAAGCAGAGCGATGAGGCTCTCGCAGCATCAGAGAAAAATGCTATTTTCGATGCAGAGTTTGCAGAGGGTGGTATTGCAAAGACTATTGATAAGTTTATCGGCGACACGGGTGTTGCTAAGTTTGCCGGCGATGAGCAGATTGCAAACGACACTGACCCCTTGACAAACACTGTCGATTGGCGTTGTGCCGTGATGCTTCTTATCTCGTTCGTATTGCTTTACTTGGCTATCGTTAAGAAGTTCGAGCCTCTGTTGCTTATGCCTATCGCATTTGGTATGATGCTTACGAACCTCCCCGGTGCCGATATGTTCCATGCCGACCTCTTCGCAGGCGGTCATATCGATTGGAGCAGTTTTGCCGGCGGACACGTAGGTCTGTTGGATATCCTTTACCTCGGTGTTAAGCTCGGTATCTATCCTTGTTTGATTTTCATCGGTGTAGGTGCCATGACCGATTTCGGCCCGCTGATTGCTAACCCCAAGAGCTTGTTGCTCGGTGCTGCTGCCCAGATTGGTATCTTCGCTACGTTTATCGGTGCGTTGGCTCTCGGCTGCTTTGACTATTGGCAGGCAGCTTCTATCGGTATCATCGGTGGTGCTGATGGTCCTACGGCTATCTACCTTACATCGAAGCTCGCTCCCGAGTTGCTCGGTCCTATCGCCGTTGCTGCATACTCATACATGGCATTGGTACCCGTTATCCAGCCACCTATCATGAAGCTCCTTACTACGGATGCAGAGCGTAAGATTGAGGTGAAGCAGTTGCGTACGGTATCGCAGAAGGTGAAGATTATCTTCCCTATCGTAATTACCGTTATCATCGCGTTGATTCTCCCCTCGGCTGCTCCTCTGATTGGTTGCTTGATGCTCGGTAACCTGCTCAAAGAGTCGGGCGTAACGGAGCGTCTGTCGAAGACCGTACAGAACGAGTTGATGAACATTGTAACTATCTTCCTCGGTATCTCGGTGGGTGCTACGGCTACGGCTGATAACTTCCTTAACTTCCAGACACTCGGTATCCTTCTGTTGGGTGTTATTGCCTTCTCGTTTGGTTCGGCAAGCGGTGTGTTGCTCGCCAAGTTCATGAATCTCTTCGTGAAGGATAAGATTAACCCTCTGATTGGTTCGGCAGGTGTATCGGCAGTACCTATGGCTGCTCGTGTATCGCAGACCGTTGGTCAGAAGTACAACCCCGGCAACTTCCTCTTGATGCACGCTATGGGACCCAATGTGGCCGGTGTTATCGGTTCAGCTGTTGCTGCCGGTATTCTTCTTTCGTTCTTCGGTTAATCGAGCGAAACATACATGTAAAGATAATGCCCGCAGTGCTGCGGGCATTATTTATTATATATAGGTATGTCGCGACTCTTACCTCTCGGCATTGAAACGCTCGAAGAAGCGCTCCTTGTAGTTCTCGCCTAAGGGTATGTACTCGCCATTGTCGAGGAAAATGCGTCCCTTGGTGTAGCTCGATATACGTTTTAGGTTTATGATGTAGGAGCGATGCACACGTAGGAAGCTCTCCTGCGGGAGTATTGTCTCCATGTTTTTAAGACGAAAGAGGGTGGTGATAGTCGAGCTGCCCTCGATATGCAGACGCACATACTCGCTTGCGCTCTCCAAATATACGATGTCGGCGATGCGCACGAGCTGTGTCTTGTAGTCGGCCTTGACGGATATATACTCCTTATCTGCACTCTCGGCCTCGTTTGCGGCAATGGCCTCCTCAGCGGCATGACAGCGATTGACCAAATCGACGAGCGATATGACCTTCTGCACAGCCTTCATATACTCGTCGTAGGTGAAGGGCTTTAATAGGTAGTCTATGGCATTGAGCTTAAAGCCTTCGAGGGCAAATTCCGAGTAGGCGGTGGTGAATACTATGAAGTAGTTGCCCGAGAGTGAGCGCACGAACTCTATGCCGTTGAGGTCGGGCATGTTAATATCGACGAATATGAGGTCTATGCTCTGCTCTTGGAGTATCTGTTGCGCCTCTATCGCGCTGCGGCATGTCGCCACGAGCGACAGCGCCTCGGTGCGTTCAATATAACTCTTGATTTGACGTAGTGCCAGGGGCTCATCGTCGATAGCGATACATCTTACCATACTCTTTATTACTTAATTGGGATTATCATTTTTACTGTGTAAATGTTTTCGTCCGAACGGTCAATGTCGAGGGAGTAATTCTTGTTAAATAGGATGTTCAGACGCTGTGTAACGTTACTTAGTCCGATGCCACTATTCTGTGCTATGTATGATTGGTGGCGGCTGTTCTTAATGGTGCAGTGGAGCATGTTTTGCTTAACCTCTATATCGGTATGTATGAAAGAGGGTCGGTTGTAGCTTATGCCGTGCTTAAAGGCATTCTCTATCAATACGATAAGCAGCAGTGGTGGCAACGATATGCGGCGACATGTGTTCATGTCGGGAGTATTTAGACGTATGTCCACGCTGTCATCATAGCGTATGTGCATAAGCTCTATGTAGTTGCGTATAAACTCCACCTCTTTGTCGAGTGTCGTGTAGCTCTCGCTCGAGTCGTAGAGCACATGGCGCAGCATGCGCGATAGCTCCATTACGCTCTTTTTTGCCATCTCGCTGTCGAACTCTATGAGTGCATGGATGTTGTTGAGCGTGTTCATGAGAAAGTGGGGGTTTATCTGATATTTCAGATACTGCATCTGCGTCTCGATGTTCTCGCGCTGTAATATGGCCATACAACGCTCGTTCTCGATGGATAGGTAGTAGAGTTTAATCATCGAGTTGGCGCCGGCCATGAATATTCCGAGTAGTACGTTCCAATACCATTCGAGGTCGGTGAATGACGCTCGGTTGCGCAGGTCGTCATCCGACTGCCAATAGCGGTAGTCGAGGATGTCGATGGTGCCGAATATTGCCGTGAGCATCACGATAAGCGATATGCTGTATAGCCAGTATCGGTTGCGAAGTAGAAGCTTGGGTGCGAGGATGATATTGTTGGTAATGAAGATTACGAAGTAGGGGGCTATTTTACCCCACGAGATAACAACTTTGTTGAAGTCTATATGCTCCTCCGACATGAGCTGTGCATTCATGAAGGGGATGAGGAAGATGACTATCCACACAAGCGAATAGACCATATTCTCTCCTACATTCAGTTTTTTAAGACGTCGCATCCATTCCATAGTTGCAAATTTACGTTTTTTCGCTCAATCGGCAAAACAAAAGTGTCGATAATAAATGTATGGAGTGAATT
Organism: Alistipes sp.; assembly: GCA_045603045.1. Taxonomy (GTDB): domain Bacteria; phylum Bacteroidota; class Bacteroidia; order Bacteroidales; family Rikenellaceae; genus Alistipes. Next base: position 18,258 of record JAZULJ010000026.1, read on the forward strand.
GTTAAACAAAATTTCGTAACTTTGTGGTTGTTGAAATTAATGCTACAAAGAGTTTGCTATATGCTTAAAGGAGTACTTTTCGATATGGACGGTGTGTTGGTCAACAACCTCGAAATTCATCGCCAGGCCTTTGCCGAGTTCTTTCGTCGCTATGGTGTTGAGCGCACGTTCGATGAGTTGAGTCGCGTCTTTGGCAAAGGTAACGACGATATTATGGGCGAGCTCATGCCCGCAGATGTTGTTGAACGTGTCGGTATCCGACAACTCGGCTACGAGAAGGAGGCTATATACCGCGAGATTTATGCGCCGATAATCACTCCTCAGCCAGGCCTTTTGGCTTTTCTTGCCGAGTGTGAGCGCGAGGGACTGCGCTCAGCTGTGGGCTCGTCGGGTTATAAGGCAAATGTTGATTTCGTGCTCGATAAGTGCGATATACGTCGCTACTTCGAGGCTACGGTTGCGGGCGACGAGGTTACGCACTGCAAGCCCGACCCTGAGATATATCTCACGGCAGCCGCTAAGTTGGACCTTGCGCCCGAGGAGTGTGTCGTGTTTGAGGATGCAGAGGCGGGTATCGAAGCTGCGAAGCGCGCGGGCATGAAGGTTGTGGCGCTGGCTACTACGTTCGACAGGGAGTTTCTTGCCGAGACCGATGCCGATATGATTATTGGCGACTTCCGAGATATCGGTGTTGAGCAGTTACGCACCCTTGTCGAGGGTTAGATGCGCTCCAAGAGACGTCGTATAGCTCCAATGCGCAATATGGGGTAGAAGAGGCGTGCGGGAATTAGTGAGCAGAGGACTACGACAATCTTCGTGAAGATGCCGGGTATGTAGCGTCGTCTGCTGCGAAACATTGCTGCGACGGCACGATGTGCAAGGTGCTCGGGACGTGTCATGATGCCTATGTTGCGAAATAGTCGTCGTTTCGTATCGCTGAGCGTGTAAAATGGGGTGTCAACAGCCCCTGGATATATGGCCGTAACGCTAACGTTGTAGGGGCGTAGCTCGTACCATAGCGACGATGCGAAGTTTTTGAGATAGGCTTTTGTGGCTCCGTAGTGCGCAATTGTCGGGTAGGGTAGCCATGCTGTTGCCGACGACATAATGAGTATGCGGCCTCGCTGCCGATGTTTCATATCTTCGCCAAAGAGACGGCATAGGAGCGTTGTTGTGGTGCAGTGTAGGTTGATTATGTCTGTAAGTCGCTTGGGGTCTGTGGCTAAGAGTGTCGAGAAAAGCAGCATTCCGGCATTGCAGATGAGTATCTCCACGTTGATACCCTTGCTGTGGCAATGGTCATATAGTCTCTGCGCTGCCTCCTCTTTTGCAAGGTCGCAATTGATGGTGATAACCTTTACCCCATGTTTCGCCGTTATCTCGTCGGCGACCTTTTGTAGCTGCTCGGGCTGATTGCTGATGGCCACAATATCGTAGCCTCGCGCGGCAAGCTCCGAGACGTAGTGGCGACCAATGCCCGATGATGCACCTGTGATTAACGCATAACCCATGGTACAAAGGTAGGAAAAATAATCGAGAAAAAGATTTATTGTGTCGCTCCAATTTATAAGATGCCCTATAATCGGCTGCTTCCCGCCGAGATTATCTCCTACGCCGAGAGTGGCGTTAAGAGCGTTATCAGCCTGCAACCTTTTGGCTGTATCGCAAACCATATCGTGTCGAAAGGCGTAGCAAAAAGGATAAAAAGAGTATATCCTGCGATAAATTTACTATCTTTGGACTTTGATAGTGGTGTAAGCGATGTGAATATTAAGAATCGTCTTTTGCTATTTATCGACAAATTGAAGGAGAATTACGAATGATGCCGAAGATTTTCTCATGGTGCTTTCGGATTGGAAACAGAATATCATAGCCCAAATGCAGAATCTCTTGGAGGTAAAGCAATAATCGAAATGTTATAAACAAATATAATAGTGGCGTATGTAGTGAACAGTATAGTTTTCAGCATACGCCACTTTGTATTATCATTCGTAAGATTGAAGAGGTAGCAGATAGGTTAGGTTTTAAATTTTCAGACCTTGTTGTGGATGGTGATGCTGAGCAACAACCCGTAGTAACTGGCTACCTTGAATCCGCCGGGGCTCGGACGGCGTAGCCGAAGAGCCGATACTTAATAGCGCAGGGCAACGCCCGAGCAATAGACCTCTATCTATCGGCTCAACCCGCATTAAGTGAGTAGGCACGGTGGATGTGTTGAGCGGTAGCGCAGCCGCTTTGTTTTGATGGTCTTTCGCGCTTGCTCGTACAAGACTATCAAAAACAAAGCGACAGAGTTAAGAACTCTGCCGCTCAACGATTAAAGGTGAATCCGCCGGGGCTCGAACCCGGGACCCCAACATTAAAAGTGTTGTGCTCTACCGACTGAGCTACGGATTCTCCGAACCAAAGGCTTTCGCGTTTGGTGGTGCAAAGATAGTGAATATTTTTATTTTACCAAAATAGTGTAATAAAATATTACTATATCTCCTCTCCGATTAGCATTTTTATTCCACCGGGTGTGATATTTCGGCAACCTCAGCACCTACATATGCTACAAGGTCGGCGGGAGAGATGGCTATTTGAAGACCTCGTATGCCAGCACTGATGTATATCGTGTCGTGCTCCATGCACGAGGCGTGTATAAAGGTCGGCAGTGGCTTCTTCATGCCTATTGGTGAGCAGCCACCGCGTATATACCCTGTTGTGGGTAGCAGCTCCTTCATGGCTATAAGGTCGGCTTTCTTGTTCCCGGAGACGCGTGCCGCGGCCTTCAAATCTACCTCATGGTCGCCCGGAACAACACATACGAAGAGGCCCGTTCGGTCGCCGCGCAGCACGAGGGTCTTAAATACCGTGGCTATATCCTCACCAAGCTCCTCGGCGACATGCGTTGCTGCAAGGTTATTCTCATCGACGGTGTAGGGCACAAGGTTGTAGCTAATCTTTGCCCTATCGAGTAGGCGCGCAGCATTGGTCTTATCTATCTTCTTTGCCATGTTACTCTCAGTTTTTCGTTATCATCTTGGCGCGACCTACGACGTACGCCTCGAACTCGGGCGAGTCGATGATGTTTATGTCATCTGCCAAGCCCATATAAAAGCGTCCTATACCGAGGTAATTGCATACCTCGGTGTCGAGTAGCCAATGTGTTGCGTCTATGCTTGTCAAGTCGCGCTCGGCTAAGGGGTATTCCTCGATGAGTAGGTTGTGTGCGAGGATGCCCAACTTCAACTTTACGCGGTGCAGTTCAAAGCCTGTGGTTCGGAAGATGTCGATATGGCCTTTGTGGTGCTCTGTCTCGTATTGCCATGTCGTGTCGAGCACCTCTACTTCGCCTATGCGTGCTGTGTTGAAGAGTTTGTTCATGCCACTCTCGGGCTCGAAGCACCATAGCTGTACGTAGTTTGTTGTGAAGCCGAAAGGCTCTACAAGACGATTGTGGCAGCCTGTACGTGCCGAGGCATAGTTGCGAAGTATGACCTGCTTGCGACACTCGATAGCCTCGATAATGTGGTTGACATTCTCGGCACTCTTGCCCTTGACTATGCTATTTGCCATCGATGTACAGTTATACACCGTACTCAGCTTCTTGCGTAAGTTCTGTTTGAGCATATTTGTATCGTCGAGACCCGCAATAAGCTGATTTACAATATGTGCCTCCTCGTCGGTGAAGTGTACAAGTTGTGAGATATCCTGAAAGTAGCGACTCTCTTTGCCCAATTTATATACGCCACCATCGAGTTTGTGGACAACAAATCCCGCATCCTTGAACGTGTCGATGTAGCGGTATATCGAGCGATATGAGGTGTCGAGCCTTTCGGCAAGATCCTCGACTGTGTAGTTCACGTTGCCGGTCATCAGTTTCATAAGACGTAGCAGACGCTCAATTTTTGGCTGATTCATACTCTTAATAATAGCTGCAATTGGAATTACCCCTCTATTTGCTCTGTTGCGTTGTCGGTTTTTTGTTATCCTTATCGTTGCTATCGATAGGTATATAGTTGTGATGTTCGCCTAATGTTATGCGACACATGAAGTCGCGTACCATGCAGTCGTCATAGAGGGGTAGAACAAGCCACTCCTCATCTTTGCGGTATCCCCAGAAGTTGCGGTCGCTGTCCACCTTACCTCCGTGCGGTAAGGTAGCTACGGGCGTCTGTTGGGTATATGACAGTAGATTTCGTAACTCATAGATGCTTAGATATGGTGATTGAACACCCTCCGCAATGCGGTAGTGCACAGCATCGCCTCGCTCGGCAAAAATAGCCTGTGCATCTCTCATGGCGGCATCTTTGCGCTGAACGACTAAGATTGGCTCGAAGAGGGTCTTATCTTCGTTTATGTGTTGCTCCATGGCCTCTCTGTCGTATGCCAAGGCTGCTAATGCAATAGATATTAGTGCTATGGCGAAGTCGTCGTTGTGCTTGGATAGAAAGTCGTTGGGACGTCGTGGATGACGATAGTTCTCTGTGCCTATCTCCTCGATGATGTGGCCCTTTAATCCCGGATGCCAGGCAGCGTCGTAGTCTATAAGAGTCATCTCGCCGTCGGGCATAACGATGATATTCTCGGGTTTGATGTCGCCGTGCATCCACTTGTCGTCTATCGTGCGACATGCAAGACGCTCAAATGCTTTGCTTAGAGCCGAGTAGTCGCTATCTTTATCTCCAATAAAGTGGTCCAAAGCTGTGCCCTCGACCCAGGGCAAGAGTATGATGTCGATATACTCAATATTGCCGCTAAGTTTGTATATGCCGAGCTCTTTGGGCAGATATGCATCACCATATATTAGCGGTGCGTTATGCTTGGGGTGTAGTAGACATCGGACGAGGAAGTCTCCCTCGCGCATAAATATTCTGCAACGCGCAGTTACGCAGTTGCATCCGCAGACGATTGTCTTCTCGTCAACGAATATCTGCTCGAGTGTCCGCATATACTTGACATTCGAGCGAAGAGTATTTATCACGGCTATCGTATCTACCATAACACTCCACCTATCATCATATCTGCTTGATATATGCTCTGCGGCGCTTGTGCTGAATGCGGTCGAAGTCGGAGAAGTTGGCGAGGCTCTTGTGGTTGGTTTCTAAGATTGCGGTTGTCTCAACCCTCTGTATGCCGTACTTTGAGAAGTGGGGTGTCATCTCGTTGAAGATTAGCGATGTAACGCCCTTATCCTGGTAGTCGGGGCGCACGGCGATAAGCAGCAAGTCGAAGTCGGTCATCTTTTTCGCCTTCAACGCCTTCAATAGGTGGTACCAACCGAATGGGAAGAGGCGACCTTGGCACTTGCGCAGCGCCTCCGAGAGCGATGGCATGCCTAATCCCACAGCGAGAATCTCGTCGTTCTCGTTGGCTACCAACGTAACAAAGTCGTAGTTGACAAGTGGAAAGTACATCTTGCAGTAGTACTGTTTTTGTCGAGATGTCATCGGCTGGTAGTTATACAGCTTCTGATATGCCTCGTCCAGAACGTCGAAGTAGCTGTAACCATATCGTTTTCTCAGTTCGCGTGAGTTCTTGACCTTCACTACGTGGAGTTTGTGGCGCGTGGCCACGAGGCCGGCGAGACGTCGCATGCGCTCGGGAGCCTCTGTGGGCGGTGTTATCTGGTACTCAATCCAGTCGGCCTCCTTGCTTAGGCCATATCGCTCATAGTGTGCTATGTAGTAGGGATGAGTGTAGAGGCTTGCCATAGGTGCGTTATGGTCAAAGCCCTCGATGAGCAGCCCCTGATGGTCGAAGTCGGTAAAGCCCACAGGTCCATTGATATACTCCATGCCACGGCTCTTACCCCATGCAGCAACAGCATCCATAAGAGCCTTGAAAATGTCGTAGTCGTCGATGAAGTCGAACCAGCCGAAACGGCACTTCTTTACGTTCCATGCTTCGTTGGCGCGGTGGTTAACGATGCCGGCAATGCGACCCACAATCTTGTTGTTGCGATAGGCTAAATAGAGTACGAAGTCGCACACTTCGAGTGCGGGATTGCTATTGGGGGTGAATGTGTTAATCTCGTCGAGGATAATGGGCGGGCAGTAATATGGGCTATCTTTGTATAGGTCTATGCCAAAATTGATAAATCGGCGTAGTTCACGTTTTGATGTTACCTCTCGAATAGTGATTTCGTTATTGTACGTTTTGGGCATAGGTTAGAGTTTGTGGTTTTTATTATGCCTTACTCTTTGCTTGGCACTATAAATTTAGTGTAAAGGTAGCAAAAATTATTACAAAATCAACTATTATTGCTTTTATTAAGGTCAAAATAGCTCGACCTGATTTACAGCCACCTCCCCGTTACATATAAAATTTCTGTACTTTGAGTATTTCGTGCATGCGAGCGCGAATAGCTTGTTTTTAATGTTTGTGTGGGGGCGTCGCTCTGCCCTCATGCTCGCATAACAGCTATTTAATAGCTACCATGTTAAGTATCGACTGCTCGGCAGCTCGGCGTGTTTCCTCGTCGATGGTAACCTCGGGACTCTCGTTTTCCAAGCAACTGAGGATATTTTCGAGTGTTACCAACTTCATGTGGTGGCACTCGTTGCAACCGCCATCACGACTCGTCGTGGGCGCAGGAATAAACCTCTTTGTCGGATAACGTTTCTCCATCTCGACGAGGATACCCGACTCTGTAACCACGATAAACTCTTCGGCGGCAGACGCTCCGCAATAGTCTAAGATGCCCGCAGTGGAGCCTACATAGTCAGCAATATCTACGAGTGAGGCCTTGCACTCGGGATGCACAACAATTTTGGCCTTGGGATGTTGCGCTTTGAGGTCGAGAATCTTCTCCAACGAAAACTCCTCGTGTACCAGGCATGCGCCGTCCCAGATGACCATGTTGTCTCGGCCTGTAACTTTCTGTATGTATGAGCCGAGGTTGCGGTCGGGGGCGAAGATTATTGGTTGCTCACGAGCAATACTCTCGACAACTTGTAGTGCGTTTGTCGATGTACAACATACATCTGTGAGCGCCTTCACGCCTACTGAGGTGTTTACGTACGATACAACCTTATGTCCTGGATACTGTGCCTTCAAGCGAGCCAAGTCTGCCGCCTCGCACGATTCGGCGAGTGAACAGCCAGCCTCGGGCACGGGGATAAGTACCCTCTTCTTCGGCGAAAGAACTTTGGCGGTCTCAGCCATGAAGTTCACACCCGCGAAGAGTATTATTGGAGCATCTATGTCGCGTGCCTTAACCGAAAGGGCAAGCGAGTCGCCGAGAAAGTCGGCAACATCCTGCACCTCACTCGTCGTGTAGTAGTGGGCGAGAATCACGGCACCCTTCTCTTTTTTGAGTTCCTGAATTCGCTCTTTAAGTTCTAATGTTGTCATAAATCCAAGTGTTATTACTCAACCTGAATGTTCATGCTGATATCCATGCCCTTTACGGTATGCGTAAGCGCGCCAACGCTGATGTAGTTTACGCCTGTTGCGGCAACCTCCTTCAAGCGAGGAATACTCATGTTGCCCGAAGCCTCGGTCTTAATGCCCTTGTTCGCGGCATTGATAATCTTCACGGCCTCGGTCATCGTCTGAGTATCCATGTTGTCGAGCATGATGATATCGGCGCCCGCCTCAATAGCCTGGTGTACCTCGTCGATATTCGTGGTCTCAACCTCTACTTTGATGCCCTTGGCGATGCATGCGCGTACCTGTGCTACGGCCTTAGCAATGCCGCCGGCCATCTTGATATGGTTGTCCTTAATCATCGCCATATCGTAGAGACCCATGCGGTGGTTTGTGCCGCCACCATGCTTTACGGCCATCTTATCCAATACGCGGAGTCCGGGGGCAGTTTTGCGCGTGTCCAGAAGCTCGGTTGTGGTGCCTGCCAACTCCTTAACATACTTTGCTGTCTCGGTTGCTATGCCGCACATGCGCTGGAATATGTTGAGCGAGAGACGCTCACCGCGCAACAGCGTAGGGTATGATGCCTCAATTTTGAGGATGACATCGCCCCTCTTTACCATATCGCCATCCTTGAAGTAGGGAGTGAAGATAACATCGCTCTGAAAACGGTCATATACCATCTTGACGATATCCAAACCCGATATTACACCATCCTGCTTGGCTGTCATGGTGGCAACGCCATTCATCGATGCCGGAATGATTGACTCGGTGGTGATATCGCCCGTGTTGATATCCTCCTCTATGCCGAGGTCAAGAAGCTTATTGATTAAGTTTTCGTACTGCATATCTCTTAAAAATTAAAATAATTACTATTTACGGGTGCTGTGGTTATCGGCTCACCTTGTCGCTGAACCGAGTGCAGGGCGTATGCCTCGTTGGTGCAGGGGTAGTCCTCGCGATAATGACCGCCACGGCTCTCCTGTCGTTGTAGCGCGGGTACCATTATCAGGCGTGCCACACATAATAGACGACGCGATGCCTCGATGTAGTACTCGCAGATGTTGCTGTCGCTATACTTCGCCGCAGCTTTATCGACCATCTCTTCGAGCTCTGCAATGCGCTGTAAGCCTCTGTTAAGCCCCTCTTCGCTACGAATTATGCCGGCGTGCGCGTTCATAATCTCAGCAACCGCACTCTTTAACTCGCTATATAGCGATGCGTTGTTCTCGTTACGGGTGTAGTGCTTGTCGAATGTAGGAAAGCTGTCAACGTATCCCTCTTTGATGCTGTCTTTAATGGCGCGATTTGCAAAAACAAGACACTCGATAAGTGAGTTAGATGCCAGACGGTTTGCGCCCATGATGCCTGTCGCTGCTACCTCGCCACATACATATAAACGCTTGATGTCGGTTCGGCCATCGTTGTTCGAAAGTATGCCGCCTACGGAGTAGTGTGCTGCGGGTGCCACGGGAATCTCTTGTGTGAGGTCGTAGCCAAACTCCTTGCATCGGGCATTTATGGCCGGGAAGCGCCTAAGTATCATCGCACTGTCGAGATGTTTGAGCGATAGGGTAACATAGGGCCTGCCATCACGCTCCATCTGCTTGTATATCGAGCGTGCCACGATGTCGCGCGGTGCCAGCTCAGCCAATTCGTGTATGGGCACCATGAATCTCTTGCCCACCTTGTCAAGAAGGTAGGCACCTTCGCCACGTACCGCCTCGCTTATAAGAAAGGCCTGTGGCGACTCCTTGCGGTATAGTCCCGATGGATGAAACTGTATGAACTCCATATCGACAATGCGGCACCCCGCCTTATAGGCTACCGCTACGCCGTCGCCAACTGTCGTTAGCGGGTTTGTTGTTCGTGCGTAAATGGCTGATGCTCCGCCCGATGATAGAAATACATGGTTGGCATATAGCAACACCTCGTTGCTGCCACTTTGGGCTTTCAGCATGGCGTTGTCGCTCCAACAGCGTACGCCGTAACATACTCCATCCTTCACCAGGAGGTCGAGAAGCAGGGTGTCCTCAAATATGGTGATGTTGTCCTGTGATTGTACTTTCGATATTACAAACTCGGTTATCCAGCGCCCGGTGGAGTCTCCTCCGGCATGCAGTATTCGACGCTTGTGGTGTCCGCCTTCGAGACCTAATGCCAACGCACCATTTTCGGTGTCGAACTTCATGTCGTTTGCTATTATCTCCTGAATTCTGTCGGGACCCTCGTTCACAAGTATATCCACCGAGCTGTCTTCACAGAGACCTCGCCCGGCAATTAGCGTGTCTGACTTGTGAATTTCGGGGTTGTCATCCTCGGATGTTACTGCGGCTATTCCGCCTTGTGCATTGAAAGAGTTACTCTCTCGTATGAAAGACTTGGTTACTACCGCCACACTTCCCCACATTGAAGCCTTGTATGCGGCATACAATCCGGCAAGTCCACTGCCTACTACCAAATAATCAAATTTAAGCATTTTACAGTGTAATAAATAGTTATACGGTTGCTCAAACGTAATATCTGATATCTCCTGTTATCGCTGTCGAAATATGCGTTACAGACACGGTGTATTTCATATTTCGGTTTTCATATTTCACTCTTCCATTAACACCAATATAATAAGGGTGTTAAGTTTACTGCAAAGATAGAGTTTTTTTTTCAATTATATCCCCGCCTTATGAAAAATATCGCTCGGCGGGTCTCACTTGGTACTCTATTTTTGCAATATCTTCTGCGAATATGGAAATTTTTACTTATCTTTGTTACGGCTTACGACTTTAAGCGTTAAGCCAATACATATTAGTTGACATTTATTGTCGTAATCTTTCGTACCGAAACTTGGCCGTTTGTGTAACACGAAGATACGCAATCAGATGTCCGCGATAGGTGTATATATTCACTACTGACATTGGCTCAGTGTGTGCTTATATATCATCCTGCGTGGGCTATCTGTGTTGCTTGTTCGTGTTACAGGTAGCCAAGACCTCGGTACGGGATAAGTTAATGCAGTGGCCTGCGCTTTTTTATGGACTTATCTGGTAACAAAGAGTTGTTGGATAGATATTTGGTTGCCTTCTTTGCATCCCGCACAGCACCGCCTGAGGCATTAGACCTCGCCAAGCGGTGGGCACACGAAATTGCTCAAACTGATAAGGTTGTAATTAGCGGCTTTCACTCTCCAATCGAGCGAGCTGTGCTTGATATCTTGCTCGTCATCGGCTGTTCTGTCGTGGTCGCATTGGGGCGTTCTCTATACCGCAAAATTCCATCGCATTTGCAGACTGCTTATGAAAGCAATAGAGTGTTGTTCGTGTCGTTCCGAGACTACTCACGCCCCTCATTCTCCAACTCTCAAATTCGTAATTGGCTCACCGCCGACCTCGCATCGGAGGTTGTCTTTGCCCCATTCGACAACTCAAGCCAACTCTCGTCACTACATTATAGCATTGCCCATAGCTCGACACCTTGCACCATTCTAAAATAAAATCTGCATCCCTCATCGTTGAATGATGCAGATAGTAATTATGGCGTTTTCTCCCTACTTTTCCAGAGTTTTCACCCTACCTTTTGGCGGTTTTCTCCCTACTTTAGTGAAATCTTGTTGGCGGTTTCGCGTTTCTTGGAGTTTACAAGGTCGGCATAAATCTGGGTGGTAGTAACATTCTTATGCGTCAGCATCTTCGATACGGTGTAAATATCTGTGCCTAAGGATAGTTGGATGACCGCATAGCTGTGCCTGAAGCAGTGGAAGGTTATTTTCTTCTTTATCCCAGCCTCGGCAATCCACTGTTTGAGTGGGTGGTGTGTCATTGCACGGGTGAGTCCTTTGAACACCAA
>JAZULJ010000027.1:0-38632 GCA_045603045.1 Alistipes sp.
TCACAAAGCTAATTGAGAAGAGCAAGATAATAATCTTTATTGTATCGTAAAAAAAGAAATTTACCGCGACCCCCAACGATGTTGCTGCATCTAACCCGAAGATGCCATAAACTAACCAATCTGCAAATTGCTGTATCATACGCCTAATAACTCTTTAATTTCCGTCTCACTCGGTACTCGCCCCTTGATTTTTACCTCGCCATTAACCACAACGGCAGGTGTTGATAGGATGTTGTAACTCATCATCTCCATAATGTCATCTACTTTTGTGAGCGCTACATCGAGATTGTTATCCTTGATTACCTTCTCAACAACATTGTAGGTTGTTTTACACTTGGCACAACCCGGTCCCAATACTTTAATCTCCATAATTCTTAAATATAAACGGTTATACAATAATAAATTCCAATCAACACGAACAAGATGCCTACTGCCACATTCAGCAACTTCTGTATGCTCTGCATCCGTCCATAGACCTTACCTATTTGCCCTGCACTGAATGCTAATACCCACGCAACAATCAGCACAGGCAAGGAGGTTGCGATAGCAAACAGTATGGGTAACAGATACCCCATCGTGACAGTCGCAGACATCGGTATCAGCATTCCGAAGTAGAAGACTCCGCTTGTAGGACAGAATGCCAATGAGAACAGTACTCCCAAGAGGAATACGCCCCAACCGCCTTTGCTTGTCAGATTCTCGCCACTACCACTAAATCCAAACGATGGCAATCTGAGTTTGCCCCCGAAGAGCATATACAAGCCGATGAGCAGCAACGCAGGACCAAGTATCATTTCGCCATACTTGCCGATGAACTTTTGAACACCAAACAGACTTGAACCGCTTTTGAGCAAAGCAATAAGCACCATGCCAAGCAGAGTGTATGCCACCACACGCCCCAATGTATAGAGCAGCCCATTAAAAAATATACGATTGCGATTATTTATGCTCTTGCCAATGAAGCCGATAGCTGCAATATTTGTAGCCAATGGGCAAGGCGAAAGAGCTGTAAGCAAGCCTAATAGAAATGCTGTCAGTATCGGTGTCGTACTACTTTCGAGCAACGATTGTAACCACCCCATAGCGTTAGTTATTTAGCATCCGGTTGATTTGTTCTTTAATGCCCTTCTTAAAGTTGTCAGAAGCCGTTCGTGCATTGGCAAAACCAAATTCTGTCATATTTTTGGCTTGTTCTTTTCCGTACTTGTCATAATCAACAATGATTAGAGAAGACCAGCTCACTTCATATTTATCGGCAAGTTCCTCATTCTCGGTTATATCCACCGACTTGAATACTAGCTTTCCGCTTTTCAGTTTGTCGGCAAAAGCTGATTCTACCAATTCCTTGGTATTCTTCTCGATAGCCATACAAGTGGCACAACGCTGTTTACCGTGGAAGTAAATCACCTCTACAACATCACTTTTGACCTGATTTTCGGCTTTTGATTCATTCTTTGCATTGCTGTTTTCGCAAGCAATCATACCCATACATAGGGCAATCATCAATAATTCTTTTTTCATACACTAAATAGTTTATCTAATTACTTATTTGTAGTTCGTAAAACAACGAACATTGTTTCTAAAAAAAGATGCTGTTTTACCCACAGCAACTCTCTTTCTTACGAGCACATTCACAGAAAAACTCACCGAATAATTCCTGTGCTAATCGCCAATTATCTCGGTTGATGCAATACTTTACCTTGGGAGTTTCCACCTCGCCCTGTATCAGTCCTGCATCTTTCAACTCTTTGAGGTGTTGTGAAACGGTTGCCTTTGCAATGGGTAACTCTTCGTGAATATCGCCGAAGTAGCAAGTTGATTGCTTTGCCAAGAACTGCAAAATCGCAATGCGTGCGGGATGTCCCATAGCTTTTGCAAAGCGTGCAACTTGCTCTTGCTTAATGCTATAATCTTTATTTGCCATAATCGAATATTGTTTGTTGTTCGCAAAAGTACGAATAATATTTAAAACAACAAAGAAATCCCCAATTATATTTTCAATTTAGATTCTTTTTGTACCTTTGTAGCGTCAAGAGTTATCACATTGGAGTAAAGTAATGAAGAACTCAGAAATACGAACGGTTGCTATCTCGTTACCCAATTTTCATGCAATCCGACCAACCGATTTATTCTAAGCGAGTTATCTTTTCTTGCAAAAGTTACAAACACTTTTTGACACAACAATGGCTATTCCAATGTTTTTCAACGGAATATCCTATTATTTTATCTATATCAAACACTGTAAATACAAAAAGAGGCTACCCTTCCGGGTAGCCTCGTCTGTAACCGTAATATACTGATTACAAGTTTTTGAGAGCCTCAGCAGCAGCAGCCTGAGCAGCCTCAACTGCCTCAGTAGCAGCAGCCTCAGCAGCCTCAACTGCCTCAGCAGCAACATTCTCAGCAGCCTCCTGAGCAGCCTCAACGATAGTAGCCTCTGCCTCTGCGCAGCACTCCTCAGTGCACTCGCAAGTCTCCTCAGCAGCCTCAACTGCCTCTACAGCAGCAGCCTCGTCAGCCTTCTTGTCCTCAGCCTTCTGCTCGCCACCACATGCAACAAGTGCAAAGCAAGCGGCAACCATAAACAATACCTTCTTCATAGCTATAAAGTTTAAGTTGTTAGAAATAAAATGACTTTATCGAGTGCAAAGTTAAAAATTGTTTTGTAACTATCAATATATCACAATTACAAAAGTAATAAAAATGGAATATTTATGCTATAAAGGTCGATTTAATATGCATATACATTCTTTTTGGATGCGTATTTTTACTTATACATCTGCATTTATTATTCCATTTCGGGAGGTCATAAGGTCGAAAAAGTGGAGATGGCTAAAAAGGTAAATTAGCCATCTCCTCCTTTTCGTTATGAAAAAAATGTGGTTTGAGCCCGAAAAGCAAAGTTTACCAAACATGCGTAAATGAGCATTTCAAGGGCGGGCGCACCGACAAAATTCGCTTTCTATTCTGCACAACATATTAGTCAAACATATAATTCTCAACTACTCGACAACCAAGCGTTTATTCTTCGGGTAGCGCACCTTATACTGCAACACGATATCGCGCTGCTTGCCGGCAGCGAGGTTCACATCCCACGTAATAATACCCGTCTCCGCATCGAGCTTGCCACCGCTGATATTATCCGCCGTAACCTCTATCTCGCTACGAAGCGATACAGGAATCTGGTCGTATAGGATGACACGCGCACCCTCGGCACGGTTATTACGTAGGGTTATACCCCACGATATGGTCTCCTCGCGATACTGACCGAGAGCCCTGCGCTGCGTGTAGTCGCCACGCTTGGTGCGTTCGACGGCGATGCTGCGGTCGCGGCCGAGCGAGAGTAACGCGTTATCGCTCGTCGTAACACTGAGCACCGTAGTACCCACATAGGTATCCTCCAAATAGACGCTTGCCTGACCCGGGATAAGGTTTAATTTGGTTAAAGCGGGGACATCGGCAACAAGGAAGAGGTCGTCATCGACCTTCGGAACGGCGATATAGCAATAGTCGGCCCCGACTTCGTGACGCGCAATATCGACCGTCGTTGCGCGGCCTCCCGAGGGAACGGTATAGGAGCGCTTAATATGGTACTCATAGCCTAACTGCGACTCTACGACATCCATCTCCACATAGTAGGCATCACCCATGGATGCCTCGACGCAGGCGTATGCCTTAGCTTCAAGGCTGTTTAGAGCCTCACTATCGACACTATATTGTGCACGTTTTTCGACACTAAGCCTCTTTTGCATGGCCACCCCAGCTGCGGGCCTATGCAGCGTAACGTTGCAGGTCGTTGAGGTTATATTCCGAGTTGCCACATCATAGCCCTGCGCCTTGAATACCAGGCGCTTGGCATTAGCAGGCAGAGCCAACGTATAGTAGCCGTTGAGGTCGGTGGTAACACCTATGCTCGTGCCCTCGACAACAACCGAAACTCCCGCCTTAGGCTCGCTATCGCCAAAGACATAGCCACTTACGCGCTGTATTGCGTGGTTGTCGTAACGCGGCGCAGCAAGGCCGTAGTCAAGGTCGTAACGACGTAGCTCGGGGGCGATATTGCCATCCGACGGACGTGTAGATGAGAGTGTGAGAGCCACATTGCTCCACTCCTCGCCCGTATTTTGGAATACTCGGGCACGCTGCACTACGGTCATAGGCGATGTGAGGTCGCCCACACGTATCTCGTAGAAGGGGAGCCAGCCGGCACCTGCCACAAAGTAGTCGATGGTGAAGTGGGCATCGCACGCCTTAGGAGCATCCACCAACACCGAGATAGACTTCATCGAATCCTTACTCTCGCCCTCCTGTCGCAGGGCGCGACGCAGTGTCGTTAGCCTCTCTTGCGTGGTCTCTACCCTCTTTGCCACATCCAGAAGCTCCTCATTCAGTTCGGCGGTGCGCTCCGCATAGAACGACGTGATGGTGCGTATCACATCTACAGAGGTGCTCTGCGTTGAGCAGTTCCTGGCGAGCAGGTCAATCTCGCTCTCGATAGCCTTGGCGCGCACATTCAACTTTTGAAGTTTCTCCTCCTGCTCGTTAATATTGGCCTCTATATCCTTGCAGCGCTGCTCATAGGCACAGCTATCGAACTCCTCGATGCACTCTACCGCCAGCACCGTGAAGGGTCCCTTGGCGCGCACTTGTAGGCTGTTGGCATCTATCAACGACGATATGCCCGTGAAGTTGAGTCTCTGCTCGCCGACCGAAAGTGTGGTCTCGGCAGTGCGTGTTACCTGCGCCCCCTCCAAGAAGAGTGTTACGCCCTCGATATGGCTATCGACGCGTTGTTGTGCCTGAGTGTTGGTCGTCGCCATGAGAGCTACAATAGCCATGATGACACACGTTGCAATGTTTTTCATATAGCGAAGATTTTAATTGTTTGCTGCAAACAAAACGTGCCACCCAACAAAAATATTGCTCGGGTGGCACGATTTATTCTCGCATTGGTGGCTACTCTTCGCCAACCTCATAAGCATCCATTACGGACTGCTCCGTCGTTGCTATTTCGGTTGTCGCCACCTCTGTCGTTGTGGTCGTCGCTGTGTGGCGGCGCCTGATATGTTGCAGGTCGGCGATACTTATCGTCTCACGCTTGGGAAAGGCTGTGGGATAGTCGCCGATAATCTCGTTGAGCAAGATTACGGCCTCCTCCATATTGATACAGTCGCCCACCGACACCTTGAAATAGGGGCTCTCATAGACGAGGTAGGCGTTGATGTGCGGATACTTATTTCGGAAGCTACTGAGCGCTGAGGCTGCACGATTTTGGGCATACTGCTCGTTGTCGAAGTAGATGACTATGCGGTAGCCATTGAGTTTCGAGAAGCGTGTCTGACTCTCGGTGTACTTCACGAGGTCGGTAACCTCCTGCTGCTCCGCAACGGCAACGTGAGCACCCTCGGCGGTGCGATGCCCGAGCTCGGCAATCTTGTGAGACACACTTTGAGCATCGGCCTCGGCAACGAGTAGCATCGCACAGAGCAGAGCCAATATGTTGTAAATAGTCTTCATGGTTCGTGGTTTATAGTCGTAGTTATTATTCGCCCCTTTGTCCTCATAACACGACGCTTACATCATGCTTAAAAGCTCCTGCAAGGTCTGCTTTGATATCGCGAATTTATCCAAAAATTTCAATATAGCAATGTTTTCGCCCGAAAAATTCTTCTTATATACAGATATGCCCGCGCGCACGCGATATGAAGCTGTTACCTTCTCATTGTCTCCCCTGATTATTTGACGCAGCAGCCTGGCGAGGACGAAGCTGTTATGAGACTTAAAGCGCAGAGGCACAAGCACCGTCGATGTCTTGTGTCGCGGCAGTATCACCTTGTCGCGCAGCGATATGGTCGCTGTGTGGCGGCCATCGATGAACAAATCGACATCGGCACTCTTGGCAACAAGGCGCAAGCGTGTGTCGTTGGTTACCTCAACCCAGATGTTCACACCCGTTGTAGAGAGATGCGAGACCTTCACTATACGCTCTACACGCACCTTATTGGCAAGGCGCTCCTTGGCAATAAGAGGCGTGACTGTGCCGAGGAGCACAACGGCCATGAGGAGTAAATATCGCAACAATGGTCTCATAGCGTTACTTCGTTGCAATGTATATCTGTGCTATGCCGCAGCTCTGCTGGCGACGACATACCCTCTCGAAACCCACCTTATTGAGCAGCTCGATAAATCGCTCAGGCTCAGGAAACTCCTTCACCGATTCGGGGAGATAGGTATAGGCCTTCCTGTCGTTAGATATCATGGCCCCGATACTCGGTATCAGACGGTCGGAGTATTGATGATAGGCCCAGCGCACCAACCTGTTGCGCGGTGTCGAGAACTCCAAGATGACCACAATGCCACCCTTGCGCACTACGCGATATAGCTCGCCAAGGCCCTTTTCGAGGTTCTCGAAGTTACGCACGCCGAAGGCTACGGTTACGGCATCCACCGACTCGTCGGCAACTGTCGTAAGTTGCTCGGCATCGCCCTTTTGGAGCATTACACGTCCCTCTAAGCCCTGCCTCTGCACCTTCGCACGTGCCACGGCGAGCATCTCCTCCGAGAGGTCTATGCCGAGGATGTGTGTGCGGTCGCAACGCTTGGCAATAGCAATAGCAAGGTCTCCCGTGCCCGTGGCAACATCGACCATCTTAGACACCCCGGCACGACGTACGATGCGCACCACACGACGGCGCCACATACGGTCAATATTGAGCGACATTATGTGGTTCAACTTGTCGTACGTCGGGGCTATGTTGTCGAACATCTGCTCGACCTGCTCCTTTTTGGTCTGTTCCTCGTTGTAGGGTTTCATCTTATATCGCGTTTCTTCTTTTGTACATTTAGTCGTTATACTTCATCGTCTCGGCGGGCGATATGCGTGCTGCAAGCAGCGACGGCAACGTCATGAAGAGCAGGCTCACCACAACTACGCCACCTACGGCCACCAACCACCAGCCCCACGTCATCGCTACGGGTATGTGACTGAGCATATATCCCTCGCTGGGTAGCGGTATCAGCGCCCACTCGCTCTGCACGAAGCAGAGGGCGATGCCTATGAGCGCACCCCACACTACGCCACGTCCCAAGATGAAGAGCGAACGCCACACAAACAGGCGCACCACGGAGCGCTGTGTAGCTCCCAAAGCTCGAAGTTCGCCTATGAGACGCTGACGCTCCAAGACAATGATTAACAGTGCCGTAGCCATATTGAGTAGCGCCACGATGACCATTATCGCGACGATAAGCATCGCGTTAACATCATGTGTCGCCAGCCAACCATACACCTGTGGAAATATATCGTATAGCGTAAATGCCTCGGCGTCGATACCCTCGTTCATGAAGAGCGCCACGAACTCATCGTTGAGGCTTGCCGCAACAGCACCGGCATCGGCCTCCTTGTCGAGCCATAACTCATAGCCCGTGATGACATCGGTGTCGCCATCGTAGAGACGCGCAACATTGCGCATATCGGTTATCACATATACATCGTCTATATTCTCAACTCCTGTTCGGTATATTCCTGCAACGGTGAAGCGGTCGCGCAGCACACTCCTGTCGTCGGCGATGAAGAGCATCTCAACGCGCTCCTCGACGCCGATGTCCATCTTGCGGGCAACGCTCTCCGAGAGGAGTACATCCTTCGTGCGCGGCTCCAAGCCTATGCGCGGCATCTTACCCGCTATGAGGTACTCCGAGAAAAACGAGAGGTCGTAATCCGCCTCAACACCTTTGAGTAGCACACCCGCGATGTTTCGGTCGTTCTTCAACACGCCCTCCTTTGCGGTGTAGGGCATAGCACGTTCTACCTGTAAATTTTCGAAGAGTCGTTCCAACTTCTCGCTGCGCTCCAAACCTATGCTCGACACCACACCCCCGCTCTGCGGTGCCGTAACGACGACATCGGACGTGGCGCCCGAGAGTATGTGCGACAGCTCCTGCTTGAAACCTACGACAACCGAGATGGTGGTGATAATCACCGCAAGGCTCAATGCCGTGGCTACGGTAGCCACGCGCTCCATGATACCCGCACGAGCACCACCACGTCTATCCGAAAGTCGGCGCGCTATGTTGAACTCCCATCTCATTTACATACTCTTATAACATGCAAATATACAAATAAATTGTTAAACCGACCCTCTTTATCCGCAAAATCCTACTTATCAACAATATTCGACATCGTTTGTTTATAACTCGTAACAACTTACTAACAATTTATGGGTGCTTCGTGATTGTCGTTCGGAGTAAAATAGCTACTTTTGTGGATGTCAAAATGAAAAATAGACCTTAGAAATGGCAAAACAATACTCAAAAGCTTCGCAGACAAATGCCGAGGCATTTCGTCAACTAACTGATATAGAGGGACATGTACCACCCCAAGCCATAGAATTGGAACAGGCCGTGCTGGGTGCATTGATGCTCGAAAAGGATGCGATTATCGAAGTGCAGGAGTACTTGCGCGAGGAGTCGTTCTACACCGAGGAGCACCGCACAATCTTCCGCGCCATCCAGGAGTTGTCGCAAGAGATGAAGGCCATTGACCTCTACACCGTTACCGAGCAGCTCAAAGCACACAAGAAACTTACGAAGGTGGGGGGTGCCGCCTACCTTGCGCAGCTAACACAGCGTGTAGCCTCGGCAGCACATGTCGAGTTCCACTCAAAGATTATCGCCCAAAAGTTCGTACAGCGCGAGCTGATACGCGCCGCCACGGAGATTCAGCGTCGCTCATACGACGAAGAGGTGGACGTAACGGAGCTTATAGGTTTTGCCGAGCAGGAGATATTCCAAATCTCGGAGGGTAACGTAAAGCGCTCGGTACTCTCGGCATCGGATATTCTGCATAAGGCACTAAAACAGATTGAGAAGGCGGCACAAACAGCCGGCGAGTACAATGGCGTGAGGTCGGGTTTTGCGGATATCGACAGCGTAACACTTGGCTGGCAACCCTCCGACCTTATCATTATCGCGGCGCGACCCTCAATGGGTAAGACAGCCTTCGTGCTTACCATGGCGCGCAATATGGCTGTGGAGTATAAGACCCCCGTGGCATTCTTCTCATTGGAGATGTCGTCGGTGCAGCTCATGAACCGTCTCATCATTGCCGAGACGCAGCTCAACTCCAAAGACCTGCGCACGGGCAACCTCACACCCCAGCAGTGGACACACCTCGAAAGCTCTACCGTGGAGCTTGGTCGCGCCCCCCTCTATATCGACGATACCCCCGCCCTGTCGGTCTATGAGTTCCGCTCCAAGGCACGTCGCTTAAAGACGCAGCACAACATCGAACTCATCATCATCGACTACTTGCAGCTCATGACCGCCTCGACACCCGAGACACGCGGCAACCGTGAGCAGGAGGTATCACTTATCTCGCGCACGTTGAAGGCAATAGCCAAGGAGCTCGATGTGCCCATCATCGCACTATCGCAGCTCAGCCGTAATGTCGAGAATCGCGGCGGCACAAAGCGCCCACAGCTCTCGGACCTTCGAGAGTCGGGAGCCATCGAGCAAGATGCCGACGTTGTAGCCTTCATCCATCGTCCCGAGTACTACGGCCTCACCACCGACCAAAATAACATGTCAACAGCGGGTATGGCCGAGATTATAATCGCCAAGCACCGTAACGGTGAGGTGGTCGATGTGCCCCTGCGCTTCATCAAGGACCAGGCGAAGTTTGCCGATGCCGACGCCTCGGTTACGGCTGCCGTCATCGCACAGAGTGGTGCCAAGCCTATGCCCCAGGAGGACTACGAGGACTTCTCGTCGAGTGCCAATCATCCCCCTATGGGCGCACCCATGGGTGGCTTCGGCGGCGGCATGAGTGGCGTGCCGAGCGAATTCGATATCGCCGGAGGTGGCACCCACGCACCCAACGACCCCAATGCCCCATTTTAGAGGTCATGATAATTAGCTGATAGTTACAATGTTCGTCAAGATACATACGGGAGCCGTCTCAGGCATCGAGGCTGTCGAAGTCTCGGTTGAGGTAAACGTCGCAAGTGGAGGCATAGGCCTCTACCTTGTCGGCCTACCCGACAACACCATCAAGGAGAGCGAGCAGCGCATACAGGCCGCCTTCGAGAATACGGGTTACCGACTCACACACAAGAAGATTGTCGTAAACCTCGCGCCTGCCGACCTACGTAAGGAGGGCTCACTCTACGACCTACCTATTGCCGTGGGTATCCTCGTGGCTACGGAGCAGCTTACGACGACGATGCTCGATGACTCGATGTTCATCGGCGAGCTCTCGCTCAATGGCTCGCTACGCTCCGTACGTGGTGTGTTGCCCATTGTGGCTATGGCTAAGGAGCGTGGTCTCAAACGAGTATTCATGCCACAAGAAAATGTCGCCGAGGGTGCTGTTGTAGAGGGCATTGAGACGGTGGGCGTATCGTCGCTCACGGAGCTTTGCGCCATTCTCGCGGGACACATGCCCTATGTAGCTACCACACATAGCCTCACCCTCAACGAGCAACTCACCGAGAGCCCCTACGAGGAGGACTTTGCCGATGTCAAGGGACAACTCTTCGTCAAGCGTGCATTAGAGATTGCCGCAGCGGGTGGCCACAACGTCATAATGATAGGCTCGCCCGGTTCGGGTAAGACGATGCTGGCACGTCGCATGCCGACAATCATGCCTCCGATGACCCTTGACGAGGCATTGGAGACCACAAAAATACACTCCGTAGCAGGCAAGATAGGCTCGTCGCGCGGCCTTATAGCCAACCGCCCCTTCCGTGCCCCACACCACCTCACCTCGCAGGTGGCGCTCATAGGTGGCGGACAGTCGCCACAGCCGGGCGAGGTGTCATTAGCCAACAACGGCGTCCTCTTCCTCGATGAGATGCCCGAGTTCGGGCGTAACGTCTTGGAGGTGCTGCGTCAACCCTTGGAGGATAGACATATAACCATATCGCGAGCAAAATACACGGTCGATTACCCCGCCAACTTCACCCTTATAGCCTCGATGAACCCCTGTCCCTGCGGCTACTACAACCACCCCACCAAGGAGTGCACATGCTCGGCGGCGACCGTGCATCGCTACATGACACATATCTCGGGTCCACTGATGGACCGTATAGACATCCACATCGAGGTTACACCCGTTTCGGTAGCCGAGCTTTCAAGCAACACGCCGTGCGAGAGCAGTGCCGACATACGTCGTCGTGTCATTGCCGCACGCGAAATACAACGCGCCCGCTTTGAGGGTCTCGATATACACTGCAACGCCATGATGACAAGCTCTATGCTGCGCCACTTTGCACCGCTCGACAAGAGCTGTGCCGCCCTCTTGGAGCGCGCCATGACACACCTCGACCTCTCGGCACGCGCCTACGACCGAATAATCAAGGTGGCACGCACCATTGCCGACCTCGAAGCAAAGGAGCATATCGAGCCTCAACACATCTCCGAGGCCATAGGCTACCGCTCACTCGACCGCTCGTCGCTCACACATTAGGAGTATTCATCCCTCGAAATAGAGCAAATTGGTGTGGCGCGCAAAATTATTGCGCGCCTAAATGTGGTTTGTTACGAAAGTTTTAGTATATTTGTGTGATATATCGCACGCTGTGGGTATAAGTAGCGCGCGCACACAATGGTAAGCATCGAACAATCAATAATATAACTTAAAATTATGGAGAATCAAAAACTTCAACGTGCAGCGGACAACATCCGTATCCTTGCTGCCTCAATGGTCGAGAAGGCAAAATCGGGACACCCTGGCGGCGCTATGGGTGGCGCAGACTTTATCAACGTGCTCTACACCGAGTTCTTGCGTTACGACCCCGATAACATGGCTTATCCCCATCGCGACCGTCTCTTCCTCGACCCCGGCCACATGTCCCCCATGCTCTACGCAGTGTTGTCGTTGGCCGGCAACTACTCAACCGAGGACTTGCAGTCGTTGCGTCAGTGGGGCAGCGTAACCCCCGGCCATCCCGAAGTAGATGTGTTGCGTGGCGTTGAGAACACCTCTGGTCCCCTCGGTCAGGGCCACGCCATGGCTCTCGGTGCCGCTATCGTTGAGCGCTTCATGGTTGCGCGCTTCGGCGAGTGGATGGCACACAAGACCTACGCCTTCATCTCGGACGGCGCCGTTCAGGAGGAAATTTCGCAGGGTGTAGGCCGTATCGCAGGTCATCTCGGCCTCTCGAACTTCATCATGTACTACGACTCGAACAACGTGCAGCTCTCGACAAAGTGCGATGAGGTGGACACCGAGGATATCGAGATGAAGTATAAGGCGTGGAACTGGAATGTCATCACCGTAAATGGTCAGTCTATCGACGAGATACGCGCTGCGTTGAAGGCCGCAAATGCCGAGACCGAGCGTCCTACGCTCATCGTGGGTAAGACCATCATGGGCTATGGCGCACGCAAGGCCGACGGCACAAGCTTCGAGAATCAGGTATCGACACACGGTCAGCCCCTCACCGCTGCGGGTGCCGACATCGCCGCTACCATCACAAACCTCGGTGGTAACCCCGATGAGCCCTTCGCCGTATTCGAGGAGTCTAAGGAGGTATATGCCGCACGTCGCGAGGAGCTTCGCACATGGGCCAAGGAGATGAAGACAAAGGAGGATGAGTGGCGCAAGGCTAACCCCGCGCTGGCCGAGAAGATGGACGGTTTCTACTCTGGCAAACTCCCCGAGATTGACTACTCGGCAATAGAGATGAAGCCCGACCAGGCTACACGCGCTGCCTCGGCAACGATGCTCGGCCTCTTCGCCGAGAAGGTTGAGAATATGATTGTCTCATCTGCCGACCTCTCGAACTCGGATAAGACCGACGGCTTCTTGAAGAAGACCAAGGCCTTCACCAAGGGCGACTTCACGGGTAACTTCTTCCAGGCAGGCGTTGCCGAGCTCACCATGGCATGCGTGATGAACGGTATGGCACTGCACGGTGGCGTTATCCCCGCATGTGGCACCTTCTTCGTATTCTCGGACTACATGAAGCCCGCAGTACGTCTCTCGGCACTCATGCACCAACACGTAGTATATATCTGGACACACGACTCATTCCGTGTAGGCGAGGATGGTCCTACCCACGAGCCCGTGGAGCACGAGGCACAGATTCGTCTTATGGAGCATGTACGCAACCACGCCGGCGAGCGCTCTATGCTCGTGCTACGTCCCGCCGACTGCGACGAGACCGTTGCCGCATGGAAGATGGCATTGGAGGAGAAGCGCCCGGTGGCACTTGTACTCTCGCGCCAGAATATCAAGAACCTTCCCGCACTCTCGGGTCGCTCACGCCGCGAGGAGGCTATGCAGGCCGAGAAGGGTGGCTACGTGGTACTCGATATGCCCGATGCAAAGGTTACTATGATTGCCACCGGCTCGGAGGTATCTACACTCGTTGAGGGTGCAGAGCTTCTCGCCGAGGAGGGCATCGCAACACGCGTGGTATCTATCCCCAGCGAAGGTCTCTTCCGCGACCAGCCCAAGGAGTACCAGCAGGCCGTGCTTGGCACCTTGCCCCGCTACGGTATGACCTCGGGTCTGTCGGTAAACCTCGCAAGCTTGGTAGGCGAGAATGGCTTCATCCACGGTTTCGACCACTTCGGTTACTCGGCACCTTACAAGGTTCTCGACGAGAAATTCGGCTACAACGGCAAGGCCGTGGCTGAGGAGGTTAAGGCTATGCTCAAATAATTTGTGCGATAAGCCGCAATTTGCAGCCCCACAATCTTCAGCCCGAATGGGTAGTGTTTGTACTACCCATTCGGGCTGATTTCATGTCGAGGTTAAACCTCATCTCCTCTGACGATAAATTGGCATACCTCTCTATGACTCATTGTTTCACTCTCTTTTTTTGGGGTATGGTGGGTTACGTGGGGCACATTAAGCTATCGGCAGTATCCTCACAAGCCCTAAACCTTAACCCATAATAGGCCTCTACCTCCGCTTACGGAGTCTCTCATACTGCTTACGCGTGAGCAACCCCGCGCCAATCTGCTCCTCGGAGGTTACCTCCTTTGAGAATACCCACACGTTGCGCGTTGTCTCCTCGCCGCGGGTATAGGCCTCCTCGAAGTGCCAGCCAAGCGATGACATGTAGTTTGCGGCATCGACTATCGAGTTAAACTCTATCTCGCGACCCTCAGCATCAACGAGATACTCTCTCTTCGATGATTCCTGTCCGTAGTCTATCTCCACCCGCTCGGAGATGATATGGTAGCCATGGCTTGTTGCGATAGTACAAAATGCCTTGTAGGGCTGCTGTGCGCCTGCCACACATAGTGTTGCGGTGGCAATGAGTAGTGTAGTGAATCGTTTCATAGTATTTGATTTTTGTTTGCTTTAACAAAGTTAACTACTCTTTCGACGAGTTGTCCTGCACCTCGGGTAAATAGCCACTTTGTGGTGGTGAACCGCCCAAGAGAGGATGCGAAATGGTGCCCTTACTACGCTCACGAACACGCTCGCGAAAGATTTTTGTGGTTTTAAGTCGCTCATTACAAAATTTTTATTACCTTTGCCCTCCCAAGCAGGTATCTATGGGGTTGCAAGATAGTGTTTTTATGGTGGCGAAGAGTGAATAGAGCGCCTCCTAAAAGAGACGAAAACTATGGATGCAACTGAGTGATGCCGAAGTTAAACAATTAATTATTAAACATTTATGAAGACTATTCAGATTAACGGTACTGCACGTAACGACTTCGGTAAGAAGTACGCTAAGGCAGCACGTCGCGAGGGTCAGGTACCCTGCGTTGTTTACGGTGGTGGCGAGGAGCTCACCTTCTCAGTAGATGCGAAGGAGCTCAAGCAGCTTATCTACACTCCCAACTCTTACATCGTAGAGCTCAACATCGACGGTAAGGTTGTTGACGCCGTAATGCGTGAGGTTCAGTTCCACCCCGTACGCGAGGAGGTTCTCCACGTAGATTTCTACCGCGTTCAGGAGGGCAAGCCCGTTGCAGTTACTGTTCCCGTGCGCCTCACAGGTAACGCTGAGGGTGTTAAGGTTGGTGGTAAGCTCGCTTTGTCGGCACGTAAGCTCACCGTTAAGGGTCTCGTAGCAAACATTCCCGATGAGATTGTTGTTGACGTTACACCTTTGAAGGTTGGCCAGACTATCTTCGTTGGCGACCTCGCTGTTGAGAACCTCACATTCGTAACTCCTGCTACTACTGCTGTTTGCGCTGTTCGCGTAACACGTGCTTCACGTGCTGCTCAGTAGTCGTCGGTAAAAACGAACGGTTATGAAGTATCTTGTTGTCGGGTTAGGCAACATCGGTCAGGAGTATGCCGCTACCCGCCACAACATAGGTTTCAGAGTGTTGGATGCCTTAGCCGAGGCATCCAATATCTCTTTTACGACGGTACGTTATGGTGCTATGGCCACCCTGCGTCATCGTGGTCGTACGGTGCTACTGCTTAAACCCTCGACCTACATGAATCTCTCGGGTAAGGCCGTGCGCTACTGGATGGAGCAGGAGCGCATACCGCGCGAAAACCTCCTCGTCATCTCGGACGATATAGCTCTTCCGTTTGGCACCTTCCGCATGCGTAAGAATGGCTCGGAGGGCGGCCACAACGGTTTGAAGAGCATCACCGAGCTTCTTGGCGATAACCAGTACTGTCGTCTGCGTTTCGGCGTTGGTGGTGAGTTCGCTCGCGGTCATCAGGTCGATTATGTCCTCGGCGACTTCTCCGACGACGAGCAGAAGGCGATGCCCGAGCGACTGAAACTCTTTGGCGATGCCGTGCTGTCGTTTGTCTCGATAGGTGCCGACCGCACGATGAACACCTTCAACGGTAAGTAACGACAATCATCGCAGAGAGGTTGTGCCTTTCGCGCACATATTTATAATAAAGTAGGGGATGACTAATAGTAAATTAGCCATCCCCTCTTCATTATGAGGCACTACTACTTAATTGCTACGCAGTCAATCTCAACGAGTGCGCCCATGGGAAGTGCTGCCACCTGGTAGCAGATACGTGCGGGCTTATCACCGGTGAAGTACTCGGCATATACGGCGTTCATAGCACCGAAGTCGGCGATATCGGCCAACAAAACGGTGGTCTTGGCAACATCGTCATACGAGTATCCTGCCTCGTTGAGGATGTGGCCGAGGTTGGCCAATGACTGGCGTGTCTGAGCCTCGATGCCCTCTGCCATCTTGCCTGTTGCGCCGTCGATGGGCAGCTGACCCGAGATGTAGAGAGTGTTGTCGTGAGCGATAGCCTGTGAATAGGGGCCTACGGCCTTAGGAGCCAAAGGCGAAGCAATAACTTTTTTCATTGTAGTATAGTTTTTATGTGTTTTGTATTATCTTTGTGCGACTACAAATATACAAAAAAAATGATAAACGCTATGAGACAAACAATATTATTTCTTCTTGCAGCCATATCTATCACACTCACATCATGCTGCGACTGCCGTAAAAGTCGCGCCTTGGAGCGTCCTTTGGTGGCTACAACATGGCAACTAATACAGATTATGGGTCAGGATGTTACACCTACTGACGACCATTTTACGCTCCTCTTCCACAATAACGGCACGGTAAGTGGTGCCGGCGACTGCAACCGCTTCACAGCGACCTACACAACCACAAAGCACCGCGACCTTAACATCGACAACCTCGGTTCGACTCGCCGCCTATGTCCCAATCAGCAGGCCGAGAACGACTACTTCGCGATGCTCGACGGCGTAACACACTACGAGATGGATGCCGACAAGATGTTGCTGCTATCGAACGGCACGCTTGTAGGCATCATGGCTGCAAAGTAACGAGGAGGAGGGACTAAATTTGAGCTTATCTGTCAAAACAGCAGACAATATCAGGGTAATATTTGTTTATTTGCGATAACACATACCTATAAAAGAAAAAGTTGGGGCGGTCCCAACTTTTCTTTTTCACCCATAGGTCGTTATACCCCACCTTTGGTAACGATACGCTATATCACGCCGCGCACCCTGTCATCAAAGGCCGTAAGAGCAGCCTTGGCGCCCTCGCCCATGGCGATTATAATCTGCTTATAGGGCACCGACGATACGTCGCCTGCGGCATATACACCCGGCAGATTTGTGCGGCAGTGTGCGTCGATGATAATCTCGCCGATGCGCGTCTTTTCCAACTCCTCAAAGGGCTGGCTATTGGCGCTCAGTCCTATCTGCACAAATACGCCATCCAACTCCAATAGGTGCTCCTCCGCCGTCTGGCGGTTTTTAAGGTGCATGGCGGTAACCTTCTCGCCGTTACCTACCACCTTCATCGTCTGCGTAGATGTCAAAATCTCAACGTTAGGCAGGCTGCGCACCTTATCCTGCAAAACCTTATCGGCCTTCATGTCATCCATGAACTCTATGACGGTAACCTTACGGCAGATGCCCGCGAGGTCTATGGCCGCCTCGACCCCCGAGTTACCGCCACCCACAACAGCAACCCTCTTGCCGGCATAGAATGGACCATCGCAGTGGGGACAGAATGCCACACCACGACCTATATACTCTGCCTCACCCTCGACATTCAGACGACGCCAGCCTGCACCCGTAGCGATAATCACCGCAGGGGCTGTGAAGAGCTCGCCACCCGCCACCTTAACACGCTTCTCCGAGCCACGCAGGAAGGTAGCCTCGATGCGACGGTTCTCGAAGAGCTCAATAGGGTAATGTGTGAGGTGCGCGCGGAGGTTGTCGGCAAGCTCGCTGCCCGTGGTATATGGCACCGATATCATATTCTCGATACCCACAGTCTCCTTAACCTGGCCACCTATACGCTCCGCAAGGATGGCCACACGCAGACCCTTACGTGCCGAGTATATGGCTGCCGAGGCTCCCGCAGGACCACCCCCAAGCACTATGACGTCATAGTTGCGCTCCATAGCCTCACTCGCGCTACATGCCTCATCCACAGAGGAATAGCGCGCTTCCAACTTCTCCAACAACTCACCGAGTGAGCCACGTCCCACGTGCAGTAACTCTCCATCGACGAAAACACTCGGCACAGCCTGAACACCCTTGCCATCGACCTCGCTCTGAAAGAGTGCGCCATCGACCATCTCATGGCTGATATTGGGATTGAGCAACGCAAAGATGTTGAGCGTCTGCACCACATCGGGGCAGTTGGTGCATGTGAGCGAGATGTAGGTCGTCAGGCGTATGTCTCCCTGCAAGGCACGCACGCGGCGTGCAATACCCTCGTCCGGGAGGTTTTTACCCTTGCCGTCGGCGTTGAGTATCGCTAATAGCAGCGAGGTGAACTCGTGGCCGTTGGGAATACCGCGAAAGGTGATGCCCGTGGCGGCCCCATCCCTCAGAAGGTCGAAAGCTAAGGTGTCGCCCACTGCCTCATGGCGCTCTACGACGATGTGCGACGATGTAGATGCGAAATCGTTGAGAAACTCCGACATCTCAGCTGCCTCCTCACGCTGTGGTGAGATGCGAGCCGAGAGTGTATAGTGTGATTCCAGGGTGCCAAATATCTCGGTTACCTGCTGGATGATTGAACGGTCTAACATATTGGGTGTCGATTTATTGGTTGTGAGTAGTTCTGTTGTGAGGAGTGGTGCCCGGGTGCTACTCGGGCACCACTCTGACATCTCATTAGAGCTTACCTACAAGGTCGATGCTGGGCTTCAACGTCTCATTACCCTGCTTCCACTTTGCGGGACACACCTCGCCAGGGTGGTTGGCCACGAAGATAGCAGCCTCAACCTTGCGAACCAACTCGTCGGCGTTGCGACCGATGCTGTTGTCCTGAATCTCGGCTATCTTAACCTTACCCTCGGGGTTTACGAGGAATGTGCCACGGTAGGCCATGCCATCCTCCTCGCTCATCACACCAAAGCCGCGGCTTAGGACGCCTGTGGGGTCTGCTAACATCGGGTAGTTAATCTTGCGGATGCTCTCCGATGCGTCGTGCCATGCCTTGTGTACGAAGTGTGAGTCGGTGCTTACAGAGTAAACCTCTACACCCATAGCCTTCAACTTGTCGTACTTCTCGGCGAGGTCAACCAACTCGGTGGGGCATACGAATGTGAAGTCGGCAGGATAGAAGAAGAAGATTGCCCACTTACCCCTGACGTCGTCGCTCGATACGGTTGCGAAGCCGCCATTGTGATAAGCCTGTACTTTGAATTCGGGAAGCTGTGCATTGATAATTGATGTCATAGTTGTAAATGTTTTTATTAGTTAATATTACTCTGTTTTGTCTTTTATTATAATTATATGGTATTGTTATTTCTGTAACTATAACCATATCTTATCCTGGTGCAAAAGTACAAAAAATAATTTACGCACCAATAGATTTACGCAAAATATTGAATCATATATTCTTATACGGATATAAGCAAAATATATACCGTATAAAGTACAACTCATTATCAACATAATACGCATCAATTGATTTTTTTTGTATCTTTGTATAACCTACACACCTAAAATATGGAATTATGGATAAGGATGAAATTATAAAAAGCGGCAGAAGAAAGATTAAGCTATTCCTCGATAGCGCTACATTCGCATTACTTATCTCTGTTGCACTTTTTTCGTACGAGATGATAAGCAGCACAGAGGAGACCGAGAAGATTGTTGATAACCTCATGGAGATTCAAAGCTCTCTCTCTACGCGCTACTTAGGACTATTCCCCGAGTACATCGATAATATCAACAACCTGCTCAACAACGCTATCGAGCAGCAGGACAAGAACGAAATAAGAGATTCGATTATTATCTTTGAAGATGTTCTATACTACGGCATGCGCAGCGATGCCGAAGGGTTCAGGCGAATCCTCGAAAACCTCGTAACATTATCCAATGGCGGCTGCCACATAACCATCGCATATTACGACCCCAAAAGCATGCCGTTTAAGCAGATGATTCAGGATAAACTGCTTTATAACGACGAAAAACGGCTATACAATAGCGAGATGAACTCCTATCGCGCTCGCCTTCAAGATTTCCAAAACGAGCATAAAAAGTTTGACCCCAAGGAGAAGTCTCACGACGAGATAGAGACGCATCTTAGGGCAATAATTAACACGCACTTTGACAATTATCTTGAAAATAACCCTTCGCGACCTATGCGTAGAGTACTTAATAATATTCAGAACTACTCAATGGTGGATTCTATCATCTCGCAACGTTACTATCAAATATCGAGAGACAAGAATAGAACAAGAATAGAATCTATGGCAGAGTCTCTTCGACGACCTCTACCACAGCGTAATAACGTTGTTGATGCCACCACATTACGCATAAACAAACTCTTCACCGAATTGGATGAAATAAAGCAGCAGCATATGAGCAAACCCTACATGGATATTACCTACTGGGACTTCCATAATATGTATAGGGATATTGCGGAGGCGATTAGCAAGTTCCTTGAACAACAGCCCAATATTGAGCTATTGCCGCTCATGGAGGATATCCAGATGTGCTGTTGGATGAGTTCTATCAATGGTAGGGACCAGGCCATATTTGCCTTTCCAAGTAAGTACTCAACCGACGAGATTGGCTTTATTTCGCAGGATGTGGCCATCGCACGATACATACGAACAATGCTTAACGGTATTCGCGAGACACATTAGCACAATTAGCATGGGCGAGACATCGGCATAAAAAATGGGGATGACAAGTTTTGTCATCCCCTTCTCATTATGAGGTTAAATAAAAATGTAGCGCTGTACTACTCCTCCTGACGGTAGGTGTGCTCAACGTAGATAGCGTGCTGCATAGCCTCACGCTTTGCGATTGAGGGCTTTGTGAAGTACTGACGACGACGAAGCTCCTTCAATACGCCGGTACGCTCATACTTACGCTTAAACTTCTTGAGGGCGCGCTCGATGTTCTCACCCTCCTTAACAGGCATGATAATCATAATTCTATTCTTTTTAATATTTAATACTCTTTGTTATGTTTGTTGGCCGGTTAGGGTCGCCGCCCGCTTCGTTAATCTTAAATAGCCTTGCTACCTCCGATTTCTACGTATTACAGCTACTCGGGGTTTGTACCGAACGAGAGGTATGGCGCAATGTATCTTGCCTCCACCTCGGAAAATATATTATCTTCTACCATCTCTTCTACGGTACTCCAACCTCCTTTCGATTCTCTTTTGTTTATTAACCTTTTAAGTGCGCGACGCGTTATATACGGGTGAGTCTCCAACACTTTCGGGCTCGCAAAGTTAATATATATTTTTTTAATTTTAGTACTATCACAGTAAATTTGTTGCAAAATGTGCTCAAAATTGCCCTCAGTGATGATATCGAGCTCCGAAATTTGGTTCACGGAGTAGTATCCGCCAAGCAGTTCACGGTACCGCAGGATGTGTGCCGCACTCTTCTCGCCGATGCCATAGACGCGCACGAGCGTCTCCTCATCAGCACTATTTATCTCCACAAGTTCCACTTTCGGCTCGGGTATCTCATCAAATATAAGGTATGGGCGCAGTGCTTCGGCAGCGCTATCGCCCACGGCATAGCACTCCGCAAACTTCTCGACGGTGCGGTAGCCGCCTATGATATCACGATAGCGCAATATGAGGTCGGCCTGACCTTGGGTGAAGCCTATGAGCGTGAGGTACTCGGCATGCACGGTATCGAGACGGAAAGGCTCGGGCACGATGTGCTCGCGAAGCTCGTTCCTCTTACTCTTAGGGTAGCTGCGTCTGCTGTATCCATTGTTGTAGCGCTCAATACGATACTCCTCGCCGATAGTGATATATGGCTCCAAGAGAAAGTATAGCGAGTCGGTCATGCCGTAGCACAGTGCCACATCCTCGCGAATGCGAAATACCTTGCCCGTCTCGCGCCACTTGATGAGGCTCACGGCGATATTACGCGGCACGCCGGACTCAATCATAGTGCGGTAGTCGGCAGTATTGGGGTCGAAGGGCCGAAAGATATGCTCCGAGGTGTCGGCAACATCCTCGGCAATGGCTACCGCGCTTATGAGGTCGCTATGGTCGGTGATATGTCGCTGCTTGTCGCGACTGCGACCAATGAGGAGCAGTGCCATGACCAAAAGCAGTAGAGGCACAAGAAGTGCCACACCTCGCATATTCTGTTTCGTACTATCCTTCATAGAGGCAGGTTGTCTTACCACTCGGCATTATCCGAGAGCCACAATTTGCGGTAGCGGCGCGAGGGAGACTCCACAAACTCTCCCAAGCCGTACTCAGTCCAGCGGCCATCTACGTAGTGTATGGTATCGGGGTTCGAGGTTACCACATTCGGAAAGCGGGGCGGGTTGGCACCATATCCCGGACGCTTACTGCGTGCATCAATGATGACCACACCATCGCTGATACGTACATCGCGTCTCGGGTCGGTATTTGCCGCAGCGAGCCACAATAGGTCGTCAGCACTCATAACTCCCGCAGCGCCACGGTCGAAGAGTGCCACGTACTTTATGCCGCAAATAGCGTTTTCGCGCAGGTAGGCCTCGACGTCTATCCTCTCATGCCACTCCCTCTCGGCATAGAGTACTAGGAGTCCTAATGTCTCGCAGAACTCCGTATTGAAGAGCTCCACGCCACCCGCGGGCCTTGCCGTTCGGGGTGCTACGAGGGTTGCGAGAGACTCCTCACCCTTTACCGCCGTGAGGTCTATCGCCAACTTCGAGCCGTAGCCCGTCGTGGATGTCGCATGGTCGAGGACGTCAAGGATGCCCTCCGACCATATAAGGTCGCGCTCGACATTGAGGCCGCGCAGTAGCGCGAACACCTGCTCCCTATCGCGAATATCGCAACTGTCGGGGGCTATAACCATGTACTTGTTGAACATCATCTGTCCCGCACCCCATAGCCCTTGTGCCACCTTATTTGCCTGCCCCATATATCGCTTGGCAATAGATACGAGGGCGATGTTATGTGCAGTACCCGCAATAGGCATATATAGGTCGCGCACCTCTGGTTGCACGGCAAGACGTATCGGTGCAAGGAAGATACGTTCCGTAGCCTTGGCAATGTAGGCATCCTCCATGGGGGGTATGCCGACAATCGTGGCGGGATATACGGCATCGCGACGCGACGTTATGGCCTCGACATGGAAGCGGGGATATAGGTCCGTAAGCGAGTAGAAACCTGTATGATCACCAAAGGCACCCTCCACAGCCAGCTCCTCCGAGGTATCGACATAGCCCTCGATGACGAAGTCGCAATCTTCGGGGACCCATATATCGTTCGTGAGGCACTTGACAAGTTTGACCGGCTTCCGACGGAGCATGCCCGCGAGGAGCATCTCGTCCATGTTATCGGGCATGGGTGCTGTTGCCGAGTATATGTAGGCGGGGTCGCCACCGAGAACCACGCTCACGGGCATACGACGTCCAAGACGCTTATATGCGTCATAGTGGCGTGCACCCGTCTTGTGGCGATGCCAATGCATGCCTGTTGTGTGGCAGTCGAAAATCTGCATGCGGTACATGCCCATATTGGGTATGCCGCTCTCGGGATCTACGGTGCAGACCATGGGTAGCGTGATGAAGGGACCTCCATCTGCGGGCCATGATGTGAGTATGGGCAGGCGGCTAAGGTCGGCATCTTCGCCTCGCCACACCACCTGCTGACAGGGGCCACGCCCCGACATCTTGCGCGGAAACCAGCGCGACACATCTTTCAACAGCGGAAGCATGCGCAACTTATCGACGAGACCGTTCTTGGGCGACATCACCTCTTTGAGCAAGGCATCTATGCGGCGCGATATATCTTCGAGCTCATCAACGCCAAGAGCCATGGCCATACGCCTATCCGAGCCCATCATGTTCATAAGCACGGGGTACTCCGTTCCCGTATTCTCGAACAGCAGAGCCTTGCCACCACCCTCCATCTTCGATACACGGTCGGTAATCTCCGTAATCTCGAAGCGCGTGGTAACGGGCGTCGTGATGCGACACAACTCACCACGGGCCTCCAAGCGTGCGATATACTCCCTCAGCGTCATCCTCGTAGTGGCATATTGGTCCTATAACTTGATGTCGTATAGCTGGATAACACCCTCCAAGCAGCCCTCCTCCGAGGTTACGAGCAGCGAGTTAATCTTATACTCGGTCATACACTTCTCGGCCTCGATGAGCTTCTGCGAGGCACGTATGCTCTTGGGGTTGCGTGTGGCGATATCTATGGCGTGTATGTTGAAGAAC
Organism: Alistipes sp.; assembly: GCA_045603045.1. Classification (GTDB taxonomy): domain Bacteria; phylum Bacteroidota; class Bacteroidia; order Bacteroidales; family Rikenellaceae; genus Alistipes. The sequence continues at coordinate 24,102 of JAZULJ010000027.1, forward strand.
TCGGCACGATACTTCTCCATCGCACGGCGCACGTCGCCATCGGTTACGATACCCTCGATGCGGCCATCCTCGACGATGACGATAAGACCCAGGCCACCCTTGCTTATGCGGTGTATCATCTCCGTTGCCGAGCAGTCGGCAGCAACCACAGGCAACGCCTCCTTGCGCATGACATGACCCACAGTCATTAGCAGACGGCGTCCGAGGCTGCCTCCGGGGTGCAGACGTGCGAAGTCCATCGCCGTAAAACTGCGTGCATGCATCAGCGTCGTAGCCAGGGCATCACCCATGGCGAGCTGTGCCGTTGTCGATGATGTGGGGGCGAGTTTGAGGATACATGCCTCCTCGCGTACCATGATGTCGAGGTGCACATCGGCATTGCGTGCCAACGACGACTGAGGCTTGCCGGTCATGGCTATCAGTTTATTGCCGTTCTCGTGCACGAAGGGGACTATTTTGAGTATCTCGTCGGTCTCGCCCGAGAACGATAGTGCAAGGATAACATCCTCTTTCGATATCATGCCGAGGTCGCCATGAAAGGCCTCTGCGGGGTGCAGGAAGAAGCTTGGCGTGCCCGTGCTTGCCAATGTTGCAGCAATCTTACACGCTATGTGTCCCGACTTACCCATGCCAGTAACTATGAGCTTGCCACGACAGCCGAGGATAATCTCCACGGCACGTACAAACTCTTCACCCAGCGACTGCTCCATGGTGGTCAGCGCCTCGGCCTCGGTGTGTACGGTCTTGCGACCGATGTTGAGTAACTCCTCCTGATAGGTTGTCATCATCGTATGGTTTATAGAAGTGATTTAACTACATTTTCCAGCTCGTTTAGGTAGAGCATGTTGGGGCCATCGCTCAGTGCCGTGTCGGGTGTGGGATGTACCTCAAAGAAGTATCCGTTGGCACCAAAGGCCTTGGCTGCGAGGGCCATTGCCGGCACGAACTCGCGGTTACCTCCGGTCTTGCCTCCCGCAGCACCGGGACGCTGCACCGAGTGTGTGCAGTCCATGACTACGGTATCGGCGATGCGACGCATATCTGAGATATTGCGGAAGTCAACAACAAGATTGTTGTAGCCATACATGTTACCACGCTCCGTAAGCCATACCTCTTTGGCACCGCTCTGCATAGCCTTTTCGTAGGGGTAGCGCATATCTTCGCCCGAGAGGAACTGCGCCTTCTTCACGTTTACCACCTTGCCTGTCTTTGAGGCCTCCACGAGGAGGTCGGTCTGGCGGCAGAGAAACGCGGGAATCTGCAATACGTCCACCACCTCACCCACGGGGCGTGCCTGCCATGCCTCGTGTATATCGGTGAGTATCCTAAGTCCGTACTTCGAGCGTATCTCGGCAAGCATCTCCAAGCCTTTGTCGAGACCCACGCCTCGGTATGACGTTAGCGATGTGCGGTTTGCCTTGTCGAACGACGCTTTGAAGATAATGTCGGTGCCGAGCGCGTTGTTAATCTCCACTATGCGGCGGGCAACAGTGTCGAGCAGCTCCTGCGACTCGATGACACATGGTCCTGCGATAATCTTTGGAAGGTTCATATTTATAGGCTGATTAGTTTAGTTGTTGTAGGTTGTTGCGTATCTCTTTACTATCGTGCATCCTGCTCCACTTTTGGCTCTCCTTCTCTTCCACACATCTGCACTTCTGCTCTTTTACCTCCATCTACTCCTCACCACGTGTTGAGAGGAATATCTCGGCGCGACGCAGGTCTTCGGGGGTGTCGATGCCTATGGTCTCGATGTTTGTTATGCCAACACCTATACGGTAGCCATTCTCCAACCAGCGTAGCTGTTCGAGCTTTTCGCTAAGCTCCAATGAGGACTGCGCGAGGGCTGTAATCTCGCCGAGGGTCTTGGCGCGGAAGGCATACATGCCTATATGCTTATAGAAGGTGTGCTTCGCAAGCCACTCCGTTCGTTCCACCTCGCGTACGTAGGGTATCACCGAGCGCGAGAAGTAGATAGCCTTCATATCGCGGCTTATGACCACCTTTGGCGAGTTAGGGTTCTCCAAGGCCTCGATGCCATCCTCCTCGGTGAAGGGTTTCACGAGTGTTGCTATGTCTGTTGCCTCATCCTCGAAGCAGGCCACAAGTGAGCGTATCTGCTCGGGCTGTATGAAGGGCTCGTCGCCCTGTACGTTGATGACGATGTCGTAGTCGCCACCCACCTTTTGCAGTGCCTCGTAGCAGCGGTCTGTGCCACTACGATGCTCCGTAGATGTCATTACCGCACGGCCACCAAAGGTCTCCACGGCAGCCATGATGCGGTCGTCATCTGTGGCCACCACAACATCCTCTACGGCACGCTTAACCTGCTCATATACGCGCTGAATGATGAGTTTGCCGCCAAGCGTTGCTAAGGGCTTTGCCGGAAAGCGCGTCGAGGCATAGCGCGCAGGGATGATAGCAAGAGATTTCATGCTCTTTGGGTTTTTGGGTTATACTTAGAGGCTTGGCCTCGCACCTATTTCAGCGCAAGAGCCAACACCTCGTCGTTTGTCGTTACATAGTGGAATGTAAGGCCCTCGACATACTCAGCCTTTATCTCCTCAATATCCTTGCGGTTCTCGTCCGAGAGTATCAGTTCGGTGATACCCGCACGCTTTGCGGCGAGTATCTTCTCCTTAATGCCACCCACGGCCGTAACACGACCACGCAGTGTCGTCTCGCCCGTCATGGCAATACGCTCCTTAACCTCGCGACGTGTGTATGTCGAGGCAATAGACGTTACCATCGTGATACCCGCCGACGGGCCATCCTTGGGAATGGCCCCCTCAGGGACGTGTATGTTGAGGTCATGCTCCTCGAAGAGCTTGCGGTCTATGCCGAGCTCCTCGTGGTGCGCCATCACCCACTCGTAGGCTATCGTTGCCGACTCCTTCATCACATCGCCGAGATTACCCGTGAGGTTTAGCTTGCCCTTGCCGGGGGTAAGTATCGACTCTATGTAGAGGATGTCGCCGCCCACCTCCGTCCATGCGAGACCCGTTACGACGCCGCGCATGCCGGCAATGTCGTAGCGGTCATTCTTGAATTTGGGCTTGCCGAGAATCTTCTCCAAGTCCGCAGCCTCCAAGCGAGCGCTGTAATCCTCCTCGAAGGCTATCGCCTTAGCGCGGTTACGTGCAATCTTCGCTATGTTCTTATCGAGGCTGCGCACGCCCGACTCGCGAGTGTGGTCCTCAATGATGCGGACTATGGCCTCGTCCGTCAGCGTGAGCTTATCCTCGGCGATGCCGTGTGCCTCGCGCTGCTTACGCACGAGGTGGTTCTGTGCAATGTGCACCTTATCTTCGAGGATGTAACCGGGGATATTAATCATCTCCATACGGTCGCGCAGGGCTGCCGAGATGTTGGCGATGTTGTTCGCCGTAGCTATGAAGAGCACCTTCGAGAGGTCATACTCCGTGTCGAGGTAGTTGTCGTGGAAGGTGGTGTTCTGCTCGGGGTCGAGCACCTCCAAAAGCGCACTCGATGGGTCGCCATGGTTCGACTTCGACACCTTGTCAATCTCGTCGAGGATTATCACGGGGTTCGACGTTCCGCAACGCTTTATCGTCTCGATGATACGACCGGGCATAGCACCTATGTATGTGCGGCGGTGGCCACGTATCTCCGACTCGTCGTGCAAACCACCAAGCGATATGCGACCGAACTTACGTCCCATAGCCTCAGCTACCGATTTACCCAACGATGTCTTACCCACTCCCGGAGGGCCATAGAGACATAGAATGGGGGATTTGAGGTCGCCTTTGAGCTTTATTACTGCGAGGTGCTCCAAAAGTCGCTCCTTGACCTCCTCCAAGCCGAAGTGGTCCTTGTCGAGCTGCTCACGCACAGCATTGAGGTCGAGGCGGTCCTCGGTAATCTCGTCCCACGGCAGGTCGAGCATTAGTTGCAGGTAGTTCATCTGCACCGAGTACTCTGCCACCGAGGGGTTGAGACGCTCCAAGCGCGCCAGCTCCTTATCGAACTGCTCCGCCGTTGCCTTGTTCCACTTTTTCTTCTTCGCCGCCTCGCGCATGCGGCTGATGTCGGCATCCATGCTATCGCCCAACTCCTCCTGTATGACATGCATCTGCTGCTGCAAGTAGTAGTCGCGCTGCTGCTTGTCAATCTCCTGCTTCACCTTGCTCTGTATGTCGTTTTTGAGCTCTGCGAGCTGTTGCTCACGCACGAGTATCTCCAACAAACGACGCGAGCGTGCCATGAGACCGGGAGCTTCAAGGAGTTGCTGACGGTCATCGTCCGAGAGGTCCATGTTCGAGCAGATGAAATTTACTATCGCGCGGCTCGAATCGAGGTTCTTGATGGCAAATGCCGCCTCCTTAGGCATCGAGGGCGATATATTGATGATGCTGAGTGCCACCTCGCGAATAGAGTCCACAAGGGCCATAAACTCCACATTCTTGGTGTCGGGCGTGGTATCCTGTATGGGCGTTACCGTAGCCTTGAAGTAGGGTTGTGTAGTGATATATTCCTTAACCTCAATCTTCTCCAAGCCTGCAAGTATCACTGTGAGGTTGCCGTTGGGCATCTCCAATATTTTGAGGATACGTGCCGAGGTACCCACCTTGTGCATATCGTCGGGTTGAGGGTCTTCAATCTCGCTATCTACCTGCAATACAGCACCAAGCAGACTATCACCTGCCTCCACCGCGCGTACCAGGGCTATCGACTTTGCGCGACCCACGGTGATAGGCGTTACCGAGCCCGGGAATATCACCGAGCTACGCAGCGTAAGGATGGGGAGCACCTCAGGTATCTGCACCTGCTCTATGGTGTCATCGCCACCCGAGATAATGGGTATCACCTGGTGCTTGCCGTCAAAAAGTTCGGGCACTAAGCCCATCTCGTCCAATTCTTTATCCTTTTTACTCATAATTATCTTGTTTCAGCACTACAAAGATATGTATTTATTTCAAAGAAATAATCGTCGTGTGATAAATTGTTGATAACTTTTCTTTTTACGGGGCACACTATTAGCCCCGACTACAAAATTATCTCATGGGCTCCACCTTCGCACCGCCCCACTACTCCATCGTCCCACCCCACTCTCAATATTAACGCCAAAGGCGGCACTCCCCAAAGAGAACGCCGCCCATATTCAAAATATTTCGCTCGAACGTTAAATATGCTTATCGCCCGTCGAATACTTCACATCCTCGATAAAACTCTTGATGTTCTGCTCCTCGCGCTTCGGGCATATCATAAGCACATCATCCGTATCGACGACGATGTAGTCCTTTAATCCGCTCACCACAGCAACCTTACCCTCGGGGATTGAGATTAGCGAGTTGCGCGTATCGTATATCTTTATGACACTGTTGCTCAATGCGTTGGCATATCTATCCTTGCGCGATTGCTGATATACCGAACCCCACGTACCAACGTCGCTCCAACCAAAGTCGCCGCTGTGCACATATACGTTTTCGGCCTTCTCCATGACACCATAGTCGATGGATATGGGGCGGCACTGCGAGAATACGCGCTCAATGGCCTCAGCTTCGTGTTTCGTGCCTAATGCCTCCTCGACAGATGCAAAGAGGGCACTATGTTCGGGAAGATGCTGTTCGAAGGCGGCTATAATGTCGCGCACCTTCCAAATGAAAATTCCCGAGTTCCACAAAAATTCGCCACACTCCAAAAATGTCTGTGCCAATTCGAGGTTCGGTTTCTCGGTGAAACACTTAACCTTGCTGATGCTCTTCTTGTTCGAACGCTGTATGTATCCGTAGCCTGTTTCGGGACGACTGGGGTTGATACCGATGGTCATTAACGCCTCGTTGTTGGCGATGAAATCGAGGCAGTTGTTCGCAACATTCAAGAACTCCTCCTCGTTGAGTATCAGGTGGTCAGAGGGCGATACTATCATCTCTGCATCGGGGTCGCGCTTGCGGAGCGTGTATGCTGCATAGGCGATACATGGCGCCGTGTTACGACCTATGGGCTCGCACAATATCTGGCTCTCGTGGAGTTCGGGGATATACTCCAAAACCTGCGCCTTATAGCGTCGATTGGTTACAACAAGGAAGTTCTCATTTGGGATAATTTTGGCAAAACGCTCGTATGTATGACGAATAAACGAACGCCCCGTGCCGAGGATATCCAAAAATTGCTTCGGACACGACTGTCTGCTTTTTGGCCAAAATCTCGAGCCTATGCCACCCGCCATAATGACACAATATCGGTTATTATTCATGGTGCTTTTCGTAGCTTAAATTTTACAAATTTACGCAAAGATAAAATTTTTTTGTATCTTTGCAAAATATTTGGGCTCGTTTTGAGCAAAACTTTTGCCAAAATTGCCCATCAAAACACTTGTTGCAAAATGAAAATTAGACTATTCACACTGCCCAATATACTCACGCTGGCCAACCTTTGTGCCGGTGCTACGGCCATCATCTTTACGTTGCAGTATCACGCCTACGAGACCGCCTTCTGGTGTATCGTAGCAGCCGCCGTGTGCGACTTTTTCGATGGCTTTGCCGCGCGCCTGCTCCACCAGCAGTCGCCCCTCGGCGTGCAGCTCGACTCGCTTGCCGACGACATATCATTTGGCTTGGCACCCGCAGTGGTGATGTACGACATGTACATCGGCTCGTCGTCATACTACGGCCTCCCGGCCGATATCATGGAGCCTCTACGCTATGCGACACTCATCATCGCGGCATTCTCGGCATTGCGCCTTGCGAAATTCAATATCGACACCACGCAGGCGACAGAGTTCTCGGGTCTGCCTACGCCCGCCAACTCACTAATGCTCACCTCATTGGCCGTTCTTGCCGAGCATGGCGAGGTGGCACTATATCAGGAGCACATACTCATTATTGCAGTTGCTACGTCGTTGCTTCTTATCAGCCCTATCCGCATGTTCGCCCTTAAATTCAAGGGCTTCGGATGGCGAGGTAACGAACTGCGCTACGGCTTCCTCATAGTAGCCTTGGCAATCATTATTTTGCTGCCCACATACGCTGTACTATCAATTATCGTTCTATATATTGTCGTCTCTACACTGCGTTGGCTCTTATCGCGTAGTGAGGTAGAGGCCTAAATGAAGATACAACCTATGCGAAAGACGTGGTGGATACTCTCGGTGCTATGCTTCGTGGTGGCAGTAATGCTACCCGAGGTGTCGTATGCACAGATTGATGCCGCTGCGTTGGCACGTGCCCAGCGAGATAGACAACTGGGGGGTGGCATGGGTGGTAACCAGGGCTTTGGTAGCGACATGTATGGCAACAATACGACCGGCATGGAGGGCGAAGAGGGCATGGAGGGCGAGGCTGCCGACAGCACCGAGCGCAAGAAGCGTGAGCGTAAGCCCCTCGAATCGTACTACTTCTCGGATACGGTACGAGCGCTGAACAACTGGAAGTGGAGCATCGACCGCGACTACAACCGCGTGGATATCCAGCCTCTCGACACGGTGCTTGCCGACTGGCGCATAGACTACGTCTTCTACCGCAAGGGTGTCGGCGACATGGCTCTTGGAGGCCTTGGACAGTCGTCGCAGGCCGTCAACTGGTTTGACCGCCGCCAGGACCGCGACTTCACCTTCGCGCGCAGCTACGACGCCTACACCACGCGTCTCGACAACGTACCCTTCTACAACGGCAAGAAGCCGTTTACCAACCTCATGTATCTTGAATCGGGACAGAAACGCTACCGCGAGGAGCACTTCGAGATTGTCCACTCGCAGAATATTAACCCCTCGACCTCGGCAAACGTCAACTACAAATCGCGAGGTACGATGGGTCTCTATGATTGGCAGCGCACCAAGAATCATGCGCTATCTGTGGCCTTTGCTCATACCGGCAAGCGCTACTCGGTACATGCTGCCTACATGCACAACAAGATTACGGCACGCGAGAATGGTGGTGTGGTAGGCGAGTGGGCTATTGCCGATACCACGTTCGAGATGCCCTCGGGTGTGCCCATGCGCCTCGCCTCGTCGAAGGCCGAAAATACATACCGCAACAATGGCTTCTTCATCAAGCAGTCAATAGCCATACCGCTGCAGCGTGTTACGGAGTATGACTTCTCGCTCGCCGACCTCTCGGCCATACATATAGGCCACCAGTTGGAGTATAACACATGGTCGAAGGTATATACCGACCAGCGAGGAACATATACCAATGAGCGTGGCCAATATAACAACGATGGCAGCTACTCACCAACCACGCACGAATACTATACCGACTGGTTTATCTCGCCCGAGACCACTCGCGACTCTATCTCTGAGCGCCTGCTCTCGAATAGGCTCTTCATTCAGGCGCAGCCATGGGATAGAAACGGCGTTGTCGGCACCATAGATGGTGGTGTAGGTCTCGACCTGCACACATACTCTTACCTACGTTTGTCGGACTACGCCACAGGTAAGGTAACCAAGGATAAACGCACATCGTGGTATGTATATGGCGCGGTGAGCGGTAAGATTAAACGATATGTCGATTGGGGTGCTGATGCCAAGTACTACCCGTCGGGATATCGTGGCGGAGACCTCTCTTTGGGTGCCAATATCACCCTTAGAGCCTATATCCGCGAACACCCCCTGATTCTAAGCGGCCGCTTCCGCCAGGAGCTCCGCTCGCCAGGCTACTGGCACCAGAATCTATTCTCAAACCACTATGCGTGGTTTAACTCCTTTGACAAGGAGTCTGAAACTCGCTTCGAGGTTAACTTTTCCGTCCCCGATATAGCATTGGAGGTCGGTGCATGGCAGGGTATCATGGGCGATATGATATACTATGGCCCCGATAGCCGTGTAGCCCAACATTCGGGCACGGTGAGCCTCACGAGTTTGTATGCGCGCAAGGACTTCCGCATAGGCGGATTCCATCTCGATCACAGGGCATTGGTGCAAATTACATCCAATGAGAGTGTGCTTCCCGTACCTACGTTGAGCGCCTTCCTCTCGTACTACTACGAGTTCTGGGTTGTGCGCGACGTGCTACGTGTGCAGGTGGGCTTCGACGGCCGTTTCAATACGGCATACTACGCTCCGAGTTATAACCCTGCACTCTCGGCCTTCTACAACCAGCGCGAGGTGAAGATAGGTAACTATCCCTACCTCGATGTCTTTGTGTCGGCCAAGTGGAAGCGCATGCGTATATTGCTGAAACTACAACACTTGAACCAGGATTTGTTTGGTAATGGCGAGTACTTCCAGGTTGCTCACTACCCGCTCAATCCCCGTATGTTCAAGTTTGGTATCTCGTGGTCGTTCTACGACTAAGGATATATTTTGCCCGGTGTAAGCAGCCCACAAACTAACTAAACATGATTAGAAGAACAATGTTCGTGATTCTCGCGGTCGCCGCTGTTGTGGCCTACGAATCACTTATCGGAGGCGAAGGAGCCAAGCCTCAGATGTCGGCGGCCATAGTTGCTGCCGAGCAGACCGAGGAGCATGCTGCCGAGGAACCTCAGCCCGAAGAGAGCACTATGACAGCCGCGACGGTAGAACAGAAGTGCACCATCTCTCGTTTCGACCCTCTTATGCGTAAGGTAGGTGCCGAGGAGGGATTTGACTGGCGACTAATGAGCGCTATAGCATATAGCGAGTCGCGCTTTATTGAAGACTTGGTGTCGAGCCAGGGGGCAACAGGCATTATGCAGATACGTCCTGTTGTAGCCCGACACTTCAATATCCCCGTTGAGGAGCTCAACGATACCGAGACAAACATCCGTCTTGCGGGCATGTTGCTCTCGGAGCTCGACACGATGTTGCGTATTCCGGCATCGACACCCGAACGTGATAGGCTGAGCATCATCCTTGCAAGCTACAATGCAGGCATAGGCCATGTACTCGATGCGCGCCGCCTTGCGCGTGCCGAGGGTGCTAATCCCAATTCGTGGGATGTGGTCAGCATGTACCTCGTGAAGAAGGCCGACCCCGCCTACTATGAACTTGATGTAGTGCAGTGCGGTAAGTTTACCGGCAGTGGTCAGACGCTGGGCTATGTCAAGGAGGTGATGGGTAAGTATGCTCAATACTGCTCGCTATCGTAATTGAGCAACTAAATCGTTATCACATACGCCATACAATTTAGCGTCATAAGGAGTTAGGCTCGGTCTCGACATGAAATCAGCCCGAACGTGCTGTACCTGTCGTACTGCTCATTCGGGCTGATGATTGAGAGGCCGAGGATGACCCCATCACGCTAAATTATAGTTTTCGAAGCTTAACCACATTCTCCACATGATGCGTATGTGGGAACATATCGACAGGCTGAACCGCCAATATCTCATACATGTCGCTGAGCAACGCTAAGTCGCGAGCCTGCGTCGAGGGGTTGCAGCTGACATATACCATACGCTCGGGGGCAGCACGCTTGATGACCTCCAACACACGCTCATCGACACCTGCACGTGGTGGGTCGAGAATGATGACATCGGGGCGACCGTTGCGCTCAACAAACTCATCACTAAGCACATCCTTCATGTCGCCGGCATAGAAGGTGGTATTCTCAATACCATTTATCATAGAGTTTATCTTGGCATCTTCGATAGCCTCGGGGACATACTCTACGCCCACTACCCTCTTGGCGCGACGTGCGCAGAAGTTAGCGATGGTACCCGTACCCGTATATAGGTCGTACAGCACGTCGCTCTCCTTCAGCTCCGCGAAGTCGCGAGTTACCTTGTAGAGCTCGTATGCCTGCTCCGAGTTGGTCTGATAGAACGACTTGGGCCCCACCTTAAATTGGAGACCCTCCATCTGCTCGATGATGTGGTCCTTGCCCGCAAAGCATATCGGCTCACGGTCGCCAAGCGAATCATTCCACTTGTCGTTAATCATGTATATAAGCGACGTTATCTCGGGGAACATATCGCGGAGATGACCCATGAGGGCATCGATACGCGCGGTGTCATTCTCGTTGAATACAATGATGACCATAATCTCGCCTGTCGAGGCGGTGCGCACAACCATAGTGCGCATCAAACCCTCATGCGCGCGTGCATTGTGGAACGAGTAGCCTCGCTCGATGCAGAAAGTCTTTGTGGCGAGACGTATGCGGTTTGAGATGTCGTCTTGTAGATGGCAACGGTTGATGTCGAGCACCTTATCGAAGCATCCGGGAATATGGAAGCCTACGGCGGGAACAGGCTCGATATCGCCACCCGAGGCTATCTCCTCGTAGGTGAGCCAACGACGGTCGGCAAAGGTGAATTCGAGTTTGTTGCGGTACTCGCGTGTGCGCGCCGAGCCGAGACAGGGGCGCACCTCGGGAATGGCGAGGTGGCCGATACGCACCAGCTGGTCCTCAACCTGTTTTGTCTTCTGTTTGAGCTGCTCCTCGTAGGGCAGGTTCTGCCATTTGCAGCCGCCGCACACGCCGAAATGCTCACAAAAGGGCTCGGTGCGCAACGGCGAACGCTCGACATAGCGCACCACGACAGCCTCCATATAACGACGATGATGCTTGCGCACCTGCACATCGACAACATCGCCAGGCACGGTCATAGGCACAAAGACAACCTGGTTATCCACCTTGCCCATAGCCTTACCCTCGGCAGCAAGCGTGGTTATATGCAAACCCTCGATGAAGGGTAAATCTTTTCTTCTCTTTCCCATAGCGGTTACTATTATCGGACGGAAATATCCTATTACACAGCCTCTTAGAAGGCCTTTGTTCTATTCTCCTCGGCATCCTTCTCCAATACGTCGTCGCCCTCCCACTCAAAGTAGTCGAACGCCCGGCAGTCGCCAAGACGGAAGCGCGTGTAGGTGATGGGCAGACCCATTGCCACAAACTTCGTCTCGTAGGCGGTCTTCACCGACAACACCTCATCGGCATATCCCGAGCCGTAGATGTCGTCGTTCTGCACCTCGACATCGAGGCCGAGACGCTCGATGACCGCCGCCGTATAGTTATAGAGGTGCTTTGAGTCGGTTTTGAGGTTGATAACACCATCCTCCGTGAGGAAGCGCTTATAGTCCGCGAGGAAGAGCGGTGATGTGAGACGCTTCTTCGCACGTCGGCTTTTGAGTTGCGGGTCGGGGAAGGTTATCCATATCTCCGACACCTCGCCCTCGGCAAAGAACGAGCGTATGAACTCTATGCGTGTGCGTATGAAGCCCACGTTGCTCATGCCACGCTCCGTGGCAGTCTTGGCACCACGCCACATACGCGCACCCTTGATGTCGATACCGATATAGTTCTTATCGGGATTACGCTCCGCCAAGGCCACAGTATATTCGCCACGGCCACAGCCGAGTTCGAGAACTATGGGGTTGTCGTTGTGGAAAAACTCTTTATGCCAATTACCCTTCAACGGGTGGTCCTTGCGGAAAATATCATCAAATTCGGGCTGCACGAGACACGTGAATGTCAGGTTCTCGGCAAACTTACGTAGCTTATCTTTTCCCATGCTCGATGTGGGTATTAGTTATCCGTTTGTGCATTGCCGCCCACCACGATACCCATCGAGGCTATACCCTCGGCAGGGGCGTGGGGCGTGAGACGAAAGAGGTAGCGTCCCGGGCGCGCCAACAACACATTGCGACGATAGATGAAGGTATGCTCATCGGGGCGCATATCCGCAAGGCGCGGTATGTGGAGCGTGAAGGGCTCCTCATAGACCAACGAGTCGGGCGAGATGGTGAGAATATCCATCGCCACCGAGTCGGCAACACGGCTGCCCTCATAGCGCACGACAATAGATATGTCGCGCAGGGCAAGGGTGTCGCTATTGTCGTAGAAGAAGTCCCGGGGCTCACTCCATACCCTACTCTCGATATCCTCAACAACCACGGTGCGCCCTGTATTACCACATGCAACCATGATGGCGGCGATGATTGCCACCACGAAGCCATTTACCACGCTGCGCATCTTCCTACTCCTTATTTTCGCCCTTCGGCGCGTTGTCACCCTGCTGATTGCCACCATTGCCATTGCTGCGACGGTTGCGGTTGTGGCCACGACGACGGTCAAAGTTACCACGACGGTGGTTGCCATCGCGACCATCGCGATCCTCGCGACCCTCGCCCTGTGGTGCGTTGACGCCAGCATCGACATCACCCTGTACCCTCTCGGCTCCGTGCTGCTTGGGCTCGCGCTTCGACTTAGACTCCTGCGCCTCCTTTACTTCGGCCGCGTTCACGTCGCCCTCTGCGCTACTCTGGTTACCGCCACGACGCTTGTTGCGCTTGCTACGCTTCTGCTTATCGAAGCGTGTGATGCTATCCTCCTCATGGCGATATGAGGGCTCCACGACGGTAGGCTCCGAGCTCTCGCCTTCGAGCTTATCTACCTTTTGACCTGCGCGATTGAGGGCCATAATCTCCTTCACACGCGATATATGGAGCGTGGTGAGGTTGGCCATGGCGTTCTTGCTTGTCGAGAATGTCATAGTCTGCGCCAAGGGGTCTATCTTCACGAGGAAGTACTCTCCATCGAGCGTTTGCAACGGCTCGCGAAGACGAGGTATGGTGCGACGAGCATCAGCATATACATCATACTCGTACATAAGGCAGCACTTTAACTTCGAGCACTGTCCCGCCAACTTCTGGGGGTTGAGCGATATCTCCTGCACGCGCGCAGCGTTTGTTGTTACACTCGAAAAGCTCGACATCCACGACGCACAACAGAGTTCTCGTCCACATGCACCGATGCCGCCTATACGTCCTGCCTCCTGACGCGCACCAATCTGCTTCATCTCGATACGTATGCGAAAACGGTCGGCAAAGACCTTGATAAGCTCACGGAAATCAACACGCTCGTCGGCAATGTAGTAGAATATAGCCTTAATCTTATCTCCTTGATACTCAACATCCCCAATCTTCATATTGAGACCCATGTCGGCAGCAATCTGACGCGAGGCTATCATCGTCTCGTGTTCGAGAGCTATGGCCTCCTGCCATCGTTCGATGTCGTAGGGACGTGCCTTGCGATATATCTTCTTGAACTCGCCATTGTGGGGGTTAAAGCCCACGCGACGCATCTGCTTTGCCACCATGTCGCCTGTGAGCGATATGATGCCTATGTCATGGCCGGGCGACGCCTCCACAGCGACGATATCACCGCGTTTGAGGTCGAGGCCATTGACATTCTGATAGTAAGAACGGCGTGTATTCTTGAAACGCACCTCGAAGATATCCGTCGGGATGTTGTCGGGATATTCTTCCAGCCAGTTTGTTTCGTGCAGTTTGTAGCAACCCTCCGAAGCCCTCGCTTCCAGCTCATCGCCACAGTCGCAGAAGCAACATCCGCGACCGATTTCGGGGTTATGATTTTTATTGCAACTCATTGTCTGTTACGCTATATATACAATTTGGTGTAAAGGTAACAATTTTTTTCGGGATGACGCACTATTTATAAAAAAATTATGCGCGTGCGCGCGAGATAAATAGGGCGTGGGCAGCGGGGAGAGTGCAGAGAACAGAGTACAGAGTACAGAGTACAGAGTACAGAGTACAGAGTACAGAGTACAGAGTACAGAGTACAGAGTACAGAGCAAAGAGGAAAGTGGAAAGTGGAAAGTGGAAAGTGGAAAATCCCCACAAACCT
>JAZULJ010000028.1:0-65133 GCA_045603045.1 Alistipes sp.
ACACAAGGCCGGCCTGCGCGTCTATTACTACATAGCACCCAAGGTGTGGGCATGGCGCGAATACCGAGCAAAGAGTATTCGCAAGTATGTAGATAGGCTGTACTGCATCTTTCCCTTCGAGCAGAGCTACTTCCCAAAGTGGAATATTGAGCCCTATTTCCACGGCAACCCACTCCTCGATGCCATCGAACAGCAACGCACCTCATGGAGCGACAAGAGGGCATTTGCCGAGGCTAATGGTCTCGATAACAGACCTATCGTAGCACTACTTGCCGGCTCACGACGCTCCGAGATACGCGACAACCTGCCCAATATGGCGGCTCTCGCACGCGAATTTCCATCGCATAACTTCGTGTTGGCGGGTGTCGAGTGGATTGAACGCGAATACTACGACAAGTATCTCAAAGACAGCAATATTACGTTTGTCTGCAACAAGACCTACGAGCTACTATCAGTGGCCGATGCCGCTGTTGTAACATCGGGCACAGCAACGCTCGAAACAGCACTCATCGGCACACCCGAGGTAGTGTTATATCATACCGTATGGCTATACGAGAAGCTACGTCCCTACGTATTGAAGGTGCCCTACATATCGCTCGTAAACCTCAACCTCGGACGTGAGGCGGTGAGGGAGATAGTGCGCTCGAAGTTCGATATCGCAGAGGCTCGCAACGAGCTCGGCTCGATACTCACGGGAGGCTCAGCGAGAGAACGCATGCTCAAAGATTTCGATGAGTTGCGCTGCTTGATGGGCGGCGCGGGTGCCTCGCAACGTTTTGCCGAGGATATGGTAAAATCTCTAAAACATCGATAATGAAACTTATAAACATCATAAACAACTACACCCGCGAGGGCGAAGCTCCACGCTTCTACCTGAAAGCTGACACGGCACTTTTGCGCAACAACGATGCCTTCTACATCCCCGATAGGCTGGGCGTTATCGTCGCCGAGCCTCAGATAGTCCTACGCATATCGCGCCTAGCGAAGTGCGTGAGTGAGCGTTTTGCCACACGCTGCTACGATACCATAATGGGCGGTGTGGTATTTACTGCCGAGGAGCGCCTCGGCGCATTACGTCGTGAGGGCATGCCCTGGGATGAGGCGGTAGGCTTCGACCACTCGTCGGCACTATCGCTCGACACACTGTCTCGCGATGCCGCATTACAGGGTGCCATATTCTACGTTAACGGCCAGGAGAGCGCACGCATAAATTTTGCGGATATGCGCTTCGCGGCCGATAGCGTCGTAAGCTACCTCTCGGAGGCTATGACACTACGCATAGGCGACCTGATATTCCTGGGCTCACCCGCGAAAATTAAAGTTAAAGCCGGCGACAACTACCGCTTAGTCATAGGCGATAAGGTGTTGCTGAACTTCGACATTAAATAAGTGAGTCCCATACAATCCGAAGAGCCTGCTCGCGACGTGTGCGAACAGACTCTTCGGATTGTATGCAGCCTCTATTTGGGTAAGAGGTCGGGGCGCAGACTCTTTGTGCGCTCCCACGCCTGCTCATCCTGCCACTTCTCAATCTCGGCAAAGTTGCCTGAAAGCAATACATCGGGGACCTTCCAGCCGTTGAACTCCGCAGGGCGCGTATATACGGGCGGTGCCAACAGGTTATCCTGAAAGCAGTCTGTAAGTGCCGAGGCTTCATCGCCAATGGCCCCCGGGATGATGCGTACAACCGAGTCGGCAATGACGCACGCAGCAAGCTCGCCCCCCGTGAGCACATAGTCGCCTATGGATATCTCGCGGGTGATGAGGTGCTCGCGGATGCGATAATCTATACCCTTGTAGTGGCCACAGAGGATGATAATATTTCGCATCAACGAGAGTCTGTTTGCCTCGTGTTGGTCGTAGCGCACACCATCGGGTGAGGTGAAGATAATCTCGTCGTAGTCGCGCTCCGACTTCAACTTCTCGATGCAGCGAAACACGGGCTCTATCTTCATGACCATACCCGCCTCACCACCAAAGGGGTAGTCATCAACCGTGCGGCGTTTATCGTCGGTGTAGTCTCTTAGGTTATGCACATATATCTCGGCATGTCCCGACTCCTGCGCACGCTTCAAGATAGACTCGTTCAGCGGCGAGGCCAAGAGTTCCGGTACAACGGTGATA
The DNA here is from genome assembly GCA_045603045.1 of Alistipes sp. Lineage (GTDB taxonomy): Bacteria > Bacteroidota > Bacteroidia > Bacteroidales > Rikenellaceae > Alistipes. The sequence continues at coordinate 2,125 of JAZULJ010000028.1, forward strand.
ATATCGATACGCATACTCTAACCTTTATAGTTTATTTCGTTGTTGAGTACCTCCGTGATGAAGGGGTTGTAGAGTGTCTCGTGGCCGAGATTCGACTTATCGCCATGGCCGGGATATATGGTAGTATCGTCGCCCAAGGGGAGTATCTGCTCCAAAATAGAGCGCATAATCCACGAGTAGTCGCCACCGGGCAAATCTGTACGACCGATACTCTCGCGGAAGAGTGTGTCGCCCGTAAAGAGAATCTTCTGCGCGGCATTGTAGAGCGCTACATGGCCCGGAGTGTGTCCCGGGGTCTTGATAACCTGCAACACAGTATTACCAAACGATATTGTCTCCGTCGCATCCAAATCGATGTCGATAGCGGGCACAGGGGCACACTTAACACCGAACATCATGCCGCTCTCGACAGCCTTCTCGGTAAGGAAAGCATCCTTCGTGGAGCAGGCAAAGGGGACATTGTATGTATTCTTGACGTATGCTACACCCATGGCATGGTCGAAGTGTCCATGTGTGTTTACGGCCATTGTGGGGCGCAGACCGTGGTTATTGAGAAAGTCGGTGAGCATGGCATCCTCACGCGCCGAGAAGTTTCCGGCATCAATGATGATACACTCCTTCGTATCGTCCCATACGATGTAGGTATTCTCCTGTATGGGGTTAAATGTCAGACGTGCTACGTTCATAATATCACAAAATGTTACTCGATGACTGCTTTGAGCGTTATGTTTGCGGGGCTCTGGGCGGCGTTGGTTACAACCTGTAAGACACGATAGAAGTTACCCATAGGTGCCTTCGAGGGGTCCATGGTAACGTTCAACACACCCTGCTCCGTGGGCATAACCTTGCGGCACTCGTACTGCACCGTAGTACAATTACACGATGTGCGCACCTCCAAGACTACAAGCGGGGCATCGCCCACATTGGTAAAGGGCACACGCACCATCTGCCTGTCGTCTTCCTGCGTAAGCGTACCGAGGTCGATGACCTTGGTACGAAACTCTATAACAGCTCCCCGAGGCTCCTCGGCAGAGGCTACATGCGCACAGCATAACACGCCAAGTGCCACACACATACAAAGCAATCGTCTCATGATAAAAACTATTTCAAACTAAATACATAGGTTATGGTGCCTCCCTGCGATAGTCTGTCGCTCGGACGGAACTTGGCTTTTCGGGCGGCGGCAAGGGCTCTGTCGCGCAACTCCGTGTCGTTGGTCGTGGTACCCTGCTGTCGTATCGTTGCCGAGATGACACTACCCTCGCCATCGATAACGACACTTACCACCACCGTACCCTCGCTCTGGAAGTTGGCCTTAGGCATAGGCAACGCCTCGCTAAGACCACGTCCACGCAAGCCGGCATCGAGCTGGTCGCTGCCCTGCAAGTTGTAGCCTGTACCCACGCCACGATGACTCTCTTCATCACCCTCGGGAGCCAAGCGGTTACCCTCGGGTAGCGTCTCGGCACTGTTACCCACCGTGGGTTTGAAGAGCGCATTGGGATTTACCGTCTGCGTCCTCTCGGCTTCACCCGAGGTCTCTACACTCGACTCGCTGCGTGCCTCCTCGATATGCGCGGGGCGCACATCATGACGCACATCCTGCGAGGGTGTGGGCGACTGTCGCTCCGACTCCTCCACCTCCTCGGCCAGGGTCTCGAAGACAATCTCATAGGGAGGTATCTGCTTCTCGACAGGGTGTATAGCAACCCGACCAAGCCACAAGACCACGCCGCAGAGCACCAACACCACAGCTGTTGCTGCCGCAGCATAACGCCTCGATGTATGGTCTATGGGATTGTAATACTCCATTACTTCTTATCTTTGGTTGCAAGCACCATCTTATACTTCTTATCTCGCGTGAGGTCTATAATCTCAACCAAGGCATCCACGGTAACCTTCTCGTCGCAACGCAACGAGATGATAGGACGCTCCTCCTCGGGCACATTCGCGAACGGCTCATATTTGAGTTCGAGGGCCGCGGCAGCCTCCGACACCGTATAGCAGGGCGCATCGTTGTTGATGGTGTAGGCGTAGCCCGACACACTCTGCATATCGGCAACAACCGAGAGCGAGATGGTCGAGGGATCACCCTCGGTACTCGACGATGAGGGCAACGTGAGCTTAACCGAATTATTGGGGTTAATCATCGTGGTTGCCAGCACCATGAATATCAAGAGGAGAAAGACGAGGTCGGTCATCGACGATGATGAGAACTCGGTGCTTACCTTTGAACTGCGTTTAATAGCCATAGTATCTCAATTATTTTTGTACGGGCTGGTTCAGGATATCCATGAAAGCGATTGTGGTAGCCTCCATGCGGAAGATAAGTTTCTCGATGCGTGCCACAAGGTAGTTGTGTCCGAAGTAGGCAGGAATACCCACGATAAGGCCACCTACGGTGGTAACCATAGCGACGTACATACCCGACGAGAGCTGCTGAATCTCGATACCACCCGACGTACCCGACGACATGTCGATAAACACCTGTACCATACCTACTACCGTACCCAGAAAACCAATCATAGGGGCACCACCCGATATTGAGGCGAGCGTAGGAAGACCCGTCTCAAGTTTTGCAACCTCAACGTTGGCGACATTCTCGATGGCGCTCTGGATATCGCTCATGGGACGACCGATACGCTCAATACCCTTCTCAATCATGCGAGCCACGGGTGAGTCGGTACGACGGCAGAGGTCGATAGCTGCTGCAATGTTACCCTCCGAGATGCAGTCGCGGATGCGGTTCATGAAGTTGTTGTCGATAGTGGTAGCCTTGCGGATGGCGATGAAGCGCTCGACGAAGATGAAAATCATCAGACCGGCAAGGGCCACAAGCACCCACATAAGCCAGCCACCGCCCATGAACAAATCCCAAAAACCTATCGAGAGGTCGTTGGCCGCACCCTGCGCAGCTGCGGCAGCATCTGCTGCGGTCTGCTCCGCAAGAGTCAATGAGTCGATTTGTGCCTGAATAAGCTCCGCACCCTCCACAGATGTCGCTGTGGCAACATTAAGTAGTTTAATCATAGTTGTTTAAGTTTTAGTTTTTTATTCTATATTTATTCATTATCATCGTTCTGACAGTCTGTCGAAGTTTTAATCAAGCATATCGGCATCCTCAACGAAGGATACATCCTCTTCCGCAGCATCCACACGCTCATCTGTCGCAGAGACACTACTCTGCATGGCCTGCCTCTGTGCACGGCGCTCCCTACGCTCTGCGCGCGCCCTCTTACGCTCGGCCTGACGCTCGGGGTTAACGAAGCGTCGTTTGAGGCTCTGACCAAGGTCCGCAAAGGTGTTAAAGCTCTCGCTATAATAGAGACCCACACCTGTCTCCTGCATACCCTGATTCTCACCATAGCGGTCTATGGTCTGCGTGAAGCCACGGAAGCGGAACGAGCCGTCTGGGTCGATAAGATATGTTACAAAGGCCTCACCCACGAAGTTCGAGGCATTCTCGGTTGCCTGCGCCGAGGCATCCGACAGATAACCTCCCTCAACCTCCAAGAGCAGGCGGTTGTCGAAGAGGCTCTTCGAGAATCCCAAATCGACCTCATCGCCTGTGAGCTCGGTACGTGGTCGGTAGCGCAAGACGATGTTGTAGTCATCACCCGAGAGCCAGTTGCTTAGCTGGTTGGAGAGTAGCTCGAAGCCTGTGGTAGCAGAGAGCGATGCACCCATAGCACCTGTATCCTCGGCACTAAACGTATTGGCAGCCAGGAGCCAGAACATCTGCGTAGCAATAGCCTGCTGGTCGTTCAGAGCCGACTGTATGACGGTCTGTATCTCGGGTGCTACGTTGGGTACCTGCACATCGAAGTTCACCGTAGGCGACATAAGCTCTCCGGTGAGTTTTATGTAGCAATCCACAGGCACGGCGCGCGACATGCCGTAACCCTGTATGGAGTTGCCGAGCAGCGGTTTGAGCGACGCCTTAACGTTATATACGGCATCGATATCGAGTATCGCACCCATAGGGTCTCCCGCCCACGTTACCGTAGAGCCGGGCTCAACGGTAAATTTCTTGTTCCAGATGTTCTGCAACGTGAAGAGATAGTTACCCTCGGTGATGGTATATACGCCACGCATCTCCAAAATATTAGCCTTGGGCACGTAGTGCAAGTCGAGTTGTCCATGGCCTCGACCCTTGATAATATCGCCCACTGTGGGGTCGATGACGAGCTGTATCTCGGTGTTAGGCTGCACGTCGAAGCTCATGTCAATATCCATGACGCTACCCAAATTATTCACAGCACGGTTCTTACGTTCGTAAGCCATCATTCGACGCGTGAGGAATGCCGAGGTATCGGGCTTCTCGACCTCCACCTCCTTGAACTTCACAAAGTCGGCATAGGCAGCATCCTCCTTGCCGAGCAGCGGCATGAAGAAGACCGAGTTGGCCTCGCTCTTGGCCTCGATATCCATCTTGAAGCCTCGCTTGTCGCCCGCGATACTCAACAGTCCCGACGCGAAAACATGGCCATAGAAGAGGTCGTTATCCTTTGCCTCGGTATCCATAACCAGCATCTTATCGGCACCTACCGAGATGTCATACTCCACATTCGAGAGGTGCGAGAGGTTAAGGTCCATGTTGTAGTATCCCTTGTTGCCATCCCTATCCATGACGGCAATGTCGTGGGCGAAGATATGGTTATCCTTGATGGTCAGCTCACCCGTCGGTGCCAAGTAACGCACCTTTGTAAAGTCAACCGTAGCACCTAAATTCGAGAGTTGAGCATGTCCATTAAGATTTGCCATGCGCCCCTTACCTTCGATGCTTACCTCGGCATCGGCCGAGCCCTCGATATCCGAGACTATACCCTTCAAGAAGGGTGATATAAGCTCCAACTTGATACGTTTGAGATTGGCACGCGCATAGTACTGGTTGCCCTGCGGACGATAGTATCCGCGTATGACGGTATCCCCCAGCTTACAATCGCAGATAAATACCCTCGCACGATTCTGCTCGAAATCCCACTGCGAGGTTATGCGCTGCGGCGGTGCCGACGTCTGGTTAACGCGTATAGAGTCGAGGTCTATGCGCGCTTCAATCTCCTGGCCGTGGAGTGCCGACTTCACGGTGGCATAACCATTCGAGCGCGCCTCAACGTTGTAGCCTATGCGTGAGGTTATCGCCGAGAGCGGCGAAAGGTCGAAGTTCGATAGCGTGAGTCGTATCGAATCGTTGCGCGAGCGCGAGGCAACACCATCCACCACGAGGTACTGCTCAGGGCGTGCAACGCGCAGGTCGCGGATGCTGATACGCGACGAGTCGATGTCGATACCCTTCGACGAGAGCTTCCATTGCTGCGTGGCCGTGGTGAAGTGCGACGGCGTGATATCGATGTGGACCGAGCGACGATTAGTCTCGCTGTTACGTCTGAACTTAGCACTCATGCCGAGCATACCCGACTGCTTATTCTGGCGGTCGTTGAAGCCCGCGGTGAGCGTTACTCTATTTTCGCGCGCACCTCCCGTCACCGAGAAGTTGGGCATGGCAAGTCGTGAACCGAAATATACGCCCGACGAGTTCACCCACATCGAGAGCGAGTCGCTGCGGTTGTTGATGTCAATCTCGGCATTTGCCATTATGACTCCCGAGTACTCCAACGCCTCGGACTTAGCATTTAGCGCTATGAGATTCGTCGAGGGGTTAAACATCATGCTCATCGTCGTTTGAGGAGCAATGAGCAGCCCCCCGACGATGGGCGCCAGAAGGTCATTTATCCTCTCGCCCGCCATAAACTGCAATACCGAGTATCCGGCATTTGTTTCACTCTTGGCAACAAGGGGTACCGCACTGCTATCGTAGAGCAGCGGGACGTATGTTTTGAGCGAATTGAAGAGGTAGTCGCCCATCTCCTTATAGGGCATACGACTCTGGAACTGCGCATCGAAGAACTCCGACTCGATACCCACATATTTGAGGTTATCGCCACCATTGCGCACATCGCCACCATTAATCTCGACGGTAACAAGGTCGGTTGCGAGCTCTCCCTCGGGATAGAGATAGTTGGCATTTGCAATACTTATATCGGCCGTAAGGTCATCAAGCGTAGCTCCCTCGGCATGCAAGCCCACCATAGCCGTAAGTTGCGATATATCGTCCCGTTTATTGATGCCAAGACCGTGGAGGTCGGCATGGTTGAGCATGAGCGAGGCGTCGTATGTCTTGACCTCCTCGGTCATATTCACCAAGCCTTGTAGGTCGAATTTCAGGTTCGGGTCGTCGGCATTGGCCACCACCGAGTACTCCTTACCATTGACCCGAGCATCGACATCTATATTCGAATAGCTATATTTACCCAGTCGTAAACTACCCACTGCCGCATCTGCCGCGCCTACAATATATCCACCATCGATGGTGCCATTAGCCACAATATCGGCATCGAGTGCTCCAAGCACAGGCTTACCGATGAGGCCTCCGACATCGAGGCGCGAGGTCTTGGCCGTAGTGCGTATGGTGTACAGCTTCGCCTTGCGGTGCAAATCTACATCCGCCGAGATATCTCCCTGCGACGTGGCCACATTACCAACCACGCGGAAGGCATTCAGGTAGCCACCAAAGGTACCGCGGACATCGGCCCACTCGACGTTGCGGATGATATTTTCGACGCGCTCAGGCAATCGGCGCTTCGTAACATCCTCTACGACTGTGAGCACATCCTCGGCCTCAGCATGCAGCTTGCCAATACCGATGACATATTTTGATGTCTGCCACTCGGGGAGTCCCGTGATATGAAAATCGGCCTCAACGGTCGTATTCTCGCCTATCGTAGCACTGAGCAGCTCGCCCGTGAAGTCGCGCACCACGCCATCAAACGTACCCTCGACATCGCGCACCACGGTATGCCACTCACGAAGTCCCGGAGCAAAGTAACCCACATCGTCTGTCGAGAGTGTCGTACGCTCCACGCGGCCCACCATGCGCACATCGTCGATATAGTGTTTATAGCACTCCCAGCTACCACCCTCAATAGACATCTCGGGCAGATATACCTGCGACTGTTCGGTACGTGCCACTATTTGCTTAAATCGTATGATACCCTTATCCACAAAGAAGTATCCCGTGAGGTCATCCAGGTCGAAACCACTCTTCTCCTCTGCCGAGAGCTCTACGACATCGCCCCACACCTTGCCCTGCACAACAGCAAAATCTTTGAGACAGGCATCGATATTGCGAATATCCATATCGTAGTAATCAACACCATACTCGGGGTTGCGGTGCACCTGACGCTCATACGTAAAGCGGGCATCGGTGGCGTGGATATGGTCGATATACATCTTAAACTTACTCTGCCCGTTGGGGTTTGTGAGCTTTTGAACGATTGGCCTTATATTGAGCTCGCCATCGGCCATCTCGCGCACGTGCAATTCCGCACCCACGGCATCGGCCTCCGAGATGCAGAGTCCCGTCTTTTTGATATCGAAGCCGCGGAATGAAGCACGTGCCTCCTTGACATAGAGGAGTGTATCGTGCTCGTAGTCCTCGACGTAAAAGTCTTGTACTCGCACGCGCGAAAGGATATCCAAGTCTATACGACCTATCGTAACCTTGGTACCAAGAAAATCTGAGGCATACCCCGCAGCCTTATCCGCCACGAAGTTTTGAATGGAGTCAACGCTGAGCAGCAAAGTGATAGAAATAGGCAAAAATATCAACAACAAGACGATTGTTGATAGCACCTTTGCCAATATTTTTATACCTTTGCGCATTGAAACTTTTACACTTTGTATGCAATTAACTCACAAAAGTAATAATTTTTCTATATAAATAGAAAAAAAACTTCAAAAAAGAGTTGACTATGGATATAACAATTCTCGGTATCGAATCATCGTGCGACGACACTTCGGCCGCCATAATCCGAAATCGCACCCTTCTATCAAACGTAATTGCTTCACAGGCAGTACATCAGAAGTATGGAGGCGTAATTCCGGAGTTGGCATCGCGCGCCCACCAGCAGAACATCATCCCCGTCGTGGATACGGCGCTACGCGAGGCGGGCACTACCATCGACAAAGTCGATGCCATAGCCTTCACCCGTGGCCCCGGTCTGCTCGGCTCGCTACTCGTCGGCGTATCGTTTGCCAAGGGTCTATCCATAGCGCATAACATTCCGCTTGTCGAGGTAAACCACCTACAAGGACACATCCTCTCGCACTTTGTGGATATGCCCGACCGCGAGATACCCCACCCCGACTTTCCATTCCTCTGTCTCTTAGTCAGCGGCGGACACACACAGATTGTGCGCGTCGATTCGCCTACCGAGATGGATATTATTGGCACCACCATCGATGATGCCGCAGGCGAGGCCTTCGATAAGTGCGCCAAGGTGATGGGACTGCCCTACCCCGGAGGCCCCGTCATCGACCGTATGGCCAAGGAGGGTAACCCCGAGGCGTTCAAATTCGCAAAACCGCATGTCGAGGGCGAATTCGACTACTCGTTCTCAGGACTCAAAACATCGTTCCTCTACACCTTGCGCGATGCCGTGAAGGAGGACCCCGACTTTGTCGAGAAACATAAGGCCGACCTATGTGCCTCGCTACAACACACCATCGTCAAGATTCTCATTGACAAACTAATAAAAGCTTCCAAGGCTACGGGCATCAAGGATATAGCCATTGCCGGTGGCGTATCTGCCAATTCGGGGCTCCGCGAGGGTATCACCGAGGCGGGACGCCGTCGTGGTTGGCGCACATTCCTTCCCGAGTTGAAGTTCACCACCGACAATGCCGCTATGATTGCTACGGCAGGCTACTACCGCTACTTACAGGGCGAAATTAGTTCATTGGAGGTATCACCCGTAGCACGTCTCCAAGACCTATAACATGGAGCGAGGGGCTATAAACGACTATGGCCAGCGCCTGCGCGAGCGCCTTGGCGGGCGCGTGCAGAAGGTTGCCATAGACGCAGGACTCGGCTGCCCCAACAGCGACGGAAAGCTCGCAACAGGGGGCTGTACATTCTGTCGTGGCGACGCATTTTCACCCAACTACTGCCGCACCTCACAAAGCATCACTGAGCAGATTGACCGCGGCATACGTTTCCACACGACACGTCGCCGCACCGCTGATAATTATCTCGCTTATTTCCAGGCAGGTACCAATACACATGCGCCCATCGAGACCCTCGAACAAATATACTATGAGGCGCTCTCACACCCGGCTATACGCGGCATAATCATAGGCACGCGCCCCGATTGCATAAGTTCCGAAATACTCGACCTTTTGGAGCATATATCCAAGACAAAATATGTCGTCGCAGAGTATGGCATCGAGTCGGTTTACGATGCCACATTGAGCCACGTAAACCGCCACCACACTTTTGCCACGGCACGCGAGGCGGTACGTCGGACGAAGGCGCGCAACATAGACTGCGGCGCCCACTTCATCCTCGGGCTACCCAACGAGAGCCGCGAAGATATCGTTGCATCAACAAGCGAGATAAACAGCCTCGACATCGACTTCATCAAGCTCCATCAACTCCAAATATACCGCTCCACGCCTATCGAGCGCGAGTGGGAGGAGCACCCCGAGCGTTTCCTGTTTAGTGGTGGCTTCACAGCAGACCACTACATCGACCTAATTGTGGACATCCTTCGTCGTCTCAGCCCCTCGATTGCCATCGAGCGCATGGTGAGCCTCGCGCCACGCCACCTCACACGCTTCTCGCCACTTGGCGGCATGCGTCCCGACGAGGTGCGCCGTCATATCATCGCACGCCTCAACGCCATAGGAGCAACTCAGGGCGACCTATGCAAATAAAAAGAGCCGCCCAATCAGCGACTCCCAAACCATCTGTTACATTTTATCCGAACACGGCTTTGCATCTCTCGAACAAGCCTTATCCATCACCTTGCCCTCCTTGTCAAGGCAGACGCTCTGTCCATTGCTCAGTCCTATGCGACAGCCCCCCTTCATATGGTCGAGCGAGGTAACCGACACCCCGGGATAGTGCTTTTGGAGATAGTCGTGTACCTTGTCGGGCATAAGTTTCGAGGGCACAGCGCCCTCCGCAAGATGTATCGACACGGGGTTGCCCGAGTGCCCATCGAATGTAACCTTATCGCCATTTACGAAGGTTACGAAGAAGTGGTCGCCATGGTCGCTCTTGACATGGCTCACACTCTGCACCCGGTCGCCCGCAAAGTAGTGGTGGATAAAGTCGCGCGACGCAGCAGGGAGCTTATCAAGCGACTTGTCGTGCGACGGCATAACCGCCATAACCGTAACCACCGAGATAAGCAGTGCGGCAAGAGTAAAAATCTTTTTCATACTTAAAACTTTTTTTTTGTTGAACGACAAAGCGCAACACAACAAGTGTTCCAAAACGCAAAGTTTATGGATTAATCGTTGCGTAATTACACTTTTTTATCTACCTTTGTGAGCACTTGCGCGCACACATATAGCACGAAGGCAACATCCGAAATAATAAACACACACAACAATATGACTATCAATAAGTTTTTACAGCTACTATGCGCAGTCTCCATTACCTTATCATTACAGGGTTGCGAAATTATCGACGAAATTATCGACAACAAAGATGACGACAGCGGGCAGCAAGACGAGCCTATCGATGGCCCTGTGGACAACGAACAAACAGAACTCTATATCGACCCCGATTACATTCTGGTTAGTTCCGCAGGGGACCAAGCGGAGGTATTCATCAGAAGTACACACCCGTGGAGTCTCGAATTAGCAAATACCAACGATGTGTCGGAGTGGTGCACTCCCTCTGTATGCAGCGGCGACGGCAGTGAGGAGCCTGAGATAATTATCTTCGACATAAGGCCCAACCACGATGGTATTACACGTATGGCAACATGGGTACTCTCCAACCAGACGGACTGCGAAGTAACGCTTACCATTGAGCAGCGTGAGTATGACCCCATGCGGACTCCTTGCGAGATACGCTATACCACATCGGACGACAATAGCATCTCGATACGCGACAATATTGAAAGATATCTTAACGGTTTCGATGGCGAGCCTCTGCCCGACGGTGCAGTATCATCGGGCTACGACGAGCAAAAGGAGGAATGGGTGATATATATCAACAGTAGCGTACGAGCCATTGACGGTGGAGCCTTCTCCTACAACCCCACACTCACGAGCGTTACACTCCCCGACTGCGTAGAGGCTTTCGACGGCAACCCCTTCTCATCGTGCCCCGCATTGGAGCATTTCGAGAGTACGCTCGCCACAGAGAGCGGCCGCGAGCTTATGTACGTAGAGGACCAACATTATAGAACTACCTTAGCTTCGGTAGCGGCTGCCGGCCTCACTTCGTACACCACACCCGAAGAGTGCGAGTCGCTCGACTACATGTCGATGCACGACCTCGACAACCTTACTGAGATAACCCTTACCGAGAATATTTATAAAATCGGAGAGCTCGCCCTTGGCGACTGCGACGGCATTACCGAGATTGTCATTCCCGACAAGACTAACTATATCTGCGAGCGCGCCTTCGAGGAGTGCGACAACCTCGAAAAGGTTGTTCTCGGCAGCTCAACGGTTAGTCTGAGTGATTTGGCATTCCACAACTGCAAGAGCCTAAATACTATTCAGATACGAGCAACAGAACCTCCCACATTCCAAAATTCCACTTTCGAGGGTCTTGACTATAAATCTATCCGTGTGATAGTTCCTGCCTCGGCATTACAGGCATACAAGGATAGCCAATGGAGGTTGTTCAACCTTGTGGCCGAGGGTACCGATATGAGTGATGCCAACATCATCACCTACACCACCTCGGATGGTCAGCCCGTGGACCTCTACAACACCGACGACTTCGACGGCGCACAACTCATATCGAACACCTACGATAGTGAGACGGGCGTCGGCACCATACTCTTCGACGGCGACCTACACAAAATTCCATCAAAGATGTTCTACATGTGCTTCACACTCACAAGCGTAGAGCTTCCTCCCTTTATCACGACCATCGACGACTATACCTTTGCCGAGTGCAAGCAGCTCAAATCGGTAAAGTTGCCCGCGGCTCTCGAAAATATTCGCTACGACGCCTTTGAGGGTTGCGAATCACTCACCGACATCGAGATACCGAGCAGCGTAACATCCATCTCTCAGGGCGCATTTAGTGGCTGTAAGTCATTGAAGAGCATCACCCTTCCCGAAGGTCTCGAATCTCTCGGAGGCAGCGTTTTCAGCGGCTGCGAGAGTCTCGAAAGCATAAACATCCCCGAACTCATCAAATCTCTCGAAGACAGCGTTTTCAGCGGCTGCAAGAAGTTGAAGAGCATTACGCTACCTGCCTCGTTAGAGTATATACCCGCCTATATTTTCTCGGGTTGCGAGTCTCTCATATCAATCGATATTCCCGAGAATGTAAGTTTGATTGGAGATGGAGCATTCGCCAATTGCAAAGCACTAAGCAACATGGTACTTGGCGATAATATCAAGAAGATTGGCAACAGCTGTTTCATGGGTTGTAGCAACATACGCAGCATCACCCTGTCGAAGAACATTGAGGCGATATACTCCAAGACATTCAGCGGCTGCTCGTTGATAACCTCCATCACCATCCCCAATAAGGTTACAACCATTGACAATGAAGCCTTTGCGGGCTGTACACATCTCTCCGAAGTAACTATTCCATATCGCGTTTCGACATTGGGCGACAGGGTATTCTCGGGATGTATATCGCTCGAAAAGGTTACTTTCAGCGACTACCTCGAACACATCGGCTCCTACTGTTTCTACAACTGCTCATCTCTTACGAGCATCACCCTTCCAAAGAGCATAAATAAAATTGGCAATGAGGCGTTCAACTACTGCACCGCTCTTTCGAAGGTCGAGATTGAGGATTTGAAGGCGTGGTTCGACATCGAATTTGATTACGATGCGACTCATACATGCAATCCCACTTATTTAACGCGCTCACTATACCTCAATGGCAAGCTCATCACCGACATCACCGTACCCGAGGGAGTAACGGCTATGGATGCCAATGACTTCTCTTATCTCGACAATCTCAAAAGCCTCACCATACCCGATAGTTATACAGGTACGTTCGAAAATTGGCTGAGTAAGCACCCCTCTATCGAGCGTGTAATGATAGGTAATGGCGTCAGCGAGGTGGCCTATAAAGCATTTAGCGAGTGTCCCAAGTTATCGCATGTAAGCATTGGCAATGGCATGCAGACCATTGGCGTCTGCGCCTTCGAGAAGTGTCCAAGCCTAACGCAAATAGACCTCGGCAATAGCGTCAAGAAGATTGGTCTTAATGCATTTCAACAATGCACAGCATTGAAGAGCATATCAATTCCGTCAAGTGTAACGGAGATTGGCTCCTCGTGCTTCGAGGGTTGTAGCGCACTACAAAGCGCATCGCTCAGCAACAATATCACCGTACTGCCAAGTAAATTATTCTGTGAGTGCAGTGCGCTTGTTAGCGTAAACATACCTTCGTCCGCCACAGAGATAGGTTATGACGCTTTCTACCACTGTACGGCGCTCAGCGGCAAGCTCACACTAACAAACGTCAAGAGCATAGGATCAGGGGCCTTCTCGCACTGCTCTGCACTCAGCGAGATAGACTTTGGCGAAAAGCTCGAAACAATCGACACATACGCATTCAATAACTGCTCGGCATTGAAGACTGTATCTCTTCCCAACACACTGATTAGCATCGGAATCGCAGCTTTCAGAGAGTGCAAATCAATGACCCAAGCAACCATAGGCTCTGCCACTCAGACCATAGGCGAAGAAGCATTCTGCGAGTGTCCCAAATTGACGACCATCAAGTGTTATGCCGTTACACCGCCAACAATCGAATATTCGAGAGACTTATACGACAACGACATATTTGATGAGTCAGTCGCAAATCGCAAAATCAAAGTACCCACTGCCTCGGTTGAGCGCTACAAAACAGCCGACGTATGGAAAAACCATGCATCGGACATCGTAGCCTATTAACGCTCCGAGACAGAACAATCAAAACAGAATTAATATATCCGAATAGGAAAATATCGATATCAAAGTGTAAAAAAACGGAGCCAAAATTTGAATTTTGGACGAAAAAGAGTTATCTTTGTTCGGTTAAGCGCAAACAACAATAAACAACATATCGTATGGCAATTAAGAATAACGTTATGATCGTTCGCCAGAGACTGCTTACCAAGCTTATCAACCTCTGGAACGAAAACCAGCTCGTCGAGAAGATTGACAGAGTACCTATCGAGTTCAGCCCCCGTAACGCACAAGTACGCGGCCGCTGCTGTATCCACAAGGAGCGAGCTGTATGGAAGTACAAGTCGCTACCTCTGTTGGGCTACGATATGCGCGACGAAACCGATGAGCTCACGCCCCTGTCGGACTACGCACGCAAGGCATTGGAGCGCAATAAGATTAAGGACAACATCATGTGCGTTATTGACGAGGCTTGTTCTTCATGCGTACGCACCAACTACGACATCACAAACCTCTGCCGTGGTTGCGTGGCTCGTGCCTGTGAGCATGCCTGCCCCAAGGGTGCCATCGAGTTTGACCCCGAGACATCACAGGGCCGCATCAACCATAAGATTTGTATCAGCTGCGGTAAGTGCTTCGCTGCTTGTCCCTATCACGCCGTTGTTTACATTCCCGTACCCTGCGAGGAGTCGTGCCCCGTGGGTGCTATCTCGAAGGACGAGTATGGCGTAGAGCATATCGACGAGACGAAGTGTATCTACTGTGGTAAGTGTATGAACAGCTGCCCCTTCGGTGCTATCTTCGAGATTTCGCAGGTATTCGACGTATTACAGAGCATACGTCGCGGTGAGCAGGTAATAGCTATGGTCGCCCCCTCAATCCTCTCGCAGTACGAAGCACCCACCGAGCAGGTATATGGCGCAATTAAGGCTATCGGCTTCGCAGATGTTATCGAGGTAGCACGTGGTGCCGAGGTTACCACCGAGAAAGAGACACACGAGTTTGCAGAGAAGATGGCTGAGGGTCAGCCCTTCATGACAACATCGTGCTGCCCCTCATATATGGAGATGGCGCGCAAGCACGCTCCCGAGTTGCAGAAGTATATCTCATCGACATACTCTCCCATGATTTACACTGCGGACATCGCACGCGAGAAGTACCCCAATGCGAAGCTCGTCTTCGTAGGCCCCTGCATCGCCAAGCGCAAGGAGGTACGTCGCGAGGGTCTCGAAGGCAAGGTTGACTTCGTACTCACCTACGAAGAGATACACGCCATATTCGAGGGCATGGGTATCCAAATGAGCGAAAACCTGCGCCATGACATCGGTCAGGCTTCATGCCGCTCGGCACACGGTTTTGCCGAGAATGGTGGTGTTACAGCTGCTGTTCAGGAGCTCGTTGCCGGCAAGATTGACTTCACCACATTGCAGATTGCGGGCCTCAACAAGAAGAACGTGGGTCTATTGAAGGCATACGGCAAGACAGGCAAGGCACCTGCACAGTTTATCGAGGTTATGGCATGCGACGGCGGATGTATCTCTGGCCCGAGCGTACATACAGCATACGATACCGGCCGTAAGACCTTTATCAACGAACTTCAAAAGCGATAGACCTGCAAAGTTCAAACATTTAGAACGAATATGAGGGAGACGGTTGAGCATCTGGCGTCAGGTAAGAGGCTCGACGCCACAGAGTTGGGGGAGCTGCTTCGCGCAGCGACCTTGGACGATGCGTTGCTACAACTTCTCCGCGACCATGCCGTCCGAACTGCCCGCAAGCAGTTCGGACTTGGCATATATATACGCGGTCTTATAGAGCTCAGCAGCTACTGCCGCCGCGACTGCCTCTACTGTGGCCTCAGACGTAGCAACCGCACGGCTGAACGCTATCGTCTCACTGCCGACGAAGTGATGGAGTGCTGCCGCGAGGGTTACCGCCTCGGCTTCCGCACCTTCGTTCTGCAAGGAGGCGAGGATGGCACACACACCGACGCATGGCTCGAGGAGTTAATACGCAAAATACGCACCACCTATGCTGATGTCGCCATTACGCTCTCGCTGGGCGAGCGCAGCGAGGAGTCATATAGACGCCTCAAAGAGGCGGGTGCAAACCGCTACCTACTACGCCACGAGGCGGCAAACGAGGAGCTATATACCTCGCTACACCCCGACAGCAAGGGTGGCATAGCGGCACGCTTGGAGTGCATCGATGCCCTGAAACGCTGCGGCTACCAGGTGGGTATGGGCATGATGATTGGTGTAATGGGGCAGAGTATAAATCATATTGCCGAGGACCTCGCACTCATCGCCGAGAAGCGCTGCGAGATGGTCGGCATAGGTCCCTTCCTGCCGCACCACGCCACACCCTTAGGCACGGAGCCTGCGGGCGACCTGCGCCTGACGCTTGCCGCCGTAGCCATAGCTCGCCTACTGCTGCCAAAGGCACTCATACCCTCGACCACGGCCCTTGCCACGCTCCACCCCGACGGACGTCGAATGGGCATATTGTCAGGCGCCAATGTTGTGATGCCCAACCTATCACCCACGAATGTTAGGGCTAAGTATGCCATATACGAAAACAAGGCGTCGTGGGGCAAGGAGGCCGCCGAAGGTCTCAACGCCTTGGAGCGCGAGCTTAACGCGATAGGTTACCACTGCGACATGTCGCGTGGCGACTACAACTATGATGAACATTAAAAAACCACTGTCTATGAGTACTATTGAATATAACCCCCGCTCGGAGCATGCTGCCGAGTTTATACACGACGGCGAGATACGCAATACGTTGAAGTATGCTGCCGAGCACCGCGACGACCATGCCCTCATCGAGGAGATATTGGCAAAGGCGGCCGAAGGCAAGGGCATCTCGCACCGCGAGGCTGCCGTACTTATTGAGGTACAGGACAAGGATATCGAGGAGCGCATCTTCCATATCGCACGCCAAATCAAAGAGCGCATCTACGGCAACCGTATCGTTATGTTCGCGCCGCTTTACCTCTCGAACTACTGCATCAATGGCTGCGTATATTGTCCCTATCACGCCAAGAACCGCACCATCCCGCGCCGCAAGCTCACACAGGAGGAGATACGTCGCGAGGTTATCGCATTGCAGGATATGGGACACAAACGCTTAGCCTTGGAGACAGGCGAGCACCCCACGGTAAACCCCATAGAGTATGTCTTGGAGTCTATCGACACCATCTACTCTATACACCACAAGAACGGCGCTATACGTCGCGTTAATGTCAACATTGCCGCTACGACCGTCGAAAACTACACACGCCTCAAAGATGCCGGCATAGGCACATATATACTCTTCGAGGAGACCTACGACCGCGAGGCCTACGAACGTCTGCACCCCACAGGTCCCAAGAGCGACTGGGCATACCACACCGAGGCTATGGACCGCGCCATGCTCGGAGGTATCGACGACGTAGGTATCGGCGCCCTCTTCGGACTCTCTAACTACCGCTACGACCTTGTAGGTATCCTCATGCACGCCGAGCACCTCGAAGCGCGCTTTGGCGTGGGTCCCCACACCATCAGTGTACCACGCATACGTCCTGCCGATGATATCGACCCCCGCGACTTCCCCGACGCCGTTACCGACGATGTATTTCGCCGTATCGTGGCCGTCTTGCGCCTCGCCGTGCCCTATACCGGCATGATTGTCTCGACGCGTGAGTCGCAGCGCTCACGCGAGTTAGTGCTGGACGTAGGCGTATCACAGCTCAGCGGCGGCTCACGCACCAGCGTAGGTGGCTATGCCGAAGGCGTAGAGGATGCCGAAGAGTCGGCACAGTTCGACATCTCTGATAACCGCACATTGGACGACATTGTAGGTTGGCTGCTCGAACTCGGCTACGTGCCCAGCTTCTGCACCGCCTGCTACCGTGAGGGACGCACGGGCGACAGATTTATGTCGCTCGCCAAACGCGGCCTCATAGGCAACTGCTGTGCTCCCAATGCGCTTATGACTCTTGCGGAGTATATCGAGGACTACGCCTCACCACGTGTTAAGCTTCTTGGCAAGAAAATGATTGCCGACCAGACACTGATAATACCCTCGGAGAAGGTGCGACAGATTACCCTACGCAACCTCGAAGAGATTATTAACGGCAAGCGCGACTTCCGCTTCTAAACTGAACACTATATGCTGACAACACCCAGTGCCGAGCGCACACATATAGCCCTCTTGGGGCGCTGCAACAGTGGTAAATCGACGTTGCTGAATGCCCTCACGGGGCAGCAGAGCGCCATTGTGAGTACCACACCCGGCACTACGACCGACCCTGTACGCAAGGCCATGGAGATACAAGGCCTCGGCGCAGCACTTATCATAGATACCCCAGGCTTGGATGATGCAACAACACTCGGCAAGGAGCGCATGGCACGCACGGCAAAGGTACTCGACCAAACCGACATAGCCATAATTCTCTTCACGGATAAGGGTTTTGACGTCGAGATGGAGATTATCGAGGAGTGCCGCGTGCGAGAGATAAAGAGCATCATCGTCCTGGCACAGCAAGACCGCATCGCAGAGCATGAGGCACTGCGTCAAGAGATTGAGATGCGCACTAAGCAGCCCGTAACTACGCTCAGCGCCCTCACGGGCGAGGGTATCGAGCAGTTGCGCGAGGCTCTTGCCAAGGTAGCTGCTCCCGAGGAGCGATATATAACCGAGGGCTTCTGCAAGGCGGGAGATACGGTGCTTCTTGTCATGCCACAAGACAAATCAGCGCCCAAGGGTCGTCTTATACAGCCCCAGGTGCAGACCATACGCGAGTTGTTGGACCGTGGTTGCACACCGATATGCTGCACGCCCGATGGCATGGCTGCGGCACTCGCTGCACTAAGACGCTCGCCCGAGCTCATCATCACCGACTCTCAAGCTTTCGAGACGGCATATCGCCAGAAGCCCGACTATACCACGCTCACATCGTTCTCTATACTCTTTGCGCGCTATAAGGGCGACATAGAGCTCTTCACAGAGGGTGTCAAGGCACTCAAAAAGATTACCTCCTCGTCGCGCATACTCATAGCCGAAGCATGCACCCATACGCCACAAAACGAGGATATAGGACGTGTCAAGCTACCGCGTCTGCTACGCAAGCGCTTTGGCGAGGAGCTCACGATAGATATTGTGGGTGGTGCCGACTACCCCGAAGACCTCACACCCTACGACCTCGTGATACACTGCGGCGCATGTATGTTCAACCGACGACATGTGCTCAGCCGCGTGGAACGCGCTCGTAAGCAGGGTGTTGCCATAACAAACTATGGCGTCATCCTCGCTGCGCTGAGTGGCATCCTCGACCGCGTGAGGGTAAAATAGTTTGGTACAAACGAATATTAGTTGTATCTTTGACACAAAACATAGCATTATGGCTGATAGAATAAAACTTTTGGACCGTCACTTCAAGACGATGATACCCGCCGAAGAGATAGATAAGGCGGTGGAGCGCGTTGCCGAGAAGCTTAACGAGCGCTATGCGGGCAAGACCCCCATATTCTTAGGAGTGCTCAGTGGAGCATTCCTCTTCCTTAGCGACCTCGTGCGCAAGACCACCTTCGACTCGCGCCTCGCCTTCGTGAAGATTTCATCGTACGAGGGCACACAATCAACTGGCAACATCAAGCAACATCTCGGCATCGACTTTGACATCGAGGGCAAGGACATCATCATCGTCGAGGATATCGTCGAGACGGGACACAGCATGAACTACCTGCTCAGCTACCTGCAAGAGCGTAACCCCGCGAGTATCTCGATATGCACACTCTTCTTCAAGCCCGATAAGTTCCTCTATGAGTACCCTATCGACTATGTCGCTATGCCCATAGGCAATGAGTTTATCGTAGGCTACGGTCTGGATTACAACCAGATAGGTCGCAACCTCAAAGATATTTACGTTTTAGATGAAGATTAATCCCGATATAGAGCTTTTGGAGGGCGGACGTCGTCTTCCCTTGGTCGAGGACTTCTACACGGTGCAGGGCGAGGGCTACCACTCGGGAAAGCCCGCCTATTTCATACGCCTTGGCGGTTGCGATGTGGGCTGCCGTTGGTGCGATGCCAAATATACATGGAACCCCAAGATGTATCCTCCGACAGATGTGGAGACCATCATCGAACGCGCCGCGAGTTGCTCGGCACAGGCCATAGTCATCACCGGTGGCGAGCCTCTGCTCTACCCTCTTGGCGAACTCACACGCGGTCTTCATGCCCGCGGCTTGGAGATATTCATCGAGACATCGGGCACACATCCCCTTAGTGGCGAGTTCGACTGGGTATGTCTATCGCCAAAGCGTCAGATGCCCCCGCTCGACGAGGCCTTTCGCCGCGCCAACGAGCTTAAAGTTATCATCCAGAGCCCCGAGGACTTGGAGTGGGCTGTGGAGTGTAGCCGCAAGGTGAGCCGCAAATGCCGCCTCTACCTACAACCCGAGTGGAGTGTATATGAGCAGATTATAGCCACCATCGTCGAGTGGGTCAAGGCTCATCCCGAGTGGAACATATCTATCCAGACTCATAAGTTCATGCACATACCCTAACCTCGCAAACCATGGGACAACGCACCGAGAAATTCAGAGCCATGCTCTCGAAATACTTTTGGATATCGCTGACGGCCGTCATCGCCATCTTCACGGTTATCGTGTCGGTGCGCACCGTTGGCGACATGGTACGCACAAACAGACAGAGCCGCGAGAGCGAGTTGCGCATAGCGCAGTTGGAGAGTAGCATAGCTCGCGACAGCAGCTTCATACATCAACTCACCACCTCGCCCGACTTCCTCGAAACATTTGCGCGCGAAAAGTACCACATGCAACGTCCGGGCGAGACGGTATATATCCTCGAAGAGTAGGCACAATATATTTATAATATAGAAACGAGGCTGCACAATAAGCGTGCAGCCTCGTTCGTTATATCTGCGTAACTATAAAATGAACTGCCTATGGAGTAGATTGCCGCTTGTAACTTTAATATTTAGACTATGAAACGTGTATTTATTTACCTCGGCACCATGCTGCTTGCTGCAGCTGTGGGTGCCACAACAGCAGGTGTCGTGATGAGCACCTCGACAGGCAGCAACCATAACTCATACAATACGGGCGACGTTGAGCAACGACACGCCTTCCGCGAAAATGCCGTTACGGATGCACACTTCGCATCTACGGTCGTAAGCACCGAATACCCCGACCTCACATACGCCGCCGAAAATGCCGTGAAAGCTGTTGTAAACATCGAAGCCACACGCAGCGTATCGACACCCCAATATATAGACCCCTTCTACGAGTTCTTTGGCTATCCGCAGGGCCACTCTGGCGGTGGCACACGCGAGGCACGCGCCGGAGGTTCGGGTGTCATCATCTCAGAGGATGGATATATCGTAACAAACAACCATGTTGTCGAGCATAGCACCAAGCTACGCGTTACGCTCCCCGATGGACGTAGCTACGATGCTAAAACAATAGGTAGCGACCCCACTACGGATGTCGCCCTCATCAAGATTGAAGCAACGGGGCTGCCAACACTCCCCTTCGGCTCGTCTGACGACCTACGCCTCGGCGAGTGGGTGCTTGCCATAGGTTACCCCATGGAGTTGCAATCGACAATCACTGCGGGCATCGTCTCGGCTAAGGCACGACGCCTCGGCGCCCTGGACAATGGCTACGGCATAGAGTCGTACATACAGACAGACGCTGCCGTTAACCCCGGCAACTCGGGTGGCGCGCTTGTGAACACACGCGGCGAACTTGTCGGCATCAACACCATCATCAAGAGCTCCACGGGCAGCTACGTGGGCTACTCCTTTGCCGTGCCCGAGACTATCGTGCGTAAGGTTGTCATCGACCTCAAAGAGTCGGGCGTTGTGCAGCGCGCCGTGCTGGGTATCTCCTTCCGCGAGGTAAATCAGTTCTTCCTCGACGAGATGGGCGAGATTACGGGTATCGAGAGCCTTGGAGGTATGTACGTAGCCTCTGTCGCAGATGGTGGCGCAGCCTCGGAAGCGGGCATACGCAAGGGCGATGTCATCCTCGCGATAGACGATATCGAGGTCAACGAGACGTCGATATTCCTTGAACAGATAAGCAAGCGTCGCCCCGGCGATAATGTTAAGCTCACGGTGCGCCGTGGTGCAAAGATGCTCACTCTGAATGCGACATTGAAGAACAAGGCGGGCGACACCTCTCTACTCACGGCTGACGACAAGGATATCGCCGCCGAGCTTGGTGGACGCTTTGCTACGGTCTCGACAAGCGTGTGCCGAAAGTTGGATATCGATGGCGGTGTGCAGATTACCAACATCACACGCGGAGGTCTGTTGGAGCGTGCTCGCATTGCCGAGGGCTTCATCATCACACACATCAACGACCGCGCAGTGCGCAGCATCGAAGAGCTAAACAGCCTCACGGGTAAAGTTCGCTCGATAGATGGCGTATATCCCAACGGCCGCGCATCGAGCTATGTGATTGTCGAGTAACTGATTTTAAGAGACACAAAAGGCTGCCCGATTCTGGCAGCCTTTTGCGGTTAATGAGTAAGAGGATTAAGAGCTTATGCTACCCCCCCCCTAATTTTCAATACTTTGTACGTAAGGATTTCTCAGACAAGTGCAACAACAAAAATATCCTTGGTGCGAGTAGCGAAAAATCGTATAACAAGAGATAGTTTTAGGCGCATGCAGTCGGAGAAACCGCAGCATACTCGACGTATGTGAGGATTTCTCAGACAAGTGCAACAACAAAATATCCTTGTTATACGGTTTTTACTGTTTTGAGGGGGCTTGCGAGCCCCCATTCAACTCATCTTCTATGTAGTCAGGCTTCTGCCAACCACCACCCTTACCCGAATCATCGGGCTCACAAGCGGTAAAGGCGACACCTAAGAAGATAGCTATCAGCAATGCGTATATCCGTCTTAGGCGCATACTACAACTTGTTAAGTTCAATCTCGAAGTCAGCCAAGACATTCATGTAGTTGATGAATGCCTCATATGCCGAGCCGTAG
Source organism: Alistipes sp. (assembly GCA_045603045.1). Classification (GTDB taxonomy): domain Bacteria; phylum Bacteroidota; class Bacteroidia; order Bacteroidales; family Rikenellaceae; genus Alistipes. Next base: position 25,081 of record JAZULJ010000028.1, read on the forward strand.
GGATTGAAGTACGAGTGAACATCGCCATCCGAGAACCACTTGGTAGCCATATAGTAGAAGTGGTCGGAGTTCTGCATGAAGTGCCATACATACTCGAAGTCCTTATTCTTAGCCTTGCGCACCTTGGGAGCCAGGGCATACAACTTGGCGAAGGCCTCGTTTTGTAGGTCGTTGCCGAGCCATGCAGTAACATCACGCTCCTCGTCGGCCCATGACATGGCGTGGGGGCAGTGCAACACGGCTACGGGCTGTAAGCGCTTCGATGCCTCGCTGACCGTTGCAAACTCAACCTCGCCCGTAGCAAGCAACGCCGCAGGCAACGCCTTCATGAAGTCGAAGATGCCCGTAGAGGCGTTCTGATGCTCACCGAAGGTCTCATAGTCCATGAAGAGGTTGACAACCTCGCCATTCTCCTGCACCACCCACGATGCGAACTTATCGGCGGTCAAAGGCCACTCGTCCCAGCCCTCGTTCGAGAAGCGGAAGGCGATATCGTCCGAGAGTTTGTAGTTGCGCAACAGCAGACGCAGCTTGTTGTCCACAGCATCGGTATATACGAAGTTGGGCGACTTCCAGCCGAGGATATGCTTCGCGCCCTCTGCCAACATCGTTTTGAAGCCCATATCCTCAACCGCCTTGGCAATGTCATCCGAGTAGATGAGCTCCGTATTGCGGAACGCCGTAGGCTTCACGCCAAACTCCTCTTTAAGCATTGCGGTATGGAGCTTAACCTCGGCCTTGAACTCGTCGAGCGAGGCCAACGACGAGAGCGAGTGCGAGTATGTCTCGCCGAGAAACTCAACACAACCTGTCTCGGCCAGGCGCTTGAACGAGTCGAGCACCTCGGGAGCATAGGCCTTGAACTGCTCGACAGCCGAGCCGGTAATTGAGAAGGTAACACGCAAAGCACCCTTATTCTGCTCGATGAGGCTCTGCAACAGCGCATTCATGGGGAGGTAACACTGACGAGCAACCTTCTGCATGATAGCACGGTTGGTAAAGTCATCAAGGTAGTTGTGATCATTGCCCATGTTGAAGAAACGATAAGTCTTCAAACGCCAGGGCTGATGTACCTGAAAGTAAAGGCAAACTGTCTTCATAATATCTCTATTTTCTATTTATTACACTTTTCGATAGCCTGCTCATAGACTCTCTTAATCTTAGCAGCAGCATTATTCCACTTCAAGCCCGTAACCTCGGCCATACCCTTCTCCGAGAACATCTTGGCAAGGGCGGGATAGGTGATAAGGCCATAGATGGCATCAGCCATGGCATCGACATCCCAATAATCGACCTTCACGGCGTAGTCGAGAACCTCCGCCACGCCACTCTGCTTCGAGATTATGACGGGGACATTCGAGCGCATAGCCTCCAACGGCGAGATACCGAAAGGCTCCGAGACTGACGGCATGACATATACATCCGACAGTTGGAACATCTTCTGCACATCGTCGCCACGCAGGAAGCCCGTAAAGTGGAAACGGTCGGCTATGCCGAGGGCAGCAACACGACGTATCACATGGTTCATCATATCGCCCGAGCCCGCCATGACGAAGCGCACGTTGGGCACACGTTTCAGCACTTTGGCAGCAGCCTCAACGAAGTAGTCGGGACCCTTCTGGAAGGTGATACGTCCGAGGAAGGTTACAATCTTATCATCTACGCCACGCTCCGGCAGCGGCTTCTCCTTCTCGGCGAAGCGCACAGCATTGTGCACCGCCACAACCTTCTCGGCAGGCACGCCGTAGCGGTTGATGACGATATTGCGTGTAAGATTCGACACGGCAATAACCATGTCGGCAGCATGCATACCTGCACGCTCGATGGCGTAGGTCTGCGTGTTGATATTCTCACCACTGCGGTCGAACTCCGTGGCGTGCATGTGTACCACCAAAGGCTTGCCCGAGACACGCTTTGCGGCAATACCGGCAAAGTAGGTGAGCCAGTCGTGAGCATGTATCACATCGAACTGTCCTTCGAGGTTCTTAGCAACCTGCGCCGCAACGATAGCGTAGCGCGCTACCTCCTCCATGAGGTTGGCGCCATACTTTCCCGAGAAGGTATATCGCTGCGTCCACACATCTCCCGGCACCTCCCAGGTACGCTGTCCCGTGCGCATATACTCCTCGCGCTTAACCTCATACTCCTCGGGAGAGAGGTAGGGGACCATGTTCGAGTCGATGTGTATGAACGACATCTTACTCATGATATCGTCAGCTCCCGTGGCTACATCGCCCGTGTAGAGTGCCTCGACATCACTTGCGTTGACGACCTTGACGAAACGCTCATCCTCATCGCCCGACGCCTTGGGCATCACGAAGATAACCTCGACATCGTTGCGTGCCAGACCGCGTGTCATGCCATAGCAGGCGGTACCCAGACCACCGGCAATATGGGGAGGGAACTCCCAGCCGAACATTAAGACTCTCATAACTTATATCTTTTTACATTTTACTTCTTCACACTCTTACGCACGCACTTACGCGCCTTCTTCTCGGCCTTTACCTCCGTAACCTCATCACTCTTCGAGGTGCGCTTAGCACACGCCTTACGTGTAGCCTTCTTGGGAGCATACTGCTCGATAAGGGCATTGATACTGAGCAACGAGCCCACAGATGTCGCATGTGATACCGAGCCACGAGGTGCATGCGGAGGATCGCCCTCAAAACGCTCCGAGATAGAGCCTACGCACTTCGCCTGCAACTCTTCATCGAAGGCTTCGAGCAACTGACGTGCCTCGTGAAGGTAACGCTCGCCACTGAGAACAAAGCACGCACGTACGTAGAAGAGCAGGGGCCATATCCACGACGAGCCGTTGCGCGAGGCGAGGTCCTGCGAGCGCTGGTCCTCATTGTAGTTCGACTTGTAGAGCATGTTGCGCGGCGAAAGGGTGCGCAGACCACGCGGCGTGAACAGGTGCTGACGGATAGTCATGAGCACACGCACCAACTGCGTATCATCCAACATTGCATAGTCCAAGCCGGCAGCCACAACCATATTGCAACGGATAAACTTATTTACCTCATCGCGGTTTACGTAGTCGGCAAGGTATCCCTCCTCCTCCAACCAGAACTTGTCGAGGAACGATGCCTTGATACGCTCGGGCAGCTCCTTCCATGCCGTTACGAACTCCTTGTCGTGCTGCTTGCGCGCCAAGGCCAACGTATATTCTACGGCATTGTACCACAACGCCTGCACCTCAACGGCATATCCGCGACGCGGTGTGAGAGGCTGGCCATCGACGATGGTACCCATCCACGTTAGAGGTCGCTCCGACGATGCCCAGATGAGGCCGTTATCATGCATAGCCACTACCTCGCCATAACCACGACGATAGCACTCCAAGATGCTCTTCATGGCCTCGCCATAGCGTTCCCAGACAGCCTTGGCACCAATCTGCTTCTCCAACTGCTGCAACGTATAGAAGAACCAGAGCGGTGCATCGACAGCTTCCGTAGCAGAGCCATTGCCCACAAACATACCATCCTGCATATCCCCTACGAGCGTATCGAGGGCATCCATGCAGTCCTCCTTATGCCCCTGCGCGAGGGTAATACCCGGCAACGCAATGAATGTATCGCGGCAGATGGAACCGAACCAGGGGTAGCCCGCGATAACCTCGGTGCGGTTCTCAGGGCGACGGATGACAAACTGACGTGCCGAGTGCTGCAAGCAGCTGAGGAAGTCAATCTTATGGGTACGACGTGCAAGCTGCGACTCATATACCGCCGAGATGGTCTCCTCCGAGGCCATAACATCGGTAGCAGCAGAGAAGATTACGCTCTCGCCCTTCTTAATCTTAAACTCGAAGTATCCCGGGCAGAGCAAGTCCTCATGACCCTCATAGCCACGTACCAGCTCCTTATGATACTCTATGTTGTAATACCAGTCGGGGGCGGCAATAAACTCGCTGTCGCTCTTGTTTAGCTGCATATTGAGCCAGGGGAAGCCATCATATAGACGACACTTAACGCCACAAGGAATAGCATAGGCGCGTCCGTCAGCCTCCATATTGGCCTTCGACAGCGCATGCTTATCACGGAAGGCGAGCATAGGACGCAGACGCAACGTAGTTTCGGAGTGAGCATCGACCAACGTGTAGCGTATCATCAGCTGTGTACGCTTGTGCACCCACAGCAGCTCCTTGCGCAGAATTGCGCCACCTACACGATATGTGATTGTCGGTGTCGGCGTATATTCAAAATCGGTGATGTACTTATGGCCACGAGGCTCGTAGATGCCATCGTAGCGGTGCAGGGCGAGGTGAAACGCCTGGTCGTGCTGCATGAGCGTCTCGTCGAGCGACGACAGCAGAACATAGGTGCGATCGCTATTGTCGATGGGAGCAACCATCAAACCATGATACTTACGCGTATTGCAACCTACAATTGTACTGCTCATGTAACCTCCGCGACGGTCCGTAGCGAGTATCTCTCTATCGAGCGAATACTCCAAGTTACCCAACTCACGTTTGTCAAATTTCAGTCCTGACATAATGTTACCTATATTTATTAGTTTTTCGTAGTCTATACACCTATTATGTCGTCGCAACTCTCTATATATCAACCAGAAAGGCCGGAGCACTGCAACAACATCACAAACAAGATAGAATTTTCACCAAGTAAAATTATAATTTTTTTTCGAGAAATGCAACTTTTTCTCACAGAAATTCACTCCACTATTTCATTAATGCAAAAGATGTTACCGTTGCGCGCTACGCAAAAAGACTCTCGATGACGGCATCCGAAACGAGGAACTTGGCAGCAGGAATATAGAGCCTATCGCCCTTACTTTGCAACGTCCCGTCGTCTTGCCACGTCGCGGCAGCACGCTCTATGCGCACACGCTGTGCCTCACCAAAGCGCGTGGCGATATATTCAAGGTCTATACCCTCCATGCAGCGCAGCGAGGTCATGACATACTCGTTGAGATGCTCCATTGCTGTCAGCATCTCACCCTCGTAGCGGAAATCGCCCTCAGCGTATTGCGCCACCGTAGAACTACACCAAGTACGGTTATCGCCCGAGAAGGAGTGAGCCCCAGGGCCTAAGCCGAGATACTCCACGCCACGCCAATATGCCGAGTTATGCTTCGCACGACAACCGGGTAGAGCGTAGTTCGAGACCTCGTAATGTTCATATCCCGCCGCCGTAAACGCACGATGCACAGCCAGATACTCCGCCTCGGAGTGTTCTTCGGAGATAGGTTGATACTCGCCCTTGCGCACCATCAACCCCAGGCGTGTACGCTCCTCGACCGTGAGATGATATGCCGAGAGGTGCCCCACACCGAGGTTTACCGCCGTGTGCAACGTCTCCGCGAGGCGTGATTCATAACCCGCAATACCGAATATCACATCCACCGAGATATTACCGAGACCTGCACGCTGCAACCTCTCTACGGCACGTACCGCCTCCCATCCACTGTGGCGACGGTTCATGAAGCGCAGCACCTCGTCATCGAAGGATTGAACGCCAAGGCTAACTCTATTTACCGACGTTGCAGCGAGAGCTGCGACATACTCCTCGGTGAGGTCATCGGGATTGGCCTCGATGGTAATCTCCTCGACGGCCGAGCAGTCGAACAGCGCGCGGGCACGGTTTATGAGTGCCTCGATAGCCGAAGGGGGCAGGAGCGAGGGTGTACCGCCACCAAAGTAAATCGAGGTGAGGCATCTCTGCGTGAGGTAATCGGCACGCTCCTCCATCTCGCGGTGCAACATGCGCTCGACCCGAGGCAACAGTTCAACAGCACCTACACGATAGAAGTCGCAGTAGGTGCATATACGCCGACAGAAGGGGATATGCAGGTAGAGTGTTGCCATAGCGACACAAAGTTACAAAAATTATTGCACAAGTGAAATATTCCCATCTTTTTCGTTATATTTGCATTATCAAAATAGCCAAACAAAACACTTATGAAGAGTATTAAGGAGTTATATCGCATAGGCACAGGCCCATCGAGTAGCCACACCATGGCACCACGTCGTGCAGCCGAGATTTTCCAGCACAAACACCCCGACTGCACATCGTTTCGCGTAACCCTCTATGGCAGCCTCGCACTGACAGGCAAGGGGCACTTGACTGACGTGGCGATACTCGAAACACTAAAACCTCACGGCGAAGTGGAGTTAGTCTGGGAGCCCTCAATATTCCTCCCCTTCCACCCCAACGGCATGCGCTTCGAGGCACTCGACAACCTCGGCAACAAAATCGACACGTGGGTAGTATATAGCGTGGGCGGTGGTGCTCTCGCCGAAGAGAATAGCACACCCATAGAGAGTGCTGACATATACCCCCTGACCAAGCTCACCGACATCCTACAATGGTGTCGCGAGAATGGTCGCACCTTCTGGGAGTATGTCGAGATGTACGAGAGCAGCGACCTCTGGGTATTCCTCTCGAAGGTGTGGCGCGTGATGCGCGAGGCTGTGGAACGAGGCATAGAGACCGAGGGTGTGATACCTGGCCCTCTGCACCTGCCACGACGCGCCGTGCGCTACAATGTGCGCGCCTCGGGATATAAGCAGAGCCTGCAATCACGAGGTCTCATATTCTCATACGCCCTGGCCGTAAGCGAGGAGAATGCCTCGGGTGGACGTATCGTCACGGCGCCTACGTGTGGCTCCTCGGGAGTACTTCCCGCAGTGCTCTATCACCTATGGAAGACGCGCGAGTTCTCGGAGGCGCGCATCTGCCGTGCGCTCGCCACAGCAGGACTCATAGGTAACATCGTCAAACACAACGCCTCGATATCGGGTGCCGAAGTGGGATGCCAAGGCGAGGTGGGTGTAGCATGTGCCATGGCCGCAGCCGCAGCAAACCAACTCTTCGGAGGTACACCCTCACAGATAGAGTATGCCGCAGAGATGGGCCTCGAACACCACCTCGGCATGACGTGCGACCCTATATGCGGCTTAGTACAGATACCCTGCATCGAGCGTAACGCCTACGCCGCAGCACGTGCCCTCGATGCCAATCTATACTCGATGTACACCGACGGACACCACCGCGTATCGTTTGACCGCGTGGTAGAGGTGATGAAGCAGACGGGACACGACCTACCCTCGATATACAAGGAGACAGGCGAAGGCGGCCTCGCCAAGGATTTCATGTAGCGTGAATACTTCGCCGCACCGACAGACAACTACAAAGAGTTTAGGAGGGGGTAGTAAACAATTATTCTCTTGTTAGGGAGAGTGGTAGCGCAGAGGTCTTAGCGCCTCTGCCCACTCTCCTTAATTTATCTAAACTCCTTAATCTTAATACTAAGCCACTCTTGTTAATTTCAAAAAAATCACTACCTTTGCGCCCCGTATGGCGTTAAAGAGGCGAATACTTGGGTACCTACATCTTCTCGCGATGTTATTCTACATCGTGAGCACCACCCTCTTCGTACATAGCCACGACATCGAGGGACACCATATCGTCCACTCACACCCTTTCAGTGGCACAGCCACATCTCACTCGCACAGCACCGCCTCGGCAGAGTATATCGAGCAGCTGGCATCCGCAGACCTCATCGGTGGCGAGACACCACGCCTCGGCGACATGTATGCCACCGTCATAGCCTCAAATGCGCAACAGCACACCGAGGCTGTCATCACACATCACCACAGCGCATCATCACTACGCGCACCACCCTATGTTTTAGCCGCTTAGCCGCGCGGCAACACCTTTACGTAGCCACAAATGGCTAAACACCACAAGCACAATTCCCTATTATTGGCGATTGCGCGGCTCTGGGTATTGCCCTACCTTTGCACCCAGAAACAGGACATAAAACATAGACCAAAATAAGATGAAAAGAACAATTATCTGTGTCGCCATGATGCTCGCGACACTCTCTATTGAGACCATTGCATCAACACCTACAACACCCGAAACCCCAACACTCAACGAGGCGCAGAAACCGCGCAAGCCCGCCACCGACGCCAACCTCTTCGGCCACGTCATAGTAGCCGAGACGGGCGAGCATCTGCCCTACGCCACAATAGCCATAAAGGGCACAACGATAGGTTGCGCTGCGGATGGCACCGGACACTATAATATAAATAATATACCCGAGGGCGAACACATTATCGTCGTGTCGGCCATAGGCTACACCACCATAGAGCAGCCCTTCACGGCACGTGCCAACGACAGCAACGAGCTCAACTTTACCCTCTCGGAGAGTTCTACGATGGTAGAAGAGGTGGTGGTATCGGCTACACGCAACGAGTCGAACCGTCGTAAGACATCGACCGTCGTGAACGTTACCTCGGCAAAGCTCTTCGAGAGCACCGCCGCAGGCAACCTCTCGGAGGCGATGTGCTTCCAGTCGGGACTGCGCATCGAGAATACATGTGGTAACTGCGGCGCGCCTCAGCTGCGCATAAACGGTCTCGAAGGCCAATACTCGCAGATACTGCTCGACAGCCGCCCCATATTCTCGTCTCTTGCAGGAGTATATGGCCTCGACCTTATGCCCGTGGCGATGGTCGAGCGCGTGGAGGTGATACGCGGTGGCGGCTCGGCACTCTTCGGCTCATCGGCCATAGGTGGCGTGGTGAATATCATCACCAAAGACCCCATGCGCAACACCCTCTCGCTGTCGAATACAACAAACATCATGGAGGATGGCACACCCGACATCAACACCTCACTCGGTGGCGCCTTCGTCTCGGATGACTACAAGATGGGCGCCTACGTCTTTGGTCAGGTAAAGAACCGTGGCGGGTATGACCGCAACGACGACGGCTTCTCGGATATCACTAAGTTGCGTTCCGAGACCATAGGCTTCCGCGCCTACTACAAGACCTCGGCGCGCTCACGCATTACAGCCGAGTATCACCACATACACGACTTCCGACGTGGTGGCGACAACCTCGACGAGGCACCCCATATGGCATATATCTGCGAGCAGATAGACCACAACATCGACGGCGGCGGTCTGCGCTTCGAGTTCTTCGCAAACACTCAGAATATGCTGAGCGCCTATGTCTCGGCACAGGGCATCAACCGCTCGACATACTTCGGTACGGATATGAACCCCAACGCCTACGGCTCAACACGCGACTTTACGCTGGTGGGCGGCGCACAATATACGTTGCGCTACAAGGCGGGGCTCCCCGCAGAGCTCACGACAGGTGTGGAGTACAACCACAACTCTCTGAACGACCACTATATAGCCACAGACCGCCGTCTTACACAGCAGGCCTCGACATACGGTCTCTTTGCGCAGAACGAGTGGAAGAGCGATAAGTTCAACGCCCTCATAGGCTTCCGTCTTGATAAGCACAATATGATATCGAAGCCCATCTTCTCGCCGCGCGTAACGCTACGTTATAGCCCCATCGACGACCTTGGCCTGCGTGCCAGCTATTCAAGTGGCTACCGCGCACCCCAGGCCTATAACGAAGACCTGCATATCGATGCGCTGAACCACACGGTATCTATCATACGCCTCGCCGACGACCTGCGCCCCGAGTACTCACACTCCTTCTCGGCATCGGCAGACTACTATCACACCTTCGGCAAGGTGCAGGCAAACCTCATGGTCGAGGGCTTCTACACCATGCTCAACGATGTCTTCATGCTCGAAGAGGTGGGCACCGACGCTGACGGCAACATCCTCAAAGAGCGTCGCAATGCCTCGGGCGCGCGTATCGGAGGCATCTCGGCAGAGCTCAAAATAGGCATCCCCAACATCTTCGATGTGCAGCTCGGCTACACCTTCCAGCGCAGCCTCTACAACGAACCCGAGCAGTGGAGCAGCGACCCTGCAATAGTGCCCCAGCGCCGCATGTTCCGCTCACCCGACCACTACGGATACCTGACATCCAACTTCTATATTACAAAACAGTTGCAGGCATCACTCTTCGGCACATTCACGGGACCTATGCTCGTGCAGCACAACGCCTATTCGGTAGGCGACGTGGAGTATGGCGACTCGGAGACGCTCACCGACTCGTTTGCGGATGTTGGCTTCAAGATAGGCTACACCTTCCGTCTCACCAACATCATCGGCTTGGAGGTAAATGCAGGCGTTAAGAACATCTTCGACTCGTTCCAGCGAGATATCGACGTGGGAGCAGGTCGCGACTCGGCATACATCTACGGACCGTCGCTGCCACGCACCTACTTCGTGGGGCTGAAACTCTTCATCTAAGAGCGCGGAGGCTGATAATTTTTGAAATTGCCGAAAAAGATATATCTTTGCAACGCATTTGCGCTCTATCGCTGCCACCACGTGTGGGGGAGGAAAGTCCGAGGAACATAGAGCACCACGCAAGTTAACGGCTTGATATTCGTGAGGATATAGTAGCGTAGAAGAAAATAACCGCCCGCAAGGGTAAGGGTGAGAAGGCGGGGTAAGAGCCCACCGCGAGGGTAGCAATACTCCTCGGCAGTACGTCTCGTGGGTTGCAAGACCATGTACACCGACAATTAAGGGTTGCTCGTCCAATGTCGGGGGGTAGGTTGCTAGAGGCGGCAAGTGATTGTCGTCGTAGATAAATGATAGAGGCCTCTTTCACAGAGAGGTACAGAACTCGGCTTATAGCAGATGCGAACAAAAAGGCTGTCAACTCGATTGACAGCCTTTTATGTTCGGATGAGCTTTGCTATCAGGGTAAATGAATTGGGTAACTAAAAAGTAAAATAGTTACCCACATTTTGTTCGGAGGTTGAATAAAAAACGGCTTATCACACTAAATTTTTCAGGTCATTCCAGAAAATAGAACCAACCTCCTCAATAGAGAATGCCTTGATAACGGGCTCACGCTCACTATAATCCTGCTCCACGGCACCCATCTCGATAGCGCGCACAAGACCATCGTAGAGGCTATCTTCGTTGTGGTCGCACTGAATGATGGTATTGTAGCCCGCAAACATCTCGCGCGAAGGGGTAATCTTTCCTGTCTCGCAGACTATCATACGGTTGGTTTTGAGGTAGGTGATAATCTTTGACGAGAGGAAGGGGTCCTTCTCACGGTCGGCATCGATATCCAAGAGCACACGGGCACGCTCGAAGAGGGGCACAAGATTATTGGTATGCTCGGCGATGGTAACGCTACGCAGCTCCTCGGGCGTGAGTATTGAGGTCATATTTCGCAATTTGAGCTTCATGCCCACCATCACCAACTTAGCATCGGGATACTTCACGAGGAGGCGTTTGAAGGCCTTAAACAGATATCTGGGGTTACGCAGCCCATAGAGCGAGCCCGTATATAGTATCACCTTCTGGTCGGATATAGGCAGGCGGAAAGTGTTATCGGGCGATGGCGTAAGCAGCACATTGCTACGCAGACCCTCCTTATGCTTGAATGTAGATAGCTGAAATTCCAACATGTGCTTATTTGACGATGCCACATAGTCGGCCTTGGCAAAATACTTACTCACCACACGCATCTTGCCGCGATACTCACGAGGTTTTGTCCAGCCGCCGGGTCCGGGAATGGCATCGACAGAGTAGATGGCAAATTTACAGTTTAGCTTCTCCGCGAGATAGCTGCCGCACACAGCGGGTGTCAGCTGAGAGCTTGCCATAAAAGCTATGACTACATCGTAATCCTGGGCAACAACCTTCTCGGCCTTGCGGCTCCACCACTTCGAGATAGGCACAACACCGAAATTACGGAGCAACTTGCGATAGTATGACTGCATCCTCGCGCTCATAGGCACACTATACACTTTGCGCACGCCTTCGAGGTCATCGTGGAGCGCCATATCGCTGAGCACATCGACGGTGGCATGCTGTGCCAAGTAGCAGAATATGCGCTCGTAGATAATCGAGATACCGCTGCCCGAGCGGAAATATATTGCAAGAATCTTCATACCGAGATATTTTTCACAATTTACACACTACCTAGCAGGGTCGTGCATCGTAATATTTGTACAAAGGTATGAAGAAAAAAACAAATTTGCAACAGCGTGCGACATGCTGTCGGCAACGGCTTACACACTGCGCTCTTTTAGCCACCTCTCGGAGTCGCAAAATGAGCTACTCGGCAAGAAAAAACGACCATCTGGCATATTTTATAAAGGGATATTTTTCACACTTCCTTTTTTTAATTATCTTTGTAACTGCCTAATTGCGCATAATATGCTCACGCGCAGTAACGTACCACGCGGAGAATAGTCGCATAGTGAGGAGGAAAGAAATGAAACAAGATAAAAACAATTAGACGTATGAAAAAGCTTCGTTACCTATTTATGGTGCTACTTGTAGCACTTGTAGCAGTAGGATGTGATGAGTTCGAGTACCGACCCACACCTCCCAACAACGGCCAGGAAGAACCTAAGCCCGATGACGGCAAAGACCCCGCCGACGAGGAGGTCCCCGAGTTCGACGTAAATGCCGACTACCCCCTTATCTCTACTATCCCCGCCTTCGTGACGGAGGATATGACCGAGAACGTACTCGTCATCGTAAATGGTAAGGGCACAACCATTGATGGTTTCAGTGGCGACCTCTATGCTCACACCGGCGTAATTACCGACAAAAGCACCAACTCGTCGGACTGGAAGCACACAAAGGCTGATTGGAAAGAGAACAAGCCCGAGTGCAAGCTTACGAAGCATGCCAACGAGCTCTGGACGCTCACAATCAAGGGTGGCCCTCGCGCATATTATGGCGTGCCGGAGGATGAGACCATCGAGAGCCTCGCCTTCGTATTCCGCTCGGCAGATGGCTCAAAGGAGTTGAAGAACAACAACAACGACATCTTCATCGACCTGGCAACAGATGGTCTATCGGTGATGTTCGTAACACCCCTCAATGGCACGCTCTATAACGTAGGCGACAGTTGTAACGTACAGGTCAAGGCTAAGGGTGCTACATCGCTCACACTCTACAAAAACGACGAGCAGGTAGCAACCAGCGACACCTCTGCAATAGAGTACACCTACACACCCACAGCAGCCGAGGACATCGTCTTCCGCGCCGAGGCTACAGATGGCACTTCAACCGTTGAAGAGAGCGTTACGGTAGCGGTACTCGACCAGACCGAGAATGCTCCACGCCCCGCAAATGCTAAGGGCGGCGTAACCATCGACGGCACATCGGCAACATTTACTCTCTATGCCCCCGGCAAGCAGAGCGTAATTCTGCTTGGCGACTTCAACAACTACGCACCCACCAACAAGCACATGATGAAGCGCGATGGCGACTACTTCTGGGTTACGGTAGATGGCTTGCAGTCGGGTGTTGAGTATGGCTACCAGTACCTCGTGGATGGTACTATCAAGATTGGCGACCCATATGCCGAGAAGATTCTCGACCCCTGGAACGACAAATGGATTAACGCATCGGTATATCCCGACCTCAAACAGTACCCCTCGGAGTACACCACAGACATCGTCTCGGTATTCGACATCGACGAGGGGGAGTATCAATGGCAGGTAGCTGACTTCGACCGCCCCGCCGAGAACTCGCTCGCCGTATATGAGTTGCTCATCCGCGACTTCACCCCCGAGGGCTCTATCGACGCCGTAACCGCCAAGCTCGACTACCTCGAAGGTCTCGGCATCAACGCCATACAGCTTATGCCCATCCAGGAGTTCGACGGCAACGACTCTTGGGGCTACAACCCCTGCTTCTACTTCGCGGCAGACAAAGCATACGGCACCGAGCAGGCATACAAGCGCTTCATCGACGAGTGCCACAAGCGCGGCATCGCCGTAATTCTCGACGTGGTATTCAACCACGCCACAGGTCAGTTCCCCTATGCCAAGATGTGGTGGGATGCCTCGGAGAACCGCACAGCAGCCTCAAACCCCTTCTTCAACGTAACGGCAAAGCATAACTTCAACGTATATCACGACTTCAACCACACCTACCAGCCTACACGCGAGTACTTCAAGGAGGTGTTGAAGTTCTGGTTGGAGGAGTATAACGTCGATGGCTTCCGCTTCGACCTCACCAAGGGCTTCGTGCAGAACCCCTCGAATTACGATGCATGGGATTACAGCGCCGAGCGTATCGGCATTTTGAAGGAGTATGCCAACGCTATCCGCGCCGTGGAGCAGGATGCCTACATCATCTTTGAGCACTTCTGCTCACCCGCCGAGGAGGACGAGCTATACAACTCGGTAGGCGCACTCTGCTGGAACAATAACCAGATGGAGGGTTACTCAGAGACCGTAATGGGCTGGTGGGATGACGGCAACAGTGGCAACGGCACCTTCTATGGCATTATGGGCGACTTGCAGAATAACAAATGGGCAACCGACGTGCCCCTCGTATTGCAGAACGGCATCTACGTTGCACAGGATGTCATCTTTGCCAATGCTAATAATGAGGGCTGCGTATTCAAGATTCGCGTAAACAAAACTTGGGATGTTTCATATGGCGTTTCGGACGGCACAAAACTTCACGGCCTCCGCACCGCCATCTCGCTCAACGGCTCGGCAAATGCCATGGTAAATGCACAGGTAGGCGTTAAGTACGACATCTACTTTGACCTCGCCAACAAGACCGCATACGTTATGCCCGATGGTGAGAAGCCCGCACATCTCTCGGCACGTCGCCTTGCAACACGTGCAGGTGGCAATAAGACGAACTTCGCAGACTTCAAACGTGGCCGCATGAACAACATCGAGACCCACGACGAGGAGCGCATCGCTTACAAAGCTATCACCTACGGTCAGGATTGGGTGAAGAGCAACTGGGCTGTTCTATCGAAGCGCTTGCAGGCTGTATATGCCTTCCACTTCCTAACCCCCTACCCCAAGATGTTGTGGCAGTTTGGTGAATTGGGCTACGACTTCTCGATTAACTCTAACGAGAGTGGTGTTGTAGGCTCGTCGGATGAATACCGCACACACCGCAAGCCCATACGTTGGGACTATGCCAACGACGTAAACCGTAAGGCCATATATGACGCTCTTGCGAAGGTACTCGACTTCCGCACCTCACGCGAGGATATCTACGGCGCAGATAACATCGCCGTACACACATGGAACGTAGGCGACAGCGTAATGGGCGGCAAGACCCTCGTCATGGATAACGTCATCATGGTTGCCAACTTCTCGGATAATACGACATCTACCACGGTGAATGTCCCCGTAGCAGGTCAGTGGACAAACCTCATGACCGACGAAAAGGTATCGCTCAGCGGCTCATATACCGCAACACTCGCAGCTAACGACTACATCATCTTCGTTCGCTAATGTATAAATCACCGGGGATGACTAAGATGTAAATTAGCCATCCCCTTTTAGTTATAAGACTGAATAAAAGATGTAGTTTTAGCCTTGCGAAGTCCGAAAAAGCGGAGTCTGCTCGGGTGTAAATGAGCTTCCGAGGGCAAGCGTCGCAACAAAACAGACCTTCTATTCAGCCTATTAATGTTTTACAGCAAAATACAGTTTATGAAACGTACCATCATCGACCTCTTCGAGGAGTCGGTTGCGAAGTATGGCAGCAAGGAGTTTCTCTTGGAGAAGCACAACGGCCGCTTCGAGCCTACAACCTATGCCGCAACGAAGCATCGCGCACAGAGTATCGGTGCCGGCCTCGTAACTATGGGCATCGAGCGCGGCGACCGCGTCTCTATCCTCGCCGAGGGCTGCAACAATTGGATTATATCAGAGCTCGGTCTGCTCTACGCAGGCGCTGTGAGCGTACCCCTCTCTATTAAACTCGAAGAGTCCAACGACCTGCTCTTCCGTCTGCGTCATGCCGACGTGAAGCTAATCTTCGTATCGCGCCAGCAGCTACCCAAGATACGTCGCATCGCAGCAGACCTCCCCGACCTGAAACACATCATCGTATGGGGCGAGAAGGAGGAGAACCTCACCGCAGGCGAAATAGCGTTGGAGAGTATCGAGAAGCGTGGCGAGGAGTGGCTTGCCGAGCACCGCGAGGAGTTCGAAGCCATCAGCAAGTCGCTCGAAAACAACGATATCGCCACAATCACCTACACATCGGGCACTACGGCCGACCCCAAGGGTGTGGTACTCACACACCGCAACTACACGGCAAATGTCGAACAGTCGCTCTCGATAATCTCCATCCCCTCGGAGTGGCGTACGCTCATCATCCTACCCCTCGACCACTGCTTCGCACATGTCGTAGGCTTCTACATCATGATTGCATGTGGTGCGTCTGTGGCAACTACCGAGGTGGGACGTACACCCATGGAGACGCTGAAAAACATACCTATCAACATCAAGGAGGTGCGCCCCCACTTCCTACTCTCGGTGCCCGCTCTTGCCAAAAACTTCCGCAAGAACATCGAGACCTCCATTCGCAAGAAGGGTAAGGGTACGGAGCGTCTCTTCCGCTTAGCATTGAAGACGTCTTACACATATCAGGCCGACGGCTACTCGAAGGGACGCGGCTGGCGCATGTTGCTCAAACCTGCCGTGGCGCTGTTTGACAAGATTCTGTATAGCAAGGTGCGCGAGGCCTTTGGTGGCGAGCTGCGCTTCTTCATCGGTGGCGGCGCACTGCTCGACAGCGAGTTACAGCGCTTCTTCTACGCTATCGGTATCCCCATGTTCCAGGGCTACGGTCTCTCGGAGGCTACCCCCGTAATATCGACCAACGTGCCCACAAAGCGTAACCACCGCTTCGGCTCATCGGGACGCCTCGTAAAACCCCTTGATATCAAGATTTTGGACGACGATGGCAAGGAGCTCCCCGTAGGCGAGAAGGGCGAGATTGTCATCCGTGGCGAGAATGTCATGGCCGGTTACTGGAAGAACCCCGAATCTACCGCCGACACGGTGCGCGACGGATGGCTCTATACTGGCGACATGGGCTACATGTCGAAGGATAACTTTCTCTACGTTCTGGGACGCTTCAAGAGCCTACTCATCTCGAGCGACGGCGAGAAGTATAGCCCCGAGGGTATGGAGGAGGCGATGGTCGATAAGTCGCCGCTCATCGACCAGATAATGATTTATAACAACCAGAGCCCCTATACCATAGCTCTCGTCGTAGCATCTAAGGAGAACGTAAACCGCATCCTCGACGAGCGCGGCATCGTGGGTGATAAGCGTGCAGAGGAGGCTACTAAGATGGTTGCACAGGAGATAGCCAAGTACCGCACAGGAGGCATCTATGCCGATGAGTTCCCCGACAGATGGGTACCCGCCGTTATTGCCATCGCCGATGAGCCATTCACAGAGCAGAACGGCCTTGTGAATAGCACGATGAAGGTTGTACGCAACAAGGTAGAGAAGCGCTTCGCGGAGGCTATCGCCCACGCCTATACCCCCGAAGGTAAGGTTACGGAGAATAGCCGCAATGTGGAGGCCATGCGCAATCTACTCGGATAGTGTAGTGCGACACATACAATAGCAAAGGGGATGGCTAATTTACATTTAGCCATCCCCTATTCGTTGTAAAAGATGTAGTTTAGACTCTCTACATCCCTAAAAGCCGGGGGTTACTCTCGATGAATGTACATTTCGAGAAGGAGCACCGCTACAAAATAGGCTCTCTGCTCAGCCTAACTATTATACATATGTATCGGTCTATTCGCCTATGAGATACTCCGCGAGGCTCTGGCGCCAAGCATCGGGTAATGCCACGGTCTGCTGCGTCTCGAAGTCGAAGGCCACCATCACCGAACTACTCTCCGTCAGGCACTTATCGCCCGACATTATGCGCTGATGCAGCGTCATGCTCTTGTTGCCGAGGCGCGATACGTCGGTCGTTACGACGATGTCATCCATGAGGCGCACCTGAGCGATGTAGTCGGTATGCGTCGAGGCTGTTATTATGCGTAACTTGTCGAAGACCCCGAGGATGCCGAGCACCTTCTGATAAAACTCCGTCTTGGCAAGGTCAAAGTAGGATTGCTGCCAAATGTTGTTTACGTGCATGAACGAATCGACATCCGAGAATCGCTTCTGTATGGGTGTTATAAGCTGTTTTGACATAATTTTAGGTGTTGTACCGAACTCTTAGCTACGTATTATCTCCACCTCGCCACCCTCACCAAAGGCGATGATGGCACTGGGTTTCAACGTGGGCCTGCCCTCAAAGCGGGGGTTTACGACATAGTCCACGCCGTCCACTATCTCACGCGCCACCTCCGCGAGACGCTTCGCGGCAGGCTCTCCCGAGATATTTGCCGATGTCGAGACTATGGGGCGTCCAAACTTACGGAGTAGTGCCTGACAAAAGTCGTGCTGCGGGATGCGCACACCAAGGGTCTTAGCCTCGGGTATGAGTCCAGGGGCTACGCCCACAGCACCCGGGAGTATCGCCGTAAGTGGTTTATCCGAGAGCTCCATAACCTCAAACGCTATGCCCGGAGCACGGTTTACATAGCGCACAACCATATCGGCATCACGACATAAACAGAGCATAGAGTGCTTATCCTCACTGCGCTTCAAAGCATATATCTTCTGCACCGCCTCCTCGTTTGTGGCGTCGCAGCCTATGCCCCACACCGTATCCGTGGGATAGAGGATGATGCCACCCTCGCGTAGCACCTCCGCTGCCTTATCTACTGCCTTCTGCATATCTACTT
This sequence comes from Alistipes sp., assembly GCA_045603045.1. GTDB lineage: Bacteria > Bacteroidota > Bacteroidia > Bacteroidales > Rikenellaceae > Alistipes. The sequence goes on from JAZULJ010000028.1 coordinate 43,550, forward strand.
CTCACTCTTTTCAGCCATAAGCTCGTTGAAGCAGTGGCGACATATAGGCTGATAGGTATCCTGCGCACCGAGCAATACCTGTTTATCCTCGCTCGTCAGACGGTGCGAATGGTGTGCCAGGTCGCCACAGCGTACACAGATGGCGTGCACCTTGGTAACATACTCTGCCGTGGCCATGAGCGCAGGCATAGGGCCAAAGGGGACGCCCATGTAGTCCATATCGAGACCTGCGACGATGACACGCACGCCGCTATCCGCGAGCTTGCGACATACATCCACGATGCTATTGTCGAAGAACTGCGCCTCGTCGATGCCGACAACATCGACATCCGACGACATGAGTAGTATGTTTTGCGGCGACTCTACGGGTGTCGAGTGTATGGCATGCGCGTCGTGCGACACCACATCCTCCTCGGAGTATCGCACGTCTATCGACGGCTTAAAAATCTCGACACGCAGGTTTGCAAACTGTGCACGTTTCATGCGGCGTATAAGCTCCTCGGTCTTTCCCGAGAACATAGAGCCGCATACAACCTCTATCCAGCCCTTGTGCTTGTTATTCTCTAAAAACATGGTTTATAATTTTATCGTCTCTTCATTTTGAGCGGCAAACGGGGCTCGAACCCGCGACCCTCGGCTTGGGAAGCCGATGCTCTACCGACTGAGCTACTGCCGCATGAGATATGTATGACACATCGCTAATCGCCCAACACTACCCAATGTCCTTTTCACCGAGGGGGGGGGTGTTAGTACTCCTCAATCTTCCTTTATTTTCCTTAATCCGCGCCGCTACTACACCTCTGACGACGTCATACGCTCGGCGAATTTGGAGTCGATGGGCTGCAGTTGGCATACTGCCCATTCGGGCCGATGATTGAGAGGTCGAGGATGGCCGCTTATCACGATAAAGAACCAATTTATCGTCAGAAGCGTGCCAAATACAACGCTCGGCGAATTTGGAGTCGATGGGCTGTACCTGGATGTACTGCCCATTGACGACATAATTTGTTAGCGGAAGTAGATGGCCGCTTATCACGATAAATTACTCGTCGAGACGCATAATATGCGCCCCCAACGCATTAAGACGAGTATCTATTGCTCGGTATCCACGATCTATCTGTTCGATGTTCTGTATCGTCGAGGTGCCCTCGGCACTCATCGCCGCAATGAGGAGCGCCACGCCGGCACGTATATCGGGCGAGGTCATGTTCGCAGCACGCAGCGGCAAGCGGTGGTCGAGACCTATGACCGTAGCACGGTGCGGGTCGCAGAGGATAATCTGCGCGCCCATGTCGATAAGCTTATCGACGAAGAAGAGGCGGCTCTCGAACATCTTCTGGTGTATGAGCACCGAGCCCTTAGCCTGCGTAGCCACCACAAGGAAGATAGAGAGCAGGTCGGGGGTGAGTCCCGGCCATGGAGCATCGGCGATGGTCATAATAGAGCCATCGATGAAGCTCTCGATGCTGTAATTCTCCTGCTGCGGGATGAAGATATCGTCACCACGCTGCTCAAAGCGTATGCCCATGCGGGCAAACTGAGCAGGTATGATGCCAAGGTTGTCGTACGATACGTTCTTGATGGTAAGCTCCGAGCGCGTCATGGCCGCCATGCCGATAAAGCTACCCACCTCAATCATGTCGGGGAGCATGGTATGCTCGGTGCCACCCAACGACTCCACGCCATCGATGGTCAGAAGGTTCGAGGCGATGCCCGAGATGCGGGCACCCATGCGGTTGAGCATCTTACATAGCTGCTGCAAGTAGGGCTCGCATGCCGCATTGTAGATTGTGGTGCGTCCCTCGGCCAATACTGCTGCCATGACGATATTTGCCGTACCCGTTACCGAGGCCTCATCGAGGAGCATATAGGTACCCTTCAAGCGCTCAGCCTCAACGGTGTAGAACTCGTCGCTTATGTCAAAGTTGAACTTGGCACCCAGCTTCTGGAAGCCAAGGAAGTGAGTATCGAGACGGCGACGACCAATCTTATCGCCACCGGGCTTAGGCATGAAGCCTACGCCATAGCGGGCCAACAGCGGGCCTATCATCATCACTGAGCCACGCAGACGGCGACAACGCTTGTGGTAGTCGGCCGTGCGCAGGTAGTCAAGGTTGATATCTGCCGCCGTAACAGCGAAGCTGTCGTCAGACAGACGCTCCACCTTGGCACCCATAGCTGCGAGCAAATCCAGGAGCTGCATCACATCCGAGATGATGGGAACATTGTTCAACACCACGCGCTCCTTGGTAAGCAGCGTGGCACATATAATTTGAAGTGCCTCATTCTTAGCACCCTGCGGCATTATCTCGCCTTTGAGACGATGACCACCTTCAACCTTAAATAGTGCCATAACAACAAATTTTTATCAAAGATACAACTTTTTGCGAGACATTCAAACTATTTGCGCAACAACTTTTCAACAATCGCACACCGCCTCGCACTTCGCCCCATCGTTTTGGTTGACAATTTTAGCCAATTCATCTGCTTTTATCCATAAAAGAGGATATATACACCTCAAATATTGTCCGAAAGGTCGAAAACAGTTTTGCACAACGAAATATAATTTGTTACTTTGCAACACCCTAAAAGGGTTGAAAAATGAGATTTTAACACTACGACGACATGAACATAGGTAAACTTATAGAGAATTTCGAGGCTTTCATAAGCAAGATGCCTCACGAATCGATATTTATCGGCGATGACATGTGCCTCGTGCAGCACACATTCGATGAGTTCGAGAAGCACGAGCCTGCGAAGATAAACAAGGCAGTAATCATCATCTGTCTCTCGGGCAGTTGCCGCATAAATATCAACTTGAAGGAGTACGACATAGAGAGTCCTATGATTGTAACGCTCATGCCCGGACAGATATTCGAGCCGATAGAGCGCAGCGCCAACTTCGAGAGCTACTCAATAGCTCTCTCGAAGCGATTCTTGGATATGATAAACGTCCCCGGATGGCAGCAGAGGTTTCTCTCGATGTATAATAATCCGACGACGAAGCTCGATGGTGAGCAGCTCATGGCAACACGCATCTTCTTCTCGATACTGCATCGTGCCGCATCGGACACCGACAACCCATTCCGCCTACAAGTTGTCGAGAACCTAATACGCGCATTTTATTACGGAGGCTTGGGCTCCACAGAGAAGCCCTCGACAGGCTCGACATATAAGAACGGCATCGTAGAACGCTTCCTTGACCTCGTGCGCGAGAACTACCATAAGGAGCGCATGATAGGCTACTACGCCGACCGCATGTGCATAACGCCCAAGTATTTATCGAAGATTATAAAGGAGCATACAGGACGTTCCGCGGGAGAGTGGATAGAGAGCCACGTGATACTCGAAGCGCGTGCCATGCTCCAATCTTCTGACATGACAATACAACAAATTGCCGCGTCGCTTAACTTCCCAAATCAATCATTCTTTGGCAAATATTTCAAGCGCGCAACAGGCTTATCACCCAAGGAATACCGCCGCACGGGAGGTAAGTAGTTACACCCCGCGTAGCGCCTCCACGAAATCCGAAAACTCACTCCACAGAGGCTCCGTCATGAGCCACCACTCCCTCGCCTCGGCACGTGGCGTGGGGCGCTCCGACGCTATATCGCGGCGGAAGATATCATCGTCGGGATGCTCCTCACGGCGCAACTCATCGTAGTAGGCTGCATGGCGCGAGCGTAGCAACGCAACAAGTGACCCATCGAGTGCTCCATCGCGCCTGTATGATGCCCATAGACGGGCAACAACAGCCTCAGCAGACTTATCCGTGAGGTCGAGGGTAAGCTCCTCGAAGGCCTCCCACTCCCCCATGGCTACATAGCACAAAGCCAGCATATTAACCGCCTCGAAGTGATCCTCGGGGTCGCAATCCAAGAGTAGCTCCAACTGCGCCATGCACATCTCCAAGTCGCCAATGCGGAAGTGGTCGGCAGCAGAGCCATACAATATGCTGAGTGCTGCACGGCTATTTGCATGCTCCCAACGCAAAGGCATAGCCTCATCCTCGGGCAATACCTCGGCAAACGATAGGAAGGCTTCATAGCGTGCTTCACACGCCTCCGCGTAGCGACCCTCGGCAACGAGCCTATCCACCTGTTCCTTGCAACGAACGAAATTATAGCGACCACCACCCTCCAACTCGTAGGTCTGGTCGGGCGTAGGGTTAAATATCGGATTCATGGCTATTGCGTTTACGTATTAACAACATCATAAGTCCCGAGATGATAGCCGTAACGCCACCTCCATAGATATATGCGGCATCACACGAGCCCATGCCCACGAACTGCGTAGATACAAAGACGAAGCTCGCACAAATGAAGGTCATGAATATTGCCGGCAGCAACGAGATGAGGGCGTATCGCGCATGACGACGCATGAGCCACGCCGTAATCATCCACAGCGTGATAACCGACAATGCCTGATTAGACCATGCGAAGTAGCGCCAGATGACATCGAAGTCGATGAAGGCAATAGCCACACCCAGAACAAAGAGCGGGGTACTTACCAAGAGGCGCTTAACGAGCGAGCGCTGCTCGATATGCAACATATCGGCAACGATAAGACGTGCCGAACGAAATGCCGTATCGCCCGAGGTGATAGGTGCTGCGACCATGCCCAACAGGGCGAGGATGCTGCCCACCGTGCCGAGCGTCGTAATAGTGATTGTCGATACTGCCGTGCCTGCATCGTTATTCATATCGACCATAGCACTATTGAGGCCCTCAACGCCACCAAAGAAGGCCATAGCCACAGCCGCCCATATCAAGGCAATGACAGACTCCGAAATCATAGCTCCAAAGAAGATGGGGCGCGACTGCCTCTCGTCGGTCATGCAGCGCGCCATGAGTGGCGACTGCGTAGCATGGAAGCCCGAGATGGCGCCACAGGCAATGCTGATGAAGAGCGTGGGAATGATAGGCAAAGACTCAGCTTTGGAGTGTAAATTCTCGAACGACGTGAGCTCCGGGACATCGTAGCCGCCAAAGAGTATCACACCAAACATCGACAACGCCATAAATATCAGCGCGGCACCAAAGAGGGGATATATCTTGGCGATAATCTTATCAACGGGCAACACCGTGGCAACGAAGTAATATGCAATGATAATAGCGACCCACACGAGGTAATCGACACCCGTCATCGAGACCAATATTTTCGAGGGAGTAACGATAAAGACGCCACCCACAAGAATCATGAGCAGAGGAATCATCACCACGGTAAACTTGCGCATACCCTCACCGAGATACTTACCCACAGTCTCGGGGAGGCTGCGGCCACCATTACGCAGCGAGATGACACCCGCTAAAAAGTCGTGCATGGCACCCATAAATATACCGCCAAGCGTAATCCATAGGAAGGCCACAGGTCCATAGCAGGCACCAAGCACCGCACCAAAGATGGGACCCGTACCCGCGATATTGAGCAGCTGAATAAGGAAGATGCGCCAACGTGGTAGCGGGATATAATCGACGCCATCGTAGTGTGTCCTCGAAGGTACAGGAGCCTTATCGTCGAGTTTGACGATACGGCCAAGCAACCCACCATAGAGGAAATAGGAGGCGACAAGCAACGCCAAGCAGACAAAAAACGTAATCATATCAAAAAAAAAGTTTGGTTAATGGTGCGAATTTAATAAAAATTTACGATATTTGCACCGTCAAACCGAAAGTTTGACCAGATAGGTTGCCTTAATAGCTCAGTCGGTAGAGCACTTCATTCGTAATGAAGGGGTCGGGGGTTCGAGTCCCCCTCAAGGCTCAGGGTGCCGGGTAAGGCGCTGATTAGTAGGCCGCAGAAGTGCCGGTTAGTGTATTGAATAGGGAGTTGTCGAGGAGGCAACTCTTTTTTTGTGAGCAGAAAACGTAGAGCTGTGTGGATAGCCTATGGCTATGTTATAGCGATATTATACTCTTCGATGCTCCCAACCAACTATCTTTCATCTTTGCTCTGTACTCTGTACTCTGTACTCTAATTTGGTATTTCGCGGAATTTTACGTATCTTTGTATGATATATGTACGTAAGACGTCCAATGAAACAATTTTTAATATTCATAACGCTGCTAATCTGCATGTTGCAGCATGCAGAGGTCGCACACGCCCAATACTACAGTTGGGGTGTGGACCCCACGTCGTTTCGTTGGCGCCAGATGAAGGGCAATGACTATCGCGTGATATATCCCGATACGGCACAAATTGTGGGTCAGCGCATGCGATACTACCTCGATGCCGTAAGCAAAGACATAAGCTACGGATACCTCTATCCCCAGATGTCCATACCCTTTGTTGTACACCCCGCAAACATGCAATCCAACGGTCTGGTGATGTGGCTGCCTAAGCGCGTGGAGTTCCTATCGGCGCCCGCAGTAAAGAGCTACTCTATGCCGTGGGTGAAGCAGCTCGTGGCACATGAGTATCGCCACGCCGTGCAGTACAACAACTTAAATCGAGGCTTCGTCAAGGGTCTAAGCTACGTCATTGGACAGCAGAGCTCAACGATAGGACTCCTCTTCATGCCGCTATGGATGATGGAGGGCGATGCCGTGATGACCGAGACGGCAATGTCCACATTTGGACGCGGCCTACAACCATCCTTCACGATGGCATATCGCGCATACGGCGATGTGGCGAACGAGTTCCCGAACACCGACAAGTGGTTCAGCGGCTCCTACAAAGAGTATATCCCCGACCACTACGTCCTCGGGTACCTCATGAGTCGATACGGCAACGACCAATACGGAGGTGTGATGGGCAACGACATAGCGTGGCTCTCGGTACGCAGACCCTACATGATAATATCCACCTCGTGGATGCTGAAAAGGCTCTATGGCACAACGCAGCCCAAGCTCTTCAACGACACCTTCAACGCTCTACGCGACCACTGGAAACCTCTCAGCGAGGTAGAACAAACAACCGTGCCCATACCTATTCCCGAGCCCGAGATATACAGCAACTACGCTTACCCCATGCCCTATGGCGACAAGGTGCTGACGCTGAAAACGGACTTTGACAACCCCACGGCATTTATGCTTATAGATAGCCTCGGCAACGAGCAACGACTGCGCCGCACAGGATACATATCATCACGCCCAGCCATCGACCCCTCAGGACGTATATGGTGGACAGAGTACAAGCGCAGCCTCCTATTCGACCAGAAGGTGGGCTCCGAAATACGATACATGGAGCCCAACATGCGCCGCATACACCGAGTAACAAGGTCGCACAACGCCCTATACGTTACCCCCACCGACAGCTGTGAGGTAGCCTGGGTGGAGTACGCCTACGACGGCTCATACACCGTGGTACGCAACGGCCTATCGGCTGAGAGGACAACACGTCGTCTGCCCCTCGACAAGGAGGTACACGGCATGGCGTGGGACGACGGGACTGAGGCTCTCTACCTCCTCATAACCGACGACCGCGGCATGCACATAGCGCGTCTCGATGACGACACGCTACACGAGGTAACCACACCTGCATACACCACACTGAGCGACCTTCGCGCCAAGGGTGGACGCCTATACTTCGGGTCGATAGCCTCGGGACGCGACGAGGTACACTGCTACGACCTCGGCACAGAGCGCGAATACCGCCTCTCAACATCAAAGTACGGTTCATTTGCACCAATGCCCACAGATAGCTCAACGGTACTCGCCACGTCGTACGACAGGCGCGGCTACCTCCCTGTGCGCCAGAGTTTAGATACTATGCACGAGGTGGACTATGCACCCCACCCGCCCAAAATCCTACTCCCCGAGATACGCGAGTGGAAGGTTGTAAACCTCGACACGGTACGTTTTAGCCGCGAGATAGCCGACAGCGTGACGCGAGTAACACCGCCCAAGCGCTTCCGTCGTGGTCTGCATGCCTTCAACATCCACAGCTGGGCACCCCTATCGTATGACCCCTATGCCATAGTCGAGGAGGAGCGCATATCATTCAACCTCGGAGCGACAATAATGTCGCAGAACATACTCTCGAACACCGAGGGCTTCCTAACGTGGGGATGGAATCGCACCGAGGGGTCGATATTCAAGGGCACGATACGCTACAACGGATTAGGCATAAACCTATGGATAAACGGCACGTATGGCGGCAATCAGAAGCTATACACCGTATATCAGTACGACCCCGAGAAGGGCATAATGAAGCCCACGGCACCTAAACTCGGCAAATACTACTCGGTAGGTGCGGGTGCCGCGCTGCCGATGCTCATACAGCATGGCTACTTCACTTCGCAAGTAACACTATCGGCAGCATGGGACTTCTCCAACGGCATGGTTGCCGACGTAAACAAGTTCTCCTTCAAGGATGGCGAGATAACAAATTTCGAGACCGTGGGCTACAAAGAGGGTGTACACCTCTTACAGGCCACGGCAGCCTATCAGGTTGTGGCACGTCAGGCACACCGCGACTTTCTGCCGCCATGGGCCGTGGCGCTCTCGGCAACATACGCCCTAAACCCCGAATCGGACACCTTTGGGCATCTCGCCGTGGTTTACGGCAAGCTCTACACCCCGGGCTTCGCCAAGCATCACTCGCTATCGTTGGCCGCGACATACCAAACATCCATAGGCGGCTTCCACTCGTCAACGGTACTCTCGGGTCTGGCTTTCAAATCGACAAAGTTGCTGCCGCGCGGATTCTCGTCGGCCGACATCGAGAACAACAACTACGTCGCAACATCGTTAAACTACCAGTTTCCTATATGTTACCCCGATGGTGGCTGGCGCGGCGTGATATACTTTAAGCGTCTGAGACTCAACCTCGGTGCCGACTACGCGTCATATAGAAAGAGGTCGCTCGCAGCCTACAAGACGACATCCATAATGCCGCAACAGCAGACGCTATCGAGTGGTCGCAGAACATCCAACGATGCTCTGCGCCACGGGATGAGCATGGACATATACGACCCCTTTCACAAGGAGGGGGCATCACCACTTACCGAGCGACGCCAACGCCTATGGTCGTTTGGTTGCGACATCACGGCAGACTTCACCCTCTTTGCAATGCCGAGTGCTGCGACAATGGCTGCAACACTATCGCTCTACTGGATGCAGGCACCGCACATACCAAACAAAAATGATAAACTGCATGTATCATTTGGCTTAGGATTACCGTTTTAGGTTACGGATACGATAGAATAAATTAGAAAACCAAACATATATGGCTACGAAGAAACAGACAAACAAACGTAAGCTGACATGGAAGCAGTGGACTATTATCGGACTATGGAGCTGCATGGCCATAGGCGTAATATCGCTGAGCACCCTCTTCATCCTCGCCAAAAACGAGGTATTGGGCCCCATGCCCACATTCGACGAATTAGAGAATCCCAAGACCAACCTCGCCACACAGATATACTCTGCCGACGGCGTGGTGCTGGGCACCTATTTTATCGAAAACCGCACCTACCTATCGTACGAGGAGCTCTTCCCCGTAAATAGAGATATGTGGCTCACCATCGACGGACACACGCTGCCACCCATTGTCGCAGCGCTGCTCGCCACCGAGGATGTGCGCTTCTTCGACCACTCGGGCATCGACTTCCAGGCTACGGCGCGTGCCGGCATCAAGACCGTAATTCTGCGCCAGAGCGAGCAAGGTGGCGGTAGCACCATCACCCAGCAGCTCGCCAAGAACCTCTATAAGACACGTATGAGCAACCACGGCGTAGAGGGCAAGGCGGGCACATTTGCCGCCAAGGCGCAGGAGTATGTCATCGCCACGCAACTCGAACACAACTACACCAAAGAGGAGATTGTAGCCATGTACCTCAACACCGTGGAGTTCTCAAACTCAAATTTCGGTATCAAGTCGGCGGCCAACAACTTCTTTAGCAAGGAGCCGTGCGACCTCAGCATCGAGGAGGCTGCCGTCATTGCAGGTCAGGTGAAGGCGCCGGGGTCTTATGCGCCCCTACGTCGTGGAGAGCCCAACCCCAAGGCTTTGGAGCGCCGTAACCTTGTACTCTCGCGCTTGGAGGCCGCAGGGTGCATATCGTCAAGCGTAGCAGACTCGCTCAAAGGCACACCCATAGACCTCTCACGCTACCACCGTGTGGCCGATGCTCACAACGAGGGCTCGGCGACATACTTCCGCGAGATGGTACGCCGCACGATGACCGCCAAGAAGCCCGAGCGTTCGAGTTACAACAGCGACTGGGACTATAACGTAGCCCTCAACGAGTATAACAACAACCCCATCGTAGGCTGGTGCCACAAGAACACAAAGGCCAATGGCGAGCCCTACGACATCTACCGCGACGGCTTGAAGATATACACCACCATCGACTCACGAATGCAGGAGTATGCCGAAGATGCCATGACGGAGCATATGCGAGAGGTGATACAACCACGCATGTATGAACAGATGCGTAGCCGCAAGACGCCATACGTAGGTCTCAGCGCCGATAAGATTGAGGCCAAGATTATGGCGGGCATGCGCCAGTCGGACCGTTGGCGCAACTTCGAGAAGGAGGGGCTCAGCGAACAGGAGATTATAGCCTCGTTCAACACCCCGACAAAGATGCGCGTATTCACCTACAACGGCATACGCGATACGGTGATGACACCCCGCGACTCGGTAATACACCATAAGGGCATCATGCGTGCAGGCTTCGTAGCCATAGACCCCACAACCGGTTATGTGCGCGCCTATGTGGGCGGCCCCAACTACAACTACTTCAAGTACGATGCAGCGATGCAGAGCCGCCGACAGATAGGCTCTACGGCAAAGCCCTTCATCTACACATTCGCCATAGACCACCTCGGGCTCACACCATGCACACCCGTACCCAACCGCCCCGTATCTATTGAGACACCCTCGGGCGTATGGTCGCCAAAGGAGGCCGGCAATGTCGAATATACCGGCACACACCCCCTCTATTGGGGCTTGGCAAACAGCCGCAACAACTACTCGGCATGGATTATGAAGGAGGCAAAGCGCCCTGAGGCTGTTGCCGACTTCATCCACGATATGGGCATCAAGAGTTACATCGACCCTGTGGTGTCGCTGTGTCTCGGCTCGTACGACAGCAACCCCTACGAGATGGCTTCGGCATACTGCACCTTCGCAAATAAGGGTGTACGCTTAGAGCCTATATATGTTACACGCATCGAGGATAACCAGGGTAACGTCCTGGCGACATTCACGCCAACGACAAACCATACGCTGAGCCACGACATCGCCTATACGATGATTACCATGATGCAGCGCGTGGTAACGATGGGTACCGGTCGTCGTCTAATCTACGAGTTCGGCTTCGACGATGTGGAGATTGCTGCAAAGACGGGCACCACGAACGACAATATCGACGCGTGGTTCATGGCCGCAGTGCCCAACCTCGTGATGGGATGCTGGGTAGGTGGTGAGGAGAACAGCATACACTTCTCGCACAGCGCCGATGGCTCACGCATAGCACTACCCATCACCGGCAAGTTCCTCAGCAAGGTCTTCACGGACGGAACACTCGGCGTGAGCCGTAGCGACCGCTTCGACCGCTCGGAGAACCCTCCCAAGTATGACTGTGCCGTAAACATGGAGGATGCCGACGATAGCACTACACCCTCCAACGGAGAGTTCATATACGACGACTTCGAGGAGTATTAATAGAGTAATAACCATCAAAACATACAACTATGAAGATAGCAATAGTTGGCGCAAGTGGCGCCGTTGGACAGGAGTTTCTCTCAATATTGGAGTCTCATCCCATGCCTATCGAAGAGCTTCGCCTCTTCGGCTCAAAGCGTAGCGCAGGCACGGTATATCGCTTTCGTGGCGAGGATATCGTCGTGCGCGAGTTGCAACACAACGACGACTTTAAGGATATAGATGTTGCTCTTACCTCGGCAGGAGGCTCAACATCGCTCGAATTTGCCGAGACCATCACACGTCATGGTGCCTTCATGATTGACAATTCGAGCGCCTTCCGCATGGATGATGATGTGCCCCTGGTTGTCCCCGAGGTTAATGGCGACGATGCATTCAACGCACCACGCCGCATCATCGCAAACCCCAACTGCACAACAATACAAATGGTCGTTGCATTGAACGTCATCGAGCGTCTCTCGCACATCAACCGCGTCCATGTTGCCACCTACCAGTCGGCAAGCGGCGCAGGCGCTATGGGCATGCAGGAGCTCGAAGAGCAGTACAAAGAGCTTGTCGAGGGTCGCGAGCCCAAGGTCGAGAAGTTCGCATATCAACTCGCCTACAACCTCATACCCCACATAGACGTCTTCCAGGATAACGACTACACCAAGGAGGAGATGAAGATGTACTACGAGACGCGCAAAATCATGCACTCCGATATCCACACCTCGGCAACATGTGTTCGTGTTCCGGTCATGCGCGCTCACTCGGAGGCTATATGGGTCGAGACCGATGAGCCCCTCACAGTAGCACAGGTACGCGAGGCCTTTGCCAATGCTCCGGGCATAGTCCTCATAGACGACCCTGCCGAGAAGAGGTACCCCATGCCCCTCTTCGCACAGGGCACCAACCCTGTATATGTAGGTCGCATACGTAAGGATATCAGCAACGAGAAGGGTATCACCTTCTGGTGCGTTGCCGACCAAATTCGCAAGGGCGCAGCACTCAACGCCATACAGATTTTGGAACTGTTAGTAGGCAAACAGTAATTATACGTCGATAAGGGACATGCATAAGTTAAATTGAAATTATTTTTCGTTGCACTGTTGCAATTGACTATATTTTTGCATACCTTTGTCGCAGATACCTATGATAATTAGGTAAATTTGGTGTAAACAGAAACAAAAAAGAATAAATAATTAAACTAATAATAACCTAAAAAACTACAATTATGGAAATTCCATTTGCAGAAGCGTATCGAATTAAGATGGTTGAGCCTTTGAAGAAGAGCACACGCGAGCAGCGTGAGCAGTGGCTCAAAGAGGCTCACTACAACCTCTTCGGTTTGAAGTCAGAGCAGGTTTACATCGACTGTCTCACCGACTCAGGTACAGGTGCCATGAGCGACCGTCAGTGGGCAGCAATGATGACCGGCGACGAGGCTTATGCCGGCTCTAAGTCATTCTTCGAGCTCAAAGATACTATCGGCCGTCTCACAGGCTTCGAGTATGTTATCCCCACACACCAGGGTCGTGCCGCTGAGAACGTATTGTTCTCGCACCTCGTAAAGGCTGGCGACATCATCCCCGGTAACTCACACTTCGACACCACTAAGGGCCACATCGAGTTCCGTAAGGCTACCGCTTTGGACTGCACTATCGACGAAGCGAAGAATACACAGCTCGAGATTCCCTTCAAGGGCGAGGTAGATTGCGCTAAGTTGGAGAAGGCTTTGGCCGAGAACGCTGAGAAGATTCCCTTCATCATCGTTACAGTTACCAACAACACCGCAGGTGGTCAGCCCGTATCAATGAAGAACCTTCGCGACGTTCGTGCTATCGCCGACAAGTATGGCAAGCGCGTGGTATTCGACTCAGCACGTTTCGTTGAGAACGCATACTTCATCAAGACCCGCGAGGAGGGCTACGCCGACAAGACTATCAAGGAGATTGTTAAGGAGATGTTCTCATACGCCGACGGTATGACAATGTCATCAAAGAAGGATGGTCTCGTAAACATGGGTGGTTTCATCGCCACACGTCACGAGGATTGGTACGAGGGTGCTAAGCGTTTCTGTATCCCCTTCGAGGGCTTCCTTACATATGGTGGTATGAACGGTCGTGATATGGCAGCTTTGGCCGTAGGTCTCGACGGGAACACCGAGTTGGAGAGTATCGAGACTCGTATCAAGCAGGTACAGTACCTCGCTGCTAAGCTCGACGAGTACGGCATCCCCTACCAGCGTCCCGTAGGTGGTCATGCATTGTTCGTTGACGCCGACAAGGTGCTCACCAACATTCCTAAGGAGGAGTTCCCCGCACAGACCCTAGCTATCGAGCTATACTTGGAGGCTGGCGTTCGTGGTTGCGAGATTGGTTACATCCTCGCTGACCGCGACCCCGTAACTCGCGAGAACCGCTTCGGTGGCCTTGACTTGTTGCGCTTGTGCATTGCACGTCGTTCGTACACCAACAACCACATGGACGTTATCGCCGCAGCGTTGAAGAACGTATATGATCGTCGCAATGAGATTAAGCGTGGTGTGAAGATTGTATGGGAGACTGAGCTCATGCGTCACTTCACCGTTAAGCTCGAGCGTTTGTAATTTGACGTGATAAGGGGGCATTTATAGCCTCTCAAACATTGGCGCAGATGGGATATACCGATATCTTCCATCTGCGCCAATTTCATGTCATGTCTGAGCCTAACATCGAGGGGGGGGGAAAGCTGAAAACCGGAATTAGCTTGTGCACATCTACATACTATCATTCACTTCGCGATGCGCAATGCGCAGAGCAACCCGCCTATCATACCACTCGACAACGCCTGAGCAGCACTGCACACCCAAAGGCAGCGGCTCCGAGGCATAATCCGATGTACCCGCAACAACTACCGGCAACGTATCGCGGCCGTCGGTAATATGGCGCAGTGTTGTAGTAAAACGTCCCAGCGTATCGCGCGCACACCATGCACATTTAGCCTCACTCTCCACAAACCACACATCAATCACCTCGACAAACTCTCTGATGCGCGCCTCAACAATATCGGCGATATGCAGCCTGCGTGTCTCATATGTCGAGACATCGTAGCCTACGACCTTTATATAATTATATATATGTGTCTCGGCGATGCGATTTACGGCATATTCGCCCGTGGGAGGCTCACCTAGCACTACATTACGCCCCTCACGCCCCAATGAGAGCCCCGCACAGCGCACCACAACCTCGCTACCGAGAGGCACGAGGGACTCGACATTATCACTCTCGACCTTTATCTCGACACATCCCGTGTTATCTGCTACGACTAAGGCATTGGGGCGCTCGCCAAACTTATCATTGAGCACCACACGGCCACGAATATATATATCCTCCTTTACGCGCTCCGTGCGGTTAGCACTTTGTGACCACAGATGCGCCACCGACACCTCGCCCTCGATAGTATCGTCGTACGACGAACAACCGACGGCCACCAAGAGGCTACTTGCGAGCAACACAATCCTCCACATGAGACATGACAATTTGATAACACTCCTTCCGACCATAGCTACCCCACTCCAAAATGCCACTTATACGCGCCACCGCATGCGGCACACACTCCTCAGCAAAGCGGGCATAGTCGCTCGTATATACCGCCACGGAGTCGCCCTCGGCATCATAGTAAAGCACCGAGCCGCGCCACACAGCATCCTCCAATGTGGCATTCTCCAACGTCTCAATGCTCGTAGCAGCACCGAGCACGAGGTCATGAAGCCGAACACGACGACCACAATGCTCCCCACGCAGCTCCGACAGCGATAACTCGACAGGCTCCACGAGCGCTATATCATCGCTACGACGCAACACACGGGCGAGGCACTGCGGCGAGGCTATGGCCTCAACAGCATCGTAGTCGTACCCCTCGGCAGGCATACCAATTGTGAGCACACCACGCACGTAAGCCATGGCGCACCCTTTGAGATGCAAGGATAGGCGCAGACCCTCGGGGTAGAGCGTATGCAGGTCGTAGGCATCGACCCTGACAGCGATGGCTGCCGTGCCATCATCGACGAAGAGCGTACGATAGTGGTTGCCTTCCTCATCCGAGGAGACAACACGTCCCACGACAACATAATCCTCATCGATGAGTATTGCACGAGCGGGCGAAGCCAGACTCTTCAAACTGCTAATCGAGATATTTGCCTCGACAACGGAGGACACGACGCCACTATCGGGTAGTGTGCCGCACCCGACAAACGTCATGATAATCGTAAAAGCTATGACAAGTTTGCGAAGCATCAGCCTTTGCTCTTCTCCACCCATGAATCCTTCAATCCAAGAAAGTAGAGGATGCCATCGAGACCCACCGTAGATATCGCCTGGCTCGCCGTGGCACGCACCTTGGGTTTTGCATGAAAGGCGATGCCGAGGCCCGCGATGTTGAGCATCGGGAGGTCATTGGCGCCATCACCCACAGCAACGGACTGCTGTATATCGATATTCTCGAACTGACATAAAAGACGCAACAACTCGGCCTTGCGCTGACCATCGACTATATCGCCCGTGCAACGTCCCGTCAGCTTGCCATTCTCTATTTCGAGTTCGTTGGCATATACGTAGTCGAACCCGAAGCGGCTGCGCAGATAGTTGCCGAAGTAGGTGAAGCCACCCGAGAGTATTGCCGTCTTGTAACCCACACGTTTGAGGATGGTCATCATGCGGTCCACACCCTCGGTTATAGGTAGCGAGTTAGCAATCTCCTCCATAACCCCTTCGTCGAGACCTTTGAGCAGTGCAACACGCTCGCGGAAGCTCTCGCGGAAGTCTATCTCACCACGCATAGCTCGCTCGGTAATATCGCGTACCTTATCGCCCACGCCTGCACGGTCGGCAAGCTCGTCGATAACCTCGGTACGAATCAATGTCGAGTCCATATCGAAACATATAAGGCGGCGCGAGCGACGGAAGATGCCATCCTTTTGGAACGATATATCCACCTCGCCTGTATTCGTTAGCGCCATCAGCGCATTCTGTATGCGGCTCTTATCGTCGATGGTACCACGCACCGAGAACTCTATACATGTCTTTGGCGCACGTTCATCCTCATCCAGAGGCATACGTCCTGTGAGGCGGTTTATGTCATCAATATTGAGCCCTTCGTCCGATATAGCCTTTGTTACGTGTGCAATATGCTCGGCTGTAAGCTTACGCCCCATGAGGGTTATGATATAGCGATTTTTACCCTGCCCCGAGACCCAACGACGATACTCCTCCTCGGTAATGGGCGTGAAGCGTATGTTTATGTCGAGTTCTGTGGCCTTGAAGAGCAACTCCTTCATTATCTGTCCCGAGCGGTCGGGTGTGGTCATGAAGAGTATGCCGAGGGTCAGCGAACGGTGTATGTTCGCCTGTCCGATATCGAGGATGAAGGCGTCGTGACGCGCAAGGATATCTGTAAGTAGTGCTGTCATGCCGGGTTTATCCTCACCCGAGATGTTCATCTGGATAATCTCAATGTTCTTCGGTTTCATCCTCTTATCGCATTTATTTGATTACTATTGTACAAATATACTAAATTTTGTAAAATTTAATTAACTTTGTAGCGTTAAATTTAATCTTTTACCACAAAAACAGCTTATGAAAAATCTACTACTCATAGAGGGTGAGGTGCTCAATGAAGCCCCTGCATCGGCTGACACTACTGTTGTAGAGGCCACTCCCGAGCAGACATTGGAACAGATGACCAACCCCGAAAATATCAAGGAGGGCATAGACCAGCTACTCAGCTACGACCTCTCGACACTTGTCAACACACTCGTTGATGGCGCCGTGAGTGTCGGCTTGAAGATTATCGCCGCACTTGTCATCTTCTACATCGGCCGTTGGATTATCCGTCGCACGATGCGCTTTATGGACCGTGTATATGAGCGCCGCCACGTCGAGCTATCGCTCCGCTCGTTCCTCTCGGGCATCATCAAGGTACTGATGTATGTTGTCGTCATACTCATCGTCATCCAGGTTTTAGGCATCAACACCACCTCTATTGTAGCGATGCTCGCTTCGGCAGGTTTGGCCGTAGGTATGGCACTGAGCGGCACGTTGCAGAACTTCGCAGGTGGCGTGATGATTCTCTTCCTCAAACCCTACCGCGTGGGCGACTATATCGATGCCCAGGGCGAGGAGGGTACCGTATCGAAGATTGGTCTCTTCTCTACGGAGATACGCACCGTGGATAACCGCGTAATATATATCCCTAATAGCACAATATCGACATCGGTCATCGACAACTACTCTATGGGCGATATGCGCCGCGTGGAGTGGGCAGTATCCGTGGACTATGGCACAGATGCTACCAAGGTGCGCGAGGCGTTGATGAACATCATGCGTAGCGACAAGCGTATCGTGGGCGACCCCGAACCTGTTGTCTATCTGGTTGAACTCACCGATAACTCGGCTAAGTTCTCGGCACGTGGCTGGGTACGCAATGCCGACTATTGGGATGTACGCTTTGACCTTAACGAGCGCATATACACCGAGTTGGCGCAGTATGATATCCATTTTGCCCGTCCCAAGATGGATGTACGTGTTAAGAATAACTAATTAAAATATATAGAAACAACTATGGAGTTAAAGGATATTTTGGCAATCTCGGGTCAGCCCGGTTTGTATAAGTATGTTGCGCAGTCTATGCGCGGAGTTATCGTGGAGTCGCTCACCAGCGGCAAGCGCATGAACGCCTCGGCGACATCACGCGTGAGCGCCTTAACCGAGATATCTATGTACACCGAGGGCGAGGATATTCCCTTGGCAGATGTCTTTACCAACATCTGGAACTACACGGGTGGCCAGCAGGCAGTCTCTCACAAGGAGTCTCCGGAGAAGATTAAGGAGGAGTTCGCAAAGGTGCTTCCCGAGTACGACCGCGAGCGCGTTCACGTCTCGGACATGAAGAAGTGCTTTGCATGGTACAACACCCTTGTTGAAGCCGGCTTCAACGAGTTTAAGCTCCCCGAGCAGGAGGAGGAGTAGCCGCAAAGCTACACTCGATGCAAAATGGAGTGTCCAAAAGGACTTCCTCGTTAAATCACCTTTCGCACATGCGAGAGGTGATTTTTCTATTTCATCCGAACAAGACACCAAAAGGGTGCAACCTCTAAGATAAATCTCCCATAAGCGAGCAAAGGTGGCGTATGTAGCGAGCCGCGTAGCTCGCTCATACACCACCTCCGTCTATTCGCAATGAATCATTAAGGAAGCTTCATAGAGCCTGTATTATTGGAAGTTGATGCTCCCCATTACACCAAATTTGCGAAACCCATAAACGCCATGGCCAACAAACCGGCTGCTATAAGTGCGATAGGCACACCACGCATACCCTGAGGTACATCCTCGACATCGAGACGCTCTCGGATACCAGCGAAGAGTACGAGGGCGAGAGCGAAGCCGAGTGCCGTAGATACCTGGAATACGACACCTTGAAGCAGCGAGTACTCCTTCTGAATCATAAGGATAGCCAAACCTAACACCGCACAGTTTGTGGTGATGAGGGGCAGGAAGATACCCAACGCCTGATAGAGTGCGGGCGAGACCTTTTTAAGGACAATCTCGACCATCTGCACCAGAGCGGCAATGACGAGAATAAAGACGATGGTCTGCATATACTCGATGCCGAAGGGTACCAATACAAACTGCTGCAAGCACCATGTAACAACCGCCGAAAGTGCCATAACGAAGGTTACAGCCATACCCATACCCATTGATGTCTCCACCTTTGACGACACACCGAGGAAGGGACATATACCGAGGAACTGCGAGAGCACCACATTGTTTACGAAGATAGCACCGATGATAATAGCAAAGTAGGTTACCGGAGCAACATCGACAACACCGAACTTGAAGGCCCCCAATATCTCTTGTGATATATTGAACATTTCCATAGCCGACTAACGTTTTGCAATTTTGTTAAACAATACCATGAGGTAGCCCAGCACGATGAAGCCACCGGGAGCAAGGATGAAGATTAGAGGCATGACATCGTCCGCAAAGGTGTATCCAAAGACAGCACCCGAGCCTAATGCCTCACGCACAGCACCTATGACCGTTAGCGAGAGCGTGAAGCCCAAGCCGATACCCACGCCGTCGAGTGCCGAGTCCAAAAGGCCATTCTTCGAGGCAAAGGCCTCTGCACGACCAAGGATGATGCAGTTAACAACGATAAGTGGAATAAACACACCCAACGACTCGTAGAGTGCGGGAACGTATGCCTGCATAAGCATCTCGATAATGGTTACGAACGACGCTATGACAACGATGAATGCCGGAATACGCACCTTGGCGGGGATAAGGTTCTTGATGAGCGAGATTGCCATATTCGACATGATAAGCACGGCCATCGTAGCTACACCCATACCCATACCGTTTATTGCCGATGAGGTAACACCTATGGTGGGACACATACCCAAGATGAGGGCAAACGTAGGATTCTCTTTAAGTATGCCCTTGGTTATTAGTTGCAACTTACTCATTTACTACCTCTCCTTCCTGAGCCTCAGGCTCCATATTATAGTTTTCGTCATGTATCTCTGCTACTCCCACCGGATTCGAGGCTCCCGAGGGGGCATCCTCAATTGCCTCATCCGAGATATCCAAACGGCCCGTAGCCCATAGATAGCCCGCATAGGCTGTCTCAACAGCATTCGCATAGGCACGCGACGATATCGTGGAGCCTGTGAGGGCGTCGAATGAGCCTTCGGGGTCAACCTTCTTAACCTCGAACTTCATCTTTGCAGGGTTGGGCTGGCGCATGATGCTCGCTTCGAGCTTGTTGCCGGGCTTTGTCATGTTGGCACCAAGGCCGGGCGTCTCCTTCTGCGAGAGAACCTTAACACCATGTATAAGGGTGCTATCGCCTTGCTCCACAAAGCCTACCATGAGCGTTATGCGGTCGGCATAGCCACCACGTGTAATACTCGGAGCTTCAACGGCGTAGCCCACAAGCGAGCTGTCAGCAGCCACGCGCACCTCTGTAACACGCACCTCGAAATTGCTGATTGTACGCACCGTATCGCGGAGCGTAACCGCGCCATTGACGGCAGGCAACACCTCCAACTTGGCCTTATCCTTAGCCGCCTGGTTGGTTGCGGCGATAGTATCTTTCGTAAGGTTGTTGACCAACGCTACGAGGAAGGCCGACACTGCGGTAATGGTGAACAACACCAACACCATATTTTTCAATGTACTCTTCATATCTCGTTCCCTCGCTATTTAGTGCCGAAACGCTTCGGACGACAATACTTATTGATGAGCGGTGTAGCGGCATTCATGATGAATATCGCAAACGACATACCCTCGGGATAGGCTCCCCATAGACGGATAATCATGGTCAGAAGGCCGATGCCCACGCCATAGATAATCATGCCCTTGTGGGTCATGGGCGATGTCGAGTAGTCGGTAGCCATGAATATAGCACCAAGCAATGCGCCACCAGCCAAGATGTGGAACAGCGGTAGCTTGTAGCACATGTCGCCACCGCCGATGCCCAATGCTACGCAGAGCGAGAAGATGGCCATCGTGCCGAGAATGGCCACGGGGATATGCCACGATATAACTCGACGCCATAGTAGGTAGAGACCGCCTAAGATAAGTGCCAACGAAGCAATCTCGCCCATCGAGCCATTCATCCAGCCTCCGAGCATCGCCATAAAGTCGATACCATCGAGGTTGAGGTTGCCAAGTACGATGTTGCCCGCAGCATCGTAGGTCGAGCCCTTGATGTCGGCAAGGATTGTCGAACCCGATAGCGCATCGGGAACATTCGTAGTCCAATCGGTCATCTGCACGGGGTAGGCTATAAGCAGGAAGATACGGCCCGTGAGTGCTGGGTTGAAGGGGTTGCATCCCAAGCCACCGAAGGTCATCTTGCCAATGGCGATAGCTACGAATGCACCGATAAGCACAATCCACCATGGAATACCTGTCGGAAGGTTAAAGGCTAAGATGATACCCGTAACCACG
>JAZULJ010000029.1:0-57147 GCA_045603045.1 Alistipes sp.
TCACGGCTTCTGACAAGAAATTTTTTGTGATAAGGGCGCATCTGCACCCTCTCAATCATCAGCCTGAATAGGACGTACGCCAAGTACTACCTATCCAGGCTGATTTCTTTATCGAGGGCACATCTGCAACCCTTCTGACAAGAAATTGTTTTTCTTGTGATAAGAGGTCATCTTCGGCCCCAAGCTCATTGCCCCGAATGGGGATGTACGCAAAGTACACCCCCATCCGTGTCAATTTCGACTTGGCATCAAATCTAACCTCTTCCGATAAGGAATTGCCGCCGCACCTATCCCTTTTCAGTTTTGCTATTTCGTTCCCTCGTAGGTTACGGGGTATTCGCCGCAGAGAAACGACATCACAACACGTCTCTGCGTGAGTGTGCCGTGTAAGTCGGTTATCGTATATTTCTCGAACCTGCCACCCAGAGCAAGCGGAACAATGCCTTCGCCGCTGAGTGTGTAGCCCTCCGATGTGGGCTCTGCCGTGAGCCCCTCGACGGTCATCGTCAGCGTTAAGGGCATCTTCTCCGAGAAGCGTACCTTGAACATTTTGAAGTTCGCTTTGCCCTCGGCAGTAATCTCGAAGGCAATCTTCGCAGCACTATCCGTATATGTGGTGCCGTCGTTTTGGTCAACGACCATGGTGCCCACGTAGTTGTCGTCATCATCGGGGCGTGATGGCAGGTTGTTATCGCCTGTCTCGCATGCACAAAGAGCCAAGAGCGATATTGAGATAGTAAATAGACGTTTTAATATTATCATATTCCTATATTTATATATTAACATTCAGACGTATGCCGAAGTGTCGCGGTCTGCCCTTTGAGAAGAACTCTTCGCCCACGGACTTAAAGTAGAAGGTGTTGTGCTCTGTATTTGTGATGTTACGCCCCCACAATGTTAAGTCCACATGCTTAAAGCGCAACATAAGCTGTGCACCGAGGAGCGAGTAGAAGGGCTGATGCAGGGTGTTGGCTTCATTCCAATATATCGCTCCCACGCCACGATAGTCAGCCATGAGCGTTATGGCGTGTAGTGTGGGGTTGTCCATATGCCACGTGTAAGCCGCCATGAGTGATAGGGTATTCCGTGGGGCATAGGGTAGCGTGTTCCCTGAATAGTTGGCCGTGCCGTCATCGTAGATGCGGAAGCGGGCATTGGTATATCCGTAGTCGCCACGGAGAGTCAGTCCGCGGTAGTTGTACTCTGCCGAGAGCTCCACACCGAAGCTGCGAGCACGTGCAGCATTGCTCATCATGCGTCCTGTATTCTTACCCTGTGGCAGCACCGTTACTTGTTGGTCAAAACACTCTATCCAGTAGGTAGCTGCATCGAGGCTCAGGCCTGCGGCAGGTTGCAGGTGTGTGCCCACCTCGAAATTCCAACTTGTCTCGGGCTTATATCGTGTTGCAGATGCCGTCTTATAGGTTGTCGAGGTGTCGTCGTCAAAATCTATGCCGAGGTAGCCGAACATGTCGTTCATCATCTTCACTTGCAGAATGTCAGAGAATATCTGCGTGTTGAAGCCCCCCGCTTTGTAACCGCGCGCAACGGTAGCATAGATAGTGCCTATCGAGGTGCGATACTCTGCCGATAGTTTGGGCAATACCTTAAAGAATGTCTCTCTCTCTCGCCCCTCAAATATTGTCTCTATATCCGCAAAGTCGTTCATGGTAACATTGAAGCGAAAAGGGATACATCCATGCGAGTTATAACGCATAGAGGTATGCTCCAAGTCGAAGCGTATGCCCGCACTGAGCAGCCATGCTCCAAGTTCAAAACTCGACTGATGATATAAAGCAACGCCGTAGGTGGGGATGTGAAAGTTGCTGGCAATTAGAAACTCGTCGGTCGGTATCTCTATGCCGGCGCCCTCACTAAACATGCCGCTCGACGCTA
Organism: Alistipes sp.; assembly: GCA_045603045.1. Lineage (GTDB taxonomy): Bacteria > Bacteroidota > Bacteroidia > Bacteroidales > Rikenellaceae > Alistipes. The sequence goes on from JAZULJ010000029.1 coordinate 1,897, forward strand.
TGCCCTCGTTGGCATTGTTGAGTATTAACTCCTCGATGCCATCGCGCTTGAAAGTTACGGGTGATGACATGTCGAGCCACTTGGCAAAGGCAAAGAGTCCCGATAGCCACTGCCAGCGTGCGCTGTCGTTGGCATTGCGTATGACAATCTCCTCGGTGAGAACATGCTCGCGTTGTATCTGCTCCAATGTAAACATCGACCTCGGCGTGAAGTCCTGGTCAAGTGTCATGTGGTCGTTCAAAAGCTGATAGCTCGTCGCTGTCGAAAGGCGTATTTTGTCGCCCCTATATTTCGCTATAAAGCCCTCGTTTATTGATAAACGCTTGTATCCTGCCTCGTCGTTGTATGATATAGGCTCACATGTAGCACTTGCAGGAAGGTAGTGATGGTAGGCATAACCACCCTCGTCTGTATATCCTGCGCTCAAAATATTGTCGAGACTCCATCTGTCGTTTAACAGCCACTGCATGCGTATTCTTGCGGAGATAGAGTTGCCCTTATCGCATATCTCGTTGGTGTATTCGTTTCGGAAGTATCCTCCATCGTGGTTGAAACCAATAGCCGCAGAGATGCCAAAGCGCTCGGTGGGTTGTGTGTAGTAGGCCAACGATGCACGATAAGAGCTTATCGTGGCATACTCAACCATGGCGCGTACTCCCTGCCAGGCGAGAGGCGAGAGGGTAGTTATGTTCATCACACCTCCTGAGGTGTTGCGGCCATAGAGGGTGCCTTGTGGTCCTCGAAGAAGCTCTACGCGACGTATGTCGTAGAAGTCGAAGTCGTACACATTCTTGTTCATTACAGGCACATCGTCTATGGTTACGCCAACGACGGGTTGGTCTATGCGTGAGCCGAAGCCTCGAACGTATATCGATGATGTTATCGACGAACCGTAGTCGGGTTGATAGAAGTTGGGCGCTACGAGCGATATATCCTTTATGGAGCCTACGCCGCGCTGTTCGAGGCGTTGCATGCCGAGGGATGATATGGCCACGGCGCGTGTATGCTGACCATCGTTTTTTAGCGACGCAGTAATCTCCACTCTATCGATATTGAGGAGTGTGTCGGCAGGCTCCACCGCTGAGGTGGGTTCTGTTGCAAGAAGAGATAGTGTTGCTATGAGGGCCTTCATGCCGCAAAGGTACATCTGCCGTGGCGAAAATAAAACCCTCATTTATGAGGGTATTTCGCATTGAGAAGAGTATTTTGGCGCGAGGTTTGTGTGTTATGTGGTGTAAACCTTTAATATTTACATTTATGAAAACAACAACCAAGACCACAAAGCCTACGGCCGAGCATACGCAGACCAAGGCGACATCTGATGAGAAGACCGCAACAAAGAAGGGCGGTTGCTCAACAACAAAGACGGGGTGTAAATAATTTCTCCGCCGACTAAGAAACTGTCTTGGATTTTATTAGTGAGTCGATTCACTATTAAGAGAAAGTGTTTCGGATGCTTTGAGGCTTTTATGGATATCTTTTCATTTGTGAGATTTGAAAATAGCGCCGCTATTGTCTTACATTTTATAACTGATAATATGTTCTATAATACTCCTCCTATGCTCGAATAAGATTCAAACAGCTTCTAAAAACAGAAGGAGGTTGCTCTCATCGGGCAATCTCCTAAATGTTTATATGCCTTACTACTACTTCTGTAAGGGCATCTTGTCGAGACGACGCTGGTGGCGGCCACCCTCAAACTCTGTCTCCAACCATACGTTGAGCATTGCCAAAGCCTCGTCGTTGGTGATGAAGCGTGCGGGCATGCAGAGAACGTTTGAGTTGTTGTGCTGACGTGAGAGCTTTGCAATCTCGGGTGTCCAGCAGAGGGCTGCACGAATACTCTGGTGCTTGTTCAGGGTCATAGAGATACCCTCTCCTGAGCCGCAGAGACCTATGCCGCGCTCCAATGAGCCATTGTCGATAGCCTCACCAAGAGCGTGTGCGAAATCGGGGTAGTCGCATGACTCCTCAGAGTATGTGCCAAAGTCCTCAACCTCGAATCCCTTGGTTGAGAGGTAGCCTACCAGAAACTCTTTAAGTTCGTATGCCGCGTGGTCGCAGGCAATACCTATTTTCTGTGCCATAGTGTGTTGGTTTTAAGTATTTTTGATTAGTTGTTTTTAAGCATTGTATTACTCTTTGCTTGCACGTTTGCGGTCAACTTCGTTGAGTAGAATCTTGCGCAGACGCATAGCCTTGGGAGTTACCTCTACATACTCGTCCTCGCGGATATATTCGAGGGCCTCCTCCAACGAGAATACTACGGGAGGTGCTATCGAGGCCTTCTCATCCGAGCCCGAGGCGCGCATGTTGGTAAGCTGCTTTGCCTTCGTAACGTTTACGGTAATGTCGTTCGAACGAGTATGCTCGCCGACAACCTGACCGCAATATACCTGCTCCATGGGTGAGATGAAGAAGCGACCTCGATCCTGCAATTTGTCGATAGAGTAGGCGTATGCCGTACCTGTCTCCGAGGCGATGATTGAGCCATTTGTGCGCGACTCCATGTCGCCCATCCATGGCGCAAACTCCTTCAAACGGTGCGTCATGATAGCCTCGCCTGCGGTTGCAGTAAGCATGTTGGAACGCAGACCGATGATGCCGCGTGAGGGAATCGAGAATTCGAGACGTGTGCGCTCGTTTGCTGACTCCATATTCACAAGCACGCCCTTGCGACGTGTCGTAAGTTCGATAACTGTACCTGCGCACTCGTCGGGACAATCCACTGTCATCTCCTCGATAGGCTCGCACTTCACGCCGTCGATAGTCTTTGTAATAACCTTGGGCTGACCTACTTGCAACTCGTAACCTTCACGACGCATGGTCTCGATAAGAACAGAGAGATGTAGGACGCCACGACCATAGACGATAAATGAGTCTGCATTCTGACCGGGTACTACGCGTAGCGCGAGATTTTTCTCTAACTCGTGGTCGAGACGCTCCTTGATGTGGCGCGAGGTTACATACTTGCCATCCTTGCCAAAGAAGGGCGAGTTGTTGATGGTGAAGAGCATTGACATCGTAGGCTCGTCGATAGCAATCGGGGGCAGAGGCTCGGGGTTGGTGTAGTCGCAGATGGTGTCGCCAATCTCAAAGCCCTCGATACCTACGAGGGCGCATATCTCGCCACACTCCACCTTTTCGGCCTTGGTCTTGCCCAGCCCCTCGAAGACCATGAGGTCTTTAATCTTCGTCTTTACAAGTGTGCCGTCGCGCTTGGCGAGTGTTACGTTCTGTCCTGCGCGCAGTTCGCCACGCGTAACCTTGCCTACGGCAATACGACCCACGTAAGGCGAGTATTCGAGCGATGTTACGAGCATCTGCGGTGTTCCCTCCACTACGGCTGGCTCGGGTATCTCGTCGATGATTGTGTCGAGCAGAGGTGCGATAGAATCGGTACGCTCGGTGGCTACGTGCGACATCCAGCCCTGCTTTGCCGAGCCGTAGATGGTCTTATAGTCGAGCTGCTCCTCGTCGGCGCCCAATGTAAACATAAGGTCAAAGACCTGCTCGTTAACCACCTCGGGACGACAATTGGGCTTATCGACCTTGTTGATAACGACAATAGGTTTCTTGCCGAGCGATAGTGCCTTCTGTAATACAAAGCGAGTCTGAGGCATGGTGCCCTCAAAGGCGTCCACCAAGAGAAGTACACCGTCGCACATGTTCAGCACGCGCTCTACCTCGCCACCGAAGTCGGCGTGCCCCGGGGTGTCAATGATGTTGATTTTATAATCTTTGTATATTACCGATACGTTTTTCGAAAGGATGGTTATACCACGCTCACGCTCGATATCGTTGTTGTCGAGGATGAGGTCGCCACCGCTCTGTTCATTATCGCGCAGGAGGTTGCCCTGCAAAATCATCTTATCGACCAGTGTCGTCTTGCCGTGGTCAACATGTGCGATAATTGCAATATTACGTAATTTCTTCACTTTCTTTATATGTTTTTAATTCGCGGCAAAGATACAAAAACTAATTCAATTAGTTTCACAATGTCGCATTTTGTTGCGTCGTGAGCTTGTTTTAATGTTTACTGATGCTCGGGGCGCAACAGGTCTTGTACAACCTTTACGGGCGAGAATGTCGTGATGGGTACCTCCACAAAGAGGGTGTTCCAATTAGCCATTGCGCCATTCCACAGACCGGGCAACTCTTGTGCTCGCAACTCGCGACCACTCGCCGACTTTGATGATATGAATCCGGTCTTGGGGTCGGTGTACTTTGTGAGGTCATACTTCGTGCCGTCGTAGCGGCCTACGGCACATACCAAGTCCACGGGGTTGAAGTGTGTGGCCAACTGCATGAGGTGCATATCCTCCTTGGCTATCTGGCTCGACTCGGCAATCTGTAACTGCTCGCGACCCTCATCGTCACGTACCCAGAATGGACCACCACCGGGCTCACCCTCATTCTTAACCATGCCGCATACGCGCATCGGTCGGTCGAGAGTGCGTATGATGAGCTCGCGAGAGGTGCCCTCGGGGAGCTTGCAACATAACTCGTCGCGCAGGAATGTGATAGCCTCGATATCCTTATCCTCGCCACGCTCGTAGGCGCGTAGGAGGTCGAAGGCGCGGCTCTGCAAGCGTAGAAGCTCGCCTGCGAGCACCTTCTTATAGGTAATAGTGTCGGGTTTGCGCTCGTCGGTGGTTACGTTGTCTATGTTCTTAACGAAGATGACATCGGCCGAGAGTTTGTCGAGATTTGTGATAAGAGCACCATGGCCCGCAGGACGGAAGAGAAGTCTGCCCTCATCGGTGCGGAATGGTGTGTTGTCGGGATTTACGGCAATGGTATCCGTAGCGGGACTCTGCTGCGAGAAGCTAACCTCGAACTTTACATCGAAGAGCTCCTCGTAATATGCCTGACGCTCCGCGAGGAGTGCCTCGAAATCGGCCTGATGCTCGGGTGATACGGTGAAGTGAATCTTTGCGGTATGGCCATTACGGGCATAGAGAGCTGCCTCCACGAGGTGCTCCTCTACGGGTTTGCGAGCCCCCTGTTTATATGCGTGGAACGTAACGAGACCCTTGGGCTTTGAACCATACTTCAAGCCGTCGATGATTATGTTTCGCACAACATCCTTATCGTCAATCTGAGGGTGCAGATACTTGGCTAACTCGGCGAAGAACGCAAACTTTTCGAGGTTGGTTATGAGTTTGTCGATGCCGGGTGTGCGCTTGTCGTCGTTCACATACTCGAAGAGTTCCTTGAACATGCGTGTCGCGGCACCAGATGCGGGTACGAACTTCACGGTACATATATCATTAGCTCGCGAGTCGTAGTATTGCTGTGCTGCGTCGCGCTCCTCGTCGCTGAGCTGGCGCACGCCGTCGCCTCCCGATGCTGCGCGAACGATAGGCAGCGAAGGAAAGCCTGTGCGGAAGTTCTCAATCTGTCTCTTTACCTCGTCGATGCTCAATCCATGGGCCTCGATTTGAGCGATATCCTGCTGAGTAAACATGGTAAATTATGGTTAGAAAGTTATAAATTATTTATCTGTTTGCGGTGTGTGAAAATATAATTGTCGCAAATATCTCTCAAATATAGTAAAAATTTCTTAACTTTGCATTATGAAACGAATTTATAATGATATAAATCTCGCCGAACGCAACAGTTTCGGTGTTGTGCAGCGCGCTACAACGCTTGTTGAATTTGAGACGGCGGATGATTTGCGCGAATATTTTTTGACATCGAGACCCTCTAAATGGTATGTTCTTGGTGGAGGTAACAATACGCTCTTTACACAGGACTACGACGGCGTGCTCTTTACGCCCGTGTCGCGTAGTGTAGCGGTCCTCGACGAAACGGAGGATAGTGTGTCGTTACGTGTCGATGCCGGTGCTGATTGGGATACATTTGTCGAGTGGAGTGTTGAGCGCGGCCTATGGGGTATGGAAAATCTGTCGCTCATACCCAGCTCGGTGGGCGCTGCGCCGGTGCAAAATATCGGAGCGTACGGCGCCGAGGCTAAGGATGTAATTAGTGTTGTTGAGTACTTCGATACCAATAAATTAGAGGTTGTTAGATTAAGTAATGCTGAATGTCATTTTGCCTACCGTGAGAGTATCTTCAAGCATGAGCTCAAAGGTGTTGCTATCATTCTGGCCGTGGAGTTTAAGCTGAGCAAGATGGCGAAGCCTAATTTGGGTTATGGGGATGTTATTGGCGAGGTTGAATCGCGTGGTGGTGCCACTTTGCGTAATATACGCGATGCCGTGTGCGCCATACGTTCGCGTAAGTTGCCCGATACGAAGGTGCTTGGTAATGCCGGTAGCTTCTTCAAAAACCCGATAGTGAATGTGAGTGTTGCTGAGCTACTTATGGCAGAGTATCCTGATATGCCGCAGTATCCTGTTGCGGGCGATTCACAGAGTGTCAAACTCGCCGCGGGCTGGCTTATTGATAAGGCCGGCATGAAGGGCTATCGTGATGGTGTGGTAGGTGTCCATGACCGTCAGGCTTTGGTGCTTGTCAACCATGGTGGCGCTACGGGTGGCGATGTGCTGCGTCTTGCCGATAAGGTGTGCCGAGTGGTTAAGGAACGCTTCGGTGTAGAAATCTCTCCCGAGGTAAACATTTTATAATACGACTATTATGTTTCTTCTCGAAGAGTTTGAGAAATATATAAACGATAACGAACTGTTCACGCACAACGATAAGATACTGCTTGCAGTGTCGGGTGGTGTGGACTCTATGGTGCTCATGGCGCTATCGGCTGCTGTGGGCTATCACTTTGGCGTTGCGCATTGTAATTTTCAGTTGCGCGGCGAGGAGAGCGATGAGGATGAGGAGCTCGTGGAGCGTGAGGCACGACGCTATGGCGCTGAGTTTTTCAATAAGCGCTTTGATACTACGGGCGAGATGGAGCGCACGGGTGAGTCTATGGAGATGGCTGCCCGCCGTCTGCGCTACGCGTGGTTTAAGGAGTTGTGCGAGGAGCACGGCTACACAATTATCGTCATTGCCCATCATCTTAACGACTCTATTGAGACCTTCTTTATAAATATGTTGCGTGGTACGGGTCTGCGGGGTCTTACGGGTATTAATATGCATGTTGGTCGCATTGTGCGCCCTCTGATGTTTGCTACGCGTAAGGATATACACGACTACGCATTGGCGCATCATATACCTTTTCGCGAGGATTCGTCAAATCGCTCTACGAAGTATCTGCGTAATAAAGTGCGCCTGGGTTTGGTGCCTATGCTCAGGGAGATAAATCCTCAGTTTACGACCATTATGCGTCGTAATATTTCGCGTCTAAGCCAAGCGCAGTCGTTTATCAGTGCCTCAATTGAGATTATCAAACGCGATGTGCTGCACATGGAGGATGGTATCTATCGCCTCGATGCTTCGCGTCTTGATGGTATGTTGCCACGTGGCTATGTCATATACGAGATTCTTAGTTCGGAGTTTGGCTTCAAAGGCGATGTCGTCGATGCACTGTGTCATGCTCTCGAAATGGGCTCCACGGGACGCCGTTTCTATTCGCGAGAGTGGGTTGCGACAATCGACCGTGGTGCTATTGTCATCGACCGCATAGGTGATGATGATGATTGTGAGATTATCGTTGAGCGTCGCATGATACGCGCCTATGCAGGAGGTTCGGTGCTCTATTTTCAACACTGTAATATTGACCTTATCGATACACTTAATATGGGCGATAATGTGGCGCTTATCGATGCCGATAAGTTGCAGTATCCGCTGAAAATTCGTCGTTGGCGCGAGGGCGATTGGTTTGTGCCTCTCGGTATGAGCGGACGTAAGAAGTTGAGCGACTATCTCATCAACAAAAAGGTGTCGATGGCCGAGAAAAATCGTCAGTTCGTACTTGTCTCGGGCGAGGATATTGTGTGGGTCATAGGACGTCGTTTGGATGATAGATTCTGTATTACGAAGAGTACGGAAAATGTATTGCGTATTATGCGCGATAGTATATAAATAGATTATTTAGTTAACCATGGCTAAAACGGTAAAATTCAGCGATTGCTTGTCGGACTTTAATGCTATAATGTCCGACATTGAAGCACGTCGTTTCAGTCCTATTTATCTGCTTGCCGGTGACGAGGGATATTTTATCGATGCCATCTGCGATAAGCTCTCTCAGAGTATCCTAAACGAGGCCGAGCGAGCCTTCAATCAATTAACGGTATATGGCCTTGACAGCAATGTCGGAAATGTTGTAAACCTCTGCCGTCAGATGCCTATGATGGGAGCCTATGAGGTTATCATAGTCAAGGAGGCGCAGCAGCTCGCGAAGCTCGAAAATCTTGTGCATTACACCTCATCGCCACAACCTACAACTATCCTTATTATATGCTATAAAAATAAGGAGCAGGGACGCGGTATTGATAAGCGCACGGCCTTCTATAAGAGTTGTGTGAAGAGTGGGCGAGTGTTCGATTCGGTCCGTCCGCGTGACTACGAGGTGGATGCATGGTTGGCCGGATATATTCAGAATAAGGGCTTTAAGATTAATGCTAAGGCCTTGGCAATGCTTAAAGAGCATGTCGGTATGGATGTAGGCCGCATGGCGCGAGAGATAGATAAACTTGCGGTGTCGATGGTCGAGGGTGATAAACTTATTACCGATGCTCATATTGAGCAATATATTGGTCTGTCAAAGGAGTTTAATACTTTCGAGCTTACGGATGCTGTGTTGAAGCAGGATGTGGCGCGTGCTATGCGCATTGCGGATTACTTCGCTCACAATCCTAAGAATTATCCGATAACGCTGACTATCACCGTGCTATTTGGACTATTTCAACAGCTCTTTTTGCTAAACTACCATATATGGCTCTCTCGCACGCGAGGTGTCGCCTTTCCGTCGGATATGGAGCTAATGCCCAAAATTAGAGCAAATAACGCCTTTGCTGTTCGCGAGTTGAAGGCGAATGTGGGGCGTTGGAATAATCGTCGTGTGTTCAATATCCTGGGACTTATTCGCGAGTATGATGCCAAGAGCAAAGGTGTTGATAGCGGCGGATTAGATGGAGGTGAGCTGCTTAAAGAGTTGCTTCTGAAAGTTTTTACAGTGCAGTAATGTTGTTGTAGATGAAGATGCTGGCATGGATAGATGGTAGGGTGGTCGAGGCTTCGGAGCTTCGATTCGATGTGCCATTTATTCTGCAACGCATACACACTCTCGAAGGTCGTCCCTATAATGTTGGTCGTCATTTGGAGGTGGTTAATCGGGAATCAGAACTATTATTTGGGTTTGCTACGCTGTGTACTAAGGCTGATGCCGAGGATATTATCTCGGAATTATTGCATAAATCGCATGCTCCATTGATGTTTAGCTGCCCTGTTGAGATGCGTCTGACGTGCCGCGGAGAGTTGGCTTTTATAATAGGGAAGCCTACATTCGGTCATGGCGCTTATCTTAGGTCTGTGCGCTATCCCGTAGTGCCATTATTGCATGCAGAGCCTACGACTATGGCTGAGACGTCGGCAACAATGGCCGAAGATGCAATGTCGGATATGCAGGTTACGATGTTTGGCGGCGATAGAGCACTGTGGATTGACGCTAATCAATGTGTTATTAGTCGTCCCTGGTTGCCTGTGTTCATGGTTTACCGTGGTAAAGTATATACGCCTGCAAAGTTTGATACGGTGGAGTATCTGGTGGCGTGTGAGGCTATACGAGCTACACGTCTGGAACTCATAGAGGCCGATATTCCAAAGGAGTCGTTGGTCGCTATGGACGAGATTTTTTTTGTCGATGTAATGGGTATTACCGCTATGTCAAACATAGGGCATCATCGTCTGCTCTATACTACTGCATCGCGTGTAGCAGAACGAATGATGCCCAAGTCTGTAAAGAGTGAAAAGTAATCCTACTTCTTCATGTAATTGTCTATGGCATAGAGGTATGCGCCGAGTGATACGGCCTGGCTCGCACCGATATCCGAGATTGTTACGCCTATGCGTTTCTCTGTGTTGTACTCTACTTCGCGGTCGCTGCCATATACCTTTATCTTATGTGAGTTGCTGCCTGCAAACTCCTTGAACTCAGCCTCGTCGTCGAGGTTGTAAACCTTCATCTGTACGCGGTTGAGAGTGTCTCCCGACATTGTGGCAATGGTGCCACGCATCTCGTCTAATAGTGCCGGCATGAAGAACTCCGAGGCACCTGCCAAGCCGCCGCCAATAACAATCAGTCCATCCATGAGTGTTGTGGCTGTTGCCATCGCATTTCCGGCTACGCGACCGAGGGTCTCAAAACTCTGTTTTGCTGAGTCGGTATTACCCTCCTTCATGCCCTTGGCAATGTCATAGATATCCTTGGGCTCCAACTCTCGCTCGTCGCCCGACAATTCGCGATATACACGCTTCACAGCACGAATAGATACTCCATCCTCTACTATATATTGCGGGTAGTCGCGGTGTGGTAGGCAGAATGTCTCAACGCATGAGTTGTCGCCGAGATTCAGTTTTCCGTCCATGACAAAGCCAAAGCCGAAGCCTGTGCCAAAGGTGTAGCCCAGGAGATTGCGGTATTGTTTCGTTGAGCCGGCTTCGCTGAGCCTCTTGTTGATGCGGGGTAGTGCACCTCCGGCAGCCTCACCATAGGCAAAGAGGTCTGCATCGTTGTTGATGAATACGGGTACGCCGAAGTGCTCTTCGAGCATTGGACCGAGGGCTACGCCGTCGCGGAATGATGGAAAGTTGGGAAGGTAGCCGCCTATTATGCCATTGCGGTAGTCAGCGGGGCCGGGGAAGGCGAAGCTGATGGCTATGGGACGCTCGTCGAGTGTGTTGAACACGCGCTGAAAGCCATTCAACAGAGTGTTAAGGCATAGGTCTAAGTCGTGAGCCTTAGAGGGTAGTGTTATGCTCGGGATAATCTGTTCGCCATCGCGCATTGCTCCGAAGACGAAGTTGGTGCCGCCAGCGTCGAGCGTAGCGACAATTTTGTTTGTTGTGTTAGTCTGTTTCATAGTGAAAACAAAGGTACGAAAAAAAAACTATTTTGCAACCCTTGTAATAAAATTACATCAGAAAGAGGTTTTGGTGCAAATTTATGACAAATTATGCTTGGAAATATCGGAAAATAAATCTATATTTGTAAGAATTTTTGTGGGCGGGAGTTGGTAAAATTTTTTATTATATCGAGCGATGCTCAATATGACGATGATTAATCGTTTGGTGCACACTGAAATAAATAATTAAAAACATATAAACTTAAAATTATTATTACAACTATGGAGAACAACAAACTTCAGGAACTTACTCAAAAGCTCTACAACGAAGGCTTGGAGAAGGGTCGCTCGGAGGCTGATCGTCTTGTGGCAGATGCCAAGCAGGAGGCTGCTAAGATTTTGGCAGATGCCAAGGCTGAGGCTGAGGCTATCGCCAAGGCTGCCGAGGAGCGTGCCGAGGATATCGCCAAGAATGCGATGACCGAGATTACACTTGCAGGCCGTCAGGCTGTATCAAAGATTAAGACCGAGCTGGTAGAGGCTATCGTTGCGAAGAGTACGGGTGAGGCTGTTAAGGCTGCAACCATCGATGTCGCCTTCGTTAAGGATATGCTTTTGGCTGTTGCCAAGAACTGGAATTCGTCAAAGGCTGATGTGTCGCTCGCAGCACTCCTCCCCGAGGATAAGAAAGCTGAGTTGGATGCCGCTATGCAGAAGGCAGCTTCGGAGCTTATGGCTGCCGGCGTAGAGGTAGGCTACTCTAAGGATGTTAAGAGTGGTTTCAAGGTGGGTGAGAAGGCCGGTGGCTACTATATTTCGTTCACCGACGAGAGCTTCGACGCACTCTTCAAAGAGTACTTGCGCGAGAAGGTGTCTAACATGCTTTTCAAGTAGTTATGTTCTCTACGGAGTATTATTATTTGGTCGCCGGTTTGCGTGAGTGGGCGTTGGACTCGGATACCAAGGGCTTCGATGCTCGTGAGATTATCGATGAGATAGCCTCTGAGGTGTCGAAGAGCGATCGTGAGGCTATACGTCTGATGTATGCCTACTACGATTGCGAAAATATCATCGCATGCCGTGAGCAGCGCAATCGCCACAACCCCCTGGGTAACCTCTCACGCGAGGAGGTGCAGGCTGTTGTTAGTGAGGGCTGCTACTCGCTACTACCGTCGCGTATTGCTGAGGTTGTGAAGCTTTATGCTGCCACCGAGGATGATGAGCGTGACGAGGAAGTTGTGCTCGATGACCGTTTCGAGCGCGCCTTGTTTAAGGCTTATTTCGAGGAGTTGGCACAGTCGGAGTGTCGCTTCCTTGTGGCATGGGGTGAGTTCGATTGTAACCTGCGTAATATAGCCGCAGCCATTGCTGCACGCGAGGCGGGACGCCAGATTGCGGATGTTACGGTTGGTGGTGGTGATATCGTCGAGCAGTTGTGCCGCTCGTCGGCATCCGACTTCGGCTTGCGCGGCGAGTTGCCCTATATAGACGCCGTTATCACTGCGGTAAGTGATGAGAAGAATATCGTGGAAAAGGAGCGCAAGATTGATGCTATCCGCTGGGCGGAGGCAGACGAGATTGCTGTCTTTGACTTCTTCAACATCAACTATATCCTCTCATATCTTGTCAAGGTCAATATCGTGGCACGTTGGAGTATGCTCGCACCCGAGGTGGGTCGTGAGATGCTGAACCGCCTTATTAAGGAGCTTGACGCCAAAGAGCTTGTGAATAAACAATAAAATTACATAAACGAATGAAAACATTAGGACGTGTAAATGGTATTATCTCGAACATCGTTATCGCCAAGGTTGATGGTGCGGTGGCTCAGAATGAGATATGCCACGTATATTGCGGTGATACCCGCATGATGGCTGAGGTCATCAAGGTCATAGGCGATGAGGCCTATGTGCAGGTTTACGATAGTACACGCGGTTTGAAGATTGGCGACAGGGTGGAGTTCGAGGGTCATATGCTCGAAGCTACACTTGCTCCCGGTCTGTTGTCGCGTAACTACGACGGTTTGCAGAACGACTTGGAGAAGATGGATGGTCTGTTCATCAACCGTGGTTCTATTACCGACCCTATCGACTTCGATGCCAAGTGGAACTTTAAGCCCCTGGCAAAAGTTGGCGATAAGGTAACCGCCGGTGATTGGCTTGGCGAGGTTAAGGAGCAGTGGGTGATGCACAAGATTATGGTCCCCTTCATCATGCAGGGTGCCTACACCGTGAAGAGTGTAGTTGAGGCCGGCGAGTATAAGGTTACCGACACCATTGCTGTCGTTACAGACTCGGATAACAACGAGTATAATATTACTATGGTACAGAAGTGGCCCGTGAAGCAGGCTATTCGCTGCTTCACGGAGAAGCCTCGTCCTTCGCGTGTGATGGAGACAGGTGTTCGTGCTATCGATACCTTTAACCCATTGGCTGAGGGTGGTACCGGCTTTATTCCCGGTCCCTTCGGTGCCGGTAAAACGGTGTTGCAGCATGCCATCTCAAAGCAGGCTGAGGCCGATGTTATCATCATCGTAGCGTGCGGTGAGCGCGCTAACGAGGTTGTGGAGATTTTTGCCGAGTTCCCCGAGTTGGTTGACCCTCGTACCGGCCACAAACTTATGGAGCGTACCTTCATTATCTGTAATACGTCGAACATGCCCGTTGCAGCGCGTGAGGCATCTGTATATACAGGTATGACCATTGGTGAGTACTATCGTTCGATGGGCTTGAAGGTGTTGGTTATGGCCGACTCTACATCACGTTGGGCTCAGGCATTGCGAGAGATGTCTAACCGTTTGGAGGAGCTTCCCGGTCAGGATGCCTTCCCTATGGACCTTTCGGCTATCATCTCTAACTTCTATGCTCGTGCCGGTCTCGTAAAGCTCAATAACGGCGCTACGGGCTCTGTAACCTTCCTTGGTACCGTATCTCCGGCAGGTGGTAACCTTAAAGAGCCTGTTACCGAGTCAACAAAGAAGGCTGCACGTTGCTTCTACGCTCTATCGCAAAGCCGTGCTGACTCGAAGCGTTATCCCGCTATCGACCCGCTGGATTCATACTCTAAGTACTTGGAGTATCCAGAGGTACGCAGCTATCTTGACGAGCATATCGAGAAAAACTGGGTAGATGCAGTATATGAGGGTAAGACCATCGTACAGCGTGGTAAGGAGGCTAACGACCAGATTAACATCCTTGGTGATGACGGTGTGCCCGTAGAGTATCACGAGCGTTTCTGGAAGAGCGAGCTTCTCGACTCTGTTATCTTGCAGCAGGATGCCTTCGACTCGATTGATGCTAACTGTCCTATCGAGCGTCAGAAGTTGATGTATAACATGGTACTTGATATTTGCCGCAAGTCGTTCGACTTTGCCGATTTCGAGCAGTGCTCGCAGTACTTCAAGGAGCTCATCTACCTCTTCCGTCAGATGAACTACTCGGAGTGGAAGTCGGAGCAGTTTGAGGACTATCGCCGCAAGATTGAGACCTCAGTAAACGATAAACTTGTAAAATAAGGAGGACAAGTTATGACAACACGAGCATTTCAGAAAGTATATACAAAGATTGATAATATTACCAAGGCTACCATTACGCTTCGTGCTACGGGCGTAGGTAACGACGAGCTTGCTACGGTAGGTGGTCGTTTGGCTCAGGTAGTAAAGATTATGGGCGATAAGGTTACGTTGCAGGTGTTTGCCGGTACCGAGGGTCTTGCTACTGACTCGGAGGTGGTATTCCATGGTGAACCTCCTATGTTGCGCGTGTCGGACGCCCTTGCCGGTCGCTTCTTCAACGCCTATGGTGAGCCGTTGGAGGGTGGCGAGCAGATTGAGGGTGAGGCCCGCGAGATTGGTGGTCCTACGGTAAATCCCTTCCGTCGTTTGCAGCCTTCGGAGCTTATCGCTACGGGTATTGCGGGTATCGACCTTAACAATACTATCGTATCGGGTCAGAAGATTCCCTTCTTTGCCGATCCTGACCAGCCCTACAACGCTGTGATGGCAAACGTAGCTCTGCGTGCTAAGGCCGACAAGATTATCTTGGGTGGTATGGGTCTTACCAATGATGACTTCCTCTATTTCAAGCAGGTGTTCGAGAATGCTGGCGCTTTGGACCGTATCGTATCGTTCGTAAATACTACGGATAATCCCCCCGTTGAGCGTCTGTTGGTTCCCGATATGGCACTTACGGCTGCCGAGTACTTCGCAGTAGATAAGGGTGAGAAGGTATTGGTGCTTTTGACCGATATGACCCTTTATGCCGATGCTTTGGCTATCGTGTCGAACCGTATGGATCAGATTCCTTCGAAGGACTCTATGCCCGGTTCGCTGTATTCGGACTTGGCGAAGATTTACGAGAAGGCTGTACAGTTGCCCAATGGCGGTTCTATCACCATCATTGCCGTAACCACACTTTCGGGTGGCGATATTACTCACGCTATTCCTGATAATACGGGTTATATCACCGAGGGTCAGCTCTTCTTGCGTAACGATACAGATACAGGTAAGGTTATCGTTGACCCCTTCCGTTCGTTGTCTCGTTTGAAGCAGCTTGTTATAGGCAAGAAGACTCGTGAGGATCATCCTCAGGTTATGAACGCCTGCGTGCGTCTGTATGCCGATGCTGCCAACGCTAAGACTAAGTTGGAGAATGGTTTCGACCTTTCGGACTACGATGAGCGTGCTTTGAAGTTCGCTCACGACTACTCGGAGAAGTTGCTCTCGATTGACGTAAATATCGAGATTGAGCAGATGCTCGATACAGCATGGAGCCTCTTTGCTAAGTACTTCTCTAAGGGTGAGGTAAGTATCAAGCAGGAGCTTGCAGAAAAGTATTGGAAAGCATAATAAAGGCTTATGGCAATCAAATTTCAGTATAACAAGACTTCGCTCGGCGAGCTGAATAAGCAGCTCAAAATACGAAAGAATGCTCTTCCTACCATCAAGAGTAAGGAGAGTGCCTTGCGTATGGAGGTAAAGCGCGCGAAGGACTCTGCACTGGCTTACCGTAAGGAGCTTGACGAGCTTATTGCTCGTTACGACTATATGGTGCAGCTGTGGGGAGAGTTTGATTGTAACCTAATCCGCATCGAGGATGTTGAATTAGCATCACAGAAGATAGCGGGCGTCTGCATACCTATATTAAATAATATTGTATATAAGGAGAAGGCTTACGACCTCTTCTCGGCGCCGGTATGGTATGCCGAGGGTATCAGGGTCTTGAAGGAGATGTCGCGTCTGGGCATCGAGTTCGAGATTTACAACCGTAAGATGGAGCTCCTGGACTATGCACGACGCAAAACTACTCAGAAGGTAAACCTCTACGAGAAGGTACAGATTCCCGGTTATGAGGATGCCATACGTAAGATTAAACGATTTATGGAGGATGAGGAGAACCTCAGTAAGTCGGCTCAGAAGATTGTTAAAACACGTCAGGCGCAAGCAGAGGCTATGGAGGAGCCTAATGTATGATCAGTAAGATGATTCGTTACGATATTGTTCTCTTTGCCGGTGAGCAAGAGGCATTTATCGATAAGCTTCGTGACCTCGGACTTGTGGATATCACTACTACTGGCTGGGAACCGTCAGAGGGCGACCGTGCTTTGCTTGCGGAGATTGATGCTCACAATAAGACAATAGAGCAGTTAAAGTCGTTTGCTAAATCGGAGGTGTATCAGGCTGATGCAAAAGCTTTTGCTTCGGGTAAGGAGGCTTATGATGCGTATGTCGCAGCCCGTGATGAGCGTACCCGCTTGCAGCAGGAGATAGCACGTCTTGAAAAGCAGGCCGACGAGGTTGCTCCCTGGGGTAAGTTTTCGGCAGAGGATATGCAGCGTCTCGCTGAGCGCGGAATTACGCTTCGTTACTTCACCGCGCAGCCCGCAACTTTCGATAAGTTGTTTGCAGAGTGGAGTGAGACGATGACCGTTGTCGAGATTGGCCGTACGCAGTCGCTTGCATACTTTGTCGTTATTGCTACGGATGACGCCCCCGTGGTTATAGATGGCCAGGAGGTGCGTCTTCCTCAGATGGATAGCGCGGCTATCATGGCTGAGACCAAGCGTCTCTCGGAGCAGGATAAGTCTCTCGATAAGGAGTTCTCGCGTGCTGCTGCATCGCTTGACCTCATTGAAGAGGAGACAGCAAAGCTCATGGAGCAGTTGCAGGGCTTAAAGGTCGATGCTATGGCGCAGCGTGAGGCCGATGGCGAGCTCGTTGTCTTGGAGGGTTGGGCTGAGGCTGTTACGGCAGAGCGCGTTGATGCTATGTTGGAGGAGTATCCCAACCTGGTATATATGCGTCGCGATGCCACCATCGACGATGATGCCCCTGTGAAGCTTAAAAACAATAAGTTTGCGAGTTTGTTTGAGCTTATCGGAGGTATGTACGCGTTGCCTAAGTACGGTACGTTGGATTTGACACCCATCTTTGGTCCCTTCTACATGCTCTTCTTCGCCATCTGCTTGTGTGATGCCGGTTACGGCTTGGTGTTGCTTATGGCAGGTCTAATATTGTTGAAGAAGGGTGGTAAGAGCCTCCGTCAGGCTGCGTGGCTCTCTGTGGCTTGTGCTTCGGCAACTGTGGCATTTGGTTTCTATGCCAACTCTTTCTTTGGCCTAGCAATCTCGGACTACGCCCCCGTGATTAAGTTCCTCGATTTCCAGAAGGACTTCTTCTCGATATCGTTGGCTATCGGTGTATTCCAGATTTTGGTGGGTATGGTGATTAATATCTACCTAAAAACCAGACTTTTTGGCTTTACCTCGACCTTCGGTACGTTGGGCTGGTTCCTCATTCTGTTGGCCGGTTCGTTGAGTGTAGGTCTGCCTATGGCATTTGATATCACCATCCCGGGCTTCACAATGGATTCACCAATTGTCCTGGGCATGATGGGTATTGGCGCGGTTCTCATGTTGTTGCTTAATAACGTTAAGCGCAACCCGCTCATTAACCTCGGCTCAGGTTTGTGGGATGCCTACAACAATATCACTGGCTTGTTGAGCGACGTGCTCAGCTACATCCGACTCTTCGCTATCGGCTTGTCGGGTGGTGTATTGGCGCAGGTGTTCAACTCGTTGGCAATGGGTCTTTCGGGCGCGGGCGATATCGCTCCCGGCACACCATGGTATGGATATATATTGCCAATCATTGTGGCATGTATCATCCTGCTTATCGGCCACGGTATCAACCTATTTATGTCGGCTATATCGTCATTCGTACATCCCATGCGTCTGACCTTTGTCGAGTTTTATAAAAATGCCGGTTTTGAGATGGGTCAGCGCTCGTTCGACCCGGTTCGTAAAATGAAAAAATAATCAAATAATATTTAACAATTAAAAACTTAAACAATTATGAGTACAGCAATTATTTTGGCTTATGTAGGCGTAGTCCTTATGGTCGGTGTTTCAGGTTTGGCTTCTGCTGTTGGTACTGCACGATGCGGTATGGCAGCTGTTGGCGCAATGAAGAAGAATAGTGGCGCTTTTGGTAGCTACATGATTCTTTCGGCTCTCCCCGGTTCGCAGGGTCTCTACGGTTTCGTAGGTTACTTCATGGTTAGCGGTTATATCGCTGAGGGTATGCCCTTGATTACAGGTGTTGGTATCTTTGGTGCCGGCTTGTTGATGGCTATCGTATGTTTGGCATCGGCAGTTATGCAGGCTAAGGTTTGTGCTAATGGTATCGCAGCTATCGGTAATGGTAACGACGTTATGGGTAAGACTCTTATCCTCGCCGCTTTCCCCGAGTTGTATGCTATCTTGGGTGTTGCTGCTACCTTCCTTGTATCGTCGGCTATCAGTCCCGAGGGCTTGACTGCTCAGGCAGAGCTTAACGCTCTGTATGACGCTGCTACTATCAAGGTAGAGGCAGCTGCCGCTGAGGTAGAGGTAGAGGAGGCTCCCGCTTTCGAGGATGTTGCTTCTGAGGTTGTTGCCGAGTAATTGAAACTCCGCAAAACGAAAAGTCCGAGCATTGCGCTCGGACTTTTTTTGTCATAAATAATCGGTAGGGGAGTTGTGCTGAACTGCCTAAAACAGTGATTGTTCCTCGCTATTACCGTAGGTATATCCGAGGTGGCTGTAAGCCAATTCGGTAGCCTCACGACCTCGTGGTGTACGTTTTAGGAAGCCCTCCTTTATGAGGAATGGCTCATAGACCTCCTCGATTGTTCCCGCCTCCTCACTTACTGCCGTGGCTACTGTGTTGAGACCTACGGGGCCACCCGAGAACTTCTCTATTATGGTCGCCAAAATCTTGTTATCCATCTGGTCTAATCCTCGCGAGTCGATGTTGAGTGCTGAGAGGGCAACGCGCGTGATATCTATGTCTATATGACCCTCTCCCTCGACCATTGCGAAGTCGCGTACTCGGCGCAACAGGGCATTGGCAATACGTGGCGTTCCTCGCGAGCGCAGTGCAACCTCCAAGGCTGCATCATCGTCGATTGATATGTCGAGGATTGCTGCTGAGCGTTTCACGATGCCCGACAATATCGGTGCGTCGTAGTATTCGAGGTGGCACTGAATACCAAATCGTGCACGGAGAGGTGCTGTGAGTAGTCCACTGCGCGTGGTCGCTCCAACAAGTGTGAATGGGGCGAGCTCAATCTGTATGGAACGTGCTGCGGGGCCCTTATCGAGCACGATGTCAATCTTGAAGTCCTCCATCGCCGAGTATAGATACTCCTCGACAATGGGGCTTAGACGGTGTATCTCGTCGATGAAGAGTACGTCGCCGGGATTAAGGTTTGTGAGCAGTCCTGCGAGGTCGCCGGGTTTGTCAAGCACGGGGCCCGATGTTACTTTGAGCTGTGCCCCCATCTCATTAGAGATGATGTTGGCAAGGGTTGTCTTGCCAAGTCCCGGAGGGCCATGCAGCAGCACATGGTCGAGCGAGTCGCCACGCATCAGCGCTGCTTTGATGAATACTTTGAGGTTGGCGACAATCTTATCCTGTCCCGCGAAGTTTTGTAACGCTTGGGGGCGTATGCGGTTCTCAAACTCCTTGTCGCTCTCAATATTTCGCATGTTTCTATCTGTACCCATACTGGTCATGGTTTATTCTTTCGCAAATATACAATTTTTTGCCGAAATACACAACAGAGAGCAGTTATTAAAGAGGTTTTGTGCGGGCTATTATCACTATGTGATAAGGGCTAAAAATGCAAAAGTATCGAAATAAATTTTTTAGTTATAAATTTAGTTGTATCTTTGTAGTTGCCAAATTGTCTATATGCGTTTTGGCGGAGGGTATTGATAAGTTAATATTTTATTTTGTGGCGCAATATTTCCATTAAGTTAACAATTTTAACTTTATACACTTTTTATAAACTATTAAATTTTAATTAATTATGTTTAACAAACTATTCAAGTTATTTTTCGCTGTTGCGATGACCATGGGGCTTGCCCTCGGTTTCGTAGCGTGTGAGCCTGATGAGCCTGAACAGGTTGGCAATCCCACAGTAGAGTTGTCAAAGACGGCTCTCAACTTCAATAAGGAGGAGGGTAGCCAGGGTGTTGATGTGGCTGCCAACTGCGATTGGAAGGTCGAGGTTGAGTATAAGTCGGGCGAAGATTGGGTAACTGTTACTCCTATGAATGGTAATGGCAACTCAAAGATTACGGTATCGGTACCTTTGAACGATACCAATGCCATTCGTGAGGCAACCGTTAAGGTTATCGCTTTGCACCCCAACCCTGCATACGGTGCATGGGAGACCAAGCGAATTGCCGTTAAGCAGTCTGCAACCGACGATACTCCCGTAGAGGAGGTTGCTCTCTACTACGACAATTTTGACGGTAAGGAGGCGAAGAAGGAGTATGGAGATGAAGGTGATAGGTATCCATTTTGGGATGAATTCCCCGAGTTCGTAAATGCTACCGGCCCTGCTGCTGCTAATGTAACCTATGGAGGTTCAGGTGTCTCTATTCGTTCAACCTCGACGTCTAATAGCAGCTATTCGGACTATGCCGGTTCAGGTTTGAATAATATCTTCTTTGGCTCTTCGGCTTATTTCGTTATCAAAGGCTTGGCATTGGAGTCAACACAGAACAACCTTCGTCTTACATTTGGTAGTGAGAAATATACGAAGGATGGTGATAGCCACTTCTCGACCGAGGAGTTCAATGTATTCCTCTCAAAGGATGGTTTGGCATGGACCCCCATCGAATTTACGTTTGCAGGCACCGAGCCCGGTCGTTGGAATGTGGCAACTGCCGATTTCTCGCTTACCGAGGTTCCTGAAGCTCTCTACATCAAGTTTACGGCATCTGTTGCATCGGTATATCGTCTCGATGACGTTAAGCTCACAACAGGCAATGGTGGCCAGAGTGTAACATTGCCAGACGAGGTCCAGTTGCCCACAATGCAGGAGGTAACCGTTGCCGAGTTCTTGGATGCTGCTGAGGATGCTACTATCTATAAGCTTACGGGTGTTATCACCAACGCTGCCAACAACAAGTATGGTAACTTCGACCTTAAAGACGATACCGGCTCGGTATATGTTTATGGTCTTCTTACCCCCGCAGGCGAGGCACAGAAGCAGTGGGAGGCTGCCGGCTTGAAGAATGGCGATATCATCACTGTTTATGGTAAACGTTCGTCATACAACAACAAGCCCCAGATGTCCAATGCTACCTACATCTCACACGAGGTTGGCGAGGAGCCCGAGCCTACACCCATGACAGGCCCTTACGCTTCGGATGTAGCTTTCGTATGCTCGTCAGATGATAGCACGAACGCTGTTTATGGCCACGGTGCAACCATGATTGGTGAGTACCCCGTAACAGGCTTTAAGTTGGGTAAGTCCGCGCAGGAGGGTAAGTTTACCTCGGCTGCTGTTGGTGTATCGGGTGATAAGTATCTCAACTTTTACGGTGCTGCTTGGAATGGTACATCGGCTACTATCTACTTCCGTATTGATGGTGGTGCTACTCAGTCGGTAGCTCTTGTTGGCAATGATGGTGTAAAGGGCAATCCTCCCTATACGGAGCTTACATTTGCCGATAGCGACCTCTATTCATTCAAACTCGAAGGCTTGACCGAAACTTCGACTATCGAGTTCTCTACGAATGCTGATTTCGCCCTCACCAGTCATGCCGGAAAAGCTCCCGATATCGCTCCGCGTGTTATCCTCTGTGGCGTGAAGCTTACTGACGAGGCACTCGGCGCTGAGCCTACACCCAATCCCAATCCCGAACCTGAGCCCGAGCCCGAGCCTGAACCTGAACCTGAACCTACCCCTGGTGAAGTAACTACTATCGCAGAGGTCTTGGCTTTGGGCAAGGGTGCTACTATCGAGTCAGCAGTTATCGAGGGTGTTGTTATCTCAAATATGGAGCTTAACAATCTCACATCGAATAAGGGTCTCTACGTTCAGGATAACACTGGCGGCTTGCAGTTCTACTTGGCTGCTAACCACGAGTTGGCATTTGGTACTAAGGTGCAGATTGACCTTAGTGGTGCTACGATAAGCGATTACGGCGGCGCTGTGCAGATTAGCGGTTTGGAGCTTGACAAGATTACTACCATTTCGACAGGCAACACCGTAGAGCCTAAGACTGTTTCTATAGCTGACTTCCTCGCCAACAAGTACGAGGGTCAGTACATCGCTATCGAGAACGTTCAGGTGGCTGAGGCTGACCTTGCGAAGACCTGGGTTGTAGATGAAAAGCACACCTCAATCAATATCGAGGATGCCGAGGGCAACAAGTTCGTTGTATTCTCGTCGAAGAAGGCCTCTTATGGCGCTGAGACCGTAGCGCAAGGCTCTGGTACTATCAAGGGTATCTCGTCGATTAACTATGGCACTATGCAGATCATCTTCGCACAGGCGAGCGACTATGCCGCCCTTACTGGCGAGCGTTTCGCTGCTACCGAGCCAGAACCCGAACCCGAGCCAGAGCCCGAGCCAGAGCCTGGCACAGGTGCTTACACGATGATTAGCAAGGTAGCTAACCTCTCGGCTGGCACTTATTATATGGCTGGTTACCTCACAGAGTACTACGATTCTAGCAATAAGGTTAATCACGATTGGTCGTCGTACCCCTATCACGTATGTACGGGCGTATCAACAGACCTCTACACAGACAACTACTCGTTCGTCGATGGTGAGCTGACAAAGGATCCATCTATTACAACAAACTACGAGAAGTCAGAAATAGAACTTATCGCAGTTGATGGCAAGACAAATACTTACTATATCAAGTTTGTTGATAAGAATCAGTACTTGTACTCGTCTCAGGCTGCTACAAACCGAAAGCTCGGTCTTACGGATACGGCTACTGAGTGGGTTGCTACGGATAATGCTAATGGCGGTATTACGTTTAGCAGCAACTCGGTATATCTTGGTACCGCAGCTGCCGCATCGAAGTTGCTTCGTTCATACAAGAATGAAGGCACGTTGAAGTATGGCGTGGTATTCTTCAAGAAAAATTAATTTATTAACGCTTTTGCTGCTCCCCGCATTGGCGGGGAGCGGTGAGAGCGATAAAAACAAAAACTGAAAATGCAAAATATTGTGAGGTTGATACATCGTGTTATGATGGTAGCTATGCTTGCCATTGCCGCGGTGTCGTGCGATGATAGTAGTGAGACCGTTACGGTGGATGCCTATTTGCCGATTGACAATGTTAAGGGTATGGCAACAACATGCGCTGTGGTGTTACAGGCACAACAGGGTATGTCCTATACCATAAGTGTATCGTCGGATGACCAATGGGCAACGTTCTCGAATGGCGAGAGTGTCTTCGAGGGACATATGCCGGATGCGGCAACCGAGAAGGTCGTATATATCTACTTCACGAAAAACCCTTCGGGCGTGGTGCGCGAGGCCTGCGTCGAGGTGATATTTGGCAGTGGCGATAAGTTCACATTACCCTTCCGCCAACTAACCTACGATAGCACCATTGCCATCAGCCGCGATTGGGCAGAGCTTCCGGTATGTAAGGTGGATGACCGATACATCTATAATACGCACTACGGAGCAACGCAGACCAAGAGCTATGCTCGCAACTATACCTACTGCTTCAATCCCTCGTTGCGCGCCTCGATATGGGTTGCCTACCCACTCCACTCGTCGTACGTAACAGGCCCTGCTGACCGTAACAATAGCTTCTTTGATTATGACCCGCTACTTAACTCATCGCAGCAGGCCAACATGCGAAAATCATATACGGGTCGCTATTATGACCGTGGCCATCAGATTCCTGCCGCCGACCGCGATTGCTCGCAGCAGATGATGGACCAGACTTTCTACGCTACAAATATGACGCCTCAACATAGTAATTTCAACCAGAAAGTGTGGGCATCGCTCGAAGGCAGGGTGCGCAGTCAGATATGCAGCGATACGCTCTATGTAGTTACCGGTGCATGGTTTGAGGGTGTGCACAACTCCTCTATCGATACTTCGACAAGCGATATCTCGGGCAACATTTGTCCTACGCCCACACACTACTTCAAGGCGTTGTTGCGTACCGACCGCGGTAATACCAAGAGGGCTATTGCCGATGTTACCGAGGCCTCGGAGTTGCGCGGTATAGCTATATGGATGGAGCATGCCGATACGGGAACCAACATCTCTATACCGTCGTCTTGCTTCATCTCGATAAACGAGTTGGAGGAGATAATTGGCTTCGACCTCTTCCCCGCACTCGATGATGCCATCGAGGAGGAGGTGGAGCAGAATGTTACACCCTCAAAATGGGGCTTTGGATACTAAGAAACAAAACCAAACACTATAATTTATTATGAAAAAACTGTTGTTATTGCTCTCGGTTGTAGCCTTTGCCACAACTACCGTTATGGCTCAGCAAAAGCCATACATGGTGGCGTTCTACAACTTGGAGAACTTGTTCGACATCTATAATGACCCCGAGACTCACGACGATGAGTTCACTCCCGAGGGTATTAAACAGTGGAACGAGATTAAGTATCAGAAGAAACTGTCGAACATGGAGCGTGTACTCTTCGACATGGCCTCTATTCAGCGCGACTATCCCATCGTCATTGGCGTTTCGGAGATTGAGAATCGTTCGGTATTGGAGGATTTGGTGTCGCAGCCTAAACTCAAAGGTGCCAACTATCGCATCTGCCACTACGACTCGCCCGATGCACGCGGTGTTGATGTCGCGTTCCTCTACCGTGCCGATGTATTCAAACTTCTGGGCTCGGATAATATCAAGCTCGTTGTTGAGGAGTTGCCCGACTTCCGCACGCGAGACCTTGTTGTAATGTGGGGTACTATCGAAGATGAGCCCTTCTACTTCCTCGTGTCGCACTGGCCATCACGTTTGGGAGGCAAGGAGGCTTCGGCATTCAAGCGTGAGGCCTGTGCCAAGCAGATTCGTGAGATTAAGGACTCTGTGTTGAAGGAGAATCCTGCAACGAAGGTTATCGTCATGGGAGACTTCAACGACGATGCTACCGATTCGAGCATTGTGAAGACTATGGGTGCTAAGGGCAAGATTAAGGAGTTGGAAACGGGAGACTTCTTTAACCCCTATAACCAGATGTTGCGCGCAGGTCTCGGAACGTTAGCATATCAGGATGCGTGGAACTTGTTCGATAATATATGCATTACCGAGAATCTGGTAAATGCCGAGGAGGGCAAGTTGCACCTCGTTAAGGGTCAGGGCATGAAGTATTGGGGTAACATCTTTACACGCCCCTACATGTTGCAGCAGGAGGGCCAGTATAAGGGCTATCCGTTGCGCACGTTCGTTACCAACAACTTCCAGAATGGTTTTAGCGACCATTTTCCCGTATATATCTATATCAGCAAATAGAATCTAATAGTTTATATATGAAGAAATTTTTACTAACACTAACTTGTACGCTTCTATCACTCGCCGCCTTTGCGCAGACGGGTGGTATGAAGGGTGTCGTTGTGTCGCGTGATGGACGCGAGGCTATCGGTGGTGCTAAAATCACCATCGAGGGTCAGATTGCGGAGATTGTAACCAACGACGATGGCGAGTTCTATATCGATGGTCTCGCCCCCGGACAGTATCAGTTGCTCGTTACGGCATCGGAGTTTGAGGACCTTGAACTCATGGTGCGCGTAAAGGGAATGGTGCACGATATGCAGCAGGTTGTCATGGTGCCTATGGCAGTTATGGCTGTTGACGACTCGGCATTTGCGGAGCTCGACACCGACGTTGAGACCGCAGGCGACTCACAGGCGCTGCCCACAACATTATCGGCATCTAAGGACCTCTTCAACAACATCGCATCGTATCGTTTTTCTGAGATGCGCTTCAACGTGCGTGGCTACGACTCGCAGTACCAGGATGTATATCTCAACGGCATTCGTTTCAATGATGCTCTGACGAGCTATGGTCCCTGGTCATTGTGGAGCGGCCTTAATGACGCTACGCGTAACCAGGAGACAACATCCGGCCTTACAATGTCGAATCATGGCCTGGGTGGTGTTGCTGGTACTACGAACGTCAACGCCCGCGCCTCGCAGCTGCGCAAGGGATTTCGTTCGAGCGTCGTAAACTCTATGCAGTTGTATCGTTACCGCGTTATGGTAAGCTATGCTTCCGGTGCGCTGGATAACGGTTGGTCTTATGGCTTCTCGTTCTCGACTCGTCAGGGTAACCACGGCTATGTAAATGGCGTTTACTACAATGCTTATGGCTATTTTGCATCGGCCGAGAAGGTCTTCAATTCGCGTCATCGTCTCTCGGCAACTATCCTCGGTGCGCCTACCACACGCGGTGCGCAACAGGCATCCACCCAGGAGGCCTACGACCTTTGGGGCAACAACTACTACAACCCCAACGTCGGTTTGCAGGCTGGCAAGGAGCGTAACGCACGCGTGCGTCGTATGCACGAGCCTATCGCCATGCTTAACTACAACTGGCAGATTAGCGAAAATACCGCTTTGTCGGTTGCTACATCGTTGCGCTTTGGTTTTAATGGCTACTCGGCTCTTACATGGTATAAGGGTGAGGATCCCCGTCCCGACTACTACCGTCGCTTACCTTCGTACTATGGCGACCGCTTGGAGCGTCGTATATTAGCAAACCGTATCGCCGAGAACAATGGCTCGGGCTCGGTGCCGTTCGATGATGTTGACTTAGAGACCGACAAGATTAAGTTCCGCGAGTTTGCCGAGAATTGGACGGGTTATATCGACTTCGACGGCATCATCAAGGATAATTACAATGGAGCCAAGACCGAGGGTGTCGAAGGGCATCGCTCATCGGCAATGATTGAGGAGCGTCGTACCGACCAGCTCGACTACAACATCGCAGCACAGCTTACTCACGTATTCCGTGGTGGCTCGAAGCTCACGGCGGGTATTCGCGCCCGTATCAATCGTACGGAGTATTACTCGACAGTTAAAGACCTGCTTGGTGGCGACTATTGGTTGGATGTAGATAAGTTCGCAGAGCGCGACTTTGGTAACGACGTGGAGTCTTATCAGAACAATATGGCATACTACCGAGAGCATGGCTCGGCACAGGCTGTGCGCGAGGGTGATAAGTATGGCTACGACTACTACGCACATGTTCGTCAGGGTCAGTTGTGGGGTATGTACGAGGTATCCGCAGGTGGCTTCACGGCAAATATCGGTGCCGAGGTAGGCTTATCGAGCATCTGGCGTGAGGGTCTATGGGAGAAGGGCCTGTTTCAGAATAAGAATGCCAATGGCGACATCGGCAAGACCTCGTTGGGCGACTCAGAGAGGATTAACAACCTCACCTAT
Organism: Alistipes sp.; assembly: GCA_045603045.1. Lineage (GTDB taxonomy): Bacteria > Bacteroidota > Bacteroidia > Bacteroidales > Rikenellaceae > Alistipes. The sequence continues at coordinate 29,537 of JAZULJ010000029.1, forward strand.
AAGGTTAAGGCCAACTTGCGTTATCAGTTCTCGGGTGCTCACTCGTTGGAGTTGAATGGTGTGGCTATGCAGAACGCACCAATGTTCAATAACGCCTTCGTGTCGGCACGTACACGTAACCAGATTACCCCCGGCCTCTCACCCGAGAAGATTTACGGTGTTGATTTCAGCTACAACCTGCGTCTGCCATGGGTGCGTGCTCGCTTGTCTGCGTACTATACTCAGATGATGGATCAGTCGAAGGTGATATCGTTCTATGACGATACACAGAGTTCGTTTACCAACTTCGCAATGTCCGGCATCGATAAGCGATATATGGGCTTGGAGCTTGGTGTAAGTATTCCTATTGCTTGGGGCCTCTCGTTGCAGGGCGCCGTAAGTTTGGGCGATTATATATATACCTCAAATCCCGAGTTTACGCAGATGATTGATAACTCGGCTACCGACGTTGTTCATAGCAAGGTCGATTGGAAGGGTATGAAGGTTGAGAGCACGCCTCAGACAGCTATCAATGTGGGACTCAACTTCCGAGGCCCGAAAAACTGGTTCGCGTCAATCGATTTCAACTACTACGACCGTCTGTACCTCTCTATGAACCCGATGTATCGTACGGATTATCTTCGCAAAGAGCTTATGAACATCTATAACTTCTCGGAGCTCGAATCGGGTCGCCAAAAGGCTCATGTTATTGGTATCATTGACGAGATTCGCGCACAGGAGGAGTTGGGACATGCCTACACGCTAAGTGCAAGTATTGGTAAGAATTGGTATATTAAGTATAAGTACACCCTCGGTTTCAGCCTCTCGGTGAACAACATTCTTAATAACCAGAATATTCGCACGGGTGGTTATGAGCAGATGCGTCTGAACAAGATATCCGACCCTGTTATCTTCCCCGACGCTGATGGCAAAATGGAGGTTAAGACATATCCTACGACCTACTCACGTTTCGACTCGAAGTACTTCTACATGAATGGCTTTAACTACTACCTTAACATCTATTTCCGTTTCTAACCGCTAAACAAGTACGACTATGAAACTAACAAAGTTATTTGCATTTGTGGCCGTCGCAATTATGGCGGTTGGCTGCTACGAGAAGTTTGAGACTCCTGCCCCTCGTCCCATTATGAACGATGCATCGTTTGAGGCTCAGTTCCCTGAGGCTAAGTATATCACCATTGCCGAGTTGAAGGGTATGTTCATCGAGGAGCATGGCTATAATAATAGCCTCAGTGGCACAGGCTCTAATAGCTCGTGGAGTAATACGAAGTATCTGCTTATCGAGGATGACCTCTACATTAAGGGTAAGGTCGTCTCGGACGATGAGCAGGGTAACATCTATAAGTCGCTACATATTCAGGACCACACCTCGGGTATCGAGCTTAAACTCAACAATAACGTGGGTTTGCGTTACCGATATGGCTCATGGGTATATGTACGCCTCAAAGACCTCTACCTCGGTAGCTACCGTATGATGCTCTCACTCGGTGCTGAGCCTTCGGAGTCTTACAATAAGTTGGGCAAGCATAAGTACTACGCCAATTCAAATATCGAGTTGCAGGAGATTATTGACCGCCATGTCTTTGCCGGTGAGCAGGATGCCATCAACGTTGGTACTTACAATGAGTGGTTGGCTGACCCAAAGATGGTGGACGTAATCACCGTTACTGAGGACAACTATAAAGAGGTGTTTACTCCTGACAATATCTCTGTTGATAACGGTATGGGTGGCACGCGTACCATGAAGCAGCGTGAGCTTATGTTTGGTCGTCTCACCCGTTTCGAGGGTCTCACTTGTCGTTATGCGGGAGTCCCCAACCAAGATGGCGTAACCAACCCCGTTATCATGAATGGTAGTTTTACAAATATGTACCCCAGCTGGCTCTATACCGACAAAGATCCTTCGGTGCAGAAGGGGTGGTATCACTGGGCATTCAAGGAGGATGTTACCGGTCGTAGTCTTTATGGCTCGGTACTCTTCGTCTACGATCTCGATGAGAAGATTGCTACCTGTGGCGGTGTCAATGAGGGCGAGACGAACAAGTGGTACTGTTCGCTCGACGGCCTCTATGTTCTTCGTTCGAGTGGCTACTCTCGCTTCGCACGTCGCAACGTGTGCAAGGATGGCGCTGTGGCCACCATCACTGCTATCTATGGTATCTACTCGCAGCAGTCAGACTACACCGGCGGCGACAAGGACTGGGCAACATATCAGCTTACCATAAGCAACTATACCGACATCGAGTTTGAAAGCGATGATGCCCTGCTTACAGATGAGCAGGTAGATGCTATGACTACGGATGATATGAAGTACGTCCCCTGGATTGATGAAGAGGGTGAGGTTGACGTAATGTAAAGGTCATTGATACTATAATTAGAGACTCCGCAACGCATGTTGCGGAGTCTTTTTTCGTGCCATAGGTTGTGCGGTTGCCGATAATTTGCTACATTTGTAGATGTAAAATATTACGATGATGAGACATAGACTCCTTATACTTCTTTTTGCGCTCTTTACCGTGGGTGTATGCTATGCCGAGAGGGTTGTCATCCCTACACCTCAGCACTACGAGCAGCATGAGGGTAGCATTACCATCATGCAATCTTCGGTCGTTTGCTATGCAGACTATAGCCTTGCTCCGTTAGCTAAGTATCTTGCAGATAAGCTTGGTATTGACCATAAGCGGGGCGATGATGGCACGATTGTCCTTGCAATGGATGATACACTTGCGGCAGAGGGCTACCACCTGACCGTGGATACGAAGCGGATAATAATCGTGGGTGGTGAGTATGGTGGAGCATTCAATGGTGTCGTTACGTTACTGCAACTGCTACCCGAGAACATCTATTGTGAGAGTGCCGAGAGTTGTACGGTCGAATGTTGTAAGATTGAGGATGCGCCACGCTATGCACATCGAGGCTTTATGCTCGATGTCAGCCGCACGTGGATCGATAAGGAGGCTGTTAAGGCATATATCGACATCCTGGCCTACCACAAAATTAACTCGCTACGTCTGCACCTAACCGACGACGAAGCCTGGCGCATTGAGATAAAGTCGCATCCTGAGTTGGCCGAGATAGGAGGCTTTCGTGGTGGCGATAGTCCTGTATGGCCGCGTTATGGCCGTTGGAACGAGAAGTGGGGTGGCTACTATACGCAGGAGGATATGCGCGAGATTATCGCCTATGCTGCGGTGCGCAATATAGACGTTATTCCCGAGATTGACCTGCCAGGGCATAGCCTCTGCATGGCATCGTTGCATCCCGAGATATTGTGTAGCTATGAGCCTCGCCTCGCCGTCTCATTGGGGCACGATACGCGCTCGGCATTCTGCCCATCGAAGGAGGCGAACTATGAACTTTTGCAGGATATAATAGATGAGATTTGCGAGCTCTTTACGACGCAGTATATACACATTGGAGGCGACGAGGTCGAGATGTCGCAGTGGCGCTCTTGTCCCGACTGTCGTGCCTTTATGCAGGCAAATGGTCTAAGCGACACAAAGCAGTTGCAGGCCTATTTCACACGACGTGTAGCCGCTATGGTCGAGGCACATGGTAAGCGTGCCGCCGTATGGAACGAGGCTATTGATGGAGGTCGCCTCACCGAGGGCACACGCGTCTATGGCTGGGAGGGTGTCCGTGAGTGTCGCCGCTCGGCACGTGAAGGCTATGAGACGGTGGTCATGCCGGGACAATACTTCTACTTTGATATGAAGCAGTCATCGCGCGAACCCGGACACGACTGGGCGGCTATCTTCGATGCACGCAAGGTCTATGAGTTTACGCTATCGGCTAACGGCTTCACGCCCGAGGAGCAGGGTAGTGTTGTTGGCTTCGAATCGTCGTTTTTTAGCGAAATTTACCTGTCGCAAAATCCCGAGAAGGCAGACTATTTGCACTATCAGACCTTCCCGCGTATGGTGGCTTTCGCCGAGACGTCGTGGGTTGCATCCGACACACGCGATTGGTCGTCGTTCTATGATGATATGGTTGAGCATTATGCGCGTCTGGATGCTATGGGTGTAGCCTATCGTCTTGCGCCTCCCATGATAAAGTACGAAGGTGGCATGCTTACCGCCACGACAGATGATGGCAGTGCAATATACTATACGCGTGAGCCTATGGATGTGGAAATGCTCTATCGCGAGCCGATTGCAACAGATAAGCCTGCCGAATACTCGTTTGTGTCGCGCCGTGGTAATGCGCACTCTACGGCTTCGGGGGTGTCGGCACATTTTCGCACTATCACACCCGCGTTTACCATATCCTCGTCGATGAGTAGTAGCGAAAAGTTCTCGTTCGAGAAGGCTGAGGAGTATGGGCGTCTTGCGCGCACATCGCGTGCTGCCGATGTGGGCGATTGGGTGCAGTTTACATTTGACGCTCCTGTGCACTGCCGTATGATGAAGGTTGCAACGGGCAACTTCCAGCTGCCGCGCTACCTCTTTGAGAATGGATATGTCGAGGTTAAGTTTGAGGGTGGCGACTTCGAGCGAGTGGGGGAGTTGGAGAACGGTGCGTTCTTTATAAAGTATCCATCGCGAGCTATTTGTGCCGTGCGCATCGTCTGCTCGTCACGCGGCAATGGAGAAAAATGGGTATCAATACAGCCGCCGACAATCTACCCTATACTATAAATGAATGGAGACCTACCGATAATTCGATAGGTCTCCTTTGTTTGAGATCGCAGAGATTACTTCGCGTTGTCGATGATACCCTGTGAGGGGTCGCCAACAACCATATTCTTGTCAATGCGCAATGTTACGTTGCTGTCAACCTCGATAAGAAGGCTTGTCTCATGCACCTCCTTGATAGTACCGTAGATACCACCGGCAGTGATAATCTTATCACCCTTCTTCAAGCCCTCGCGGAACTTCTGCATCTGCTTACGACGCTTAGACTCGGGACGCCACATGAAGAAGTACATGATGGCAATCATGGCGATAATCATAATCCAGAAGCCCATGCCACCACCAGGCTGGGGAGCGGGCTGCTCGGCAGCAGTCGCATCGTTAGTTGCTGCGGGCTGCTCGGTAAACTCCTGTGTGGGTGCGGGTGCTGTATCGTTTGCAGCTACCTCACCGTCGATAAAAAGTAATTCCATAGTTCTTTATTGTTTAATTATTAGTTGTTTGCACTATTGCTTTGAAACGCAAATGTATGAATTATTATTGTAAGTCGCAAATAATTTGCCAAACGGAGCAATTTATTCTATTTCGGCACTCATCCAAACATGTATTTTGCACCTATCGTCGGATGTCGTAATACATAGGTAGTTGCCCACTGAGCCAAACTCACCGCGTGAGTCGAACGTTAACTCAATATTGGCATGGTCGTTTGGTGCTATGGCCTTGTCGGGCAGCGTCAGCCACGTGCAACGGCACGTTGTCTCGTAGTCGAGAAGTGCTATCGGAGTGTCTGTGCCGTTTATTAGGCGTATATTCTTAACCACTGTGTCAGAATAACATACATAGCCTAAATCGACTAATACTTCACATATGCTATCGCGCTTAATCTCGACCTCAATACCCGAATAATCGCCTGTCTTGCTATTTATGACCGTTGGGTTACCCTCCTTGTTGGGCGCAAAAACTGTGATATAGAGTATGGCGGCTGCAACTACTCCCACCGTGGCTACAATAGCGATACGCAACGACCTACGCATAGTCTATTAGAGTAGGCCGCGACCACACTTGTTAATCTTTCCCTTCTCTTTGAGTTCCTCTACAATCTTATCGAGGACGCCATTTACGAAGGTGCTACTTGTGGGCGACGAGTAGTACTTGGCAATGTCAATCCACTCGTCGAGCGTAACCTTCACGGGGATAGAGTCGAAGGTGGTAAGCTCCGTGATGGCTATCGCGAGGATGAGATTGTCCATGAATGCGATACGCTCAACATCCCAGTTGCTCGTGTAGCGATCTACAATCTCCTGATTCTCCTCGAAGTGGAGTACCGATGCAGTGAAGAGACGCTGTGCAAATTCGAGGTCCTCCTCACTCTTAAACTTGGGCAATACCTTTACCTCGGTGTGGCTCTGTTTGAGGTTAGAGATGGTGCGTGTTACCATGTAGAGGGCGAAACTGAGGTCGTCGTTCCACATGAGCGACATTTCGTCGAGTACCTCCGCCAAAGCCTCGTTATCGTCGAGCGAAGTGTAAAACTCCTCGACAAAGCGACGGTCAGCCACAAACGAGTTGTGTGGTGCTGCCATATACTCCTTGTAGAGGGGTGTCTCTATAAGGTTGTTGTATATATCCTTGATGATATCTGTCTGGTTTGCCCACGATAGACGACGGCGCGATAGCTCGTCCTGTACCGAGTCGCTGGTAGCCAATAGATGAACGACGGCATTATCCACGAAGCGGCGGTTGGGGTTTAAGTCTTCGTATGTGGGGAGTTTCTTCTGCTTTGCCAACTCCTGACGGCTCTCTGCATAGCGTGCCACCTCGACGATGAGTGCCATCATCTGAAAGTATAGGTCGTAGGCTTTGTCGATAGATGCGATAAGATTCTTCTCCGAGGCCGGAAGGCTCTGAGAACCAGATTTAAGATGTGCGTAAAGGCTCTTTGCGACCTTGACGCGGAGCAATCTTCTACTCAACATAATATGAACTTCTTACTAAAAACGTGCTTAAAGCACGGCAAAGATACGAAAAAAAACGTTACCAACGAAAGATAGCCTCTATTATTTATATATATAGTATATATTCGTCGGCAAAGATAAATGGGCAATAATTATTTGGATAATTAAACAAAAGGCTTTATCTTTGTAAAAAATATTAAGAAATACAGTTTTGCCTATGAAACATTAGCGTAGATTAGTACGCACATATAACATACTGAAAAAAGCGTTAACTTTACGACTTGCATTCTGAAACTTAGGAAATTTCGAAATGTGGCAAGGGAAGTGGAGTTGATGCTCACGCGTTATGGCGTGGGCTTCACTTTATATCCTTGCTACACGGTATCCTAAGACCTCAGAATGCGGATAATAAAGTTTTGTCCGCGTCTTTTTTTTGTGCGTATCTCATATCTCAACGGACACAAACAATTTTTAACCACTTAAATATTAAAAGTTATGAAGAGGATTTTAATTCTTTCGCTTTTGGCTTTGATTCTTGGTGCAAACTCAACAAATGCATCTGCTCAAAAAAGATTTAAGATATCAAATGATATCACTTTGGTTAGTAGTGGCGATGCTTTCTGGATTGAAGATGACCGAACTCAAATGTCCATTAGTATATCAGTAGCCCAAGATGTGATAGACAGGAGAAATGGACAAAAATTGTATAGAGTAGTATGTGAAGGTACTACTAAGAAGGTTGTTAAATGGGGTGTAAAAGAGGCTGTTAAGGCTGGCGTTAAAGCCGCTGCACCCTCAGGTGGAAGTAGCTATTGGATTTCCGCAGCTGGTGTAGCAGCAGACATAGTATATGATGAGTTGTGTGATTATTGGGGCGAAGATTTCGAGTAATTTACTAATATAAAATCAAAAACCATGAAAAAGTACAGACTTCTATTTTTGCTTGCTGCTGCGGTAGTAGCAGGCTTGTTTTTGACATCATGCACTCCTGAGGAGGTAGATGCTTTTGCCGATGGTTACCGTAAGGGTTACTACGGCACTTGGAGCGAGTCGCAGACTCCCGAGATGCAGATTGACGAAGAGCCTTTGCAGTAATCTATGCTGCATAACGAAAACGAGGTCGACATTTAATCGACCTCGTTTGTTTTATTATGAGTTAGGCTCTGTGATAACTCTTTTTGAACTTTTATCTGCGGCGCATGGCCCCACGCTGCTGCATCTGACGCATCTGCTGTTGGAAGTTGCCGCCCGCAACCTGCTTCATCATCTTGCGCGTGTCCTCGAACTGCTTCAATAGACGGTTGACATCGGCCATCGTAGTACCCGAGCCCTTGGCGATACGTTCACGGCGACGGGCATTGATAATCTCAGGATTCTCACGCTCCATAGGAGTCATAGAGTCGATGATAGCCTCGGTCTGCTTAAAGGCATCATCCGGAATATCCACGTTTTTGAGCATCTTGCCCATGCCGGGAATCATCGAAGCGATATCCTTCAAGTTGCCCATCTTCTTAATCTGATTAATCTGGTCGCGGAAGTCGTTGAAGTTAAACTGGTTCTTTATCAACTTTTTCTTTAACTTACGTGCCTGCTCCTCGTCGAACTGCTCCTGAGCGCGCTCAACAAGTGATACAACATCGCCCATGCCCAAGATACGGTCGGCCATACGCTCGGGGTGAAAGACCTGCAAGGCATCCATCTTCTCTCCGGCAGAGATAAACTTCAAAGGCTTATCGACAACCGAGCGGATAGAGATAGCGGCACCACCACGAGTATCACCATCGAGCTTTGTGAGTACAACGCCGTCGAAGTCGAGGCGGTCGTTGAACTCCTTGGCAGTATTCACAGCATCCTGACCTGTCATCGAATCGACAACGAAGAGCGTCTCCGAGGGATTAACGGCAGCCTTGATAGCGGTAATCTCCTGCATCATCGCCTCATCGACAGCCAAACGACCTGCCGTATCGACGATAACTGTATTGTATGACTTCTGACGAGCATACTTGATAGCATTCTCGGCAATCTCCACCGGGTTATTGTTGCCGGGCTCGGTATATACCTCTACGCCAACCTGCTCACCGAGGATTTTGAGTTGGTCGATGGCCGCCGGACGATAGACGTCGCCAGCTACGAGAAGCACCTGACGTCCCTTCTTGCTCTTGATGAACGATGCCAGCTTACCCGAGAATGTGGTCTTACCCGAACCTTGAAGACCCGCGATAAGGATAACGGCAGGGTTGCCATCCAACTTGATGTCGGTAGCCGTGCCGCCCATAAGCGCAGCAAGCTCATCGCGGACAATCTTAGTCATCATCTGTCCGGGCTTCACCGAACGCAATACATCCTGACCTAAGGCCTTCTGCTTAACCTCGTCGGTGAAGGTCTTGGCAACTTTGTAGTTAACGTCGGCATCGATAAGCGCACGACGAATCTCTTTGAGGGTCTCGGCAACATTAATCTCGGTGATGCGGCCCTCACCTTTAAGAATCTTAAACGAACGTTCGAGTTTCTCGGTTAGATTTTCAAACATATATTTTTACTTTATTTTTCGTTTCGCACTAAAAATCGGCCAAAGATACAAAATATTTCTCAATATTCCTATTGATATATGCGTTGATACCACAATGTCTCGCGCCACTCCTCCTCATAGACGCTGCTTGGAGCCGAAGTAGTAACGCCCGAATAACTCTCAACGTCAATGGGAAATGTCGAGTAGCCGTATGCAGAATAGAACGTAGGCAATGTGTACTTAGCTATAACGGTGGCATCGAGCTGACGTTCAAAGGCGTCGAGGAGGTCGCTCTCCGTAGCCACCGCAGCACAATACTGTCCGAAGTCATAGAAGATATGTTCGCTATGTCCCTCGTAGCTCTGCAATGCCGTGGCGTCGCACTCCTTCGAAGCACTATACATGAGCGATGCTGTGAACTGTGCTAAACGCTCCACCTCGCCGCAATCATATACCGCAACAGAGCCACAGCGCGCAGCGCCTATATACTCGTCACGATAGTAGATATGGTAGCTCTCGGCGGCACCTGCGATGTCGCTTTGCGTACCGCCATTGGCAAAGAGGTAGGGTAGCGTGCGGTGGTAGGGGAAGCCGCGACCCATAATCTCGCAGGGCGAAGCGATGATATAGTTCGCTGCATCGCGCAACTCATAAACAGCCTCGATATTCGACATGAAGCATGCGTCGAAGAGTAGGTAATCGAACTCTGTGGCCGACGATGTTATGCCCTTGGCAAGTGTCGAGATATCCACCTGCACGTTGCGCTCGCCAAAGGCACGTGTAACTTCAGCATCGGGATGCGGGGTCCAGATACCTCCATAATTGAGACCGAAGGGGATGACGTCATCCTCCTTGTTGATAGCTTCGCACGTAACCCAACCTTGACCATGACCGGCAAGTACTAAGCCATAGCGTTTGGCGGGTGCATAGGATGTTACCTCGTTTAGTGTTGCGGCGATATCCTCGGCAGTGAGGCTCTGAGCGACACTAATCTTATCCTTGATGGGTCGCTCGATGGCGCTATGGTGTATGGGGTCGTAGCATAACTCTGAGATGTATGCCTCGTTATTCACTCTTTGTCGATAGATGAGTACTCTGTTGTTGTTGCCCAAGACACCCCCACCAATAGCTATCGAAGCATCCTCGATATTGTAGTCGAAGAAGCGTCCAAGGCTCGTGCCAAAGAAGTAGAAGATGAGCGCATGCTCCGACAGTTCGGCAGGAGCGGCTATCTGCGAGATGCTTATCCTAAAAGGTGTAACGCCACTTGCCGAGAGCTCAATTTCAGCTGTGCGTAACTCTCCATCATTGGCCTTGACATTGACAACTATTTGTCGTGCATCACTGCAATCGATAGACTCTATCCACTCGGCTGAGGTGGTAGCCACAAGACGCACGGACTCTTGTGGCTGGGTGCCTGATGCGACATAACCGATGGCTACCGACTGCTCGTCGTAGCTGCAAACAGTGTGGCTTTCGATGTTTACCTGAATTTGCTGCGGCTGAGGTTTGTCGTTACAGGCGACCAAACCGATGACTATGGCAGTAATCAGGAGTGCGTATTTGATGTTTATACTCTTCATTAATCACAATTTTTGGCAAAGGTACTATTTTTTTTCTGCCAACTACTTATAGGTTCTCGGTTTGAGGTTGTTGAACTGCCATGTGCGCTCTCGTTTGAACTCAACATCGTCGGGCTTATTGCGATATACGCGGCTATAATCGAAATAAAAGCCCTTGATTTTGTCCTGCTTCTTCACGAGTGGCACAAATTCTACCGTGCGACTGATTATTCGGCTCTCGTTGTAGGCATAACCCTTAGAAGCTAGAAGGTCGTAGGCGTGCGAGAACATGAGAATATGCCATGGCGACTCCTCTTTAAGCCCTGTTCCCGTTGACTCGATAGTGCGCAAGATGCCGTTCAGGTGGTTAAAGTATAGCTGCTCACGATGTTTGTCGCCCAGAGCACCATAGGCGTATGCCATAAGGTTTAGCACCTTGGGATTGAAGGGGTCGAGTTGCAGAGCCTCTACGCCATTTTCGATGAGTGCTTCAAGCTGGCCGACAGTAGGTTGCATGGGGTTGATGCCCGTCATAACATTAAGCATATTATCCAGCGCCTTATTATCAGCAAAGGGAAGATAATCCTCTTGATATAGAAAGCCGTAGTAGAGGTAGAAGTACTCGTCGTCGGTGAGAGTCTCTATGCCATTGCGGTATTTGAGTAGCAGGTTGGTGTAGTAGTAGGGCGATGATGTCGAGAGTGTCTGACGTAGAATATCCTCCTCGTCGGGCACTCGTGGGGTGCTGCTCACATCTTGTGCTACGACCGACGTCGGTAGGAGCATGCAAAGCACAAGTAGTTTGAAAATGAGTTGTCTCATCGTTTAGTCGTTTTCATACTATACACCAACGCACCGTTTAGCGTAGTTCGTATTTCGCGATAGCTGTTTTTATCGCCTCACGCAGCGTGTCGCTACCCTCGACAAGAGGTAGGCGCACCTCGTTGCGAGTGATACCCATGGCCGCAGTCATAGACTTAACACCCGTAGGGTTGCCCTCATTAAAGAGCAGCGCAATGGGCTCTTGCATTGCAGCCATAGACTTCTCAGCCTCATCTATAAGGCCCTCCATGGCGTTGTGTATGCAGCAGCAAAACTTCTCCACAAAGGCATTTGCAGCCACCGAGATTACACCATCACCACCGCGCTTAACAAGCTCAACAGTAAGACCGTCATCGCCCGATAGCACCAAGAAACCCTCGGGACGACCATCGAGAATAGCCTGCATCTGTTCGATACTGCCCGAAGCCTCCTTCGTAGCTACAATCTTCTTGGTGGCGTGTGCAAGACGCAGAGTAGTATCTGCCGTCATATTTATACCTGTACGACCGGGGACATTATACACAATCACGGGCACGGGCGATGCCTCGGCTACGGCCATGAAGTGGCGATAGATACCCTCTTGTGAAGGCTTATTGTAGTAGGGTACTACACTAAGGATGGCTACCGTGCCGCTTAGGTCGAAGGTGCGAAGCTGCTCAACGAGGGCGTGAGTATCGTTACTACTCATGCCGGCAACAATAGGCACACGACCTGCTGTGCGCTCAATGATGAAGCGGAGGACATTGTGGCGCTCCTCCATAGATAGTGTTGCAGTCTCGGCCGTAGAGCCAAGAGCCACGATATAGTCCACGCCGCCAGCAATAACATGCTCGACCATGCGACCGAGAGCATCGTAATCGACTGCGTAGTTGTTGAATGGGGTGATAAGGGCAACGCCCACACCTTTAATCTGTTGCTGTATCATATTTATTTCGGTTTAGTTACATTAAAAAAGTGTGCCTTGTATAGGCTTTTCCGACAACTTAACCTCGGCTTGCGGCTCAACGACCTCGCTTGCCCTATGACTTTCGCCCTCGGCGATGAGCGTCATAAACTCCGTCTCGGAGAGTATCGTGATACCTAATTTCTCGGCCTTCTGACGCTTTGCAGGGCCCATATTCTCGCCTGCGACAATGAAGTCAACATTTGCCGAAACTGCCGCGAGGTTGCGCCCGCCATGCTCCTCGACAAGAGCCTTCATCTCCTCCCTCGAACGTCCCTCAAACTTACCGGAGATAACAACACTCTTACCTTCGAGTGCCGACGACTTCTGTTGTTTGTCCGCCGAATGGAAACATACACCGGCATTACGCAGTTGCTCTATTATTTGGCGGTTGGCATCATTGGCGAAATATTCGACAATAGCATCGGCAATTTTGGCACCCACCTCCTCGGCCTCCGCCAACTCCTCCTTTGTAGCAGCGGCTATGGCATCCAGCGTTCTGAAGTGCGAGGCGAGGTATTTGGCCGTAGTCTCACCAACGAAGCGTATGCCCAAGGCAAATAACACGCGCTCGAAGGGAACCTCCAACGAGCGACGCACACCCTCTAAAATATTGGCTGCCGACTTCTCACCGAGACGTGGTAAAGAGGCCAGACGCATAGGGTCAAGATGGTAAATATCGCCGATATTGTGAAGTATGCCGTTTTGCCAAAGTAGGTCGATAGTCTCGCCACCGAGACCCTCGATATCCATCGCCTTGCGACCAACAAAATGCTCGATACGGCCAACAATCTGCGGCTTACAATCTGCACTATTAGGGCAGTAGTGCTTGGCTTCACCTTCGTAGCGCACAAGCAAACTGCCACATTCGGGACAGTGTGTAATATACTCAAAGGGGGCGCTATCTGCCGTACGCATGGATAGCTCTACGGCCGTAATCTTCGGGATAATCTCGCCACCTTTCTCAATATAGACCATGTCGCCGAGGCGTATGTCCATCAGTGCAATCTGTTCGGCATTATGCAGCGAAGCACGCTTTACCACCGTGCCTGCTAACTGCACGGGATTGAGGTTGGCAACGGGGGTAATGGCGCCTGTGCGTCCAACCTGAAAATCGATACTTAGTAGTTGTGTCAGAGCCTTCTCAGCCTGAAACTTATAGGCCACAGCCCAGCGTGGAGCCTTGGCCGTAGAGCCGAGTTGTCGCTGGTGGGCATAGCTGTTTACCTTGATGACGACGCCATCGGTGGCGTAGGGTAGATTCTTGCGCTCGGTATCCCAATAGGCAATGAAGGCCTCAATCTCCTTGCGCGAGCGACATACCTTCATATTATCTGATATCTTGAAACCCCAGGAACGTGCAGCTTGCAACATCTCCCAATGTGTAGCGCAGGGTAGTGCATCGCCTGCAAGGTGATACAACGAGCAGTCCAAGCCGCGATGGGCCACTACTTGCGATGACTGCAGTTTGAGCGTTCCGGCCGCAGCATTGCGCGGGTTTGCCAATACTTGCTCGCCTGCGGCTTCACGCTCGCGGTTGAGTCGCTCAAAGGAGACGTAGGGCATGATAATCTCGCCACGAATTTCAAATATTGAGGGATAGCCCTCGCCACGCAGACGCAGAGGCACGGAGCCTATGGTGCGCACGTTGTTTGTTACATCGTCGCCACGACGACCATCGCCACGCGTAACGGCGCGCAGTAGGGTACCATTCTCGTAGCAGAGTGAGATAGCCGTGCCGTCGAATTTAAGCTCACAGACGAACTCCACCTCTTCGCCTATCTCGCGCACGATACGGTCTATCCACTCGCCTAACTCCTCCGAGGAGTAGGTGTTAGAGAGAGATTGCATAGGGTAGCGATGTTCGACACTCTCGAACTCGGTCGTAAGGTCGCTACCCACACGCTTTGTGGGCGAGTTGGGGTCGGCAGCATCGGGATACAACGCTTCGAGGTCTTGAAGCTCGCGCAGCAGCCTATCAAACTCAAAATCGCTAATCTCGGGTGCGTTCTCCACGTAGTACTTGTGGCTATGATAATCCAGCAGAGCAGTAAGCTCCGCCATCTGTTTTATGTCGTCAATTCGGCTCATATACAATATGTGCATAATATGTGTGTAAAGGTACACAAATTGTTTGGAACAACGAAGAAAATTTGAAAAAATAAAAAAAATATTCTCTAACGCTTGCACATTATCAAAATGTGAGTACATTTGCGCAAAATTTCTATGACTTTATGGCTACAGATAATAAGAAGAAACGACTTGTAACAAGTTTTAACAACCTCACAGCAGAGCAGCAAACCGAGGTTCGTACACTCTATCCATTGGGTTTCAACGAGGTGATGATGCGTATCGATAAGCCGGATGGTTCGTTTTTCTATGTTGTGCCCTATGAGACAGAGGACACAAACTACCTTGTGAAGATTGATGTTAAGGTGGATGATGGCGCAGAGGATATCGATGAGGGTTACTATGATGATGATTTGAAGGGCGCCGACGAGTTGGCTGACACAGCCGAGGAGTCTTCGGACGACGAGTATTAGTAGTATATAAAGAGTATTGAGGGGGAGGCTGAATAAAATTCGTTTTATTGTTTTGCTCACCTTAAAAATGGTTGTTTACGCACAGTAAGCTCAGCTTTTCGGGACACGCAAGCATAATACTGCAACTTTTTATTAAGCAACATAAAGAAGGGAATGGCTATTTACTTTTTAGTCATTCCCTTTGTATATATTTGAATTATTCGTATATTTGCATTGTATAAAAGAGTAAAGACTATGAAAAAGCTACTTTTGTTGTGTTTGTCGCTAATACTTGTTGTTGGTTGCGACGATAAGAAGAAGCACTATATCGGCAACGAAACCAACTATGGACACTTCGTATTTACGCAAGATATGCTTGTTGTTGATGTGGAAGAGGATACCAACAGTTTCCGTTTGGAGGGTCGCTACTTAGAGCAGCCCGATGTCGATGTCTATGGTGATGTATGGTTGTATCTCGACGAGAAGGCTACCACAGCCAAACATCCCGAGCAGTTTGTGTTGTCGAAGTTCGTGAAGTTCAAGGAGGGTGAGAACGGCAACCTTTACTATGACGTTACCATACACCCCGAGACTATCACCCGAGAAGTTGAGATAGTATATCACACCGAAACCTATGGTGAGGATATCAACGGTGATGCAAATTCGCTTGCTAAGGATTCGCAGATTAAGGTCGTTTTACGTCCTATGACGACCGAATAATAGGGGTGGCCCATAACACATAGGGGATGGCTAATTTACTTTTTAGCCATCCCTTTTTCGTTGGGTATGGTTTGTGCAATGATGGTCGTAAACCCTATTTGTATGAACAAGTTTATGAGTTATCTGTTGAGTGGCATTGCCCTTGTTTGCGGTGCCGAGATGTCATTTGCCTGCACAGGAATATCACTTACTGCCAATGATGGTAGTTATGTTCAGGCGCGAACTATCGAGTGGGCCTATGGTGGCGCTCTGCCGAGCGAATATGTAATCATTCCACATGGCCAAGAGTTACAATCTTTTACGCCCGATGGCGCCGACGGCATGAGGTATAAGGCGCGCTATGGTGTGGTCGGTCTGGCCGTGCAACAGCGTGAGTTTATAGCCGAGGGCATCAACGAGAAGGGCTTGTCGGCTGGTCTCTTCTTCTTTCCGCACTATGGCGGCTATCAGCCTTTTGAAGCTAAGGATAAGGCGCGCTCGGTATGCGACCTGCAACTTGTAGAGTGGATGCTTTCGCAGTGCGCAACCATTGACGATGTCAAGGCTGCGATGACCGATATTCGCGTCATCGCCCTCATCGATAGTGTGTCGCTGCATTGGCGTATAGGCGAGCCATCGGGACATCAGGTAGTGTTGGAGATTGTGGACGGCGTGCCACACTTCTACGATAATACCGTGGGTGTACTTACCAACTCTCCCGGGTTCGAGTGGCACCTGTCGAACCTCGATAATTATGTAAATTTGCGTCCCGGTGCTGCCGACGACTACATGTTAGGTCGTCAGAAACTACAACCTCTGGGTGGTAGTTCGGCGATGCTCGGACTGCCGGGCGACTTCACTCCACCATCACGCTTTGTGCGGGCTGCCTTCTTCCGTAATAGCGCAGTGCCGATGGATGATGGACGAAGCACGGTGTTGCAGGCACTTCATCTACTCAATAACTTCGATGTCCCGATGGCTATCGAAAACCCTAACGATAAGACGCTATGTAGTGCTACGCAATGGACGTCGGCAATCGACCTCACGGCATGCAAGGTCTATTACAAAACGATGTTTAACACGACGATACGCTGCATTGACCTCCATGACATTGACTTTGCAAGAGTGAAATATCAGTCGCATCCGTTGGATGCAAAGAGTGAACAGCCAATAGAAAATGTGAGCATCAAATAACGATAAAGGGATGACTAAAAGCGAATTAGCCATCCCTCTTTCGTTGTGTATGTTTGATTGAAATGATGTAGTTTTAGGCTTACGATGCACCAAATGCGGAGTTTGCAAAACGCAAATGAGCATTTTTAGGGCGAGCTAACGACTACACGGATTTTTATTTAGCCCTTCTCTTTGATTATTAGCGCTATTAATAAATCTCTTGAAGCAACGCTGCAAGTCGAATGCCCCCTTTTAGAAGCTGCTCCTCGATGATTGGAGTGTAGTGGTTGACATAGTCGTACGAGAGATTTGCTCCCGATGGTGAGTTGGTGTAAATATCCTTTGCCAGCGCCAATGTCTCCTCAATCCAATCATTTGGCGTTCCCTCGGCATAGCGTTTAACCGTCTTGCGTGTTGCGCGGTCAATCTGCTGCTGCCACTCCGTATAACTCCAACGATGTGCCGACTCAACGATGTCGCTATCCCACACACTATGCAAGTTCTGCTGCTTGCCGAAGAACTTTACCTTGGTACCATTGCCCCCTCTGTCGGACTTGCGACCAGCGTGCATGGGGCAGTGCATATCGCCAACAAGGTGTATGAGCATCATCAGCTCCACGCGCTCTTGCTCGGAGCTCAGTTCGCCACTTTTGAGGTTGGCAACGATAGTGTTTATAGCAGTTACAACATCTCCCTTTGTCTCCTTGCGAGAGGTGGCATAGCTATCCTCGTTGTCATCGACATTTACGTAGTGCCACGTCTTGGTGTAGGCATACTTGTCGGTATGGCTGGCGTTATCCATCCAGTTGGCGACATAGACCATAGACCTCGCCCCGAGGATGCTTTCTATCGACTTTTTGGTTCGCTTCGAGAGATGACACTCGGCTATATAGGCGACTGTATCATGTCCCTTGGGCCCCCAGCCCCAAGAGGGTAGGGTGATGCACATGGCAATAAGCAATGTTACGAGGTGTCGCATGGGCTACTGGTTCATTGTAGCGAGAAACTCGTTGTTGTCCTCGGTGAGGTTCATCTGCTTCTGCAAGAACTCCATAGCCTCGACCGTAGTCATATCCGAGAGGTACTTACGCAGTATCCATGTGCGCTGCATGGTGCTCTGTGTGAGCAGCAAGTCCTCGCGACGCGTACCCGAAGCGATAACATCGACAGCGGGGTAGATGCGCTTATTCGAGAGCTTGCGATCGAGCTGCAACTCCATGTTACCCGTGCCCTTGAACTCCTCGAAGATGACCTCATCCATCTTAGAGCCTGTGTCGATGAGGGCTGTGGCGATAATCGTAAGCGAACCCTTCTCCTCGGTGTTACGGGCAGCACCAAAGAAACGCTTGGGCTTATGCAATGCGTTGGCATCGACACCTCCTGACAGCACCTTGCCTGAGGCGGGCTGCACCGAGTTGTAGGCACGTGCTAAACGTGTGATAGAGTCGAGAAAGATAACAACATCGTGGCCACACTCTACCATGCGCTTTGCCTTCTCCAAGACCATCTCGGCAACCTTAACATGGCGCGACGCCTGCTCATCGAAGGTCGAAGCTACAACCTCTGCCTTAACGTGGCGAGCCATCTCGGTAACCTCCTCGGGACGCTCGACAATGAGCAGAACAATCATATATACCTCGGGGTGGTTGTCGGCAATAGCGTTGGCGATAGACTGCAACAACATCGTCTTACCCGTCTTGGGCTGTGCAACGATAAGTGCACGTTGACCCTTGCCAATGGGCGAGAAGAGGTCGATAATACGGTTAGATATGGTGTTATGTCCGTTCCCCGTAAGATTAAACTTCTCACTCGGGAATAGCGGCGTCATATACTCGAACTGCACACGGTCGCGAATATAGTCGGGCGTGAGGCCGTTGATAAGATTTACCTGCACTAACGGGAAGTATTTCTCGCCCTCCTTAGGGGGACGTATGGTGCCACTTACCGTGTCGCCGGGTTTTAGTCCGAAGAGCTTTATTTGCGAGGGCGACACATAGACATCGTCAGGTGAGTTAAGGTAGTTGTAGTCTGCCGAGCGCAGGAAACCGAAGCCGTCGGGCATAATCTCTAAGACGCCCTCGCCCTCGATAACTGCCGTGAAGTCATCCTTTGTGATGCTCTCCTCTGTATATTCATCGGTGTATAGTCCCTCGACAGCGACATCTTCATCCTCGATGTTAACAGGCGTAAATACCTCTTCCATTTCGTTTTCTGCCGGCTCAATCTCGGGCAGCTGTTCCTCGACTTCAATAACCTCTAGCACCTTGGGCTTGCGGCCGCGACGCTTGGGCTGCGGTGCCTCGGGCGCAGTAGAGACCTCCACCGGGGTACTTGTGGACTCCTCTGTGGGCTCCGTCGTAGTCTCCGCATTCGGAGTGTTACTCTCGAAACGCACGCTATTCATGCGTGGTCGGCGGCCTCTCTTGGCGCGGGGAGTCTCCTCGATAGGGGTGCTACTACCACTTGTGGTTGTCGATATGATGGTGTTGATAAGTTCGCGCTTCTTCATAGTCGAGGGGGTAATGCCCAGGACCTTGGCTATCTCGCGTAATTCATGGATGGTCTTACCCTCCAATGTTGCTATATCTTGCATGTTACATGATTTTTTTTAACTCGTAGAGCACGAGCCTAACGTGATTGTGCTATTTGTAGCACTGCAAATATACTAAGTAATTTCGATTGAACAAAACATTTTTTAGTTTTTATCCCTCGAAAACGATGTTTTTACCAAATTATGTATTACATTTGTATAAATTCTTTTAACTGATAACCTATGAATATTATTTTCAAATATCGCATGCTCAGCGACGAGAGTGACAACTTCGTTAGAGACTTCGAGGTCTATCCCGATATGACCCTTAGCGAGTTCTCGGACTTCATTCTGCACGCACTGCGCTACGATGATTGTATGGTGTCTATATTCAAATCCGATGCCGAATGGCGTCCTGTCGAGGAATTTGCTCAAATTGACATGGGTGATGATATCCCCGGCATGCCTCGTTGCATGGATAAGGTGCGCCTCATGGAGATAAATAGCGACTTCCATGACCGCCTCATCTATACCTTCGATATGCTCAACAATCGCTCATACTACTTGGAACTTATCAATATGCAACGCCCGGAGGAGGGCTTCAAATACCCGCGCGTATCATTCGAACATGCTCCCGTTCCCGACCAATACGATCCCGAGGCAACGGAGCAGTCCGGCTCTATTTTTGACGAGATGATGAGCGACTACAACGAGTTTGATGGCGACGATAACTATGACGACGAGTACTAAACGAGGCGCACTTATTGTCGTTGTAGGCCCAACAGGGTCGGGTAAGAGCGCTTTGGCTGTCGAGCTCGCCAAGCACTATGCAGCACCCATTATCTCTACCGACTCCCGCCAATTCTACCGTGGCATGGCCATAGGTACGGCGCAACCTACCGCCGAGGAGCAGGCTGCCGCCAAGCACTACTTTATAGCCGACCGCTCGCCAGAGTCGGAGTTTAATTGTGGCCGTTACGAGTGCGAGGCTTTGGCTCTGCTCGATGAGTTGTTCCGAGATAATGATTATGTTGTGGCCGTGGGAGGCTCAGGATTGTATATCCAGGCTCTTTGCGATGGTATGGATGACCTCCCCGAAGCCAACGAAGCGCTGCGCGCAACACTCAAACAGCGCTTCGAAAGCGAGGGCTTGGCTCCTCTTGCCGAGCAGTTGCGCATCCTCGATTCCGAATATGCTGCTACAGCCGATATGCAAAACCCTGCACGAGTTATGCGCGCCTTGGAAGTGTGCCTGACGAGTGGTCGTAAGTACTCGCAACAGCGTCGTGGTGGCGTAGCCGAGCGTCCGTTTCATATTGTTAAGGTAGGAATAGATATGCCTCGCGATGTGCTGTACGAACGTATTAACCGCCGCGTTGATATGATGATTGCTGACGGCCTTGTTGCTGAGGTTGAGAGCCTTATGCATCTTCGCCACCTCAATGCCCTCCAAACGGTGGGCTATCGCGAGATATTTGAGTATTTGGATGGAAATATAACCCTCGAAGAGGCCATTGAGCTTGTCAAGCGTAACTCACGCCGCTATGCTAAACGCCAGATGACGTGGTTTCGCCGCGACTCGGAAATAGGGTGGTTCGCACCTAATAAGCTGAGTGATATAATCAATTTTATCGATTGCAAATCAATAACATGTGAGCAGCAATAAAGGTGTAATAAGGTTAAAACAGTGATGGTATTCGCTAATTGCACCTTGTTCATTGTGTTTTCCCATTTTTCATTTTTCATTTCCTCTTGCACTTTTATTTCTTGCGCAACAGCAGTATATTATTGTGAATCGATTCAGTTGTTACTAACAACTAATGAATAACTCATTATCATTGATTAATCACGGTTAATGTATATTTTGCATCTAACACTTTAAATAATAGGTATATATACTGTGAAATGATATTCCACATGATTTATTGACTAAAATCAGCAATATCTATTATCAGTGATTAATTGTTGTTAAAGTTTATTAAGGACGCAACATATTGAATAACAAATTCATATTATGGGATGATAATGTATCTGTCTAACTAATAAATATTAGCAATATCTATTATCTCTGATTAATCACCGTTAAATTTAATGCTATGTATTATCCTGGATAATTGGGATATGAGCCGTGTGTTAATATTATCTGCTATTAATGCTGAAAATTTTCTATGTTAATTATCTTTGATTAATCACGGTTAATTCGATTTAATCATGTAAATAGCAAATATCTCTTGTTCCCCGATAATTAGTTGCACGTACTTACTGAATCGTACAACGACCTCATCGCTTATCCAGAGTCTTATACTACCCTAATCGCCAACTAAATTTAACATAATGGAAATATTACGACAACTTTATAACAAATCGCGATTGTGCAAGACCCAATTGAGGTCATGCACACAAATACATACGTTATAATATGCGTACGATAAAGAACAAAGGACACCGTTCGACAAGGCTTTCAATCGAGCAAATAATTACTCAGTTATTGACCCTTTTCGCAAAAAAAATTGAGGTATGCAAAATGTAACTTGGCTGTGCCTCGTTAACGCAACAGAATAAAAACAACGACCACGAACGCGTTATACAAACAAATTTCGTATATTTGTCATATAAAACAAATCAACTATGAAAATGCGAAAATTTATCCTTACACTCTCAACGGTGTTTGTCTGCTTCGTTACAGCGACTAATGCCCTGGCACAGAACGACTACGTTGTGTTGCGCTCGGAGCGTGTGGCAAACGATGCTGCATGGGCAGCCGTGAGCGACAAATTAGCTACAAAGCACTCGGCGATGATGCTTACCTATATTAATACACCGCGCGAGGCTCTCGATGCATTACGCCAGCAAAATCCACGATATGTGGCTATCGTAGAGCAACCAGAGATGTTGGGTCGCGACTATGTCATTGATTTACACCAATTAAGCCGCAGTATGGACGATGATATTTATGCCGACTTCCTATGGGGCATAATCACAGGATACGACGCTGAAGCAGCAATGCGAATGGTGGAAAATAGCACCGAGCCACTGCTCATCAAAGATTGCGTGGCAAGCATCATGGAGTTAAACAGTGCCAAGTGGTTTGATAACTATGCATGGGTTGACGACCACACGCGTGGTCTCTGGGGTGAGAAGCGCGGACGCAACAACCCTATCACCACGGACACTGTGGCCAAGGAGCAGGTACTGCGCAAGTTCACAGACCTTTATGAGGCCTATGACCCTGACCTAATTGTTACGGCGGCACACGCCACGCAGAGCAACCTCGAGATGCCCTACTCACTCGGCAACATAAAAGCCGCAGAGGGTAAGCTCTATGCCCACGACATATTTACGGACGAACAATGGGACCTTGTAGAAAGCGGCAAGCGTCGCGTATATTGTGCTGTGGGTAATTGTCTTATAGGCGACATAAACAACACCCGCGAGAGTATGGCAATAGCATGGCTCAGTGGCGCACATGCGGCAACAATGATTGGCTACGTGGTAACGACATGGCATGGTCGCAATGGCTGGGGAGCGCTCAAATATTGGGTAACAAACCCTCATAGATATACCCTCGCCGAGGCTGTATATCTCAATCAGCAGGACTTTCTGCATCAACAGTACGAGTGGTATCCCGAGCTATTCCAGGAGCAATACAACTACTGCGATGAATTTATGGAGGAGCTAACAACGGCTGCCAATCGTCTCTCGGAGGTATTGGGTCGCAAGGTGGATATGGAGAATGCCGCAGATTGGGATATGATGGGCTTCTGGCACGACCGCGACGTCCTGGTGTACTATGGAGACCCTAAATGGGAGGTGAAGTTGCAAAGTGTTGACAATGAGCAGGACTATAAGGTCGATGTGAAGAGGAGCAAGAGGCGTTGCACGATAACGATTACCACAGGCAAGGAGTTCAGTATGGAGCGTATGCGTGGCGACAAGTTCAAGCAGGAGCATGTCCTCGACCTGCCATTCAGCCTCTTCTTCCCCGAGCGACTTAGCAACCCTCGCATGGCCGAAGGTCAGGAGTGGGACGCCGTGGTAGATGAAAATTTCATGCTCGTATATAATGCCGAGTTTGAGCCCAATAACCGATACCGCATTACCCTACTAACGGACTAATAGGCTGCCACCTAACATAACGAGCGGGGATGACTAAATAAAGTTGGTCATCCCCGCTCGTTGTATGATAGCTACTCCCCTACTACTTATACTCTACGAGCGACTTACCGGTCATCTCGGCAGGCTTCTGCAAGCCCATAAGGTCGAGAACCGTAGGTGCTACGTCGGCCAAGATGCCATCATGAACCTTGGCTACTCTATCTGACACGACAACGATGGGGACAGGGTTGAGCGAGTGAGCGGTATTGGGTGTGCCGTCAGCATTGATGGCGTTATCGGCGTTGCCGTGGTCAGCAATCTGAATAACCTCGTAGCCATTCTTCTTGGCAGCCTCCACAACATCCTTAACACACTCATCAACAGCCTTCACTGCCTTCTCGATGGCGCTATAAACGCCCGTATGACCAACCATATCGCCATTAGCGAAGTTCAAGCAGATAAAGTCGTACTTCTGCTCGCCCAGAGCCTCGACAAGCTTATCCTTAACCTCGTATGCCGACATCTCGGGCTGCAAGTCGTAGGTAGCAACCTTGGGCGATGCAACCAAGATACGCTCCTCCTCGGCAAACTTATCCTCGCGACCACCATTGAGGAAGAAGGTAACGTGTGCATACTTCTCAGTCTCAGCGATACGTAGCTGCTTCAAGCCCTGTGATGCGATGAACTCGCCGATAGTGTTGGGCACATTATCCTTATCGAAGAGGATGTGGAGCCCCTCGAACTTAGCATCATAGGGCGTCATGCAGCAATAGTACAGAGGCATGGTGTGCATCCCCTCCTCCTCCATATCCTGCTGTGTAAGTACTATGGTAAGCTCCTTAGCGCGGTCATTACGATAGTTAAAGAAGATAACAACGTCGTTTGGCTTGATTGTGCCGATAGCCCTACCATCGCCGTCAACGTGAACGATAGGCTTAACAAACTCATCGGTAATACCCTCGTCATAAGACTTCTGCATCGCGGCAACCATATCGGTAGAGGCCTCGCCAATGCCGTTTACAAGCTGGTCGTAGGCAATCTTAACACGCTCCCAGCGTTTATCGCGGTCCATGGCGTAGTAGCGACCGATAATCGAAGCGATAGTACCCTTTGACTGTGCCATGTGCTTCTCCAATGCCTCGATGAAGCCTTTACCACTGCGAGGATCGGTATCGCGGCCATCCATGAAGCAGTGAACAAAGGTATTGTCGATGCCGTAGTGTGCCGAAATATCGCACAACTTGAAGAGGTGATTGAGTGACGAGTGAACACCACCATCCGATACTAAGCCCATGAAGTGCACGTTAACCCCCTCTGTCTTAGCATATTCAAAGGCCTTGATAATCTCCTCGTTGCTGAGGATAGAGTTGTCGCGGCAAGCACGATTAATCTTCACAAGGTCCTGATAAACCACGCGACCGGCACCAATATTGAGGTGTCCTACCTCCGAGTTGCCCATCTGACCCTCGGGCAAACCGACATTCTCGCCATCGGTTTTTAACTCGGCATGAGGATACGCCTTAGTCATGGCGTTTATATACTCGGGGTTGGTTGAGTAGATGGCATCGGCCTTCGAGTGGTCGCCATTGCCCCAACCGTCCAAAATCATCAAAAGAACTCTCTGACTCATTGTTTATTATTTTGTTTAATTCAACTTCTCCATAATCAAAGCAACCGCCTTGTCGATAGCCTCCTGCATGCCGTCAACACTCTTACCGCCCGCCGTAGCGTAGTGCTTCTGACCACCGCCACCGCCATTGATAAGTTTAGCAGCCTCGCGTACTACA
Organism: Alistipes sp.; assembly: GCA_045603045.1. Taxonomy (GTDB): domain Bacteria; phylum Bacteroidota; class Bacteroidia; order Bacteroidales; family Rikenellaceae; genus Alistipes. The sequence goes on from JAZULJ010000029.1 coordinate 54,765, forward strand.
GCACCTGCATCAACACCTGCTGCAACGATATCATCCGAGAGCATGATGTTGAGCGTAGGTTTGCCGTCGCTGACATTACCAATGACCATCACAAGACGCTCCTCGACACGCTGACGCAAAGCAAATGCCAAGTCCTTCATCATCTCAGGCTGATACTTTGCCGAGTGTGAGATAAGACGCACACCATCACGTATAGGCGTCTCCGAGAGACGGTTAGCAAGCTCAGTAACCTTCTCCTTACGCATCTCCTCAACTTCGCGAGTGAGGGCGTTGTTGTTGTCTATAATCTTCTCGATAGCCTGAACCAACTTGGGGTTGTGGACAAGGTGTTCGAGCGACGAAATCATATCCTGAGCGTTGTAAACGGCATCCTCGGCAATCTCGCCGGTAACAGCCTCGATACGGCGCACACCGGCTGAAATAGCGCTCTCCGACACAATCTTGAAGAGACCGATAGTACCCGTAGCCGAAGTGTGCGTACCACCGCACAACTCGGTAGATGGACCGAAGTTTACGATACGCACCTTGTCGCCATACTTCTCACCAAAGAGCATAATGGCACCCGCAGCCTCGGCCTCGGCCATCGTAGCTTCGCGGTTCTCAACGAGAGGATAGTTCTTGCGGATAAGCTCGTTAACCAGGCGCTCAACCCTGCGCAACTCCTCGGGTGTAACCTTCTGGAAGTGTGAAAAGTCGAAACGTAAGCCTGCGGGACTCACCATCGAACCCTTCTGCTCGACATGCGAGCCGAGAACGGTGCGCAAAGCATAGTCCACAAGGTGTGTTGCGGTGTGGTTGTTGGCGGCACGCTGACGTGCTATGGGGTCAACAACGGCGCGGAACGTAGCTGCCGGATTCTCGGGAAGCTGCTTTGCGATATGTATGATGAGACCATTCTCCTTCTCCGTAGCGATGATATCAATCTTCTCGTTTGCGCTCTCTATATAGCCGATATCTCCAATCTGACCACCCGAGTTACCGTAGAACGGCGTGTGGTCGAAGACGAGCTGATATGTAACATTATTCTTGCTCTTCACGCGACGGTAGCGTGCGATGTGTACCTCGTCGGTGAGGGTGTCGTAGCCAACAAAGGTGCTCTCGGCGATAGGCATAATCTCCTGCCAATCATCAATATCCTGCGATGCAGCGTTACGCGAACGCTCCTTCTGTACCTGCAACTCCTTCTCGAACTCCTCGATATCTACCTCTACGCCCTGCTCCTTGGCGATAAGTTCCGTAAGGTCGATGGGGAAGCCGTAGGTGTCGTACAATACGAAGGCATCCTTACCCGAAATTTTGCCGTTGGCCGACTTGCGGATAACGCCATCCAAGAGGTTGATACCCGTAGCGAGTGTGCGTAGGAATGATGTCTCCTCCTCCTCGATTACACGCTCGATGAGTGTCTGCTGTGCTACAAGCTCGGGGAATTGATGTCCCATCTGCTTCACGAGACCATCTACAAGTTTACAGATAAAGGGCTCGGTAAAGCCAAGGTATGTGTAGCCGTAACGTACGGCACGGCGCAGGATGCGACGGATAACGTAGCCGGCCTTAGCATTTGCGGGGAGCTGTCCATCGGCAATAGAGAATGAGATGGCGCGAAGGTGGTCAGCAATAACACGCATAGCCACGTCGCACTTCTCATCTACACCATACTGCTTGCCCGATAGTGCAGCGATGCGAGCAATTGTAGGCTGAAATACGTCGGTGTCGTAGTTCGACTTCTTACCCTGCAAAATCATACATAGACGCTCGAAGCCCATGCCTGTATCCACGTTCTTTGCGGGCAAAGCCTCCAACGAGCCGTTAGCCTTGCGGTTGAACTGCATGAACACAAGGTTCCAAATCTCGATAACCTGAGGATGACCCATGTTTACCATATCGCGACCGGGGGTCTTTGCCACCTCGTCTGCATCACGAAGGTCGAAGTGAATCTCACTGCAAGGACCACAGGGACCTGTCTCGCCCATCTCCCAGAAGTTATCATGTTTGTTGCCACGGATGATGTGGTCCTCGGGCAGGAACTGCTTCCAATAGTCGTATGCCTCCTGGTCGAAAGCTACGCCATCCTCCTCGCTACCCTCAAACACAGTAGCGTACATACGGCTTTTGTCGAGCTTATAAACCTCCGTAAGTAGCTCCCATGCCCATTCGATAGCCTCCTTCTTGAAGTAGTCGCCATACGACCAGTTGCCGAGCATCTCGAACATGGTGTGGTGATAGGTGTCGTGACCTACCTCCTCCAAGTCGTTATGCTTGCCCGATACGCGGAGACACTTCTGAGTATCTGCTACACGTGGATATTTGCGGGGTGCATTGCCAAGGAAGATGTCCTTAAACTGATTCATTCCCGCATTTGTAAACATCAACGTCGGGTCGTTCT
>JAZULJ010000030.1:0-53415 GCA_045603045.1 Alistipes sp.
TCACGGCTTCTGACAAGAAATTTTTTGTGATAAGGGCGCATCTGCACCCTCTCAATCATCAGCCTGAATAGGACGTACGCCAAGTACTACCTATCCAGGCTGATTTCTTTATCGAGGGCACATCTGCAACCCTTCTGACAAAAAATTGTTTTTCTTGTGATAAGTGGCCATCTTCGGCACCAAGCTCATTGCCCCGAATGGGGATGTACGCAAAGTACACCCCCATCCGTGTCAATTTCGACTTGGCACCAAATCTAACCCCTTCTGACAAGAAATTGAGCGCTGATTAATGGCGTGGTTGTTTGAGGTCTGTGAGGAGAGTACAGAGTGCAGAGTACAGAGTGCAGAGTACAGAGTGCAGAGTACAGAGTACAGATGAAAGATAGTTGGTTGGGAGCGTGGTTGATAGTTTAATACGCCCCATGTACCCCTTGCTCACCCCCCCCATTGCAAAATAGTGTTTTTATAAATATTTTTGACGAAAAGTGTTGCGTGTTAGAAAAGTTTGCATATCTTTGTAATATAGTTTGTAAAATTTAATAAACATAAACAGATAAGCTATGAGAAAATTATTTGTATTCGCGTTGTTCGCGCTATGCTCTTTCGCACTTGTATCATGTGAGGAGCCTACACCTGAGCCCCAGGGCCCGCAGTATGACCTTACCTTGACCACTGAGGCTGAGCTTCAGTTTGAGGCCACAGGCGGCGAAGGTCTCATCAAGTACGAGATTACCAACCCCGATGCTACGCTCAAAGTAGGTGTTACTCGCGACGTGCCCTGGATTGCTGACCTCTCACTCGGTGATGGAGAGATAACATTCAAGGTCTCGGCAAACGAGGTCGAGGAGCCTCGCGAGGGCATGATTACCGTAGCCTATGGCGAGAAGAACTTCGAGGTTAAGGTTAAGCAGGAGGCATACGTGGCGCCCGACCCTGTATTGACTCTTACGTCTGCGGCCGAGCTCTCGTTCACGGAAGATGGTGGTAAGGGTGAAATTACCTACGCCTTGGAGTATCCCATTGAGGGTGTTGAGGTTGAGGCTGAGGCTGATGTAGCCTGGATTACGGTTGCCGCAGGTCAGACTATCGCATTTGAGGTTGCTGCAAACGATGTTGAGGAGCCTCGCGAGGGTAAGATTACGGTAAGCTACGCTGAGCAGAGCTTCGAGGTTAAGGTTTTGCAGGATGCGTTGGTACCTAAGGTCTATGATTTTGAGTTTGATACTCCTTACCTCAATGGTGAGTATTTAGGTGCTTTCACCTCATCGTACAACTACTACATCATGATATCGGAGAAGGGCTTGAAGAGCGATAACGACCGCTCTTGCACACGTTATCTCTTTGATATGTACTCTTCGAAACCGACGAGCTACTCTGACCCCGTATTGGCCACAGGTGTTTATGAGATTGACCCTATGGATACCTATGAACCTGGCACTTTCAGCGCAACGATATCTTCATGCTTGCGCGTGGCTGAGGATGGCAGCATCATCGCATATCTCGGCTTCGATGCTGGTACCATCACCGTTACCGAGAACCGCATTGAGGGTGAGCTTATCGATGGCAATGGTGATGTTCACCACCTTTTCTACGAGGGTCCGCTCAACTTGGGCTACGAGGATTAAAACTTGCAGTAAGAGCCTAATAAAGCTTAAATCGATTATCCCCATTTAACATGAAAAGATTGTTTTCTATTGTTGCTTTGCTCGCTGTGGCACTCTTTGTTGCAGGTTGCGAGGAGAAACCCGCGCCCGAGGTTAATAACTATAAACTTCAATTAACGTCAAAGGCCCAGATGGAGTTTGACGAGGAGGGTGGCGTAGGTCAGATTACCTATACCCTCGCCGAGGTTGATGATGCCGCAACGCGTCTCAGCTCTGCGCCTGTGTTGCCAACAGCGGTATGTGAGGCCGAATGGGTAACCATTACCAATATAGATAATGGTGTTATCGACTTTGAGGTAGCAGCGCAGAGCGTTGAGGAGCGTCGTCAGACGGTTATCTTCGTCTCGTATGGCGACCAGAACTTCTCTGTGGGCATACATCAGGGTCTCGATGAATCGGATTTCGAAGTTGTCTTTAACGCCGAATACCTATGCGGTACGTACAATGGTAGGATGAATACTTTGGGCTACAACTACTTCATCATTCTATCGGATATGAAGGCTCCCACGGCCAGCAACCACTACTACGGTTGTAAGCAGTATCGCCTTGACCTCTTCTCGGATGTAACAAGTGGCTTCGACTATACGGAGTGTGCTATACCCGCAGGAACATATACCTTTGATGGCCGTAGCACGGGTGCTCCCGGCACGTTGCGTAGCAGTGGTAGTAAATATGTCGAGGTTTCGGCGACGGGTGCTATAATTGAGACATCCATCATCGATGCAAAGATTATCATTAAAGAGGGTTCTATCGATGCTCGCATCCGCTTGCAGGATGGCAAGTGGCACCGCGTAACATACAGTGGCGAATTGGTAACGGGTGGTTATGACATGCCCCCCATTGAGCGTCCATACTCGCGTATGACCGAGGATTTCAACTTCACCCATGATACAGGCTTCTTGCATGCCTACTATCGTGGCGACTACTATGGTCTTGGTTGCGACGTGTGGTACGTAGATATGTGTCAGACGGTGATGCCCATGAATGGTACCTACTTTATGCTTATGCTCATGGTAGATAGGGCCAAGGGTGGCTACAAGGAGGATGCCTTCCTTGGCGAGTACACCGTAGCTCCGGCAGATGGTACGGGCGCAGATTTGTATAACACCTATGTTGCCGGCGAGCTACACGATGGTCATCCCACGAATTCGTGGTGTGGCCGCTGCGAGAAGAGTCAGATTATCAACACTTGGGGCGGACCGCTTATGGGAGGTAAGATTACCATCGAGCGAGATGGAGACATGTATCTGGTTAAGTACGATTGCGTGGATGATAATGGCTATAAGATTGTCGGCACGTTCCGTTGTGGCATGGATGGCTATATTAATCAAGATTGCGAGAACCCGGATGCTGATATTCAACCCGCAGACTAATAGTAAAATCGGATATTTTGAGTATTGTGAGGCTGAATGAAGAGTCTATTTCGGCGTAACGTGCGTTCGCAAAATACTCATTTACGCTTTGTAAACTCTACTTTATAGGGTCCCACAAGACTAAAACTACATCTTTCAATTTTATACGTAAGGGGATGGCTATTTTTTAGCCATCCCCTTATTTTTGTCTTTAACGAGCGCTGGTAATTTGTCGAATAGAGCGTTGGTTTTCGCTTATGTCTATGCTTTGGGCAGTGTAAACTTGAACTCCAAGCCTCCAACCTTACGGTTATAGACCTCGATATCGCCGCCATGGAACAGCACGGCATTCTTGACAATCGAGAGGCCGAGACCCGTGCCGCCCAACTTGCGTGAGCGACCCTTGTCTATGCGGTAGAAGCGCTCGAAGATATGGCCTATATGCTCCTCATCGACGCCTATGCCATTGTCGGCAACAGTTACGGTGTACATATCTGGCGATGTAAGCTCGGCGCTAATAAATATGTCGCGACCACCCGAGTAGGCGATGGCGTTGTCGGTGAGGTTCTTGAATATCGAGAGTAGGAGTGTGGGATTGCCCTTAACGAGCATAGGTTCGGGCAATGTGAGGTTTACGCGCATGCGCCTATCGTCGGGCAGTAGGGCTATCTCCGAGCGTATCTCGTCGAGCATGTTGCCCAAATCTACGCTCTCGCACTCTATGCGGCTGCTACCATCTTCGAGACGTGTGATGGTCGATACGTCGTGCAGGAGTTGACTGAGACGCTGGCTATGGGCGTAGCACTTCTCGATGAACGATTCGCGCTCCTCGGGGCTCATATCTTTGCTGTGTATCATCGTCTCCAAGTAGCCCTGGATGGCTGCAACGGGCGTTTTGAGCTCATGGTTGATGTTGTTGGTCAGCTGACGCTTGATGCGCAGCTTCTCCTGATGCTCGTGGAGGGCGAGGTCGTGTTCACGCTCTACGGCACTCGACGCCTGGCGCAAACGCTTGTAGAGGTCTATGATATGGCGCGATATGTCGCCTAACTCGTCATTTGCAAAGTCGGGCATCGACTCTATGTCGGCACCATTCTCCATAGCTTCGCTGGCACGTTTGAGACTCTGCATGTTGCGGTTGAGGCGCATGGCAAGCATAATGGCAATGGCCGAGGCTACCACGGAGACGCATAGTATCGTGTAGAAGATACACTCGTCGAGCCACTCGGCGTGTTGCGTGTGGCTGAGTAGCGAAAAACGGTAGGTGATGACACCTCCCACGACAATCATGATAAGCAACGCGAGCAGTATATACATGCCGCTGCGATATGTTAGGGTCTTACCCTTCGAATCCATAGCCATAACCTGTACGTGTTATAATGTAATTTCCGTATTGTCCCAATTTCTTACGCATGCGCGTAATATTTACATCTATGGTGCGATCCAGGACCACTACCTCGCCACTCCATACCCGCTTCATTATCTGCTCGCGAGAGAGTATGGTGTTGCGATTTGTGAGTAGTAATACCAATATATCAAACTCCTTGCGTGTGAGCGCCACCTCCACGCCGTCGATGTGGCAACTCTTGCGTAGGTTGTTTACTACGAGTCCATCGAACGATATTATGTCGCACGGCTCGCCGCTGGATGTCGCTGTGTCAACCTCCGATGTCTTGCGTGTCGAGCGACGTAGGACGCTACGCACGCGTGCCATAACCTCGGCCACGGAGAAGGGCTTTGCGATGTAGTCGTCGGCACCGATGTCCAGCCCTCTAATCTTATCATCTTCGGCATCGCGCGCCGTGCAGAAGATTATCGGTAGGGTAGTGGTCTCAGGGCGTTTACGCAGTATCTTAGCAAGCGAGAAGCCACTGAGCTCGCCCATCATGACATCCAAGATGAGTAGGTCGAATGCAGCTATATTCATTGTTAGTGCCTCCTCAGCGCTAAACGCAGTCTCGACGTCGTAGCCCTCGCGCAGAAGGTTAAACTTTAATATCTCGCACAACGACTCCTCGTCGTCAACTACAAGTATTCGGTATTTTCTCATCGTTCAGTTTTGTTGCTGTAACTATGCATTACATATCCTATAACGCGCCTTAAACTAAAATATTATCAACAAATTTAATCATAAAATGTGAATAGCGCAACTTTTTGGATGATAATTTTTGAGCCTTCCGCATACTGCAATGTTACAAAATGTTACAATGGCTTAATAGAAATGTAACAGAAATGTAACAATGAAATTGTATCTTTGCAACAAGAAATTAGGATGCGATGGCGAAATATTCGACTCTATAAGGGATGAAAACTGCGCGGGGCTACGGCTTCTGTTGCAGTTTTTTCTTTTTGTGAAGCATCCGAAAATTGTATTTTTATGGATTTATTTATAGTTATTACCCTTGCAGTGTTGGCTGTTATGGGTATAGTTGTCGGCGTGTCGAACGACGCCGTGAACTTTCTGAATTCGGCCTTCGGCTCTAAGGCATCGTCCAAGCGTGTGATACTCGCTATTGCAGCTTTGGGTGTGATGGTGGGCGTTATGACTTCGAGTGGTATGATGGAGGTGGCGCGTAACGGCGTCTTTTATCCCGATAAGTTTTCGTACCAGGAGATTATGATTCTCTTCCTCGGTATGATGCTCTCGAATATCATACTGCTCGATATCTACAACTCGCTCGGACTGCCTACCTCAACGACCGTATCGCTCGTCTTTGGCTTGCTCGGCTCGGCAATGGCCCTCGCGCTATACAATATTTGGGGTGGTACGGCCATCGGTCCTGATGGCAATACGTTGTCTCTTGGCGAATATATCAACTCCGGAAAGGCTCTCGGTATAGTCTCGGGTATCCTGCTCTCGGTGGCATTGGCATTTATCACGGGACACCTGCTGATGTATATCTCGCGCCTTATCTTCTCGTTCCGCTATCACAAGATTTTCAGCCGCTTCGGTGCACTGTGGTGCGGTATCACAGTGGCAGGTATCATCTACTTCACCGTCTTTAAGGGCTTGAAGAGCACCACGCTCATCCCCGAGGAGGTTAAGACCTTTGTGGACGATAATACGGCTCTGGCACTCCTCGCATTGTGGGCCGGTAGCTCGCTCTTATTGTGGATATTGCAGCGTTGCAAGGTAAATATCTTGCGCGTATCTATCCTTGCGGGCACCTTCTCGTTGGCATTGGCCTTTGCCGGTAACGACCTCGTGAACTTTATAGGTGTGCCATATGCCGGCTACGACTCATATATGTATGCTCATAGTGAGGGTGCAGACCTTACATCTATGTCAATATTGAAAAACTCTACGCAGGCAAACTTCTGGATAATGTGTGCTGCGGGTATTGTCATGGTCATTACGCTCTTCTCTTCGAAAAAGGCTATGCGTGTGATTGAGACCGAGCGCAAGCTGTCGTCGCAGAGCGAGACTACCGATACTACCGAGGAGGCAACCAACCTCTCGCGAGGCATCGTGCGTGGTGTGCGCCGTGTGAACGATGCAGTATCGGCGATAACCCCAAAGTCGGCGAAGGAGTTTATCAACCGTCGCTTTGAGCCGCTGCCCGCTGAGGAGCGTGGCGATGTGAACTATGACCTCATACGCGCCACCGTAAACCTAACAGCTGCCGCCATCCTCATATCTATCGGTACGCAACTTAAATTACCCCTCTCGACGACATACGTCGTATTCATGGTATCTATGGGTTCGTCGCTTGCCGACCGTGCTTGGGGTCGCGAGAGTGCCGTATATCGTATCACGGGTGTTATGACCGTGATTATGGGATGGTTCGTTACTGCACTCGGTGGCTTCCTCATCGCCCTGGCCGTAACCCTCGCCTTGGCATATGGTGGCGAGATAGTCATAGTGGGTATCACTCTCGTCTGCGGCTTCCTTATTATCAAGAGTAACATCAAGAAGAATGAATCCGCCGCGGAGGAGGATGAGTCGGCAACAGCAGCCATTGGCAAGAACATAAAATCGAGCCCCGAGACTGCACTTATCGACTATACCGAGAAGGTGTGTGCCTCGATGGAGAAGGTTACGATGATATATGACCGCACCATCGTCGCGGTATTCAAGGAGAACCGAAAGGTACTCAAAGATATGGTGCGCGAGGCCGAGGAGTTCTTCCAGTCAACACGTCAGCAGAAGTACGAGATTATGCCTCTGTTGCGTACGCTTGAAGAGAGCGATATCAACACCGGACACTACTACGTGCAGGTGGTCGATTATATCTCGGAGACAAGCAAGGCTCTGCTTCATATCACACGTCCCTGCTTCAAGCATATCGACAACAACCACACCGGACTTTCGAAGGAGCAAGTCTATGACCTCAAACGCATCAACGACCGCGTGGAGGAGATTTTCTCGGAGATTAACAAGATGTTGCGCACTCGTTCATTTGAACAGATGGAGAGCGTGCTCAACAAGCGAGACGATATGTTTGACCTTATAGACGAGGTTATGCAAAACCAGCTTCGCCGTCTGCGCGATACGGGTGGCTCATCGTCAGCGAATATGTTGTTCTTCAATATCCTGACCGAGACAAAGACTATGGTTCTGCATTCACGAAATATTATGAAGTCGCTCGAACACTTCGTAAATTTGAAAAGATAAGGGTCATCTGCCTTCCTCTCAATCATCAGCCTGAATGGGTCCAATTAAGTACAGCCCATCCAGGCTGATTTCGTGTGAGGCCACATCTGCCCCCTTATCTTTACAAATTGTGAGTAGGAGCGACATGGCTTTGAATATTAAGGATATTAAGGGTGTTAAGGGTGTTAAGGGTGTTAACCTAACTCTATATGCAAAGAAACAAAAAATCTCTCAATCAAAGTTGAGAGATTTTATCGTTGTTGAGTTGCATCTGATTAGATGCCAGCAGATGCTTCATTCGTCAAACATTCACACATCGTAGAACATATCTCGGCAATAGCTCGCGCCGTGCGCTCTATCGTAGCATCATCGACAGTGATGTTGTGAGCAGCAGCATACAGCACCAAATCGCGGCGTATGCCCTCCTCCATTAGTGAGACGTACTCGCTATTCACCTTTTCGACATGTGCTCGGTAGGCCTCGATATCCATGCCCTCATACTCGCGTACTGCGAGGCAGTGCTCCGTGGTGCTGGCTATCCACTCGCTCTTGACCTGCGTGAAGCGACTGTCGATACTCTCTACATGCGTTGTCGCACGGTTGCTGCTTGTCTTATTGTCATTGCTCCCACGTAGCAACACTATGGCTGTGATGATTACGATGGCTAAGGCGGCTACCGTGAGGATGATAACACCCCAGTGGCGAGGTGTGGCGAGGTTATCCCTATCGTTGGTGGGCAAGACATCGCTCGATGTGCAGAAGTCGCTCCAACCGGCATAACCGGCATAACGTGCTAAGGTAGAGAGCACATGGGGTCGGGGCATAAACTTACTATCGCTCACTACGAATATTTGCTCCAACGTATTGGCGCTGAGCGATACACGTGTCTTTTCGGCGACTGCCTCGACGAGTGCTTCACACTCCTCGGCACTCGCTATCTGGCGACCGTACTTAACGATAACCAACTCTTTGAGACGCTCTATGTATTGCTCCTGTGTAGTCATTCGGGGCAAAGGTAAGTAAAAAATGTATAAAATCCTATTATATGCCTGTTATTCGCTTTATCTCGTTAAGTTTGTTGAGCGCTTCGAGGGGCGTCAACGAGTTGATGTCCAGACCCTTTATCTGGTCGCGTATGGCAATGAGTACGGGGTCGTCGAGCTGGAACATCGAGAGCTGTATATTATCCTTCGTCTCGATGGCGGACTCGACAACAGCGCGCTTCTTGGCACGCTGTTTCATGGCTCCACTCGGCACTATTTCGCCCGAGCCATACACCTTCTCTAAGTTCGAGAGTATCGCCTCGGCACGTGATACCACCGTGCGCGGCATACCCGCCATGCGTGCCACGTGAATACCGAACGAGTGTTCCGTGCCTCCGCGTACCAACTTACGTAGAAAGACGATACTCTTGTCTATCTCCTTGACTGTTACGTGGTAGTTCTTTACGCGCGGTAGCATATTCTCCAACTCGTTGAGTTCGTGGTAGTGTGTTGCAAAGAGTGTCTTGGCATTACCCTGCGCATTGTTGTGCAGGTACTCGACCATGGCCCACGCGATGGAGATGCCGTCGTAGGTGCTCGTGCCACGGCCAATCTCGTCGAGAAGAACGAGGCTGCGCTCCGAAATATTGTTCAGTATGCTTGCCGATTCCAACATCTCGACCATGAATGTCGATTCGCCTTCAGAGAGGTTATCCGAGGCCCCCACACGTGTAAATATCTTATCGACAATGCCTATATGTGCGCTCTTTGCCGGCACGAATGAGCCCATCTGCGCCATGAGCACTATGAGGGCCGTCTGTCGCAGTAGTGCCGACTTACCCGACATATTGGGACCTGTGATGACGACTATCTGCTGCTGCTTCTGGTCGAGCATCACGTCGTTGGGTATATACTCCTCGCCAATGGGCATGAGGGTCTCGATGACGGGGTGGCGGCCGTCGCGTATGTCGATGACCGTAGAGTCATCAACCACGGGGCGCACATAGCGACGCTCGCCGGCGATGAGTGCCATAGACTGCAAGCAGTCGATGCGTGCCACGACGCGGGCATCGCGCTGCAACTTTGCCAAGTGGCGTGAGATGAAGGCGACGATGTCGGCATATATCTGCGTCTCAATCTGTATGATACGCTCCTCGGCGCCCATAATCTTCTGCTCATACTCTTTGAGCTCCTCGGTGATGTAACGCTCGGCGCCTGTGAGCGTCTGCTTGCGTATCCAACTCATTGGAACCTTGTCGCGGTGGGTGTTGCGCACCTCGATATAGTATCCAAAGACGTTGTTGTATGCCACTTTGAGCGACGGTATTCCCGTAGCCTCGCTCTCGCGCTGCTGCAACGAGTTGAGGTAGTCCTTGCCGTGCAGGGCTATGCGTCGTAGGTCGTCCAACTCGGCAGAGACGCCATCGGCGATGATGCCGCCCTTCTGTATCTGGTTGGTTGCGGGGTCGGGGTATATCTCGCGTTCGAGCTTCTCGCGTACCTCCACAATAGGGTCTATATGCTCGGCAATGCGGTGTAGTGGCTCATGGTCGGTTGACTCCATCAGTGCGCGGATAATCTCCACGGCTGCGAGCGAGTGTTTGAGCTGCACAAGTTCGCGGGGCGTGATGCGCTGTGTGGCTATGCGTGAGGCTATGCGCTCCAAGTCGCCCACGAGCGATATCTGCTTGCGCATGGCTTCCGCAAAGTCGCTATCCGTGGTGAAGAGCTCGACAATATCCTGGCGCAGACGTATCTTCTCTATGTCCATCAACGGCATTGCTATCCAACGTTTTAGCTGTCGTCCGCCCATGGCCGTAAGCGTGCGGTCCATGACATCCGCAAAGCAACACTTCGTCGTGGTGCTGTTGGAGTTGAATAGTTCGAGGTTGCGTATTGTGAACTTATCAATCCACACGGCGTCGTTGCGGTCTATGCGCTGTATGGATGATATGTGTGCTGTCTGCCGATGTTCGGTAAATTCGAGGTAGTACAATATAGCACCCGCAGCCGATATGCCCGCCGTGAGTTGCTCCACGCCAAAGCCTTTGAGCGAAGTTACACCCAGCTGCTTGCATAGCTTGTCGCGGTTTACGCTCTCGGCAAATACCCACTCGTCGAGACGATATGTGTAGTGCTTCGAGCCGAAGGCATCTGAGAACTCCTCTTCGCGGCCACGCTGGAAGACTATCTCCTTGGGTTGCAGGTTTGAGATTAGTTTGTCGATGTATGTTACGTCGCCCTCGGCAACATAGAACTCGCCCGTAGATAGATCCAGGAAGGCAATGCCCACTGTTGTCTTGCCGAAATATACCGATGCAAGGAAGGTGTTCTCCTTGCCTGCAACGAGGTTTTCGCCTAATACGATGCCGGGTGTAACCATCTCTATCACACCGCGTTTTACGAGTTTCTTGGTCATCTTTGGGTCTTCGAGCTGCTCGCAGATGGCCACGCGCTCGCCTGCACGTACGAGCTTGGGCATGTAGGTATCGAGTGCGTGATAGGGGAAACCGGCCAGCTCGACATACGACGCTGCGCCGTTAGCACGACGTGTGAGCGTGATGCCGAGGATGCCGCTCGCTTTGATGGCATCCTCGCCAAAGGTCTCATAGAAGTCGCCAACACGGAACAGAAGTATAGCATCGGGATGCACAGCCTTAATCTCGTAGTACTGCTTCATCAGCGGTGTCTCTACATACTTCTTCTCCTTGGCGTTACCCTCCGCAGAGGTGGTCGTATCCTTAATTTTTGCACTCATTGTCCGTAGAAAACTTTATCGTACAAAGGTACGAAAAAATGTTTAGTTCTCAAAGAATTCCTCGTCGAAGTTTACAACGTAGAGGCGTTCGGTTGCTCGTGTTATGGCGGTGTAGAGCCAGCGTAGCATGTCGCGCGACATCTGCTCATCGCCAAAGAGACACCTATCCACAAATACAGCTTTCCATTGTCCGCCTTGCGCCTTGTGGCATGTTACGGCGTAGGCAAACTTTATCTGCATGGCGTTGAAATGCTCATTCTCGCGTATGGCGCGGTATCGCTTGGTCTTGGCCTTGATATCCTCATAGTCCTTCTCCACCTCGTAGAATAGTTGCCGGCTCTGCTCTCGTGTCAGCGATGGAGACTCCGACGATAGGGTGTCGAGCATCAGTTTACACTCCATTTCGTAGTCGTTGTAGTCGGGGAAGGTGATGAGTGCATCGACGAAGCGGAAGCCATAGAACTCTTCGAAACGGCGGATGCGTCTCAGACGTGCCACATCGCCATTTGCTACAAACGACATTGGCGACTGCTCGTCGCGCTCGGCGTAGAAGTAGTTATTCTTTACGATCATGAGCATATCGCCACTCTCTATCTCCTCCTCGGCCGAGAGTGTGTAGCGACGTATGCCTTCATTGTAGCGATTAGCACGCTTGTTTGAGCGTGTGATGACTATTGTTTCGTCTCGTCCATAGCGGTCGTAGCAATCTTGCAAAGCCTCCATCAGTTCGCTGCCCTCCACGCGCAGGAAGTCGCTGTGTGATAGGTCGAAACGTGGCTTCTCGAAGATGTTGTTTTCGAGCATGCAGCGTATCATTGTGGCGTTGAAAAGTATGCCTGAGTCATGCGACTGTCGCACCACCTCGTCCATTGTGCCATACTCCACCTCGCCGTAGCGTAGGAGCTCCGCGGGGTCGAGTGCGGGACTGTGGTCATCGCCAATAGGGGGTAGCTGCGCATCGTCGCCCACGAGCATAAGACGACACTCCTTGCCACTGCGTACATACTTCACGAGGTCATCGAGGAGGTTACCCGAGCCGAAGGAGCTATCCTCGTCGCGCGACGAGAGCATTGATGCCTCATCGACGATGAAGAGGGCGCCATTCTCGCGGTTGTAGTCCAATGAGAATTTCGACTCGTAGTCGCTGATGCCGCGCTCGCGGTATATTTTTTTGTGTATGGTGTATGCCGTCTCTGCGGAGTAGTGGGTGAGCACCTTGGCGGCACGTCCTGTGGGTGCGAGTAGTATTGGCTTGATACCTAACTCCTTGACTGCGGCAACAAGCGCCGCTATAATTGTTGTTTTGCCTGTACCGGCATATCCATTGAGCAGAAAAATGCGCGTGTAGTCGTCGTCGGCAAGCCACGAAGATAGCTGTTCGATAATTTTTTTTTGGTTAAAAGTTGCTTCGAACGATAATTTTGCGTAAATTTGATGCGAAATATGTGTGCTATGCATGACGCGCGCGTATTAGAGTTGTTGGTACATCGTTGGTTATGTGTTAGTTTAACGCTGTGCTGATGGTTAAATAACGATACAAACTTAATAACAAATAATCAAAAATGAAAGGATTACGTATTTTATTGCAGATTTTATTGCTCGTGGCAATAGTAGGTTTGCTCTATTGGAACTTTAAGCTTATTGAGAAGCCTGTGAAGTTCGAGTCTCACTTCGAGCAGCGTGAGACTGCTGTTGTCGAGGCAGAGAAACTCATTGTTAAGCTCGTTCAAGCTTACCGCGATGCAAATCCCAAGAAGGAGTTTACTACAAACTGGGATGAGCTCATCGACTTCGCGTTGAATGGCACCATTGAGTATCGTAGTCAGATTTACGATGAGAACAACATGGATAATGCGGCGTTGCTCGCAGAGATGCGCAAGGACCCCAATTGGAAGAATGAGCGCGTAGAGGTCTTTACGGTGCGAGAGGCTATCTTCACGGATGCTAATGGCAACCCCCGTCTTGACGAGGAGCAGATTAAGAACCTTCGCTACATTCCCTTCACCGATAAGGTTGAGTTCCAGCTCGATACAGCTACATACGAGAGCGGTACCTATAAGACACATCTTATCCGTTGCCACGCTCCCTATGTTGCATTCATCGATACCCATACCTACAACCAGGAGTTTTGGAATAAGATGGATGAGAAGTTCCAGACACTCATTAACCACTCTGAGGCGAGTGAGGATATGAAGAAGATGAAGGCTGACGGCTTGAAGAAGGCTATTAGCAAGAATTACAAGATTGGTTCAGCTCACCCCATAGATCTTAACATCTCGTTCTTCGGTGTTACTTTTGGTAGCCTTGAGGAGCCTACCAATGAGGCAGGTAGCTGGGGTGGTGGTAGCGCGGAGTAATGGCTGAGCAGCTAACACACAATAATGTGTCCACCCGACTTGTGTTGGGTGGACACTCTTTTTCGGGCGTCTATGTCGAGCGTCATGGCTCTGTCGATGCCCGTAGCGAGGCTATTGTCGCTACGGCGCAGACGGTGCTTGTGCCCTACGCACTATTTTGCCAAAACGAAGCGGCAGTCATTGCCGATGCCGGTCTTGTGGTGCGCGACGGTGAGTGTGCCGTATTCAGCGAGCCGAAGGATGATATTGTCGCTGTCATGGTCATAGGTTGCGATATGATAGATGAGGCTCGCCAGCGAGGTTGCATGTCGTGGACTTCGCCGCTACTTCTCGATTGTCCTACGGAGCGTGGTACCGTGCTGAGCCTTGCTAATGGAGTGCTCTTCGTACGCATCTATGATGACGGCTTGCAGCTTGCAGAGGCCGTAGAGGTGCAGGGTGAGTCTGACGTCATCTACTATCTCGAACAGATAAATGCCGCCTACCATATATATAATATAGGTGTATGCCTGCAACTCGGTGCTGAACAACTCAAAAATGTATGTAAGCGACTTTTTAAGCATGTAGTATGCGAATAATTAGTGGTAAATATCGTGGCCGTACCATCGTGCCGCCACGTAACCTACGCGCGCGTCCCACCACGGACTTCGCCAAGGAGAACCTCTTTAATGTCCTTGTTAACCTCGTGGATTTCGATGAGCTCGATGTTCTCGACCTCTTCTCGGGTACAGGCTCTATAAGCTATGAGTTTGCGTCGCGAGATGCGCGTAGCGTGACCTCGGTTGAGGTGAATAGCGTCCACCATAACTTTATACGACAGACGGCACGCGACTTGAAGTTTGAGAATTTCTATGCTGTGAAGGCCAATGCCTTCCTCTACTTGAAGAGTTGTGCTAAACAGTTCGACCTCATCTTCTCGGATGCCCCATATGACTTAGAGGGTAGCGAGGAGGTCATAAATCTCGTTTTTGAGCGCGACTTGCTGCGTGAGGGAGGAATGTTAATTTTCGAGCACTCTAAGGATAAGGATTTCTCGGAGCATGAAAATTTCTGGCAGCTAAGGAGTTACGGTAGTGTTCACTTCTCATTCTTCAAGAAATGATGTTTTTTCTCGAAAAAAAGTATCAAAAAATTTGCAGAATAAAAAAAATGTAGTACCTTTGCAACGCAATCGAGGGGAAAACCGGTGGTAACTTCGAGAGAGGTGCACGAGGGAGGCCGGAGGTTGTAAAGTTCTAAACTTTGGTGCGTTAGTTCAGCTGGTTAGAATACGTGCCTGTCACGCACGGGGTCAGGGGTTCGAGTCCCCTACGCACCGCACCGAAAATCGACGACTTACAGAAATGTAGGTCGTTATTTTTTTACCCCCCCCGCTGAAATGATAGCTAAAAGAAAAAGCCGTGATATTCAATCGAATATCAAGGCTTTCGGTTAGTCGGGATGACAAGATTGGCTACTCCGCAGACTTCTGTCTGCTCCGCTTAACGCCTCTCTTGGCAGCCCATTTATAGGCTGCACAAAGCTATCGTAAGCAGTAGGCATATCAACAATATGACACCTTTTTTTATGCCTCCACATCCTAAAATGCAAGCATTAGGTGTGCAGACATAAAAAAAGTCCCCAATCTTTCGATTGAGGACTCCTGCTTACTCAGCTTTGTCGGGATGACAAGATTCGAACTTGCGACAACACGCCCCCCAGACGTGTACTCTAACCGGGCTGAGCTACATCCCGAACTAGTTTTGCGAGTGCAAAGATAATAATAATTTTTTATTCTGTGCAAATATTTTGAAAAAAAAATATAACTTTGTGCTATGACTATTTTCAAACGACTCATACGTGCAACGCTAATTGTTTGTATATGTGTAGCTTGTGCTAAAAAACAGAAAAGCTCGCTTGATGATTTTTGCACTATCGCATATACGCCGACACGCGCCGCGGGATTCGAGATACGCTCCGATGATAGGGGTAACACCCTATTGCGTGTCATGCAACCCTGGCAGGGTGATGAGGTTGAAGAGCAATATTTGGCGCTCTTCAACGACGAGCAGAGTGCTGTCGGCTACGAGGGAGAGTATATCGTGGGTACTGCCAAGCGTATAGTATGTATGAGCACAAGCCATATTGCTATGCTCGATGCCATAGGCCTCAGCGACCGCATAGTAGGCGTCTCGGGCAAACAGTATGTAATGAACGAGGTGGTGGCGCATAGCGAGGAGGTGAAGGACATAGGCTATGACAGCAATATAAACTATGAACTTCTACTTGCGCTCCGCCCCGATATAGTGTTGATGTATGGTGTGTCTGCCGAGAACAGCTCCGTAACAGCAAAGTTGCGTAGCCTCGATATCCCCTACATATACCTCGGCGACTATACGGAGCTTTCGCCGCTCGGCAAGGCCGAATGGGTGGTTGCCGTAGCCGAGATAGCGGGTTGCCGAGAACAGGGCATAGCCTACTTCGAAGGTGTTGTGTCGAGATACAACGAGGTGCGCGCAAGCATGGACGACAGCGCCAACAGACCACAGGTGATGCTCAATACGCCCTATCAGGATGTGTGGTACATGCCCTCGGACGATAGTTACATGGTGCAGCTGATAGAGGATGCGGGAGGTGCATATATATATAAAGGTAAGAATACGTCGGCTGGCTCGGTCGGCATAAGTCTCGAAGAGGCATATCGTCTTGTGTCCACAGCGGATATATGGCTCAACGTGGGTCAGTGTCGCACGATGTCCGACCTGCGCGCCACAGCGCCACAATTTATCGAGACGGATGTAGTGCGCCATGGCATGATATACAACAACAACCGCCGCCAGACAGCCTCGGGAGGTAGCGACTTTTGGGAGTCGGCGATAGTGCATCCCGACGTAGTACTGCGCGACATGGCGGCGATAATGAGGGGCGATGACGATAGCCTATACTATCATCGCAGATTAAAATAACACGCCGAATGAACAGACTTGGACAATATACACTCTTTGTGTCGCTTGCTGCGGCTATCGTTGCGCTACTCATAGCCGACCTCATGCTTGGCACAACGGAGATACCGCTCTCGGATGTATGGGCAACGCTCACCGGAGGCGAGCCCTCGGATGAGATAAATGCTCTCATAATACGTGAGTTACGTCTGCCGAAGGTAATCGTAGCCCTCTTTGCGGGCATGGCACTCTCTGCAAGTGGCCTACAAATGCAGACGCTCTTCCGTAACCCGCTCGCAGGACCCTACGTGCTCGGCATAAACTCGGGAGCGAGTCTTGGTGTGGCGCTCTTCACGCTTGCAGCACCCATGCTCGGAGCATACGCGGGCACAATGTTGGCCAATATAGGACTTACGGGCATGGCATGGATAGGCTCAGCGGCGATACTCCTGCTTGTGATGTTTCTATCGCGCAAGATACGTAATATCAACGTGATACTAATAATTGGCATGATGCTTGGCTCGGCGATATCTGCCGTGGTGGGCATATTGCAATATATGGGTACCGAGGAGTCGTTGAAGGCCTTTGTGGTGTGGACTATGGGTTCGGTATCGACTGTAACTACGGAGCAGCTCGCAATACTCGTCCCCGTGGTGGTTATCGGTCTGCTGCTTGCCATCATCGTCATCAAGCCCCTCAACATACTACTTCTTGGCGAGGGCTATGCCCGCACCCTCGGACTTAATGTGGCACGCTCGCGTGCCATTATCTTCCTCTCGACGACACTGCTCGCAGGTACGGTAACCGCCTTCTGTGGTCCCATAGGCTTCGTAGGTCTCGCCATGCCCCACCTTGCGCGTATGACCTTCCGCACATCGGACCACCGTGTGCTGATGCCCGCATCTATGCTATGGGGTGCTCTCTCAATGCTGCTCTGTTGCCTCGTATGCGACATCGTAGCGTATGGAGGCATTGCCACATTCCCGATAAATGCTGTTAGCTCGCTGCTCGGCATACCCATCATTATCATCGTAATCATCCGTAACCGTAACCGCAAATGATAGAACTCTCGCACATAAGGCTCGCCTATGGTCGTCGCACGCTTATCGACGATGCCTCGGCAACACTTCATCAGGGCACGATAACGGCTCTGCTTGGCCGCAATGGTACGGGTAAGAGTACGTTGCTGCGCGCCATAGCATCGTTAGGCGCTGTGCAGGGGGGTGTTATCCTCTTTGATGGGCGCCCGCTCTCGGAACTTACACCCTTGCTCCTTGCGCGAAGCATAGCCTTCGTAAATACCGAACGTGTGGATGTTGAGGCGATGACCGCCCGCGAGTTGGTGGCACTCGGACGCGCTCCCTATACCGACTGGATGGGACGCCTCACCGCGGAGGATAACGCTGCCGTGGAACGAGCCATAGAGGTAGTTGGCATCGCGGAGCTTGCCGACAGATATATCGACACCCTCTCGGATGGTGAGTGTCAGCGTGTGATGATTGCACGTGCCTTGGCGCAGCAGACACCCGTGATACTCCTCGACGAGCCTACGGCATTTCTCGACATGCCCAACCGCTACGAGCTATGTACACTCCTCAGGCGTATAGCACATGACCAGGGTAAGTGCATAGTATTCTCGACACATGAACTCGATATAGCCCTCTCGCTCGCCGACAATATAGCCCTCGTAGATACGCCTCACCTGCGCTATATGACTACCGATGAGATGATTGCGTCGGGCGCTATCGAGCGACTCTTCGATAGTCGGCATGTGTCGTTTGATGCTGCCACACGTTCCATACGGCTGCGTTAAATCCTGCTGCGGAGAGTGTTTCGGGGGTCTATTTATGATTTTTTCGAAAAACATTTTGCTATATAAAAAATTTTGCGTACCTTCGCACCGCTAAACTGCTCACTGAAAGGTGGCTGTTAGTGGATTGGCCCATTCGTCTATCGGTTAGGACGCAAGATTTTCATTCTTGAAAGAGCAGTTCGACTCTGCTATGGGCTGCACTTGGCGTATTGTATATAGGATACAATGCGTGCGGTTAAGATAGTTTTAGGAGCGGGCTTCGGCCTATCCGAAAGCAGCTACGGCTGTCAGAGAGGTGCCGCCCGGCGGGGCATAGTTCGCGAGACAAGATCGCGCGAAAAGCCGGGAAAACAAAGAGTATAAAAAGTAAAAAATAAAAAAGAGAAAAACTATGGCAAATCACAAGTCATCAGAGAAGAGAATTCGTCAGACAGCTACTAAGCGTGCACACAACCGTCTTTATCACAAGACTACCCGTAACGCTGTTAAGGCTTTGCGTAACACTAGCGAGCGCAGCGCAGCAGAGGCTTTACTTCCCAAGGTAAGCTCTATGTTGGACAAGTTGGCTAAGCACAACATTATTCACAAGAACAAGGCTGCCAACTTGAAGAGCTCGTTGACATTGCACGTAAACGCACTCTAATTTGAGGCGTGTTGGAAGTATCGGGTAGGATAGTTATCCTGCCCGATTTTTTTGTATATGTATTCATGCGAGGCTACGACCCGACAATGGTGGAGAGCAGATACTATGGGCTATATAGATACAAAAAAAAACCAATAAGCCCGATTCTGTTTCAGGAGATTATAAAAGAAAAACGGAAGCAGGTTATTCTGCTTCCGTCGTTGAGTGCCCAGGACAAGACTCGAACTTGCACGAGCTAATGCTCACTACCCCCTCAAAGTAGCGTGTCTACCAATTTCACCACCTGGGCTTTGTGGTTTGGGTGTGCAAATATAGTAACTATTTTTAACTATGCAAAACTTTTTCACAAAAAGTTTTTAAAAAAAAATAGGCTCAACAGCTAACACTTTGCTGTCAAGCCTATTACGTTACAAGTAGAATTCTCGCTTCAAGTGCTCAACTTCATCCAAACGCTCCCAACCGAAGAACTCAACTTCCTTGGCGAACTCCGTGCCACGCTCACCAATGAAGCGCACAATCTCCGTATAGGGGCGACGGCCAAAATGACCATAGGCAGCTGTGGCCTCGAAGATGGGGTAGTTCAAGCCGAAGCGCTCGACGATAGCCGCAGGACGAAGGTCGAACATCTTGCCTACCTTCTCGGCAATCTCGCCATCCGACAGTTTTACATTCGACGTGCCATAGGTATCGACATATATCGACAAAGGCTGTGCAATGCCGATAGCGTAGCTCACCTGCACCAACACCTCGCGTGCGATACCCGCAGCAACCATATTCTTGGCGATATGGCGCGCAGCGTAGGCTGCCGAGCGGTCAACCTTTGACGAATCCTTACCCGAGAATGCGCCGCCACCGTGGGCGCCACGGCCACCATAGGTATCAACGATAATCTTACGTCCCGTGAGGCCGGTATCGCCATGAGGACCTCCGATAACGAATTTGCCCGTGGGGTTAACATGCAGGATGTAATCCTCGCCTATGAGCTTTGCAACATCGTCCGAAGCACGCTCCAAGCGCGCTTTGACGCGAGGAATAAGGATGTTACGTACATCCTCCTCAATTTGGTGCTGCATAGCCTTCTCAGCCTCGGCTTCGCTCATGGTCTTTGAGGGGAGTATAAACTCGTCGTGCTGCGTAGAGACGACGATGGTATGCACGCGCTTGGGACGACGCTCATCGTCGTACTCGATAGTTACCTGGCTCTTAGAGTCGGGACGAAGGTAGGTCATCACCTCACCCTCGCGGCGGATAACGGCCAACTCTTTGAGAATAACGTGCGAGAGGATAAGCGTGGCGGGCATAAACTCGCGGGTTTCATCTACGGCATAGCCGAACATGATACCTTGGTCGCCTGCGCCCTGCTCCTCGCCATCCTTGCGATCGACACCCTGGTTGATATCCGACGACTGCTCGTGGATAGCCGAGAGAACACCACACGAAGCGGCATCGAACTGATACTCGCTGCGGTTGTAGCCTATGCGGTCTATAACGCGGCGTGCAACGCTCTGAATATCGACATAGGCATTTGAGCGTACCTCGCCCGATACGACCGTAAGACCTGTGGTGCAGAGCGTCTCGCATGCCACCTTTGAGCGTAGGTCGCGGCGTAAAAACTCGTCGAGGATAGCGTCTGAAATCTGGTCGGCCACCTTATCGGGATGACCCTCAGAGACTGATTCTGATGTAAACAAAAAAGCCATACGTAAAAGTTTTATTAGTTTAACGTATGGAAGGGGAATTGCGTATAAAAAATTATGCCTTTTAGCAGTTTTTTATTGTGGTTGCAATAAGTCCAAATCCTTCCACATTCATTCCGCGGGCAAAGGTAGTAATAAAATCAAAAAGTGCAACAATTTGTCGATAATATTTTGTTATAGGGGCATAACGTACAATTATAACAATAGGGCGAAGCACTGCTTCGCCCTATTGTTATAACATGTGTAACCCCACGATTAGAAGCCCGGTTTCGGGTGCTTCGGGTCGCGAACATCATATATCTCGCCTACCGAGCCACTTGTCAACGTACCCTTGATAAGATGGCCTGCATCGTCCTGACAATCGAAGGTGATGCAAACACCCGTTGCAGTCTCCTCGAACTTAATGACGCCATCAACGATAGGTGCCGAGGCCTTATCCCAATTGATAAGCTGATTCTCGCATTCAACATACCAAGAGTAAGATGCAAAGCCGCGCCAAGTGCCGGGAACAAATGTGCCGGCGTAGTTGTCTCCCATTTCGGGCTTATAGGCTTTGTACTCGCCATAGAAGGCACCGGGAGTATAGCCCTTAGCGGGATCTACAAGGATGGTAAACAGGAAGTACTTGCCTGAGAATTTACCTATGTCATCGATAGACGATATTGACCAGTTATCAACACCTAAGCCATAGTCATTACCATAGTAGTGGCAACGGATATATGGATTCTTGACGTCGAAGATGAGGTCTTCGGTCAAGGTGCTATACTGCTGATGGGTATCGTTCTCGTATCTCAAAAGTGTGCTTCCTTTGTATATAATCTCATGGTGGCGGCCATCCTTGGTAATCACATCAACATAAATCTGCTCATCGGTAACAGTTACCGAGCCGCTCGTAAACTTTGATGAGTAGCCCTCTTCGCCATAGACAACATAGTCGCTGCCATCGTTCGTAAACGAATCCTTGTTACCCTTGTTGCGGACATCCAACTCATATACGCCATTGGGCAGCTTATCCTCGCCAAAGCCGGCTATGGCATCAGAAAAGATGTTGAAACGATAGAGGTAGTTGCTCTCGCCTACGCTCTCTGCGGTGGGCATACCCTTGTCCGTAAAGCATACCGTATAGTTGAAGATTGTGCCGTCCATGGTGTCGCGACCATTGAACGAGCCGTTGAGCACGCAGTCTTCGAGCAAAATCTCGGTGGGGATATAGGCTTTCTGGCGCACGCCCACGATAAATGATTGGTCTGCGCCGTAAGCTACTACTACCATGCCCTCGCGCGCCTCCTCAGTGGTGTTAGCCTCGACATAGAAGCGCACCTCGCCATCCGAGTAGTTGAAGTCCGTAAGCCAATCGGTATCGGCCTCGGCATATACAACAGCATCTGCCACAGGGTTTTCGATAGTGTAGGTAACAACCGCATGACCACCCTCTGCATCATACTGAATAACACTCTCCGAGGTGAGTGTAAAGGTAGAGTTTGATGTGTCAACAAGCTCTCCATTGATAGTCTCCGGAGTAGTTTCACATGCCACTGCCACAAATGCGGCACATAGCACAAGATAGAAGATTTTTTTCATAATATTTTAGTCTGTTAATATTTGTACATGTCATTAACAATGACGAATATCACGCCGAGGAACGCCTGTTCTATCCATCAATGCACTACAAAGGTAATCATTTTTTTTTGTTGGAAGAAAAATACGCGAATCAATTATGCGCCAGGTACTTGTTTCCTTGTTCCGCCATACTCTGCACATCGTTTAATAACTCTGTGAAATTCATTTTTGCACCCCAAGGAAGGAGTTGTGAATCAGATAGATGTAAAATATGTCGTTCTACCTCAGCAGTTGCGTGTAATACAAAATGATAAACAATAGAGCCGAGGCCTCTGCGGACCTCGGCTCTACTTTTTATATATTATGGTGGTCGTTACTTCTCTACCTCGCCACGCCACGACAGGATGCCGTCCGAAAGCTCCGTAACCTCCAAGCCGCAACTCACCATATGCTCTGCCGCCTCCTTGCTACGGCGACCGCCACGACAATATACCGCTACGGGACGCGACTTGTCCAACTCGGCAACCCTTGCCTCGAACTCCTCGCTATTGATGTCGATGTTCACTGCACCAGGGATGTGTCCCTCGTTGAACTCTTCGGGCGTTCGCGTGTCGATAATCTGCACCTGCTCGTTTTCAATCACCTCGGCAAAACGCGAAGCATCCACCGAATTAAAGCCCTTCGTTGCCTCTGAATTGTTGCATCCAACCATCATCGTTGCCACAAAAAGTATATACAAAATAGCCTTCATTATTCTATCATTTATTGGTTTTGTTCTGCGCAAAGATAATGCTTTACTATTAGTTTTCAAAATTTTATAAGCAACATTTATATCAAGAGTTTTTATGCGCCTATTGGTATATCTTATAGTCGCTTTTATTTTGTTTTTGCGTTATGACGTTGGACAATCGTAAAATAACGAAAAAAGTCCACGTGGACACGTGGACCGTACACTGTCGGGATACCGGGATTCGAACCCGGGACCTCCAACTCCCGAAGCTGGCGCGCTAACCGGACTGCGCTACATCCCGAATGGTTATAAAAAAAGAATTCACATCTTCCCAAAATGTTACAAGGTCAAGCACTCTTTGTAATGTCTGGCAGCGGGTAGCTCTCTTCTCCTCTTCTCCTCCTATCTCTCCTCTCTCTCCTCTCGTCTCTCCCTCTCTTTACCTCTGCTTGCTGCTCGCCCCCCCCTCTTAATGGTAATAGTGTGGAGGTGTTGCTCACTACGAGAAATCTCGACCCCTCGTTGTCGGGATACCAGGATTCGAACCTGGGACCCCCTGCTCCCAAAGCAGGTGCGCTAACCGGGCTGCGCTACATCCCGATAGGGTGTGAATTCGGGTGGCAAAGATAACGTAAAAAAATAAATAGACCAAATATTTCGGTTCTTTTTTTTTGTGGATAATATGAGGTGCCCGATAAATGAGCATGCCGCGCTACGTGGCATAGTTTGTGCCGTATGTGTGGCATAAACCTCTAAAATTTACGATAATGAATAAAACAAAAAGAGTTACAGATGCCACCACAGCCGTTTATGGCTCTGAGGAGATGGTGCACCCCGCACCTACGATGATTATTCCCGAGCATATGACAACGCCCGAGATCGCCTACCGCATGGTCAAGGATGAGACCTACGCACAAACGCAGCCTCGCCTTAACCTCGCCACCTTCGTTACTACATATATGGATGAGTATGCCACACGCCTTATGAACGAGGCTGTGGCTATGAACTTCATTGACGAGACCGAGTACCCGCGCGTCGCCGTGATGTCGGGGCGCTGCATCAACATCCTCGCCAACCTGTGGAATACCCCCGAGAAGGGCGATTGGAAGTGTGGTGCGCTGGGTATAGGCTCTTCGGAGGCGTGCATGCTCGGAGGCGTTGCCGCCTGGCTGCGTTGGCGTGAGCGACGCATGAAGGCAGGTAAGCCGGTGGATAAGCCAAACCTCGTTATGAGTGCCGGTATGCAGGTCGTATGGGAGAAGTTCTGCCAGCTCTGGCAGATAGAGCTGCGCCAGGTGCCCCTCACGCGCGAGCACCGCACGCTCGATGCGCGCGAGGCCCTTGCCATGTGCGACGAGAATACTATATGTATCGTTCCCATTGCGGGTGTAACATGGACGGGCCTTAACGATGATATTGAGGCTCTGGATGCAGCCCTCGAAGAGTATAACGCCAAGACGGGCTACGATATTCCTATGCACGTAGATGCCGCCTCGGGAGGCTTCATCCTCCCCTTCACAAGTCCCGAGACAAAGTGGGACTTCCGCTTGAAGTGGGTGAAGTCGATATCGACGTCGGGACATAAGTTTGGCCTTGTATATCCGGGCTTGGGTTGGGTCGTATGGCGCGATAAGAGCTATCTGCCAAAGGATATGTCCTTCTCAGTGAACTACCTTGGTGCCAATATTACGCAGGTTGGTCTCAATTTCTCGCGCCCCGCCGCGCAGGTGCTCGGACAGTACTATAACTTCATCCGCTTAGGTCGCGAGGGCTACCGCTCGATACAGCAAAACTGCATGGAGATTGCGCGTTATTGCCACGAGCGCATAGGCCGCATGTCGTGCTTCGAGAACTACTCGCAGGATGTTGTCAACCCGCTATTTGTGTGGTGCTTGAAGGATGAGTATAACCGCACGGCTAAGTGGACGCTCTACGACTTGCAGGCGGCGTTGCAGCAGAGTGGCTGGATGGTGCCGGCATATAGCCTGCCGAAGAGTATCGACGATATTGTTGTTATGCGTATCGTAGTGCGTCAGGGCATGTCGCGCGATATGGCCGATATGCTGATTCGCGATATCGAAAATGCCGTTAAGGAGTTCGAGAAGTTGAAGTATCCCACGCCGTCGCGCCTGGCCTACGAGAAGCGCGAGAAGCAACTCGGCAAGGTCTTTACGCACTAAGCGAGGTGCACAAAAGGATAGCGCCGGACGGCGTGATGCCCGTTTGACGTCATAAGGGGTTAGGCTTGGCCTCGACATGAAATTAGCCCGGATAGGACATACGCCAAGTATTTCCTATTCGGGCTAATGATTGTGAGGTCGAGAATGACCGCTTATCACATCAAACTATTACTCCTGCTCAATTTTATGAATATATTGATTGTTAGTGAAATACGATGATATTTTCTTCGTGGGGTACAATTCCGAGGTACAATACAATTGAATATTATCTATTTCAGTGTTTTGTAAAATGCTGATTTAGATAATATTACTGTTTTTGTAAATATTCATTTTTGTATATAAGTGAATGTTGTTGGGGTGATAGTGGATATTAGCGGTTGATTTATAGCATAAGAAAAGGGAGGTGTGAGCCTCCCCTAAAATTATTTTTCTGCATTTTGACTTACAATCATAGCCTGTATAGCAAGTGGCTTAATCATATTTGCTGCATTTCTTTTTGCAGATGTGTCCGCTCCTATAACATCATCTACCATTGCATAGTATTCTGAACTGAGTACATCCATTCTTCGTGCCATATTTGTGCTTCGAGATAGTACCATTAATGTGTCCGCGGGAAGCGAAGCAGCCTCCAGAATCTCGAGAATTTGTTTCTCTATCTCTTTTATTGATAACTTAACATTTATATAATTTCCTATTTCACTCAATACAACATCTGGATGATTAGTTGTGAATTCTACATTTTTAGTTGAGATATGGTCATCTGAATCTTCTGTATTGATCTTTTCTTCTAATCTTTTTTTGGCAGATTTCTTTTTCTCTTCATTCTTTTCCTTATTCAGTTCCTCTTCCTTTATTTCAGCCATTACTTTTTCATCATCAATATTATAGCGCTTTTTTAGATAAGATGCTGCCATAGATAGTCCAGCATATGATAATGAGATTATAGTTGCTGTTGCTATTATGTTGGCTATGATTTCTACGACCGGTGAGGAACTAATTGCTATTATTATATTAAATATAATGGTTGCTATAATTGAGACAATTATAGGCACAATCATCATCGCCACAAGACTATGGATAATACGTTCTATCTCTCTTCTTTTCCATAAAACTTTAATTAGCATGGAAAACGAGGACCATGCGAACCATGAAGTCAAAAAGTCGGTTACGATAGCATTACCAGTAATATCTGCCATAACAGCACCCGCAATAATTGAGCCTACAAAGGATAAGAAAAATCCTAAAATTAAAAAAAAATATGCCATAGTATTTAATGAATTACCGTAGCATCTCCTCATGCGGTGGATTAGTATATAAAAAGAAAGTGTGGAGATGATTTCGTCTATCAAAATGGAGGTTGTGGAAAGACCTGACAGTAATAAACGAATACAATGCCCCACACTTGGATAGTATGGGTACATGCACAGAGAGCGCATGGCCACATAGCTATACAAGAAATGAGTGCTGTTCGTCATCCCACTGTCTTGAAAACTTCCACATTTCCATTTTAGGACATCGAAAACACTTTCAATATGTTTGCTATTTATCCAATAGCACTACAAAATTAAAAAGAATTTCCGAAATGAACAACACTCAAGGGGCATTGTTTTGGATATTTAGTTAAAACCACTAAAAATCCAACATATCGTATATCTCTAATAACTCTTCTTGACTAATGCATTTAGTATTCCTAATGCCAGGGTACACTTTCGGGGTGCAAAATCGGTTTTTTGGTTGAGAATGCTTAAAAAAAGAATCAGCGACTTATGGGTGAAAATCTCATAAATCGCTGATTTAATATTAATTAATATTTACTTTTGTGCATTTGGCGCACTGAAAGTTCAATAGCTAATTACTCCCACTCAATTGTGGCAGGCGGCTTCGACGATATATCATAGACTACGCGGTTGACGCCACGTACCTTATTAATAATCTCGTTCGACAGACGAGCCAAAATCTCGTAGGGGATATGCACCCAGTCGGCTGTCATGCCGTCCGTAGAGGTTACGGCGCGCAGCGCCACGCAACGCTCGTAGGTACGCTCGTCGCCCATGACGCCCACCGACTGCACGGGGAGCAGGATGGCACCTGCCTGCCAAATCTTATCGTACCAGCCTGTCTCGCGTAGTATGTCGATATATATCTTATCCACGTTCTGCAAAATTTCAACCTTCTCACGGGTGATGTCGCCGAGGATGCGGATAGCCAATCCGGGGCCGGGGAAGGGATGGCGTCCTATGAGGCGCTCCGACATGCCCATAGAGCGACCTACGCGGCGTACCTCATCCTTGAAGAGCAGACGCAGAGGCTCAACAACCTTCAATCCCATCTTCTCGGGTAGACCACCCACGTTGTGGTGCGACTTGATGACTACGGCTGTGCCGTTTACCTGTGCTGACTCCACAACATCGGGGTAGATGGTGCCCTGGCCGAGCCACTTTACGCCTTCGAGCTTCTTAGCCTCAGCCTCGAAGACCTCGACGAAGTCGCGGCCGATAATCTTACGCTTGGTCTCAGGGTCGCTAACACCCGCCAAGTCGCCCAGGAACTTATCCGAGGCATCGACGCCCTTGACATTGAGACCCATGCCGCGGTACGACTCCAACACCTCCTCAAACTCGTTCTTGCGGAGCAAGCCCGAATCCACGAAGATACAGTATAGGTTCTCGCCAATAGCCTTGTGTAGAAGCACGGCTGCTACCGATGAGTCAACACCTCCCGAGAGGCCGAGGACAACCTTGTCGTTGCCGAGCTTTGCGCGCAGCTCCTGCACGGTGCTCTCTACGAAGCTGTCGGCAGTCCACGAGCAGCTGCAACCGCAGATGCCTACCACGAAGTTGCGGAGCATCTGTGCGCCCTCCTCCGAGTGATATACTTCGGGGTGAAACTGAATACCCCAGGTCTGCTCACCCTCGATGTGGTAGGCAGCCACGGGAACATCCTCTGTTGAGGCTATGATATGGTAGTTTGCTGGAATCGAGGTGATGGTATCGCCATGCGACATCCACACCTGCGACTCTGCGCTGAGACCCTGCATCAAGGCATCCTCCTTCTCGACAACGCGCATGCGGGCACGGCCATACTCGCGGCTAGGCGATGCCTCGACCTTGCCACCGAAGAAGTGTGCGAGGTACTGCGCACCATAGCATACGCCGAGCAGCGGCAGCTGACCCTTGATGGCATCGAGGACGATGCGCGGAGCCTCGGCGTCGCGCACCGAGCGGGGCGAGCCCGACATGATGACGCCACGTACCGAGCTGTCGAGTGCCGGAACATTGTTGAAGGGGTAAATCTCACAATACACCTGCATCTCACGAATGCGTCGCGCGATAAGCTGCGTGTACTGCGAGCCAAAGTCTATAATTAAAATCTTCTCCATTGCTATTTTACTCTCCTCGTGAATAGTTAGGTGTTTCGCTGGTGATGGTGATATCGTGGGGGTGATTCTCCGTCACGCCGCTCGACGTGATGCGGATGAAACGCGCCTTCTGCAATGTGTCGATATCCTTAGCACCGCAGTAGCCCATGCCGGCACGAATACCGCCTACGAGCTGATATACCGTCTCCGAGAGCTTGCCCTTGAAGGGGACACGGCCCACGATACCCTCGGGTACGAGCTTCATGATGTTGCCCTCCGAGCCCTTCTGGAAGTAGCGGTCTGCCGAGCCGGCCTTCATAGCGTCGATAGAGCCCATGCCACGGTATGCCTTGAACTTACGGCCGTTGTAGATGATGGTCTCGCCGGGAGACTCCTCCACACCGGCAAACATAGAGCCTACCATCACGCAGTTACCACCGGCTGCAAGGGCCTTTACGATGTCGCCCGAGTAGCGCAAGCCGCCATCGGCGATGATGGGCACACCTGCCTTCTTAGCCTCTGTCGAGGCGTCGTATATTGCCGAGAGTTGGGGAACACCCACACCTGCGATGATACGTGTGGTGCAGATAGAGCCGGGGCCGATACCTACCTTGATGCCGTCGGCACCATTCTCGATGAGGTACTTGGCAGCCTCAGCAGTGGCGATGTTACCTACTACAACATCCAACGAGGGGTATGTCTCCTTAATCTGGCGCAAGAGACCTACAACACCCTTGGTGTGGCCGTGTGCCGAGTCCAAGACTACGGCGTCCACCTCCTCGGCTACGAGGGCTGCTACGCGGTCCATGGCGTCGGGGGTGATGCCGATGCCGGCAGCCACACGCAGACGACCCTTAGAGTCCTTACAAGCGTTGGGGTTATCTTTGAGCTTAGTGATATCGCGATATGTGATAAGACCTACAAGCTTGCCATTGTCATCCACTACGGGGAGCTTCTCAATCTTGTTGGCCAGAAGCACTTCGGCAGCACTTTTGAGGTCGGTCTCGTGTGTCGTTACGATGTTCTCCTTGGTCATCACCTCATCGATAAGACGCTCCATGTCGCTCTGGAAGCGGAGGTCTCGGTTGGTTACGATGCCGATAAGCATGCCTTGGTCATCGACAACGGGTATGCCGCCGATTTTGTTCTCCTGCATGAGCTGCAAGGCGTCGCCCACGGTGTTATCCTTGCGGATGGTTACGGGGTCGTAAATCATGCCGCTCTCGGCACGCTTCACACGGCGCACGTGTGCTGCCTGTGCTGCGATAGACATGTTCTTGTGGATAACGCCGATACCACCCTCGCGTGCCAAGGCAATGGCAAGCGTGGCTTCGGTTACCGTATCCATAGCGGCAGATACAATAGGTATGTTCAGTTGAATATTGCGAGAGAATCGACCTACTGTCGAAACCTCACGAGGCAGAACCTCAGAATAGGCTGGTACGAGCAACACATCATCGAATGTGAGACCTGTTGTCTGTACCCTTTCATCGATAAAAGACATAGCAATCAGGTTTACTTATTTTATGTTGCCTACAAAAGTAAGCAAAATTTTTGACGTGAGCAACCTCCGGGCCTCATTTTTTCAATAAATTTTCATGATGCCGACGACGTCTCTCGCGCATATATCTGCGCGAAGCAGTGTAATTGACTGATATGTAGTATGTTGCGAGGTGCGTAAGGAGGACCTATTTTTTACTCCTCCACTTGGGCGTGATGCCTATGAATAGCTCGAAGTTGATGCCGGGCATGGGGCGCGAGAGTACCGAGAGGTACTCCTCGTTGAAGAGGTTGTTGATGGTACCCTTCAACGAGAGGTCTGCCCACTTAAATTCCAGGACCTTCTCGAGCGAGATGTTGCTCATGAAGTAAGGTGGCAACTTGCCCGCGAGCGATATGTCGTTCGATGACATCGTAAATCGCTCGGAATAGTAGCACCACTTATAGAGGAACGACCATTTGCGCCAGGTCAGGCGTCCCGTTACGGTTGACGATAGCTTAGGTACGTAGGGGAGCTGCTTGCCTACCGACTTATCTGCGGGAGTGCGCGGCTCACCTTCGTTTATCGATGGTGTCCACGAGAAGGTGCCGTTCAGAGCGAGATGCCACTGCTTCGATAATGCAACGTCGAGGTCAGCTTTGAGCTCAATGCCGTAGGCGTGAACATCTTTGATGTTGTCGGGCGAGAAGAACCCCTTGGGCGTAGGTAGCCATATAATCCAGTCCTTTATGAATGATTCAAACCAGTTTGCCGAGCCACTGAGCGAGTATATGCCCTCCCTGCCCACGGCGAATGATATCCCCGCGTCGTATGTCCAGCCGCTCTCCTTGCGTAGGTCAGGGTTGCCACCCGGCAGAAAGTAGAGGTCGTTGAGCGTCGGGAAGCGGTAGTTGCGCGATACGGAGGCCTTGGCGACGATGTTACCTCGCTCGCTGAGCAGACCATCGATGAAGAGTGCAGGGATAATAGGCGTCCACTCCTTGCCGAAGAGCTCCTCGCGGAGGACTAACGACAGTCCAAATCGCTCTATGGGTCGCCACTTTGCCGATAGCGAGCCTGAGAGCTCGGGACGTCCCTTGCGGTAGCCGACGATAGCCTTGTTACCATCCTGACGTATGATGTTCTTATCCTCGCTTTCGACGATATGTTGATGTAGCGACACATTGGCCGTGAAGAGCCACTGCTTGCCGAT
Source organism: Alistipes sp. (assembly GCA_045603045.1). Classification (GTDB taxonomy): domain Bacteria; phylum Bacteroidota; class Bacteroidia; order Bacteroidales; family Rikenellaceae; genus Alistipes. The sequence continues at coordinate 31,304 of JAZULJ010000030.1, forward strand.
GTAGTACTCGCCATCAACCTGAGCGTAGATGGTGTTGATGCGGCTGCGCGAGCGTGTCATGTGCGCCATTGTGCCGTTGCCAATATCGCGCTTGTAGTCGTATGCCATCCACGTATGAATGTATCCGGCCTTGGCTCCGAGCTTCCAATTCTCGCGCAGGTGGTCCCACGATACGACTCCACGGAATGTATGCTCGCGTTGACGGTTCTCAAAGTCGGTGTCGTTGCCATGGTCAACGGTGAGCATCGCCAGCTCGCGGTTAGAGTTTATATACCAGGCGTTGAGGCCTATACGGTCGCCCCTGCCTGTGTTGTAGTAGAGCTCTTGCAGGATGTGTAAATCTTTGTACGAGCCACTGCGGTTACGCTCAATAGGGTAGTATTGGTCTATGATGTTCATATCCTCATCATAGATGTTTACCTTCTTATCGTGGTTGCGGTAGCGGTAGTCGTTGGGTGATGACGAATATACGGCACGTGTCGATACCTGCCAATGAGCGTTGCCGTAGGTTAGGCGGAGGAACTCGTCAAAGGTCTTAAATGAGCCTATGCCCTGAATATATTGCAGACCGAATCCTTGGGTATTGGCGGGCTTCGTCGATAGCTTTACGGAGCCGCCCAGACCCCCGCCTGTATCGTTTACCGACGAGGTGCCGTGCAACAGCGAAGCGTCGTCGATGAAGTAGGAGGGTATCATCGAGAAGTCGGTCATGCCGAGCATCGGGTTGTTTATCTTCATGCCGTTCCATGACACCTGTGTATGCGAGGGCGATGTTCCGCGAAAGGCTACCGTTGAGAGCGTGGCGCGGCCATAGTTCTTGACGAATATTGCCGAGTTGAAGGTCAGTACATCGGCCATCGAGAGCGATACGTTCTCTTTGAGTGCCAGCGTGTCAAACTTAGTCTGCTGTATGCCTATATCCTTTATCGGGCGATGACCTATGACCGACACACCTTCGATATCGACATAGTGTTCGCCATCGCGGTAGGTATGTGCGCGCTGTCCCTCCTGCGCACTCAGCGTAGCGCAGTAGAGGGTGGCGATGAGCGATATGAAGACTATTCGTTGCATCTCTATTTCCAGCAAAAAGCACCAGGGATAATGCCAACATAAAAACTATCCAGGAGTTCCCTATCTTTCGAGTATCGATATACCATGCCCTGCTGCACGTAGTCTATGGCATCGGCAATATAGACGTCGCCCGTGCGTGGGCACACTGTGAGACCGTAATATATCGTGTTGTCGTAGGGTAGGAAGGGACGCACAGGCACACGGTCTGCCGTTACGTCCATCTCCCAAATATCATCATTTATCCAGTATAGTTTGTCCTTCGTGCCGTTGAGTTGCACCTCCGATGGAGCATCGCCGAAGTCGAACTTAAACTGCTGCTCTATGGTGAGTGTTTCGGCATCAATGCGATAGAGCGAAGGTGCCTCATGTCCGTAAGGCGAGTCGTCGTAGCCGCCGTCGGTTATGGTCCACAATTTATTGTTGCAGTCCATAACGAGTGAGGTGGGCTGGATGCCAACAACAAGTTCATCGACAACTTTGTCGGTCTCGGTATCTATTTTGAGGATGCGGTTTTGGTACGACCAGCAGTTTACATAGACATATTTGCCATGCTGCACCATCTGCTCCGTAGAGCCCGACTCCATTGTCATATCGGGGACCTCGATATATCCCGTAATCTCGTAGCGTTTGGGGTTTACAATGAAAATACGGTTATCCCAAATCTGCGTGACGTATGCCTTCTCGTCAGATAGAAAATGGATATAACGGGGCGAAGTGAGATTTGTTATACGACCTACCTCCTTGAAGGTATTGATGTCGATAGCAAAGACCACATGCGAGTTGTTAACAACGACCCAGCCTATACCATCGCGGATAATCATCGACTGCACCACATCGCCGAGCTTCATGGCGTTGGCACGATAGAATACCTCGTTCTGCACCGTCTTTGTCGCGGGGTCGTAGTACGAGAGTGTGGCATTGCCATACTGGAAGTTACCCTCGTTGCAGATGAAGAGACCCTCGCCCGACGCCGAGATGTCGAACTCCTCCGCGATGCCATACTCCCACTCCATGCACGCAATAGGCAGTGTCAACAGCACGATGAGTAATATTCTGATTATCTTTGTCGTCATAGTAATATGTGCGCGTCCGTGGTTTTGCTATTTTGTCATGTTGTAGTCGCTGATGCCGCACACCTCGGTCGATAGCTCACCCAACCATCCGCTCTTGGCATTTACGGCCACCTGCACCTTCACAAAGTCGATATATCGCAGGTCGATAGGCTCCATCTCGAAGTCTATGGCATTCGATATTTTGAAGCGGTTGGCATTGGGAGCGACATCACTGTCGTTGTCATCCGTCGTGCGGTCTATGGGGCTGCAATTATCGGCATAGCCCCAGTCGAAGTGCTTATTCACCCAATATGTGCCGTTGCCCGACTCATCGTAGTTGCGAGGCTCCAAGCATGTGCCCGTTAGGGTGTAGCTGTCGCCCTCAACCCACAGCGGATAGTAGTAGTCTTGTGTGTGGAACTGATTGAGGTAGTCAATTTCGCCACTCTGTCCGAAGTTGTCGCTCCACTGCACGGCCATCTGTGGCCCGGAGGGACGGTAGTAGGTAACGGAATACTCCTGCACGGTCTCGGCCTTGCCCGTCTCCGAGCCGGCCAACTCATACCAGGTATCATCGGGCAGACCATTGCCGTTCTCATCCTGCATAACCCATATTACCCCGGGCTCCGAAGAGCCGTCAAACGTGTTTCCGAGGATGGCGAGGTCATAATCTCCGGAGTTATCTATACTGTGGTCGAAACCTACGACGATGTATCCACCAAAGCCGCCTAATGACACCCATGCACCCTTACGCATACGCTCCTCGGCATACGCTATTGCAGCCTCGGGGTTTGTCTGCGTGCCGTCGAAGCCTCCTGTTTTCAGCTCGTTTATAAACTGTCCAGGGGCGGGAGTATATTCATAGACCTTGCACCAGTCGGCCTCCGATGTTGCGTTGCGAGGACGGTAGTATATGCCCTCCTCATATACCATAACGCTGAACTCGTGGACTATAACATCGGGAGTTGTGTTGATGTCGGCATTGACTATCTTCGAGGCTGTAACTCTTAGTGTGTGCTCGCCTGTAACGTCGCTTAGGAAGGTGTAGTCGGCACTCCATGCCCCAACATAGCTGCCATCGACCTCCCATACGTAGCTTATGTCGTCGTGGCTGACAACAGCGGGCTTGATGTGTAGTTGACGTCCTGCTACGGTGTGATATGCAAGCTTGTCGAATGTATATATGAAGGGTATCTCGTCGGCATTTACCACCTTTATAGTTATGCTCGCGCTCGCTGTGCCATCCTCGTTGCTCGCCGTTGCGGTGATAAGGTAGTCACCACACTCCGTAGCCTCAAATTCGTAGCCTAAATCTTCGGCTACGATGTTGTCGTTTACGCTCCATACGACCTTCGTATCGAGCGTAGTATGACGATATGTGGCCATGAGCATCTTGCGATAGCCCACAGCAACGGTGGCGTCGGCCATGTTGATATCGACTGTCGGTATCTCTAACTCCTTGACATCCACACGTATCTCCTCTGTGTCGGAACCGGAGGATGTGGTTACCGTGAGGCGTATGTAGTACTCGCCGCACTCTTCGCGCATAAACCTGAGCGATGGTTCGGTGCCAAGTAGCCTGCCATCCATAGTCCAACTATATGTAGCTCCTTGGGCCGATTCGTATTGCGGCGCGATAACAATCTCGCGTCCCTGCTTTACGTTATATACACCCGTTTGGCTGTCGAGAATAATTTTTGGAGATATCGAGGTAATCTCCTCGTCGATATTGCACGACGAGGAGATTGCAACGATAACACTTAAAAACAAAAACTCTAAAATTTTTTTCATCTACTGTTATTTGAATACCTTATCAATAAACTGTACCGCAACATCGTCATAAGCGAAATATGCGGGCTGCGAGAAACCATAGCCATTGTCGTTGGTTCCGATGATGTTGAAATGTACCCTCTTTACTTTACCAAGCGACGTCAAATCCCATTTCGTCCAGTCGTCAATGACGCCATTCTCCAAATCAGCCACGCGGAGCGAAACTTTTTTGGTCGTACCATCCTCCTTGTGTCCGATGGCCTCGATAATCACATAATCACCCTCGCCCAGAGGTGCCGTAAGTCCATTGCCTTCGTACAAACAATAATATTCGTAGGTCGAAAGGGTTACCCACACATGGTCAATGACACGAGCCTGCTCATCTTTGAAGAAGATCGCAGGGAGTGCATCCTCCGTAGTTTGGTTGTAGTCAGAGCCATCGAAGTATCCATAGTGCATAGCAAAATTATCAGACCCATTGTGTCCACCACCCGTGGTAACAAGGCCACCTGCATCCTTGTCATATACGGTAAGTTGATAGGTATAATCACCGTGGCTGCTGTAATCGGAACTTGCATAGTTCGAAATAGCGTGTCCACCACCCGCAAAGCAATACGAATAGTAATTGTAGGGATAATCGTGGGCAAGGAAGGTGTTATTCTCGTCGTACCAGCAATAGTGCGACTCCTCTGTGGGGACACACTCTCCCATCCAGGCACCATAGCCGAGAATATAATCGCCATATTGGTCTGCGGCAATCAAATCACTCCAAGTGTTGATGTCTTTGCCTACATATTCCAAGTGGTAGGGTGTAAACTTGGCATCAGCATCCTCAAAGGTTAGGGTGCGGAGAGTAACCTCATCGACCCACTCGCCGGCTATGACGTTGAGTTTAACTATTGTGCTCTTGCCCTGCTCCGATACAACGGTGATGGCAACACATCCCTCCTTGTCGAAGTGGCACAAATCCTTTGCAGGGGCCGTGATGTTCAACATGCCATCGGCAAACGAGGCCTTCCAACCCTCGGGGGTGGTTACCACGTAATTGGCGATATTGTCAGCATCTACAACGAACTCTATGGTTGTGCCATACTCCACCTCGGCAAGTGCAGGAGCATCCACGATGATAAACACAGGAGCACTCTCGTCGTAGCGTGCGAGGCGGAACTCTGTGCCATCGGCCAATGTGATAATCACATAGTCGGGGTTTGAGGTATCCACCGACCTAAATAACGAGTCGCCGGCACTGCCATTTGAACCATCTGCGCCATCCTTACCCTCGGCAACAACGCCTGTCGAAGTCCATGTTTGGCCGCCGTCGGTGGATATTTCCCACTCCTTGGTAGTGTCGTTGATGCGTACCTGTGGCGCAACGGCATCCTTACCATTGGTGCCATCCTCACCGTCAATGCCGTTAGTGCGAACACGCTCGCCATCAACCATCAACCACTCGCCATCCATCGTCCAATAGTAGTTGCCGTCGGTATCCCTCTTGACTGAAATTACAGGGGCATTGGTGCCGTTTGCGCCATCCTTGCCGTTGGCAATGGTTGCGGTAGTGTCGTCCGAAAATGTGATGGTGTAGCCACCTGCAATGGGTGTTACCGAGGTAACGTAAACACACTTCTGCAAGGCGTTGACAATGCTCTGCAATGCTACAATGTCGTCGTTGGTCTTGATGACCGCCTCTTCGAGGGTTGTTAGACGATTTTTGATATTCTCCACCTCGTTCCAAAGGTTGTCATCATCATACGAGCAACTGCTCAATGTCGCGAGCGTAACCATTACGCATGCGACCACTCGGTAAAAGTGTCTCATAGTCTTGTTTATTAGATTGAAAGTTTGTCGTTCTCCGCAACCATAACTATTAACGAGACTATGCCACAAAGAGTCTGCGGTATATGTACGCATACAACGCCGCGATATGCACCTATACGATGCTCCTATGCCAACTCTTCGTTTCATACTATTTACCCTGATTTTGAAATCAAGTCGCAGACTGCCCATTCGCCGCAGGCATAATCTCGTTATAAACGCTTGGCAGGTCTTCTGACTCGTTCCTGTTTGCGATGCCTTCCCAGACCTTCGTCCAGTGGCTTAGATGATGTCGCAAACTGATTAAGAACTCACAGCAGCGGGAACTGTCCGGGATTTGCACCCGATTCCCTTTTAATTTCAGCGAGGAGTGTACTCCTCTGAAAACCAATGCTACGGCAAAGGTATAAAAAAAATATGCAACTCGCAACGCAAATCGCATATTTTTTTTGATACTATATATATAATAGTTGTTCGAGTTGTTCGAGGCTACTTATTATTGTTCTCCGACGCATCCTTCTTGCTGCGGTCGTATATGAAACGACGTATTTTCTTCGTCGGAGTCTTCTCAAATTCACCCTCATTATCCACGACTTTCGATATCTTCGAGAAGCGATTAACCTTCGAGTTTACATACTCCATAAGGTCTCTCTTTATCTCCTCCATCTTCAAAGATAGTTGCTCCTTGCTCACCGACATCTTGTGCTTGAACTCGTCGTAGTACTCCTCCAAAGCCTCGGTGTTGAAATATACCAAGGCTATGAGCTTGCCATCCTCCTCGGTAACTACCGACTCGGCAACAAAGCGGTTGCTGTTGAGTACCTCCTCGATATCTTCGGGGTAGATGTTCTCGCCGCTGGGACCTACAATCATATTCTTCAAACGACCCTTGATGAAGATGTAGCCATCCTCGTCGATATATCCGAGGTCGCCTGTGCGGAACCAGCCGTCGTTGCTAAATACAGCCTTTGTAGCCGCCTCATTTTTGAAGTATCCGACCATGCAGCATGGAGTCTTAACGACAATCTCGCCCTGTTTGGTCTCGGGGTTGACGTCGTCGAGGCGTATTTTTACGTCGGGTAGCGATGGGCCTGTTGAGCCTACGCGTACCTTCTTGCCGACAACGCCTGCGATAAGGGGTGCTGTCTCTGTAAGGCCGTAGCCTATACCGTAGGGGAAGCCTGCATCTTTGAGGAATTGCTCGGCCTCGATGTCAAACTTGGCACCGCCAATGGCAAAGAGTCGCATGCGACCGCCAAAGAGCTTTTTAAGCTGCTTGCCCGCAACCTTGTGGAGCAGCTTCTGTGACCAGCGCCAGCCGTAGAGGGTGCGTAGCATGGCATTCTTCTCGAAGGTGGGGCGCACCTTGCCACGGTAAATCTTCTCCATGATGAGGGGTACCGAGGCGATAACTGTGGGTCGCACCTTTGCCAGAGCCGGCATCAGCGCCGAGGCGGTAGGCGGACGGTCAAGGTAGTGAATATGAGCACCTCGCGAGAAGGGGTATATCATGCCGAGCGTGCACTCGTAGGTGTGCGATAGTGGCAGAATCGAGAGCAACACATCTTCCTCGTTGTAGTCGAACAGCGGGGGGATGATTGTCGTCTGCGCGGCAATGTTGTAGTGTGTGAGCATTACACCCTTGGGTTTCGATGTGGTTCCCGATGTGTAGATTATCGCCGCGAGGTCGTCGGGCTGAGGTATCGTCTTTTCGGCACGCTCTTCGACACGCTGTGCGATGACGTTGAGACCCTTGGTGCGGATAACGATGTTGAGTCGCTCTATGGTAGGCTTCGAGAGCTTGGTGTAGAGCTTGTCGGAAACAAGAATGGCCTTGGCCTCAGAGTGTTCAATGATAAGGTCGAGTTCGTCGCCTGTGAAGTCGGGAAGAATGGGTACGGCAATCATGCCGGCAGTTGTTACCGCGAAGTAAGAGACACCCCAGTTGGGCATGCTGCTACTGAGAATTGCCACCTTGTCGCCGGCGCCAACGCCTGCGTTGAGGAGCAAGTCTTGAACTTTCTCAATTCGTTCCCCTACCTCCTTGTACGATACATCCTCGCCGCCAATCATCGAGAATGCGATGCGTGACGAGAACTTTTCGACGCTATGCTTAACCACTTCATATAAAGTATTAAACGTCATGTTCGTAGGGTTTATGGTTAAATAAATATATAAATCGGGCGCAATTTACCAATTATTTATTAAAAAATGTTAAATTTGCCTCAAAAATTTTTCAATGATTGCCCGAAAAATTGTAATGAATGCCGCTCGTGAGGCGGGTTTCGACCTCGTGGGTGTGGTGCGTGCCGATGCCCTTGTGGAGGAGCGTGAGCGCTTCGAGAGGTGGCTTGCGGCGGGTAATCACTCGTCGCTCACGTACCTCGAACGCAACATCGATAAACGCTTCGATGGTCGCCTATTGGTCGAGGGTGCACGCTCGATAGTGGTGTGCGGTGTCTCCTACCTCTCGGAGTGGAGTCGTGGTTATGCGGCGGGGTGTAGGGCGAAGATAGCCTCCTATGCCCTCAATGCCGACTATCACGTGACGGTAAAGGCAATGTTGCAAAAAATTGCAGAGCGCCTCGCGGAGGTGGAACCGCAGCTGCGCTATCGTAGTTTTACCGACTCGGCGCCCGTTGCCGAGAAGAGCCTTGCGGTGCGTGCCGGTCTCGGATGGATAGGTCGTAACTCGCTGTTGGTTACGCCACAGCATGGCTCGATGCTGCACCTCGGAGAGCTCTTCATAAGTAGTGATGTGGATGCTTATGATGAGCCTTACGAGGGTAATGGATGTGGTAGCTGCCGTGCATGTGTTAACGTGTGTCCAAATAGTGCAATTTTGGATAATTGTGCCATAGATACACGTCGTTGTATCTCGTGCCGAACTATCGAGCGCGAAGATGTGCAGTCGGAGCCCATTACGCTCGATGGTTGGATATTTGGCTGCGACGCCTGTCAGTCGGTGTGCCCCTATAATCGCCGTGCGCCGCTGCACCGCAATCCGCACTTCAATCCTATACTCGACCCTGAGACACTCACCGACAAGAGGTGGGCGATGATGACTGCCGAGGAGTTCGACTCGTTGGCAGGGGCTACACCTCTGGTTCGCAGTGGCTTGGAACGTATAAAATCCAATCTCGAAAAGTAATCTCGAAAGATTGTCATGGCATAAAAATAGACCGTAAGGCGAAAAAGTCGATATAGGGTGTCGATAATTGGCCAAATATTGTTATATTTGCGGGATAATTTTTATGTATGATGATTAAGCAGTTCAAACTTTGGAATAATATCATAGGGTGGGCGGTCTTTGCTGTTGCCACCATCTCGTACCTCCTGACCATGGAGCCTACGACTAGCCTCTGGGATTGTAGTGAGTTTATCGCCACCTCGTATAAGCTTGAAGTTGGACACCCGCCCGGAGCGCCCCTCTTCATGATGTTGGCGCGTTTGGCGTCGCTTCTTGCACCGTCGCCCGAGTATGTGCCGATGATGATTAATGGCATGAATGCCTTGGCGAGTGGCTTCTGTATTTTGTTCCTCTTCTGGACTATCACACACTTGGCGCGCCGCCTCTTTGTGCGTAACGGCGAGGAGTTTACCATCGAGCGTGCTATCCTTTCGCTTGGAGCGGGCGTTGTCGGAGCTCTCTCGTATGCCTACACTGATACCTTCTGGTTCTCGGCCGTCGAGGGCGAGGTATATGCTCTCTCGTCGATGTTTACGGCTCTTGTGGTGTGGCTGATGTTGAAATGGGAGGAGAATGCCGATAGACCTACATCTATGCGCTGGATAATACTTATCGCCTACCTCATGGGTCTCTCGATAGGTGTTCACATTCTCAACCTGCTGACTATCCCCGCGTTGGTCATGATATACTTCTTCCGCCGCTACCAGATACATTCATTGAAGGAGTATCTAATTAAGATACTTGCGGCGTTACTGCTGTCGCTCGTTATCCTGGGTGTCATCAACGGCCTTATCATCCCCTATACGGTGGCTGCGGGTGCTGTTTTCGATACATTTGCGGTCAATAGCCTCGGTATGCCTGTGAACTCGGGCATGTTGCTCTTTATCGCCGTGGTATCGGTGGCATTGGGATATCTTATCCTCTTCACGCACCGCCGCAAGATGCGTCTTCTCAATGTCGTTGTGCTATCGTTGACGGTTATTCTCATAGGCTTTGCATCGTACGCGTCGGTTACGATTCGTGCCAATGCCAACCCGCCCATGAACTCGAATAACCCCTCGACGCCCCACATGTTGCTCAGCATGCTCAACCGCGACCAGTATGGTAATCGTCCTCTGTTGTGGGGACCCTACTACTCGGCGAAGCCTCTACCTACGGTCGATTACGAGTATATCATGGGCGAGGACTACATGTCAGACACGGATGACTATGTGCCCACGGGTAGCGTCAATACGAAGAGCATGATGTGGCTCAATCCCGAAACGGGTGAGTATGAGGAGCGCGTAATCTTTGATAACTACAAATATTCGTCGGAGGCTATGCACTTTATGCCCCGCATGTGGAACTATGTGCGCCGTGCAGATTATGCACCGTGGGTATCGTCGAGCGATGGCGAGCCTACGCGTGGCGAAGATGTGCAGTATTTCTTCGACTATCAGATGGGCGATATGTTCTGGCGCTACTTCATGTGGAACTTCGTGGGTCGTCAGGATGATGTACAGCTTCAAAAGGATGAGAATGGCACCTATCTGCATGGTGGCTGGCTCTCGGGCATCGACTTTATCGACGAGAGGTTCTGCGGTCCTCAGGATAACCTGCCCTCGGATATGGCTGGCAACCGTGCCCGCAACACCTACTTTTTCCTGCCGTTCCTACTCGGCCTCATGGGTCTTATCTATCAGCTTAATCGCGACTGGCGCAACTGGATTGTGGTGATGCTGCTCTTCGTGATGATGGGTATCGCCCTGGTTGTATATTTCAATACTTCGCCTAACGAGCCTCGTGAGCGTGATTACGTGTATGCCGGCGCCTTCTATGCCTTCTCTATATGGCTCGGCCTCGGTGTGTTGGCTATCGGCGACTTGCTCTCGCTTTTGGTGGCACGCGCTAAGAGCCAGCGACCGTTTATCTATACCGCATCGGTGGCTGTCGTCCTTGGTATGAGTGTCCCCGTGGTGCTTGCCGCAGAAAATTGGGATGACCACGACCGCTCGGGACGATATATGGCGCGCGACCTCGGCTGGAACTACTTACAGACGGCACCCAGGAATGCCATCATCATCAACTATGGCGATAACGATACCTTCCCGCTATGGTACTGCCAGGAGGTTGAGGGCGTGCGTAAAGATGTGCGTGTCATGAACTCGTCGTACTTGGGTGGCGAGTGGTATGTCGATGAGATGAAGATTGCAGCAAACGATGCCCCGGCGGTGCCCTTTACCATCCCCTCGACGAAGTATAGCTTTGTGAACGACTGGACGTTGGTGGCAAATGTTGTCGATGTTCTGGATACAAGTGAGGCTCGTCTGTTGAGCCGTGAGAAGCGCCGTATCGAGAATACGGGAGCCTACACCATCTCCTATCAGGATAGCCAAAACAAGAAGCATACCTTGAAGCTCAGCTACGCAGAGTGTAACTCGCTGCTCTCGGATTGCATAAGTGTCATCGAGGAGTTGGAACCAACCTTGCAACAGTATGTCGATGCCGGTCGTGAACCCGATAGTCAGTTTATGACGCTATATGGCGAACTCGACGATGCCTATAACCTCTACGATGCTATCGTCGGCAACAAGGCGTTTGTCGAGGACTACACGCTTATCGATGAGTACTACGCCCTAAACGATAGCATCACAGCCTCTGCGGAGCTTAACCTCACGGATGCTATACGTCTCTTCATCTCGGATGAGCCCATGACGCTCGTCATCAACGACGGTCGCATGTGTATTCTTGCCGATGGAGAGAAGATAGCTCTCGCGGAGCAGGCCGCAGACTACCGCATGGTGGGTAAGCTGCGTCCCAAGATGGATAGCTACGTTGATGGCGAGGATGTCGATTATCTGCTTGGTGCCTCGCGCTACTATATTGATGTGGATAAGGATGCCGCCATAGCGTCGGGTATCGTTCGCGAGCAGGAGCGCGACATCATGGAGGATAGGGTATATATCAACATCTCCGACTCGGTTATATCCAAGGATCACCTCCTCATGCTCGACCTCTTTGCCAACTTCGCATGGCAGCGACCTCTCGCATTCACGCAGTCGCACCTCATGCAGGACTATGGTATTGTCGATTATGCCCGCTTCGATGGCTACTGCTATACGTTTGTGCCTATCAAGACCCCCTATACGCGTGGTGGCGATACCGGCATGATGAATATCGATGCCCTCTACCCGCTCTTCATGGACGAGAGTGTCGAGGACTCGTTGCAGCAGCCTTTGCGCTATGGTAACCTTGCCGATAAGAGCGTCTATGTCGATTATTTCTACCGCTACAACCTCTCGGCGTCGCGCGCACGAGACAACTTCGCTCGTGTAGCCCTGGGCTTTGCACGTCGTAATCATGAGGGCGACCTTGCCAAGGCCGAGGCGCTGCTCGATAGAGGTACGGAGGTGCTCCCCGCAAGCAATGTCGAATATACGCATAGTGCAGCTATGGCCTATGTACGCGGCTACTATGCCGTAGGCTTGCAGTATCTCTACAATGCCACGCTCTTCCTCGAGGAGGTTGTTGCGCAGCTCGATGATAAGTTGGATATGAGCAGCAATATCGTCGATGAGGGTGATGCCTTTGCCTATTTCTACGCTCTGTCCGACCGTGTTGAGGAGCTTATGGCTACGGCAGAGCATCGTGGCGAAGATGTTGCCGAGCAGACGAAGTTATGCGCTTATAGCGACGAGGAGTATGACAAGGCGGAGGCTGCCTTCGCAAAGGGAGATATATATGCTGCCGAGTATATCGCGTTGCGAGGTGAGTGGGTTGACCACTACCTACGCTTCGCATCGCGTGAGAACTTTACACCGACCATCAGCGACAATCTCTACAATGCCGTGCAGGATATTGTCGATATCCTCAACCTCTCGGAGAGCATGGCGGGTAGCTACGCTGCCGTTGCCGATATGGAGCATAAGTCGCCGTTGATGCCCCGTCAGATAGTGTTTAGCGATATGGTAAGCCGCTATGTCGATGCTATCAATCGCGTTACGCCTACCGACCACACAGACCCGCGCATGGCACTCATAAAACTCCATGCGGGTACGCTGCTCGATATCTACCAGCGGATGCCTGTGGATGAGGCAGTGATGCACAAAATCGAGGACTTCTGCTATCGCCCGGAGGTGGAGAGTGTGCTCTACGAAATGTACGAATAAGACAAAAACAAATAGATAAACACGATGGAAAAGATTGTTTTATACAACACGCTCACACGCTGCAAGGAGACGTTTGAGCCTATCAATGCCGAGCATGTGGGTATGTACGTATGCGGCCCCACCGTATATGGCGATCCGCACCTGGGTCATGCGCGCCCTGCGGTAACCTTCGACCTTCTGTTTCGCTACTTGCAGTCGTTGGGCTACAAGGTGCGCTACGTGCGTAATATCACCGACGTAGGACATCTTGAGCAGGATGCCGACGAAGGCGAGGATAAGATTGCTAAGAAGGCGCGTCTCGAACAGCTCGAGCCCATGGAGATTGCCCACTACTACACGGAGCGCTACCATGCTGCCATGCGCGAGCTTGGCGTGCTCTCGCCCTCGATTGAGCCCCACGCCTCGGGACATATCATCGAGCAGATAGAGATGGTTCAGCGTATCCTCGATGCGGGCTACGCCTACGAGTCTAACGGCTCGATATACTTCGATGTCGAGAGGTATAATCGCGACCACCACTACGGACGTCTCTCGGGACGTAACCTCGACGATATTGTTACCAACACGCGTGAACTCGACGGCCAGAGCGACAAGCGCCACTCCTTCGACTTTGCGCTGTGGAAGAGAGCCTCGGCGGAGCATATCATGCGCTGGCCCTCGCCTTGGAGCGACGGCTTCCCCGGTTGGCACATGGAGTGCTCGGCGATGAGTACCAAGTACCTCGGTGAGCAGTTCGATATCCACGGTGGCGGTATGGACCTCATGTTCCCGCACCATGAGTGCGAGATTGCGCAGTCAACAGCCGCTCTCGGCAAGGACTCGGCACGCTACTGGGTGCATAACAACATGATTACCATCAACGGTCAGAAGATGGGTAAGTCGCTCGGTAACTTCATCACCTTGGAGCAGCTATTCACGGGCAACCATCCCATCCTGGCACAGGCCTATACGCCTATGACTATCCGCTTCTTCGTCTTGCAGGCGCACTACCGCTCTACGCTCGACTTCTCGAACGAGGCGTTGCAGGCTGCTGAGAAGGGCCTCGACCGCCTGATGAAGGGTGTTGATGCCTTGGCGAAGATTAAGCCTGCGGAGTGCTCTACGGCCGATGTTGCGGAGTTGGAGAGGCGTTGTAGCGAGGCTATGGCCGACGACCTTAACTCGCCGATGGTTATCTCGGCACTCTTCGACTGGGTGCGTATCATCAACCAGGCGGCTGAGGGTCAGCAGACATTTACTGCCGAGGACCTTGATGCGTTGAAGAGCACCGTGAACCGCTATGTCTTCGATATTCTCGGCCTTCGCAACGAGAAGGCTGCCGAGACGGGCGGTAAGGATATGGTAACACCTCTGGTAGAGATGCTGCTCAATATGCGTATGGAGGCTAAGGCCGCTAAGGATTGGTCTACATCGGATAGGATACGTGATGAACTCATGGCCATCGGCGTTCGCGTTAAGGATCGTAAGGATGGGTATGATTGGGAACTCATGTAATTTATCGTGATAAGGGCGCATCTGCGGCACCAAGCTCATTGCCCCGAATGGGGATGTACACCAAGTACACCCCCATCCGTGTCAATTTCGACTTGGCACCACATCTGTAACCCTTCTGACGATAAATTGGTTCTTTACCGTGATAAGGGCGCATCTGCGGCACCAAGTTCATTGCCCCGAATGGGGATGTACGCCAAGTACACCCCCATCCGTGTCAATATACTTTTCATGCCTTTCTACTCCGAGTTGTAGGTAGCAGGGTTGCATGCCACAACACGAAAAACTTGTATAGATGATAACTCAGGAACAGATAAACGACATACGTCAGCGTGTGGAGCGTCTTGCGTACTCCATAGACATCGAGCAGCGACTCATAGACCTCCAAAACGAGCAGGAGCGCACCGAGGAGCCCAACTTTTGGGATGACCCCGAGGCGGCGCGTAAGCAGCTCAAAAAGGTTGCAGACATCAAGACTCTGATAGACGACTACGCGGCGCTCAGGCGTGCCGCAGACGACCTGCTGCTCGTCGCCGACTTTGTGGCAGAGGGAGTGCTCACAGAGGCCGAGGCCGAGGCGCAGTATGGCGCGGCGGTAGAGGCTGTCGAGAAGTCGGAGCTGAGACAGATGCTCTCGGGTAAGGAGGATAGGCTTGGCGCAATAATGGACATAAACGCCGGCGCCGGAGGCACCGAGGCGCTCGATTGGGCGCAGATGCTTATGCGCATGTACACGCGCTGGGGTGAGGCTCACGGCTACACGGTGAAGGTGGCCAACTACCAGGCTGGCGAGGAGGTGGGCGTGAAGTCGTGTACCTTGGAGTTCGAGGGTGAGTATGCCTACGGATATCTGCGTAGTGAGAGTGGTGTGCACCGCATGGTGCGCCTATCGCCATTCAATGCCAACAACAAGCGACAGACGACATTCGCCTCGGTATTTATATCGCCTGCGGTGGATGATACCATTGAGATAAATATCTCGCCGGCGGACTACGAGTGGGACACCTTCCGTTCGAGTGGTGCGGGAGGTCAGAACGTAAATAAGGTGGAGACGGCGGTGCGCCTACGCTACCACGGCAAGGATGCTGAGACGGGAGAGCCCGTGGAGTTTCTCATCGAGAACATGGAGACACGTTCGCAGCTTATGAACCGCGAGAATGCCATGCGCATACTGCGCTCGAAGCTATACCAAAGGGAGTTAGATAAGCGCATGGCGACACAGCAGGCACTCGAAGCAACAAAGAAGCGCATAGAGTGGGGCTCGCAGATACGTAGCTACGTCTTTGATGACCGCCGTGTGAAGGACCACCGTACGGGCTATCAGACATCGAATGTCGATGCGGTGATGGATGGCGACCTCGACGGATTCATCAAGGAGTATCTGATGCAGTATTAAACGGCTATGAGAGAGTTATTGGCGATATTACTTACGGCTATGTTCGTGGCCTCGTGCGGCACCTCGCAGGGTGCGCGCACTGAGCAGCACGAGGTGTCATGCAACGTTGAGGAGGAGCGTGCCGAGGTGTTGGTGGGTGCCACCGACACTGCGGCCTACATGCCCACGTTGCGTGGTCGTCGTGTGGCGGTGTTGGCAAACCATACGGCGATGTTCTCTGCTGAGGAGCATGTCGTAGATATGTTGCACCGCGAGGGTATCGATATCGTCGGCATCTTCTCGCCTGAGCATGGCTTCCGAGGTAGGGCTGAGGCGGGTGCTGCTGTGGCCAACTCGGTGGATGAGCGTACGCAGATACCTATTCTCTCGCTATACAACGGCAATACGAAGCGTCCGTCGGATGGTGCGATGTGCTCATTTGATGTGCTCATTGTCGATATGCAGGATGTGGGACTGAGGTTCTACACATATTATATATCCATGCTACGCATGGTCGATGCTTGTGCCGACTTTGGTGTCGAGGTCATCGTGCTCGACAGACCAAACCCCAATGGACACTATGTCGATGGCCCGACGCTCGATATGAAGTATAAGTCGGGCGTGGGGTGGTTGCCTATACCTGTGGTACACGGCCTGACGATGGGCGAGATAGCGTGTATGGCTATCGGTGAGGGGTGGGCAAAGCCTGCTAAGCTGACGGTAGTAAAGTGTCGTAACTATGACCACACGACGCACTACATATTGCCCATAGCGCCGTCGCCCAACCTACCTACGCAGCACTCCATATATCTCTACCCCTCGACATGTCTCTTTGAAGGTACGGTGGTGAGCCTGGGACGTGGTACAGACGCCCCCTTTGAGATTTATGGACACCCGGCAATGAGTGGACGTGCTTTTGAGTTCACGCCCGCGCCTAACGAGGGCTCGCGCACGCCACCCCACAGTGGTAAGGTGTGCTACGGCGAGGACTTGCGCACTCTGTCTAACGAGGATATATGGCGCGAGGGACTCACGTTGCGTTATGTTATCGATGCCTACCGCGACCTCAATATGGGCGATAAGTTCTTTACGCCGATGTTCGAGAAACTCATAGGTGTAGAGTGGGTGCGTGAGATGATTATCGAGGGAGCCACGGCAGAGGAGATTAAGGCGCGCTGGGCGGAGGATGTCGAGCGCTTCAAGGAGCAGCGACGCAAATATCTGTTGTATAGCGAGTAACGATACTGCGAAAATTAACTAAAACAGAGGATAAACATGGGATTTTTTGACTTATTCAAAAAGAAGAAAGAGGACTCGGAGGAGGTTGTTGTAACCCCGGAGATGGCCGAGCAGCAGGAGGCTGCCGTTGAGGAGGAGCGCAAAGAGCTCGAAGCGGGCTTGGAAAAGACCAAGGAGGGCTTTTTCGGTAAGCTTAGGCGTGCCATCGCAGGTCGCACAACGGTAGATGCCGATGTGCTGGACGACTTGGAGGAGGTGCTCATAACCTCGGATGTGGGTGTTGATACCACGGTGAAGATTATCGAGCGCATTGAGGCACGCGTGGCACGCGATAAGTATATGAATACCGAGGAGTTGCACGCCATCCTTCGCGAGGAGATAGCATCACTCATGGAGGAGTCGCACCGCACTACCGAGAACTTCGGCATCGAGGTTAAGGAGGGTATGCCCTATGTGCTTATGGTTGTGGGCGTTAATGGCGCGGGTAAGACCACAACAATTGGTAAGCTGGCGGCGCAACTTACGCGTGCCGGCCGTAAGGTCTATATCGGTGCTGCCGATACATTCCGTGCTGCGGCTATCGACCAGCTCGCAGTGTGGGCGGAGCGTGCCGGAGCCACGATGATACGCCAGGATATGGGCTCTGACCCCGCCTCTGTTGCGTACGATACCCTACGCTCAGCAGTGGCTAATGGCGCCGACGTGGTGCTAATTGACACAGCGGGACGTCTCCACAATAAGATTGGCCTTATGAAAGAGCTCACGAAGATACGCAACGTCATGTCGAAGGTTATCCCCGACGCACCGCACGAGGTTATGCTCGTCCTCGATGGCTCGACGGGGCAGAATGCCTTTGAGCAGGCCAAGCAGTTCACCGAGGCCACGCAGGTTACGTCGCTGACAATAACCAAACTCGATGGCACGGCTAAGGGTGGTGTGGTCATCGGCATCAGTGATAAGTTCAATATACCGGTGCGATATATCGGCATTGGTGAGGGCATCAACCAGCTTAAAATGTTCGACCGCTACGAGTTTGTACGTGCACTCTTTGGCGAGAATAAATAATCCTACGGAACGTGAAAAAGATAAATATCATCACTCTCGGCTGCTCGAAGAATACCGTAGATTCGGAGCACCTTGCAGCCCAACTTGCGGCGATGGACTATAAGATAGTCTTCGACAGCGACCGCACGGATACCGATGTTGTGGTCATCAACACCTGTGGCTTCATCGGCGACGCCAAGCAGGAGTCTATCGACACCATACTGCGTGCCGCCGCCCTCAAAGAGGCGGGTAAGATTGAGGAACTCTTCGTCATAGGCTGCCTCTCGCAGCGTTATGCCGATGCTCTTCGCGAGGAGCTCCCCGAGGTCGATGACTTCTTCGGTGTCAACGACTGGGCAGATATCGTGGCACGTCTTGGCGCAAAGTATCGCAAGGAGTTGGAGACCGTGCGCGAGGTGTCAACGCCGTCGCACTATGCCTATCTCAAAATCGCCGAGGGCTGCAACTGGATGTGTGGTTACTGTGCCATACCTCTTATCCGCGGTCGTCATCGCTCGGTACCCATCGAGGATGTCATCCGCGAGGCCGAGGCCTTGGCCGACAAGGGTGTAAGAGAGATTATGGTCATCGCGCAGGATACCACATACTATGGCCTCGACCTCTATGGCGAGCGCCGTTTGGCCGAGCTCTTGGAGCGCCTATGCCGCATCGAGAAGATAGAGTGGATACGTTTGCACTACGCCTATCCCACAGAGTTCCCGGATGATGTCATCGAGGTCATGGCGCGCGAGAAAAAGATATGTCGTTACCTGGATATCCCCTTCCAACATATCTCGAATAATCAGCTTACGCTGATGAAGCGTCGCCACACGAAGGACGATGCCTATCGTCTTGTTGCAAAGCTACGTGCCTCTATCCCCGATATTGCACTGCGCACCACGCTTCTTGTAGGCTACCCTGGCGAGACCGAGGCCGACTTTGAGGAGTTGCAGCAGTTTGTGCGTGATTGTCGCTTCGACCGCCTTGGTGTCTTTGCCTACTCCGAGGAGGAGGGTACCTACTCGGCAACACGCCTCACGGATGATGTCCCTGAGGATGTTAAGCGGTCGCGCGTGGACCGCATCATGCGTTTGCAGGAGCGTATCTCGCTTGAAAATAATGGTCGTCGTGTGGGTCAGGTCATGCGTGTTATCATCGACCGCAAGGAGGGCGACTTCTACATCGGTCGCTCGGAGTACGATTCACCCGAGGTGGACCAGGAGTTAGTCATCGACAGCTGCGGTAAGCGTCTGCTGCGTGGACGTTTCTACGATGTGCGCATCACCGATGCTGAGGATTACGACCTCTACGCCACGCTTCTTGTGTAGTTGAAAGTGAACACCCGAGTAGTGGAATTTCGGTGTAAAATTTTGATATTAGCGAAGAAATTATTATCTTTGAGCGAGAAATAAATGTTATTGCTGCCCTATGGCCGATAAAGAGATAGTAAAACGACTGCAAGAGCAGGTTGAGAGGCTTATTGCCGACCACTCACGTATCATGGGTGAGTGCCGCAAGTTGGTTGCGGAGCGCGATAAGGTCATTGCCGAGAAGCGTCGTTTGGAGGAGAGGGTGCGTGAGCAGGAGAGCCGCATACGCGGTTTGGAACTTACGGCAGGCATGCGCTCCTCGGCAGGCAGCGTGGAGAGGGCGCGAGCACGTGTCAACAGTTTATTGCGGGAAGTTGATAAGTGCATAGCCCAGATGACGCGCGAACAACAGGATAACGATTAACCACGATGGCTGAAGGTAAGATTAAGATAAATCTCTCGATTGCAGGTCGTAGCTACCCCATGAGCATCGAGCCCGAGAAGGAGGAACTCTATCGTGAGGCCGCGAAGCGTCTTAATACTAAGATTGCCGAGTGTGCCCGTGTACCCAACTTCGATGCCACTGACCGTTTGGCCATGGCTGCGCTGGTTATTACCATGTTGTTGCTCAATACGCAGCAGCAGTCGTCGCTTGGCGACGTCGATGTAGAGGAGCTACATGCCCTCGAAGCGCGTATTCGCAACTATATTAAGTAGAAATAGTATCATGGCGGGGTGTCGGCCTTGACGACATCGACGTTCTTTACATAGACAATCTATCCCGCATAGATTCCTTAAAAGCTTTGCGAACTGTACATTTTATATAACATTGGGACAACTCTCGTGAATGTATCAAAATCAGGCCTCGACCCTCTGTGGTGTGTCGCGCTGCGATACCGGTGGAAGATTGCGAGCCACGGAGCCCCACCTATGACTTATCCGCGGATTCGTCAAACAAGTTAAGGAGTCCATGCGGTTTTTTGTTGAAACACACATTAATTAATATATATATATAACACTTAAACATTATCAATATGGATATAGCATTGATAATCGCCGGAGTTGTTGTCGGTGCCATTGTGGGTGGCGTTGCCGCCTATATGACTGTTAAGGCACGCTCCAAGGCTATCGTTCAAAAGGCGGAGGCCGACGGCGAAATGATAAAGAAAGAGAAGATACTTCAGGCCAAGGAGAAGTTCATCCAGCTCAAGAGTGGGCACGACCGCCACGTCAACGAGCGCAACCAGAAGTTGCAGCAGAGTGAGCAGCGTGCCAAGCAGCTCGAAAACAACTTGCAGCAGAAGGAGCGCGAGTTGGATAAGAAATCGTCGGAGTGCGACCGTCGTCGCGAGCAGCTCGACCAGCAGTTGCAGGGTATCGAGGCACGCAAGGAGGAGCTTGCCGGCGTCATCAAGGAGCAGAATGTGCGCCTCGAACAGATTTCGGGCATGAGCTCCGAGGATGCCAAGAACATCCTTATCGAGAATATGAAGAATGAGGCTAAGGCCGACGCTGCGGCATACATCGCCGAGACTATCGAGGAGGCCAAGCTCTCAGCTACGAAGGAGGCTAAGCGTATCGTCGTAGCCTCTATCCAGCGTGTTGCTACCGAGACCGCCATCGAGAATGCCGTTACGGTGTTCAATATTGACTCGGACGAGGTCAAGGGACGCATCATCGGCCGTGAGGGTCGTAACATTCGTGCTTTGGAGGCTGCTACGGGTATTGAGATTATCGTTGATGACACCCCTGAGGCTATCATCCTCTCGGGCTTCGACCCCGTACGTCGCGAGATAGCACGTCTGGCACTCCACCAGCTTGTAACCGATGGACGTATCCACCCCGCACGCATCGAGGAGGTTGTGGCAAAGGTTAAGAAGCAGATTGAGGAGGAGATTATCGAGGTGGGTAAGCGTACCACCATCGACCTCGGCATCCACGGCTTGCACCCCGAGCTCATCCGCCTTATCGGTAAAATGAAGTACCGCTCGTCATATGGCCAGAACCTCTTGCAGCACGCACGCGAGACTGCCAACCTCGCAGGCATCATGGCTGCCGAGTTGGGCCTCAATCCCAAGGCTGCGCGCCGTGCCGGTCTGTTGCACGATATAGGTAAGGTGCCCGATGATGAGCCCGAATTGCCACACGCAATTATCGGTATGAAGCTCGCCGAGAAGTATAAGGAGAAGCCCGATGTATGTAATGCTATCGGTGCTCACCACGACGAGACCGAGATGACCTCGCTCATCGCCCCAATTATTCAGGTGTGTGATGCTATCTCGGGTGCGCGTCCAGGTGCTCGTCGCGAGGTTGTAGAGTCATATATCAAGCGTCTTAAGGAGATGGAGAGCATCGCCCTGTCGTACCCTGGTGTTATCAAGACCTACGCTATTCAGGCGGGCCGCGAGCTTAGGGTTATTGTAGGTGCCGATAAGCTCTCGGACCAGGAGTCTGAGGCATTGTCACACGACATAGCTAAGAAGATTCAGGATGAGATGACCTATCCTGGTCAGGTTAAGATTACTGTTATCCGCGAGACTCGCTCGGTGTCATACGCTAAGTAGCGGCTTGAGAGCTACGTCAAGATAGCTCTGTTATCGACTTATT